>NZ_JBGDUO010000002.1:0-140634 GCF_046552235.1 Salmonella sp. SAL00670
ATAAATTGTTAAAGAGCAGGTGCGACGCGGCTTTCAGCTCACCGTCGCGAGGTGGCGTATATTACGCTTTCCTCTTTTTGAGTCAAGCCTTTATTTTCGCTTTCCTCACAGACTTCTTAACGAAGCCTTTCTGACCCGGCGGCCTGTATGCCGTTGTTCCGTGTCAGTGGTGGCGCATTATAGGGAGTTATTAGAGCCTGACAAGACCTAAATGCAAAAAAAAGCTCAACCGTTCACTTTTCAAACAACATTTGAACCAAAAGCCTATTTTCGCCTGGTTTTTAAACAAAAACGAGCCCGTCAGAGCCCGTTTTATTCAAATTTGTGACTTACTGCACTGCCACAATACGATCATCATTGGCTTCAAGGCGAATCACTTTGCCAGGAACCAGTTCACCAGACAGGATTTGCTGCGCCAGTGGGTTTTCGATCTGCTGTTGAATAGCACGTTTTAACGGACGCGCCCCGTAGACCGGATCGTAACCGTTGGCGCTCAACAGTTTCAGCGCCTCGTCGGAGATATGGATTTCATAACCACGTTCTTCCAGACGTTTGTACAGACGCTGCAGCTGGATCTGAGCAATAGAAGCGATGTGTTGTTCACCTAACGGATGGAATACCACAACTTCATCAATACGGTTGATAAATTCCGGACGGAAGTTTTGGCTAACCACACCCAGCACCATCTCTTTCATTCGACCGTAATCCAGTTCGCCAAAGCGCTCCTGAATGAGATCGGAACCGAGGTTAGAAGTCATAATGACCACCGTATTACGGAAGTCGACCGTTCTCCCCTGCCCGTCAGTCAGTCGACCGTCGTCCAGCACCTGCAACAGAATGTTGAATACATCCGGATGCGCTTTTTCCACTTCATCCAACAAGATGACGGAATAAGGACGACGGCGTACCGCTTCCGTCAAATAACCGCCTTCTTCATAGCCGACATATCCCGGAGGCGCCCCGACCAAACGAGACACGGAGTGTTTCTCCATAAACTCAGACATGTCGATACGCACCATCGCGTCGTCGCTGTCGAACATAAAGTTAGCCAGCGCTTTACACAGTTCGGTTTTACCGACCCCCGTCGGCCCAAGGAACAGGAAGGAACCAATCGGACGGTTCGGATCGGACAGCCCCGCGCGGCTACGACGTATGGCGTTCGATACTGCTTCAACGGCTTCATTCTGCCCGATCACACGGCTGTGTAACTCTTGTTCCATACGCAACAGTTTTTCGCGTTCGCCTTCCAGCATTCTGGCAACCGGAATACCGGTCCAGCGCGCCAGCACTTCGGCAATTTCCGCATCCGTTACTTTGTTACGTAACAGACGCATGGTTTTACCTTCCGACTGGGTCGCGGCTTCCAACTGTTTTTCCAGCTCCGGAATTTTGCCGTACTGCAGTTCAGACATTCGCGCCAGGTCGCCAACGCGACGCGCCTGCTCGATGGCGATCTTCGCCTGCTCCAGCTCCGCTTTAATAGTTTGCGTACCGGAGAGCGAGGCTTTTTCCGCTTTCCACTCTTCTTCTAACTCAGAATACTGGCGCTCTTTATCGTCCAGTTCTTCATTCAGCATATCGAGACGTTTTTTACTCGCCTCGTCAGACTCTTTCATCAACGCCTGCTGTTCCAGTTTGAGCTGAATAATGCGGCGGTCGAGCCTGTCCAGCTCCTCCGGCTTAGAGTCAATCTGCATACGAATGCTGGATGCCGCTTCATCGATGAGGTCGATAGCTTTATCCGGCAACTGACGGTCGGCGATATAGCGATGAGACAATGTTGCCGCCGCCACAATCGCCGGGTCAGTGATCTGCACATGGTGATGCAGCTCGTAACGTTCTTTCAGGCCACGCAGAATAGCAATGGTGTCTTCCACTGAAGGTTCTGCGACAAACACTTTTTGAAAACGACGTTCCAGCGCCGCGTCTTTTTCAATGTACTGACGGTATTCATCCAGCGTGGTGGCGCCCACACAGTGCAGTTCACCACGCGCCAGCGCCGGTTTCAGCATATTCCCGGCGTCCATTGCGCCATCAGCCTTACCTGCGCCAACCATGGTGTGCAGCTCGTCAATAAACAGGATGACGTTGCCTTCCTGTTTCGCCAGATCGTTCAGCACGCCTTTCAGACGCTCTTCAAATTCGCCGCGATATTTCGCCCCGGCCACCAGCGCGCCCATATCCAGCGCCAGCACGCGACGGCCTTTCAGGCCTTCCGGTACTTCACCGTTGATAATACGTTGCGCCAGCCCTTCAACAATGGCGGTTTTACCTACGCCTGGCTCACCGATTAACACCGGGTTATTTTTAGTACGACGTTGCAGTACCTGAATGGTACGGCGAATTTCTTCATCACGACCAATTACCGGGTCAAGCTTGCCTTGTTCAGCCCGCTCGGTCAGATCGACGGTATATTTTTTCAAGGCCTGACGTTGGTCTTCAGCCCCTTGATCGTTCACGCTTTCACCTCCGCGCATCTGTTCAATTGCCTGAGTGATATTGGCCGTGGTCGCACCGGCTGATTTCAGCAGATCGGTTAACGTGCCGCGAGACTCAAGCGCCGCCAGAACAAACAGCTCTGACGAAATAAAATTGTCTCCCCGTTTTTGCGCCAGCTTGTCGCAAAGGTTCAGTACGCGTACCAGTTCCGAAGAAGGCTGTACGTCGCCGCCGGTGCCTTCCACCTGCGGTAAACGGCTCAGCGCCTGATCGATAGCGGTGCGCAACTGGCCAGCATTAATGCCGGCGGAGGTTAATAAAGGACGTATCGATCCCCCTTCCTGGTTCAGCAAGGCGCTCATTAAATGAAGAGGTTCGATGAATTGGTTGTCGTGCCCCAGCGCGAGCGACTGGGCATCGGCAAGAGCAAGCTGGAATTTGTTAGTAAGACGATCCAGACGCATAACTCCTCCCATAACAGGTCAAAATTGCTACTGGAGATTAAATGAGGTCATCCCTCAATTATTCAAGGTGAATGACCTGAATTATGTGAAAAGAAAGTTACCCGTACCGGATCGTCTTGATTCTTTAGGTTATATCAGCCAAATAAAACTTGCCATACGACCTGTCGTCTTGTCGCGACGATAAGAGAAGAAAGTCTCACTTTCGCTAAAGGTGCAGCGATCCCCGCCATAGACATGTTCAACGCCGGTATTCGCCAGACGTTGGCGTGCAAGCTGATAAATATCCGCCAGAAATTTTTCCCCGTGCGGCAAAAATGCGCTATCGGCTTGCGCATCTTTTGCTAAAAATGCGTCACGCACTTCCGGCCCCACTTCAAACACGGTCGGGCCGATCGCCGGACCTAACCAGGCGATGATATTTTCTGGTTTGTCAGCAAAGCAGGTGACAGTTTCCTCCAGTACGCCTTCACATAATCCGCGCCAGCCCGCATGAGCCGCCGCCACTTCTGTTCCCTCACGGTTACAGAATAGCACAGGCAGGCAGTCTGCCGTCATTACCGCGCAGACGGTTCCTGGCGTATTGCTGTAAGACGCATCCGCACGTTTGGAGGCATAAGGTTCTCCGGTAAGCCTCAACACATTTTTACCGTGAACCTGTTCAAGCCAGACAGGTTTCGAAGGCAGATTGCCCGCCGCAAACAGACGCTTGCGGTTCTCTTCAACATGCTCCGGGTTATCGCCGCAATGCGCGCCCAGATTCAGCGAGTCGTAAGGCGGTAAACTCACCCCGCCAATACGGGTAGAACTACAGGCTGCGACGCCTTTCGGCAGCGGCCACTGCGGGACAATCAGTGCATTCATAACCAGTCCACATCATCTTTATGATCTTCAAAATCGGCGCGCATCGCATCGATAAGGTCCACCATATCTTGTGGAATCGGCGCGTGCCACTCCATTTCGATACCCGATACAGGATGGTAGAGACGCAGCATCGTTGCATGAAGCGCCTGGCGGTCAAACTTACGCAGCGTGGAAATAAATTCTTCCGATGCGCCTTTCGGTGGACGTGGACGACCACCGTAGACCTGATCGCCCACTAACGGATGCGTAATATGCGCCATATGCACGCGGATCTGGTGCGTACGCCCGGTCTCCAGACGCAACCTAAGACGCGTGTGCACACGGAAATGTTCCATAATGCGGTAGTGGGTCACCGCCGGTTTGCCCATAGGATGCACCGACATATGGGTACGTTTGGTCGGGTGACGACTGATGGGTTCATTCACCGTTCCTCCCGCCGTCATATGTCCGATCGCGACCGCTTCATATTCGCGGGTAATCTCGCGCAGCTGCAAAGACTCCACCAGGCGCGTTTGCGCCGGAACGGTTTTGGCCACCACCATCAGCCCCGTCGTGTCCTTATCCAGACGATGCACAATGCCCGCGCGCGGAACATCCGCAATCGGCGGATAATAATGTAGCAACGCGTTCAGTACCGTACCGTCCGGGTTACCCGCGCCAGGATGTACCACCAGATCGCGTGGTTTGTTGATAACCAGAATATCGTCATCTTCATAAACAATATCTAACGGGATATCCTGCGCTTCAAAACGAATCTCTTCGTCGATCTCCGCATCAATAGCCACCCGCTCGCCGCCTAACACTTTTTCTTTTGGCTTATCGCAAAGTTGACCATTGACCAACACGCGCTGATTCAAAATCCATTCTTTTATACGCGAACGTGAATAATCCGGGAACATTTCGGCCAAAGCCTGATCTAAGCGTTGACCGAGTTGGTTTTCGGAGACCGTTGCGGTGAGTTGTACTCGTTGTGCCATATACAGCTTCTTCGTTTAACGTTGGGTTTTACGGCTTTGCCGTTTAATATAGTGTGCTATTGTAGCTGGTCTTAACCGGGAGCAGGAACAGAGAATCTCCCGTAAAACATTTTGAGGAAAGTCAAAACGTCATGACGCGCATGAAATATCTGGTGGCAGCAGCCACGTTGAGCCTGTTTCTGGCGGGTTGCTCGGGTTCAAAGGAAGAGGTGCCCGATAATCCGCCGAATGAAATCTACGCGACTGCTCAGCAAAAGCTGCAGGACGGTAACTGGAAACAGGCAATAACGCAATTGGAAGCGTTAGATAATCGTTATCCATTCGGACCGTATTCTCAGCAGGTGCAGTTGGATCTTATCTACGCCTATTACAAAAACGCCGATTTGCCGCTAGCGCAGGCCGCCATCGATCGTTTTATGCGTCTTAATCCAACGCACCCTAATATTGACTATGTCATGTACATGCGCGGCCTGACGAACATGGCGCTGGATGATAGCGCGCTGCAAGGTTTCTTTGGCGTCGATCGCAGCGATCGCGATCCGCAACATGCGCGGGCGGCGTTCAATGACTTTTCGAAACTGGTACGCAGCTATCCTAATAGCCAGTACACCACCGACGCCACTAAGCGTCTGGTATTCCTGAAAGACCGTCTGGCGAAATATGAATATTCCGTCGCAGAGTACTATACCGCGCGCGGCGCATGGGTTGCGGTCGTAAACCGGGTAGAAGGTATGCTACGCAATTATCCTGATACGCAGGCCACGCGCGATGCGTTGCCGCTGATGGAAAACGCCTATCGTCAGATGCAGCTGAATGCGCAGGCTGACAAAGTCGCGAAAATTATTGCCGCTAACAGCAAAAACACCTGAAGCAATACCAACAAGCAAAACGGCAGCCTTCCGGCTGCCGTTTTTTTATTCGATATCTGATGCAACAGAAATGATTTCACTGCAACGCATCCAGTCAAATATGGCCTGCTTTCAGCCATTCCTCAAGTAAAAGATCGCTTCTTCCTGCGATGCCTCACAAAAAGTTCGCCTTGACAAAAAGTGACAAAATAATGTGATTTACATCACACATTTTGACATTAAGAACGGTATGCTGGAATCACCAAGACGGGAAAGACAAGAGGTAAAATTTATGACAATGAACATTACCAGTAAACAAATGGAAATTACTCCGGCAATCCGCCAACATGTCGCAGACCGTCTCGCCAAACTGGAAAAATGGCAAACTCACCTGATTAATCCTCATATCATTCTGTCTAAAGAGCCACAGGGTTTTATTGCTGACGCCACCATTAATACACCGAACGGACATCTGGTCGCCAGCGCAAAACACGAAGATATGTACACCGCTATTAATGAATTGATCAACAAGCTGGAACGGCAGCTCAATAAAGTGCAGCACAAAGGCGAAGCCCGTCGTGCCACCGCATCGGTGAAAGATGCCAGCTTCGTCGAAGCAGAAGAAGAGTAGTCCCTTACATTGAGTGTATCGCCAACGCGCCTTCGGGCGCGTTTTATTTCACAGTATCTCACTGAAATAAAAGGATTTATTTCAACCAACGTCCACATATCGACCACATCGATAACAAAAAACCCCGAATCTGGGGTTTTTTCATATGGAGTCTAAAATGCAAGAGTTAGAAGGAGCACCACTACATCATTCAAAACTGGCCGGCGTTCGGCTTGCCTGCCCTCCTGAACTTTCAGCTTCAATACAAGATTACTTCAAAAGTAACGGGTTTGACGTTAGTAAAACTATTTGCTTTTCCAACAATGCACCGGATAGACTTAATCTCATCTTTGAAGTGGCCACTCAGGCAAGGAAGTTAGCAGGGGTTATTATGGGATTGCTAAACAGGAACGATGTTGAAATCGAATTGAATCTTTGTACCGGGGACTATGAACCTAAAATAGCAAAGGTTAAATTGCGCAGTCTGAAGGATGTTGAAGCGTGCGAACGTCTGATCGATAAACTGGCATCAGTGGTTGTTGCACCAAAGCAAGACAATAAATAAGGTTAAGAAAAAGGTCATATATAAGATAAAGCCTCGACTAATGAGGCTTTATCTTATTAGTTTAATTCTAATTAAATTGTAGTACGGACTTTACAAATCATCCCAGTCTATATTTATAAATTCACTCTCAACCATTCAATCCAATCCTTTTTTAATGAAGTCCATGATTGGCGACCAAAACTCAGAGTTGTGCTCGTTGAATAAATCTATCATACCCGCCCTAATAAACAACTCAGATGTAAAATCCAATTTATCACTTAATCTAGTAAAATAAACATGATGATCACATGCCGAATTCATTACACTTTCAACAGCCGCCTTGATTTTTTCAGCATCAAATCTTGTTAACAAACATCTTTGCCTTAAAACTGAAGCATGTTCTTCTATGTTTTTAGCAATATAATGATAGACTATAGCATCAGGATAGTCGTCCCCGATAAACATTGCATTTTCAGGCAATTCCTTAGTTCCCTGCCGTCCTTTAATATCGCCATCAACTAAGGCAATAGAAGGATAATTAATGGTAGGGTTCTCATTATGATATTGACTAACCTTAACAACACTAGGATATCCGCCAGCCGTATAAACTTTTATTGTTGAAGCTAATTTTGGAAGATATCTATCTATCGCATTCTCAACCCACTCTTTTGCAAAAGAATCTTCAACATATATAACCTTCGAATTTACCTTCTGCCCCGTAATAGCACGTAAACTTTCAATGCTTAGTTTACCATTCCAAACTTTTTTATTAATGGAGGCCCAAACGGCTTCTGGCTCAAGCTCATTCACTGCATCCTGTGAATGTGTTGTAAATATTATCTGCAGTTTTTTTCGCTTCGCGACATTTGTCAAATAATTAACAAACAATCTTACCGCGACAGGATGCAACCCATTCTCAATTTCTTCAACCAAGATAAGAGAATTATCGGTAGCATTTTCAATTCTATCAATAGTATCTATTATTGAGGCTTCACCTGCACCAAAATGGAACTGAGAATAACCAGAACCATTCAACGCCTTGCCTACAAACATTCTAGAAGTTGGATCATTCTTATTTATTACACATTTATAATCTTCTATTTTTTTATCCAAAACTGCAGTGCAATATTTTATTGTATCAGGATTAAGGTTTTTCACTTCAAATTGAATTGAATCACCAGATAAAAACTTATTGAATTTAGTTAGCTCACCAGCAGGGACTGTTCGTTGTATTTCTACATATACAACATTTCGCTCCGGAAAACTATCTCTACGCCATTTCATCTGTTTGAACTTTGCAGTTCTGTTAATGTTTTTATCTTTTGAAATAGGCTTATCAATCAATTCAAAACCAATCTCCCAATCACTCATTGAATCGTCGCCATAAAATGATTTAGGGAAAAATTTACTTGGCTTAACATTTTTATAAGCGAGGGCTACAGCACCTAATATCGTCGACTTCCCGCCGCCATTGGTACCAATAAGCGCAGTTACGGGGGTTTTAAACTCTACAATTTCCTCATCAAATCCCCTGACATTTTTTAGTGTTATACGTTTAACATATTGATTGAATTTATTATCCTGCACCTTATCCTTTTCTAACTTTAATTCTGCTGGAGATAATTTCATTTTAGTCCCTTAGTTTTAATCATAAAAAATTATAACCATACTATTAATACCATATGGATACTATATTTGTAGCCAGTATAAATATTAACAGAACTTACATCATTTTCTCTCTTACCAAGATATTAAATCCCCGTTAAAGAATAAAAACATCGCATAACATAATATTGGAAGCTCCCTCGGAAAACCGTCACAACCATCACACCTTACAAAAAGAAACCCTATCATAATGATTCTAAACAATAAATGTTGTGACGGTAAAACCATCACAAAACGTAACGTAAACCATCACACTCAATAAATTCAATGAGTTATAAAATAGAGTTGTGATGTTTTAATACCGTCACACTGTGATGCTTCTGTGATGCTCTTGTGATGGTTTTAAATATGCTTATTTATTATTAAATATCATATAGATAGATAATACTTTTAAATCTTGTGACGTTTGTGACGGTTTTCCGATGCCCCCCATCAAATTTTGAAAATGCCCAGATTGGTCAGAAATCCCCCTGATTTGTTGGTAGTTTTGTATATCTATCTGTTAGTGATTTGAGCACTGGAGCGTGTACGTTATTGCAGGTATGGCGATGGTTCAGGCTGTGCAAAGTATTTCAGTTCCGCATTTCACTGCCATTCCGC
Organism: Salmonella sp. SAL00670; assembly: GCF_046552235.1. Lineage (NCBI taxonomy): Bacteria > Pseudomonadati > Pseudomonadota > Gammaproteobacteria > Enterobacterales > Enterobacteriaceae > Salmonella > Salmonella sp. SAL00670. The sequence goes on from NZ_JBGDUO010000002.1 coordinate 9,009, forward strand.
GCCAGAGCGCGTCATATAAGGTCTGGGCACTTCCCCGCCCTTACGTGATTCCGATGCGGTTGTTACGTAAAAAGTCACGTAATCGCTGTTAATCCCGCATGAAGTCCGGCACCGGCATTTTTCACCCACGGCCGGTAATCGCACAAAAACTGTAATCTTTGAAATCTGTTTCACACATTTCAGTTAGCGATCGGCCGTCAAACCTCCAGCATTGGCACGGTCTGGCGATGTGTTTTGTACCACCGGAAAAACTGAAATCATTCTCAACACGAAAACCGCAGGCGGGTGCGGTGTAGCGCCGTTTTCGTCACTTCCGCCGTTATTTCGTCGCCAACAGACAGCCGCAGCGGCTTGCTGTGCCACTGAAACAAATGAGGTAATGGATGAACGGGGGCAGATATTAACGACGCTAAAAATGCGTCTGATACGGTCTGAAAGTGGGGATAAAAAAGCCCGCATTATGCGGGCTGAAAAGAGAGAATCAGGCGATGATGTTCTGGTACTTGCTCCGGGTCTGTCCGGCCTTCGCTGCCGTCTGGTTAAATGCGCCCGCGTTCGTCGGCGTACCGACACTGGGGTGCGAATGGCTCGCGCACTGCTGCGCCAGCTCTGCCAGTAAATCAATGGTGTCCAGCATCATAGTTAGCGTATTTACGCCCTCGCTACCGATATGCACGGTTGGCCCCATAATCTGCTGACCGCCCGCCGCCACAGATTTACGTAATGCGGCAATCTTTTCTGTCAGGGTTCCCCCCACATCAACATTCATGGCGCCGGCCACTTTCGTGGACAGCTGCCCGGCGATTTCGGTTTCTTCATTTCCTGTAATACTGGCCAGCCGGTTTCCTTTTACCGCCTGGCTGAAGTCGCCAGCACTGACCTGCTGTATGGCTCCGGCCATCAGCGTGGCGGTACCCAGTACTGTGATTTTATCCGTGGCTTTCACCGTGGTTTCACGGCTGACCAGTTCTCGTCGTTCCGTGTCGGCTTTCACCGTCCGCGCCATCGATGTTTCACTGATGGTCTGATCTGTCTGGCGTACCCAGTCTCCTGCCTGTGTCACGCGTTGCGAAACTTCCGCGCGCTGCTGTTGCAGCTGTTCGCCGGGCTTAATGTCCGGCAGACTGGTGCCATCCGGCAGCGTCTGCCTGATAAAGGGCTTGTCCGGTCTGCCGCCCGTAAAAGCCACTTCTACCAGCGTTCCTTCCGGTGGAAACTGGAACATTCCCGAATCGTTACCGGCCATTGGCACCGGCAGCGGTACGGCGGAATATACCGGCGTCTGGTTGTCCGGGTTGCCGTCCGCGTCAAGCAGCTGCACGTCAACAGCGTACCGTGGCCGGAACGGGTCGGCAAAATTACCGCTTTTTACGGCCTCGCTGGGTGCCACCACCCTGGCCAGTTTGGGCAGGTGAAGACCTGAAGCCAGTTCCGGGTAATGGCTTTCTATCTGACGCTGCGCCGGTGTTTTCTGTAATGGCTGACCTGTGGCGCGGTTCCGTGGTGTCCACGTGATGGTCATTGTGTCATTCGTCAGATGAACTTTGGTCACGCGTTCCCCGTTCACGTCCACGCCCGGACGAAGACTCTGGATCACCGGCAATGTCATGGAATTACCGCCCGCCGCTCCCTGGCTGAACTCTGCCGGGATTTCTACCGGACGTCCGGCAAACAGCGCCTTTTCTGCGCCGCCGACATACAGCGAACCATCCGGCAATGGATACCAGATGTAATCCGTGATACTGAATGCCCTGCCCAGGTTATTCAGCAGCTGGTATCCCGTCCCGTTATGGGTGAAATGGGGGATCGGTTTATCACTGTACGGCACATCCGGTACCGCAATGCTGATCCCGCTGTTTTCCTCCAGCCATCCGGCCACATCGCGCAGTGTTGGATGCTGAAATGAGCATGGCCACATCCGCTCAAATACGCCAGCCAGCTCGCGGACGAACAGACGCTGATAACCGTTTTCGGCAGGCTGTGAGCGCTCCACATAGCCGGTAAACCAGCGCAGAAGTAAACCGGAATACCCCACATCCAGCCGTACCAGTTTGCCGGTGTAGTCTGTGGTCGTCTGTGCCGTAATAAAGCCACGTCCACAGCTGTTCAGCTCCAGCACCAGACTGGCGTCAGCCAGGTGTATTTCATCCGTTGAAAGGTAAAGGCGTTTTACTGGTTTCATCATTAACCTAAAGCATCATTGACGGGCTTCAGCACCCTGCGTTCAAACCACGTCAGTTTTTCTTCATCCTCTCCGGCACTCTGGCCACCGGATTGTCCCGTACTGCTGGCCGTCTGTTTTTTTGCCGTTGTTTTACCGGTTGCCCTGGCTTCCCGCTTCTCCTGTACGCTGACATGTTCCGCCAGGGTGAACGTGACCAGCCAGGCCATTTTCCCGTCCTGCGGCGGTGCATCCAGCATTCCGCTGAAGGTGGCCTCACGAAAATTCACCGCTCTGGCCACCTCATGCGCAACGCGGTATTTCATGCGTTTCCCGTCTGCATCGGTGGCGCTGGCCAGTTCAAAAAGACGCTTCAGGATCTCCGGGTTTTTAAAGGGAATTTCGCCGCTGATACGCAGCTCTTTGCCCTTTGCCCCCTGCTCTGATTTGGTGGTCGCGCTGGTCTGGCCGGACTGGTCTTTATCCTGAAACTGCTGGGAAACGGTCACGCGCATGTTTTTCAGCAGAATGGCCTCACCATTAAGCGCCAGTGTCGGGATCGACGTCATGAATCATGCCCCTTATTCCATCAAGATTTTTCCCGGCCAGCATGATTGCCGCAGTATAAACGGCTGAAGGCTGCGGAATGTCCTGTACCAGCGCCAGCAGGGTGGCGGCGGTGTCGCCACTGGCCGTAAATACCCATGCCCTGGCGCTTTTCCCCTGTAAATCAGCGAGGCCGCTGGCCACATCGTTAATCAGGTTGTCACGCAGTTGCGTAAATTCCCCCAGCTGTTGTTTCAGCCCTTCCAGGCTGAATCCGGCGCCAGCCGCTTTCTGCGCCTCACTGATAGCAGCAGCGGATAACGCTGCCCTGCTGGTCGGAACGGACAGCGGAATGGCAACCGGCAGTCCTGCCCCGGCTTTCGCGGGGATCTGCATTTTCTCAGTAGCCAGTGTCGCCGCAGACTCAGCCAGACGTCTGACCTGGGTGAATGCGGGCGCGGGGAAAACATCCACCAGGCTGTTAAGCCCCTTCATGAAGTTTTCATGGGTCTGTCCCGTTATCATCATGATCACCACATCGGTATTGCCTCCCGTTCCGGCCAGCCTTTCCGCCAGATAATGGATTGCATTGACCGGACTCAGGTATGCCCCGTTATCTGTCTGCTGCCCCAGACCGTGAATCCACGGATGCGCCGGAACGACAGAACAATCCAGCGCAGCCAGAGAATCCGTAAAAGCCAGACGCGCTTCACGCCACATCCGGTACCTCCGGCCAGTCAGGGGAAGCTGTATCCACACGGTTAACCATTACGCTGTAGAGTTCCCATGCTTCAAGCCGTTTAATCTCTTCATCTGTGGCAATTTTTAGTTTTACTGCCCGTGCCAGTGGTGCGATGGCTGATTCAGCTTCAGAAAGGCGACGAATTTTTTCAGCTTCCGCCTTTTTACGCAGCTCTTCCGGAGAATAACCCCGCTGAACGACTTTACCGTCCTGATATAACCACGTACCATCACCACGGCAATCATCAGGACAGTCAGCAGCGTCTATTTCCGCAACAGACATATTAACCGGCCACAACATTGATACAGCATATGTGTTTCCACGTTGCGGGACTGGTTGATTAACGACACCCCAGATAACCCCTTCATGGTCGTACATTATTTTTGCAGTATCATCAGAAAATAATGACTGACACTCATACCAGTCCTGCCCGTCTTCTGACTCCAGAAAATATGCACCTATATTTATTTCGGCCTGAGTTTTACCCCTGTTTACAGGCGCGTCAATCAGTCTGAAATTTTTAATATCCTGATATTTTTTCATTATACCGTTCCCCCTTGTACGGTATACCACTGATTCCCGACTCGTTTTTGCAAAGGCGCATAATTAATACCATCAATATTTTCGCCTTGATTATCTTTCCAGACGGAGGTAACTACATACCCGGGAGTGTTAGGCCATGAACCTGCATTGTTCCAGGTAGTCACTGATGTGCCAGCCCCTAACTGAACATCTAAGACGAGATTATTATTAATCCAGGTACTTAACCAGTCATTTCCCCATAGCGAACCAAATATATCACCGTTATTATGATAGATGGCCCCGCCTGCACGAAGCGTGTTAGCGGTGATATCGCCATTGACCGTAAAGACAATCGAACCATCAGGATTTCGCTGGCTGTACAGATGCCATCCCTGATCGTCGTCCAGTTCAATAACAGTAGGCCTGTTTGCGTCGCCCCATAAATTAAACGTGGCTGTCATTGTCGAATTATTATTACTCGTCAGTGACAGCCTTTTCCCGTCACCTGCTCGTATGCCACCATTAGTGAGAACATCTACTGACAGGTGTAACCCGGAATTGTCGATATAACCGACCCGGGCATTATTGGCGTAAATACCCAGAATGCCGTCGCCATCCTGTTTAAACCCTGTATCGTTATCACCGAGCACAATCGAATTACCGCCCAGTGCATTGTCAGTACCAATACCCAGCGGACCGTTAAGCTGTCCCCCTGTAATCGGCAATGCACCTACATCACCGGCAGTTGGTTTCATCAGACTATTAAATAGCGTATATGTCTGACCGCTGGTTGAGTTTCCCGGCTGTACTGATGAATATTCAGGTATGCTGTACAGCGTGACATTTGAATTACCGGTGTAATCATATTGCGCAATTAACCAGTACGCATGCTGGCCGATATTAATATAAATATCGTAATTGTCGCCTGATGTATTAACCCATGCGACCTCGTTAGCAGAAGTCGGCGAGCGTCTCCACAGCGTGGCGGTTATTCCAACAGGTGAACCATTACCGGCACGCAGCACTAATTCACTGATTGCCGCCTGCTCAAATAAGCCAACGTTAAACCCAGCCCCTCCATATAATTTAATCACCGCAGTTGATGTAGCCTGCGGCATTACAACCGTGGCGATTTTGTACCATCCAGAAGCATTATTAAATGTGATGTTGGTAGAGGTCACGGCACCGATGGTTCTCGCAAATTGTTTTTTGTCAGGGATATCGCCGCCATTACTGTTTTTCGCCAGCCGTCCGTTCGCATTATCCATAGCCGTTTTAACCGCTTTCGGCGTTGCGGCCAGTGATTCCGACTCACTGTTCGTATCACTGCTTAACTGCACAAACCCTTTTTCGCGGGTTGTGGCGTCCGGATGGTTACGGGATTGTTCGTGTTTTCTCAGCGCATCGCTGGCCTGCTGCTCATTCAGCGTCCCTTTCGGGCGTAAATCCGTAATATTGCCGTTTTCATCAATACCCGCCACCGCAAACACATAATGCTGTACGCCGTTCTGCACATAATCCGCCAGGTTGTCAGCAACCGTAATACGGGACTGCACACCCCACACGCTGGTAAGCGTTCCTGTCCAGCATACATCCAGCCAGACTTTGACCGGCCTGGTTGTCACGGTAATATTCAGGTTTTCTGCAAGCGTTGTGCGCAGCCCTGCCACATAGCCGGTACCTTTGGTCACATAAAACTGATTCCCGCTTTTCCCGACCAGATAGCCGTCACCAAAAAACGCCGCCGCCCCGAAGATGTCGATATTTTCCAGGCGCTGGCGCTCGTCCATTCCGGCCATACGTGCGGTAAAGTCAATCTGCCAGGTCTCAGCAGGCGTATTAATTCCGGTTTCAGCCTGTGCGCCGTTATATTCCATCAGAAACGAGCGCGTAAGCACGTTCCCCTGTTGCCCTTCAGCTGTTTTAAGTTTTTGCTGTAATGGCGCATGAACAATCATTGCCAGCGTACCGCTGGCTTTATTCAGCAATCCAATCCAGTTAAAGGAAAAATCCCCCACGTCCGCCCCCAGTACGACGGAATGCACCACGGCGTTGTCATTCACCACACCCTTACGGCTGACGGCCTGCCGGTGAACAATCTGTTCAGCCGGTGGCAGGGTTTCATTGCGGTCAACCGGCTGATCCGGATCAAGTCCCGGTACGCTGGCGAACACAAATTCATCCAGCAGGACAGGCTCCCCCGTGGCACCCTGTTGCGCTTTCCACTGTTCAAATGCCAGTGTAATTGTTGTCTGTGACATATAATCCCCTTATAACCCTGCGCTGTACGTTGCGCTGCTGGTTTCCGTACCGCTCAGTGCTGCCGGATAAACCACATATTCCCCCTGATCCCATCCCGCCCGGATAGTCAGCCGTTCAGACGTGATCACTTCAAACTGGTAACGGCGGCATGTCCGCCCGTACTGCCGGATAATCTGGATCATCAGCTGCGTGTTAGTCGCAATCTGGCTGTCCGTGACGCGAACCTGAATCACATCCCAGTCAATTCCCGGCTGGCGCTCCATCAGTTCAACGTACCCGATCCCCAGTCGCTCAAAGATACTGATAAATCCCTCAACAGAACCGGCGTCACGCGCATTCACGAAGGCATACGCCACACGCCTGCGGAACAGTTCCAGCGGCTCCCCGTCAAAGCGGGAAATGTCCCGGTCATACGCCAGCAGGTTAAGTAACGCCGGTGTACAGGTCAGCGGATCAAACTGGTTCAGTGGCCACGTCACCCAGCCGTACACTTCCGCCCAGAACCGACGCGCCGTTTGCAGCAGTTTTCGCGGCTCGCCCCTGTCCATCCAGGAGGGAAGTACCATTCCGGCCAGTTTTTTCATGAACTCATTCATTCTCAATACTCACCACAAGCGATTTCAGGCGCGGCACATTCAGCTCACTGGCAATGTCATCCAGCGAAAAATTCAGCGATTCCGTTACCGGAAAATTTTTATGGATTTCGCGCCCCAGCTGCGAGAAGGAGAACCGTGAATACGGCCACGTCCTTCTGACGTCATAGTCCGTATTTTCCCGGAAGGCGCACCGGATCAGGTTTTCAATACCGTCCTTCAGGCGCTTCTGTTCATCATCACTGATGTTGTTCAGGTTCCTGACCCAGACAGTGACCGCCAGATCGTGCAGGGTTTCCGGCATGGCATAACACTGCATATCGTCCCCGTGGCCGTGATGCCCCTGCGTGTTGATATAGTCATTCACGGCATCCACAAACGGCGCAGAAGCCACGCCGCTGTCCAGCAATAAATAGGCGTTGGCTGTCCCCGGCCCCCTCGGTGCTTCGTGCTCAAAGAAAATCCGGTCAATGCTCAGTCCGGCAACACCGGCAATCATCGACCGGTACACCGCGTCCGTGTGGTAGTTGCCCACCAGGTTAAACTGGTTACGGCAACGCTCACGCAGCTCATCATCGCTTTCCTCATCCGCGCCCGGTACGGTCAGCCAGTTTTCTTCACTGGCCACATGGCTGATGCCGTCCACGGCCACCGGCAGAATGCGGTAATATCCCGGCGCAAGGTTATATGCGCCGCCCGTTCCCGTTGCCTTTACCGGCAGCAGTGCGCTGGCGGTACCGGAGGCAATCACCACATCTTCCGTGATGGCCAGTTCATACACCCTGCCGTTAATACGTTCTGTCTGTATCACCGTTCCGGCCTTCACCGTCACCACGGCGCTGGCGTCTTCCTTGTAAAAACGGATAACGCCCTGTGCAGCGCTGGCGGGCTTCGGCGTGATATTCACCGCCCATGCCAGCAGCCGTAACATGCTTCCGGTGGCCGTGGCCACAAACATATTGGCCAGTACGGTGGAGATCAGAACCTCCTTCAGCCACATCACCGGCGCGGTTACAATGGCCGTGACCAGTCGCCAGAACGGAGACATACGGGAGGTATTCGTGATAATTCCCTCCTCCGTCGCAATGGCATTAAAGCGATCGCGAATCTCTTCTTCCGTCACCGGCATACCGCTGGCTTTCACCACCTCTTCAAAGTCAACCTGTGGCTTTTCCGTCATAAATCCACCTGTACCGATATTCCGCCGAAGTCATAAGTACTGGCCGTGATCCACAACCGTGTCCGGCTTTCTTCACCGATTTCCACTGTTCCCGGAACGATACGTTCATCATCCTCAATCAGTAATTCCATACGGGTAAAAATATCTGCCCGCATGGTCGGGCTTCTCTCGGCAATTAATTCCGTTGCCAGACCGCTTTCAATAATGGAATGAATAATGTCCTGCCCGATACTTTTACGATTATTACATAATTCAGGTTCATTACCGGTATTCAGGACAAAGTCATTCCCCTGAATTAATAAATCAACATACAGGATTTCATTCATACGCCCAGCTCCTGAAACTCCATTAACTGACCCGGCGTTATCATTTCTTTTGGATAGATATTGACAGTATTAATTTTCCGGCTGTTATCCGTCACAGACATTGAGTTATTACTGACAGATTTACTGATACCACCTTTATCAATTCCTTTTAATTCTCCACCAGTAGAAAGCGTATTTGTTGTCAGTGCCGGAGGTGACTCGTTAGCCAGCGAAATATTGACACCGGGTATTTTATTCAACTTTTCTACAATCCAGTTCCATGATTTCAGGAAGCTACCTTTAACGGACTGCCAGATATTATCAAACATGGATACAATACCACCGGCCATCCCGCTTAATGCCTGTGAAGGTGAAAATCCCGTCAGCAGATTAATAAAGCCGTTCCAGCCGTCCTTAATCCATTGCCATGCCGTCGAGAACACATCGGCAAGCCATTCGACAACGCCAGCCACAGCGGTAAACGCTGCCGTATTCATCACCGCCGCCTGTACATCGTCCCAGTGTTTAATCAGCAGATAACACCCTGCTGCCAGCAGGCCAATCGCACCAATAACCAGCAGAACCGGCCAGCTCATCAGATTTATGCCAATTCCGGCCATAATTGCCGCCATACGAACCGCAAGAAGCGTACCACGCAGAAATTTAAGCGTCAGATTCCATGCCGCTACAGCTTTTGAGGCAATCCAGACGGTGGCGGTGTATATCTTCGTGACTGAAGTCAGTGTCTTCCAGAGAGCAATCGCACCCAGCTTAATAAGTTTTGAGACGCCCAGAACGATGTTAGCTATTGCGCCGGCAGCAGCAAACCCCAACAACGCCATAGCCGCATAACCGATAACACGCGCAATGTTGGGAAACAACTGCATCCAGCGGGCAAAGGTCTGTCCCATATCAGCCAGGCGGTTCAGCACCGGATACAGAACGGGGATCAACGTCAGTCCAATGACGGTCTGAACAGACTTAAGGATCTGTACAAAGCGATCCCACGGTTTCACCAGTTTGCCGGCCATCTCCTGTGTACGCTTCAGCCCGTCAGAACCGCCCAGCTCAGTGATGTTACGTTGCAGTAAGGCCACATTGCCGTACAGGTGTTTCACCACCGCCGAACTGTCACCAAATGCCGCATCCAGCTCCGCCTGTGCTTTCAGGTTCCCTTCCAGACTTTTGCCATACTTGCCCTGTAACTTGATCAGCATTTCAGGCATGGACAGCATTTTGCCGGTGGCATCCGTAAAGGACAGCCCCAGCTTTTTACCGCCCTCAATGGCTCCGGTCATGAAGCCTTCGTAAGCGCTGCTGGCTTCCGTTCCCAGCGTGCGGTTAAGCTGCCCCAGTACGGCCAGCTGTTCATCCAGTCCGACGCCGTAGTTGGTACCAACGCCCCGCGCCCCTTCCATCAGGTCTTTGATAGTGCCCATTTCGGTACCGAAGACCTTGCGCATATACACCATTTTTCCGGCCAGCTGCTCAGCGAACTGAACCTTGCCCAGACGCTCCGCATCAGCGGAAAAGTTACCGAACATCTGCCCCATAAATTCCGCCGTTTCGGCAGATGTGGATCTCAGGGCAAATGCCAGGGTATTAGCAACTTTTGTCACTTTCGGCAGCTCATTACCGGCGAGGCCGGCAATGGAGGCATTAATATTTTCTGTGGACTTAACAAACTCCACCGCGCTGGCACCGTAGGTCATACTGAACCGCAGCGCATCACGCTGGACAGCCTTTAAAGCCTGATCATCAATCCCTTTTGCCGCAGCGTCATTCAGTGCGTCATACATCTCAATAGCCGGCGATAACGCCCCTTTGATGGCCATCCCTGTGCCGGCTAAAGCCAGCGCACCGCCCCCAATCTGCGTAAAGGCCGCTTTCGATTTTTCCGCAAAGCCTGTGACACTGCTCTGCACCTGCTTTAACGGGCGCGTCAGTTTATCAATCAGGCTTAATGTAAAATCTAACTGTTTCATCCTGAACCTTTAAATGCGGTGCTTATTCCGTTAGCAACCGCTATGCGCGTATTTTCCCAGTGGCGATTATCCAGCCAGATAGCGGCGGAAATATCATCCACGGAATCCTGACCGTGCGGTAAATAATGACGCCGTAAAATCAGATATTGTTCGAGTCCGTTCTGTTCGATTGACCGGACTCGCTTTGTCAGTTTTTTACTTCAATTTCCAGTTCTGGCGCATAAAGCTCATTGATTTTCCCTGCAAGTTGAAGCGCTGCCCCCGGACGTTTCAGAATATCTTCCAGCGCTTCTTTACACTCTGGTACAACAATACGCATAAGATAACTATGGGCTGGAGCCACTTTATTATCCATCGCCATTTCATTGATGAATTTATTATAAGCCGTCTGATTTGGTTCAAACGTAATTTCTTTCTTACATACAACCAGATTAATTTTTTCCATAAATAATATTCTCTCTTAAATTAATTTCATCAACCAGCGTGTTATGACGTGCAGCACACTGCCCGTATAACTCCAGATAAAGTGTCAGTAATTCCGCCGCATCTTTTCCCTGCGTGCCATTCAGGCGCGGCAGCTGCGTGGCACATTTAGTTTTCAGGTTTTCCTGATAACGTACGTTCGGTACTGGTGACGGCGTCATTGTACATGCGGACAAAGTCATCAGACAGGCACACGTTAGTAAACACCGGTTTAACCACCTCCGTACGAATTTCACGCGGCGGCGCATTTTTCAAAGCCTCCAGTTGTTCTTCCAGTTTTCGCCCGGATTCACTGGCCACGCTCGCCAGCGTTTCCCCGGTAGCGCTGGCTGACCGGCTGATGGCCAGATCGATACTGTCACGCTGCCAGTTAGCCGCCTTCCAGCCTGCCCAGAAGGCCAGAACAACCGTCACAAGCCAGCCCGCTACCACACGATCCATCAGCGAACCCCGTCATGTTCCAGACTGAAATGATTGCCGTCCGGCCTGGATTTGAAGCGCCCGCCCCAGCTGCCGCCCAGTGACTCCCAGTATTCGCCCAGCGGCAGGTAATCCTCTGTGCGGGTCTGGTACTGGCCGTTAACAAACAGGTTAAAATCCACCGCCAGACGCCGGGTATGCAGACTGTTGGTAATACCGCTACCCTTTTTAGCGTTCAGCGCCGCCTGTTCCGGCGTGCGGTAAGCCTCCCCGAACGTCAGCCGGTAGCCGTGTTCTTCTGCCCAGTGGATCAGATTTGCCACCATAATGGTAAACAACTGTTGTTTTTCGCTCAGTGTCACTTTGTCACCCCCTTGCCCAAAATTCCGGCAAATCCACGTTTACGTAACCATGCTTCCACCACGTTTTGTCCCAGAATCCCCAGACCAGAACCAAATCCCAGCAATGCCAGCGGATGAATATTTGGTACAAAGTAAAGAGCAACGCCGGCAATAACAGATAACCCGGCCCCGACAATGACACGGCCGGCCACCAGACGAAGGGTAATCGGCTCGTCACTGTTAAGTAGTTTCCCCAGTGCAATCAGCCCCCCCATAACCACAAGGGCAATAAATCCCTTTTCATAGTCCTGCATCCCTGCTGCCCCTTATCCAATCAGGTTTTCCGTGGCCTCCGCTTCCAGATACGGAACGCCGTTGATGTTGACGAACTTCGGACTGGTCACGAAGTATTTAATTTTATGGGTGGACACGCTGCTGCCCTTCGGATCAACATCCAGTACACTATTGAGCTGGAGCTTATTACCGAAGGTTTCCACCTTCATTTCTTCGCTGCCGGCTTTGGCGTAAAAAAGGAAGTCCACAGGGGGAATGCCCCGCCATGAACCGGCTGAACGGGCTTTGGCCGTCAGTACCTGAAGCACTTTTGAACTGACTTCAATTTCACCCTCTGCGGCCACATCGCCGTCGACATAGCCGTCAGGTACACCGCGTGTCTGAGCTGCGGCGCTGTTGTCGGTGATATCCAGCGAAATTTTTTCAATATGGATCAGGTCGCCGTCCACGTAGACGTCAAAGGACATCCCTGAAATACGTTTGGTCATGCGCTGGCCTCCAGACTCGCATCCAGTAACAGACTGATGGTGATTTGCAGTGGTACTTCATACGTACGCACCACAATGTAGATATCCACCGCCTTTTTGTTCTTCCAGACAATGGTCACGTCACCGTCCTGCGGTGGCTTCACTTCGCCCGGAAATGACACACCGTTAATGCTGACCGCCGTGGACATTTCACGCAGCGGACGGGCAAACAGCGTCTGGTGTGCGGCAATGCTTCCCGGTGTACTGTTCAGGGAGCGATCGGCAATCTTACCGATAGCCAGCAGACGGACACGACGAGCGGCCTTGTCCACAATACGCAGCGTCTCAATGGACTGATAATCACCTCCTTCCACATCCAGCGTGCGACCGTCAGCCCAGTAAAAGCCGTCATAGTCCGGATACCACATCGGCACGCTGTAGCGCTGTGCCTCCAGCGCCTGAAGGGTAGCCAGCCCCAGCGTTGCCCCTGCCCCATCTTTCGGCAGTTCATCGCTGCCCAGATTCAGTAACGGCCCGGTTTTTACCCGCGCCGGACTGTCAGCGATGGTAACAGCGCGATTACAGAGGCGACCGGCCAGAACACCCGGTTCATTCCCCCAGAGACGCGGAACCAGCTGCACCGCTTTTTCAGCAATACCCTGCTGAAGGGTGGACAGACGTTTCAGATAATCCGCCTGTGATTCATCCTCCTGCATACCCTGTACGGCCAGAATGAACCACACCCAGCGACCGTATTTTGCAATCAGTTCGGATCGCAACGTTGCCGCCTGGTTAATCTGCTCTTTTGCAGCCACATCATCCGACAGCACCACACCTTCCACCGAACAGGAAACCTGTGCAGCTTTGACGGCATCAACCCACGCCCCTGACTCACTGTCAGCGGCCAGCACATGGATGAACCCCCACCAGTTCTGCCCGGCGTTCGCCAGTGCAGCCAGTACATCACTTTTTAACGGACTGTTTCCCTCACCCAGTAGCGCGTTAAAGTCACTCTGTGCATTAACAGCCAGAGTTTTTCCCACATTTTTGGTACCCGTACCGATAAACAGCAACGTGCGTTCCACCTCTTTGGTTTCACCCAGTAACTGGTTTACCTGGTTAACGGTTACGATTGGCCAGGTCATGCTCTCCCCCTGATATCCTGCGCGTTAACATCCCAGCCGAACCCGATAGCCTGAAGCTGTCGTGCCAGCGATCTGTTAAAATCATCCTGACCTATCCCCAGAAACGCCCTGGCAGGTAAATCAATCTGCCAGGATGTTTTGACCGGTTTGTCCTCCAGTATCCGGATAAGCAAACCTGCCTGTCTGGCGGTCATTTTTTCCTGTATTTCCTTATAACCGGGCTTACGCCAGCGCTTGCCGCGCCTGACTTTATACCCGGCCTTACGCAGACGTTTCGCCTGTCGCAGTGATGCAGGTTTATCCCCCTGCTCACGGCCTTCCACCTGCCTGCGGTTGACGGTTACGCTCATGCCATTCTGCTGGACATAACCCACCACGCCGGCAGGCAGATTTCCCTTCGCATTCCGGTAATGGCCACCAGCCAGATACAACCTGACGGAATCCGTTTCCGGCATTTCACGGATGCGGATAAGTTTCGGCATATTGCGCAACATCTTGCCTTTACGCCGGGTCTGTCTCCCCTGCCACTTATCCCCCTCCGGTGACTGCTGGTTGCGCACATTGCGCTTTGCTGCGGCTTCCACGCCGTATTTCGCCATGCGCCACAACAGCCGGCGACGTCTGGCAGGAGGCAAATCCAGCTTTTTCAGCGCCTCCTGTAGCTGGCGGAACTGTTCCTGGTTCAGTTCGCCATTTATCATCCATCCCCCTCATTGACGGGGATCACCGTCACCTCATCCGCCGTCCAGACTTCGGGGTTTGCCAGCTTCCAGCGCTGGCCATCAAACGGGATCTGACCTTTGGGATCGGGGATCAGATTCAGTTCCTCCACCATTGGCAGCGTCACCACCATAATGGCGGTTTCCTGGTCGATGGTTTCGATATCAAATTCAGGTAATTCGGCATCAATGCCGGTTTCCTCAAAGAGCGCCCGCTCATCCTGACAAAGCCACGACATAAATAACGCCATCAGAATTTTGGGATCGTACTCACGGTAGGGATAACGCTCCCACGTCAGCACGGCGTTATAACGAATGATGGCAATGCGATACTGCCCCAGCCCGGTGTCACGCTGTGCCGGGATGAATGCGATTTCATCCATCTGGCTGTCAAATCCCTGCATTGCCCGTCTGGGCATGTTCGCAATGAGAAAATCCGTTAATTCGGTAAGCTGGCTCATATCATGGCCACCGTGATGCGTTTCAGCCCTTTGATACGCCGTACCGCCAGCGTGGATTCCGCTATCAGACTGGAGCGGGTTTCATCGCTTTCCTGCCCAGGATGGCTTTCACGGCGCCCAACAGACGCAAATTCGCCCATCAGGTCAGCTTTGGCGCGGGCAAAAACAGCCTTGCGGTAACGGGCGCACAACAGATTTTCACCGTCAATCTCAACGCCCGGAACGTCCGCCGCGCTTGCATGGCCACTGAGGCGACAATCCGCCACTACCCTGACCAGATCATCATTGATTTCACCGGCTGCGGTCAGCAGCGCCTGACGGATGGTGGCTGCGTCGATATCGGCAGGAATAGCACGCTGGGACTGAAAATCCTTCACGCTCAGGTCTGGCCAGAAGCCATCATTAGTCAGAATGGCATCATCAAAATCAATTGCAGTTCCGCTGAACATCCTGTTCCTCCGGAAAAAAGCGGGCTGGCCGGTTTCCACGGGCGATACGCTGATGCGCTCCCCTCCACCGCGCCCGCTTTCGGGTCGGTAGCCTGTGATTACTTATCCAGCGCCCGCAGACGTGCAGCAATGCGCTGCAACATCGTGCCGACACCACATTTAGGGTCGAATCCCTTCGCCTGCTCCAGCAAATCCTTCGCCCGGAGCAATACATCCCTGTCTTCCGTTGCCGCTGCGCGTGGCTCTCCGTTCTCATCGCGTAGCAGGTGCAGACCGGCAAATTTCACATATTTGGCCTTGATGACCTCATACACATTCCAGTGCTGCATAACGTTTCCCAGCGTGCGGCTGAAATACGGCTCCACATCCTGCCCCTGTGCGGCTTCCGTCTCCGCCCAGGCCAGTACCGTATCGGCCACAAACACCGGGAACGCACTGCCGAACGCGGCCGGGGTTTCCTGCCCCCGTTCGATGGCCACATCCGCCCAGTCCAGCGCCTGATCGAACTGGCCGGTATCAAACAGCCAGATGACACACCAGGCAAAAACGGGATTCTGATGCATGCTGTCACTTTCCAGCCAGGTTTGTGCGGTCGGCATCCAGCGGGGCAACAGCACATCACGCTTGAACTCCATGCGCTCCGCACGGTTGCTAATCGCTGCGGCCGCTGCCACATCCTTTTCCAGTGCCGCAATCTGGACGTGCAGACTGGTTTCACTGTCGAGAGATTGTTGCTGACGCAGCAGCCGTTCTGCTGCAATACGCGCGCTGTGTCGCTGTGCCGGTGACAACTGCATTATTTCCCCCGTTATGCGCCTGCTGACGGTGCAGCCGTTGCCCCAATCGTTACCGCGCTTTCGTCAAATGCGGCATACAGTTCCGGATATTCCACGGCATAGCCTTCATTACGCAGGTATTTGTTTTCATACTGCTTGCGATCTTCCACAAACTCCGCTTTACGCTGACGCGTACCGCGCTGGGTGTAGATATGCAGGTTAGGCAGTGTGGTAACAATCATGCGCTTGCCTGGCATAAACGGAGGAACATAAGCCGTACGGCCGGCGATACTGTCAGACAGCAGCTGTGCCGCAATCTTTTCAGTGGGTTTATCAGCTTTCTGATACAGACGGAACGACTCCGCCGCCACCAGGTCAGCACCTACCAGAACCACCAGACGCGGATCATTACGGTACTGTGCCGGAATTTTGGCATTGATAAGATCGGATGCCATCGCATCCAGCGACACGTAATCACCTTTACCGTCACCGTCCAGCACAACCTTATCAGTGATGATCTGCTGGCCATCCTTCCACTCTTTAACGATTTGATGCCAGCCCTTGTTCACATCCTCGCCGTTCGGGTTGGTTTCCGCATTTGTGGTTTCTGCCACTTTGGTACCATTAAACCCGATACGCAGCATATCCAGCGCAAACGCCTGATTGGTGAACTCCTGGACACGCTGGAAAAACTCGTTTTCATCGCCGGCATTCGCCCAGACAGAAAGCAACTGCCAGGTCAGTGCGGCACACGAATCTGTTTCGACCAGCCTGTAATCATTGCCGCTGACGCCCACTTTTTTACGGAAACGGCCATCCAGCACACGCCCGGTATACAGGCCAGAACTGCCAACCGGAACCACCTGCCCCTGTAACTGATCCACATCAGCAACCGTCAACAGATTCAGGAAAGATGACTCCTCCAGTAGCGCATTACGCATCTGGGTTTCTTTCGGATCTGACAGCGCAAACCAGCGGTCGTCATCGGTCGCACCGTAGGATTCACGCAGACCATTGTGATACTGGCGCAGAAACTCACGGGCTTTCGCATTTAATTGCATATTCTTTTTCCTTAAAGAAAAGTTGTGTTATCCCTTACAGGAAATTGAAGCCTTTTTTGCCCTTGCTGAATTTTTTATCCGGCAACTGGGTAACTTTGCTGTTCAGCTTGCTGAAGTTTTTCACCAGTTCTGGCAGATTCCCTACCAGGCGCGCAAAATCTTCGGTATCCACCACTTCCTTAACGGTGTCCACATCTTCCTGGACATCAGATACCGCTTCTTCCGCCTCACCCAAACGGGTTTCAATGGCAGATACACGCTTATCAATCGCATCCAGCGCTTCAGCGAGCGCCTGTAAAGCATCAGGCTGTGATGTTTCCTGCTCCGCGGTCGCTTCTGGTTCTTCAATACTGAAAAAATGGCGCCAGCCTTTTTTCGCTTTAGACATTCCCTTTTCCTTTTTAAATTCCCTGACTTCATCAAACGCCAGCGGCTTATACGGGCCGATGCGTTTTCCTTTGGTGCGGCTGAAACGTAGCCGTGTGGTGCTCACTCCTGCCGGGCTGTCAGTGACTGCCAGCCCTTCCAGATAGGTTTTACCGGTGTTCCGGAAATTACCGTCCGGTGTGAATTCCGGCGACAAAAATAAAAGTTGCCCGTTGGCGTTCGCCTGAAGTAACGAAATACCAGGACATAAACGAGCATATAAACGCAAAATACCTTCATCATCACGTTCAGCTTTTAATTCCAGCACCTCCCCCATATTCCCGAAATTACGGGAATGCTCCGGCCATAACAGCGCCGTATACAAAGAGGGGTCGTATAATTCAGCGGCATCCAGTAGCCATTGCTCTTCAATAGCCCGCTTATCCACCGTTTCACCCGCAGTAGCGATACAAATCCAGTTTGTTGCCAGTTGTGAAGCTGACATATTGCCTCCCTTCCTGCTGCGGTTTTCAGTATCGCCAATAAAATTAGCCTCCGCATTCACTTCATTCCGGAATAATTCGGTTATGTCGCTTATCCGTATATCCACGAAATTATTTTCAAAAAAGAAAACCAAATTGCTGAATAATTCATACATACCACTGTTTCCGGATTTAACCGAAAAGACAGTACTGACATAAAGGCAAGGAAGCCAATGGCGAAATACAGTGAAGAATTAAAAGGCGTTGCACGGGCACTCTATTTAAAACGATATACTCCGCAGGAAATTGCCGATGAACTTAATCTGCCTAACAGACGTATCGTCTATTACTGGGCGGAGAAATATTGCTGGGCGGAATTACTCAGTCATGAATCAACAGAAGACGCATTAAACCGCCGTATTCAGTCACTGACATTACGTGAAGGGAAATCGGAACTGGAGCTGCGGGAGCTGGACAGCCTCGTGTCTCACCTGGTGAAACTCCGTGCACAGCATAATAAGCATCAGGAAAAGCTGGCAGAAATTAAACACAGTGAAAGTGATGCGCCGGCGTCCCGCCAGTCCTGTGGCGACGAAAAGCCCCGGAAACGCGGCAAATACAAAAAGAACGATATCAGCCATTTAACCCAGGAGGATTTTGACCGTTTCGCGCTGGAGCACCTTTTCGGCTACCAGAAACACCTTCGCGACAATCTTCATCAGCAAATCAGGAACATCCTGAAAAGCCGCCAGATTGGCGCAACCTGGTATTTCTCAATAGAAGCGTTTGAGAATGCGGTTATGACAGGTGATCCACAAATCTTCCTGTCCGCCTCAAAAGCCCAGGCTGAAGTATTCCGCAGCTATATCGTCAACATTGCGGAGCAGTATTTCGGCGTGGAGCTGACCGGCAATACCATCCGTTTGTCCAACGGCGCGGAGCTGCGCTTCCTGTCAACCAACAAGAACACCGCCCAGTCATACAGTGGCCATCTGTACTGTGATGAATATTTCTGGGTACCCAACTTTGCAAAATTAAACGAAGTGGCCAGCGCAATGGCCACACACGACAAATGGCGCACCACTTACTTTTCCACACCCAGCAGCAAAACACACCAGGCGTACCCGTTCTGGACAGGCGAAGAGTGGAAGCGCGGCGACAAAAAACGCGCACGCGTGGCGTTCCCAACAGAGAAGGAGCTGCGTGACGGCGGACGGTTATGTCCTGATGGCCAGTGGCGCTACATCATCACGCTGGAAGACGCGATCGCAGGCGGGTTTAACCTGGCCAGCATCGATAAGCTGCGCAACCGCTACAACCGCGACACCTTCAACATGCTGTACATGTGCGTGTTCGTGGACAGCAAGGACAGCGTATTTTCGTTCTCCCACGTCGAACGTTGCTGTGTTGATCCGGATATCTGGGAGGATCATGACGAAAACCTGCCACGACCATTCGGCAATCGTGAAGTGTGGGCAGGCTATGACCCTGCACGCAGCGGGGACACATCCACCTTCGTGATTATCGCGCCGCCGATCGTGGCTGGCGAAAAATTTCGCGTGCTGCGCGTATTCCACTGGCAGGGAATGAACTGGAAATGGCAGGCGGCACAAATTAAGAAGCTGTTTGGTCAGTACAACATGACCTACATCGGCATTGATATTACCGGTCTGGGGAGTGGTGTCTTTGAGGATGTGCAGCATTTTGCCATGCGTCAGGCGGTGGCTATCCGCTACGGCGTGGAAACGAAAAACCGCCTGGTGATGAAGATGATTGACGTTATCGAAGACAACCGCGTGGAATGGGATAAGGAGAAGACGGAAATCGCCGCCAGCTTTATGACCATCCGCAGAACATCCACGGCCAGCGGTAACGCCATGACGTTTGTTGCCGACCGTACAGCTGAAACCGGCCACGCTGACAGCTTCTGGGCTATCGCCCATGCCATTGACAACGAACCATTAAACTTTGAAAACCAGCGAAAATCACGCTGGGGCAACTTAGGGAAAGCAGCATGAAAAAACGGAAATACAGGGAACGCCGCACCGTTACCAGACAGCGCCATATGAGCCTTATCACGCTGGGTAAGCCAGAACCCATTCTGACAACCGGCACGAACTATACAGACGTCTGGTATGACAATGAGGCGGAACACTGGACGCTCCCGATTGACCGGCTGGCGCTGGCGCAACTGGTAAACCTGAACGCGCAGCACGGTGGCGTGCTGTATGCCCGCCGCAATATGGTGACAGCAAATTATGATGGCGGTGGCCTGACGCATGAGCAACTGGGCGCGGCCGTGTTTGACTGGCTGACGTTCGGTGATGTGGCCATTCTCAAGGTACGTAACGGCTGGGGGGATGTAATCGCACTTTACCCGCTGCCGGCACTCTATACCCGCCAGCGTAAGACCGGGGAATTTGTTGTACTACAGCAGGGTGAACCGGTAATTTATCCGCCTGAAGATATTATTTTTCTCAGGCAGTACGACCCGCAACAGGCCATTTATGGTCTTCCGGATTACATCAGCGGCATCCACTCCGCCATGCTCAACGGTGAAGCCACGATTTTTCGCCGGCGTTACTACCACAACGGTGGTCACACGGGCGGCATGATTTATTGCAACGACCCGAATATGACCGACGAAGTGGAAGAAGAAATCATTCAGAAGCTGGAGCAGTCGAAGGGGATCGGGAACTTCAGCACCATGTTTGTGAACATCCCCAAAGGCGATCCGGATGGCATTAAATTTATCCCGATTGGCGATATCAGCGCCAAAGATGAGTTTCAGAACATCAAAAGCATCAGCGCCCAGGACGTGCTGACCGCGCATCGTTTTCCGGCAGGTCTGGCAGGGATTATCCCCACCAACGGAGCTATAATGGGCGATATTGAGAAAGCGGCTAAAACATACCGTAAAGCGGAGATTTTACCCATTCAGCGTATGTTCAGCGCCGCAGTGGCGCAGGAAAGTGATGTACCGCCCCACCTGTATCTTAATTTCCTGAAAGACAGTGAGCTGGAAGGTGATTAATGTCCAGAAAAAGGCTAAAATATCAGCGTTTTCAGATTAACGGAGCGAGGGATATGCGGGTACTGAAAGTAAAATGTCCGGAGTGCGGGGCAAAAGCGGTTATCAGAAAAACCAATCCCAAACACCCCCATATTTCAGATATTTACTGCGCCTGTACGGATGTGGAGTGCGGACATACATTTGTACTGAATCTGACATTCTCCCACACACTCAGCCCCAGTGCGAAGACAGGCGATATGATGTTACAGACCATCATTAATTCATTCTCACCAGAACAGAAGCAAATGACGCTGGATTTATTAAAAGCCAGTCTGGCCGCATAACACATGGCACCGCACACGGTGCCTTTTTTATTTCTCTCGACCAAATATCCAGCACCGGAAGGTCTCAGGCATTCTGGACATATCCCCTTTACCGCGATTATGACGCTCACTTACTGCGCTGCGTGTGGTTCCCTGCCTGATGAAACGGCGTTCATTACCGTTTTTAAGCAGCTTTTTGATTTCCGTTAAGGTAAAAGGTATGCGCTGCCGGTGTGCAGCGGCGACTTCCTCCATGTGGTTAAAATTAACCGCTATTTCATTCTCATCAGACGAATGATTGATGCCATAAGGTGCCAGTTCATCCAGGTAATCAAACAACTCCCAGAACTCCTGAACCATAGGATGATCCTTTTTAAGTGCCTGGCAGCGTTCCACGGCCAGTGCAGTGATAGCCGTACGGGTTTTTTCTATGCGCTCAACCGGCAACGGTACAACAATCGCGAGCGCATCCAGCAGACCAGCCAGCTGCGCGTGATTTTTTGCAATACGAATATGGCGAATATCCGCATCAGACTCCAGTTCATTACGGGCGCGTTCGTAACTCCTGCTGAACGTATCCATAATTTCTTTTTCACGCATGGCCGCCAGTAACGTGAATCCGGACACCCGACTGACAGGGATTTGTTCAAGCCGCTCTGCGGCATGTCGCGTCTGAATGGACTGGCCACGTTTGTCAGTGTAGATATGGATAATACGCTCCAGAAACGCCTTACTGCCGTCTGTATCTGCGTTCTGTGCGATAACAATACTTCCCCTGAATGGCGGTTCATATGTCTCGTTATTGTTGGATTTGATGCCTACTGCGCGGGAAGCCCGACCATTATACAGTGATTTCAGTTCATCCCAGTCAAAAGCACGCTGTTTCGCGTTGTCCGTGGTGCGATCACCTTCAATTAGCACCACCGGCAGGTTACTTACCTGAGCAAAGTTACGCCCGCGCGCTGCGGCCGTCGATTTAGATGGATCAAAACCTTCATATTCTTCACGGCCAGCGAGTTTCCAAAGGAACTCAATAAGCGTTGATTTACCCGTTCCGGGTTCGCCGACAATCTCCAGAAACGGAAATGACTTGTCACGTTCGCGGATTTGTTCAGCAAAGAGTGACCCCAGCCAGAACGCCAGCGCCACATATCCCTTTTCACCGAACGCCGTCCAGATATCGTCAATCCAGCCTGTGGTAAATTCATCCAGCTTTGGATTCAGATCCAGTACAGGCGTAAGACTCAGGCTTTTTACGCTTGCATGGTTAATTTCGAAATAATCCTCGTCATTCATTTCATACAGCCGGCCATCGCAAACGGCCACACGATTAAACAACCACGCTGAATAATCCTTGTTGTAACCAATAAAATTCTGCGTTTTAACCTCTTTGATTTCGGGAAGACGCATCTGAATAAACTTATCCAGCTGTTTGGTACTTCCGGTATACACAGCCCCTTTGGCAATATGCAACAAGCGCTTTTTGAACTCGGCGGAGCTGGTAAGCTGATTTGCTGTGAAGGTGTCTTTCACAGCCGGTCTGTTTGGCATATTCACCTTCACGTAATACCAGGACTCGTCCGTGGGTTCAGAACGCTGGAAATACAGGGGAGTCAGCCAGCAGTTGGCAATTTCCGTGATACATCCGGACTCTTTAACAGCTTTTTCTCTGGCCTCCCATTCCTGTATGACTTCGGTTCCGGTATTGGTAATACGATCCAGTGCGCGTGTGTACCGGTCAAGATCCAGCTCAAACCAGTACATACGTGAGCCATACTCAAAATAAAACGAATGCCATTCATTATGTTGATGCATAAGAATGGCTTTTTCAGTCGGGCTTTTCGCCAGCAGGAGATCGCCATAATAGCGGTAATTTTTTATGTCTGATTTACTGAAACGGTCACGTAGCAGCAAATCATTCCAGTCCAGGCAAGACGATGATTTCACCGGCTGCGCGGCGCGCGTTTTCCAGCCGGCTGCATCACTGCGCGCAGCAAAAGCCAGTGTGTGTTTTGTACCGGCCTTATCACCATCAAACGCCCATACAAGGCGCGGGCGTGGTTTTTCACCCAATTCTTTGGCCAGTGTATCCAGCGCGGCCAGCGGATAATTATTGCTGCTCAGTGTTGCCACCGCAGTTAAACCAGCCTGACAAAGACTCAGTGCATTGAAAATGCCCTCGGTGATCCAGATTTCGTTCACTTCCAGCAGGTTAATAAAAGGCGGTACCCACCAGTGACCAACATAGCTTCCTTTGATATTCGCTTTTTGTTTTCCGAAGCGCTGCGGCTGGTCAATGATACGTTCCCACATGGCACCACATGACAACTTAAACCGGACAGTGGCAGAGCCCATACCATCCTTCACAAATGCGCCCTGGGTAAAACTGCCTTTCAGTGGTTCCGTATTCAGTCCTCTGGCCTCACGCAGATAGGCTTCTGCCGCCGCATGTGGGGTTTCGGGCGTGTCCTGATAACGCCTAGACCAGTCTTCAAAAATATCCGAATACAGCTCTTTAACAACGACCTGATGACCGCAGTTATTTTCACGGCCACATTTCAGAATCCAGGGTTTCTCAATACTGGTAAATAACTCGCGTTTATGACAGGCAGGGCATATGCCCTGCTGCAAATATTTATCTTTTTCTTTAAATTCAAAGTCACGGACAAGGCGGCGCACAACGTCCCGTTGTATCGTAGCGTTCATATATAATCCAGATATGAATAGTGAAAGAAAGGCAAAAATTATATTTTATACTGTTTGTTATATCGCTCATGCGTCATTAATTCCCAGTCCCTGCCCTTATTCTTACTAAGCAGACGCCAGCGATAGGAGACATGAACAGAAAAATAATGATTCGGCTTAATAACCTGATAAACCTTTTTGCCGTTGTAATATTCAGTCAGCACTGAAAATGCCTTGTTAATGACACTTTCACTCGCATGAGAGGTCACTGTCAGCATAATTATTTCACACTGGCTATTTTCATGAGGTACGTCCAGACATAAGAAACAATTTTTGCCTGATGGATAGCATCATATAAAGCGTGATGTTTGACGCCTTCAAACTTAATAATATTATTAATGTTCAGTCCCAGATCTTTAGCCAGTGCACTTACTGTTCTTACATCACGATCATTCCAGTAATTCCACATCGGGCTTAACAAGCCGACCTTATTTGCAGCATGACGAAGAATAACGTTGTCGAATGACGATCCATTACCCCAGACCTGTAAATGATGTGCATCAGTGAGTTCACAGATAAAATGGAAAAGGTCAGATATGGCGGTATCCAGCGGACAATTCGCATCATTAATAATCTCGCTCTTTGCTTCGATGGACTGACGCAGCCACCACAACACGGTATCTGCGCCCATCGTGCAGTCGTAATCAACGCTACTTGTAAGACTGATACGACGATAGAATGTTTCCCCCATTTCACCCGTTTCCGGATTAAACAGAACAGCACCGATAGCAGTAATTGCAGCGGTTGGTTTATTATCCATTGTCTCAAGGTCAATCATTAAATGTTTCATGGTATTTCCTTAACGTTTAACGGCGGTAAGTTGTACAGCAGATTTATTATTTTTTACAGTGCATGAAGCGAGTGAAATGAGGCCTGGAATATTATCATCAACCGGAATACTCCCATTAAAAGCCATCATAGTAATTTCGTGAAGTTCACAATAATCCTCAAATTCATTATTAAACCTGGCCATTAAAGACATACCTTCGAGACACTTCGCCAGTTTTAAATTTAGCTCCATTAACTGGATACCATCGCTATGAACAGAGAATGACTCCTTCTCAATAGCACTTGCCTGTTCGCGATAGGTACGTAACAGGCTACGAATAAGCGTGGCGTATTTCGCTTTCATAGTGAATCCCGAATAAATTAAAAAATTATTTTTTACTATGGCTTGTTGTTTTACTCGTCGTAAAAACTCGCTTAGCCCACTCTTTAAAGATTCCTGGTTCAGATGTAAATAAGCGGTTTTTCCAGTTATGCCACTCAGGCGGTGCAGACTGCGCAAGGTAAGCTGCGTAATCATCCCATTCGCCACGATGAATATAAATTTCTCCCCCTTTTTTCGAGGGGTTATCAGGATCTTTCATGCGTACAACTGGCAACTTATTAGCAGAAGCCATTTTTCGGATCGCAGACGGTGTTTTACCTATGTAGGTAGCAAAAAGTTCTGGTGTCACCAGTAATGAAATCTCATTTTCGGATAGCTCTTTCATCTGTGTTATCCTCCGTCAGTTTGGGTTCTTAGGGCGCTTTAATCCGCTCTAGGGTGTATTTGTATGTCACATCTGACAAGCAAAGGATATGTCACATATGACCAACTCGTCAAGTGCAGGAAAGAAAATCCAATTAATTAGGAAGGCGGAGGGATTAAGTAGAAGTCAACTATCTGAAATAATAGGAATTTCCTACAACACTTTAACTAATTACGAAGTGAAAGGCATACAGATGACTGAAGGCAACCTCATGTTGTTCACTCAGCATCCAAGATTTGAAAAATATACGCTTTGGTTAATGACAGGCAAAACAGCACCGGCAGCGGGACAGGTCGCGCCGTCTCTCTCCCCTGATGGGCAAGACGACAAAAAATCATCCCACTCCACCCAGAAGGCTGGTTAATTGTCTGTTTTATATACGCATTAGCACATAATTTACATAATGATTCAGATGTCGGAGGGCTTCGCTATGTCGATTAAGAAGCTCGATGATGGTCGTTATGAAGTGGACGTAAGACCGCGCGGAACTTCAGGAAAGAGGATTCGCCGAAAATTCAACAGGAAGTCAGAAGCTCAGACATATGAAAAATATGTTTTGACAAACTTCCACGATAAAGAGTGGCAGGATAAACCAGCAGACAGAAGACTTTTGTCTGATTTGATCGCGCTATGGTGGAGTTACCACGGTAAAAACCATAATTACGGTGACTCATACAAAAAACGGCTAGAAAAGATTAACCGTGAAATGGGCGAACCCAGAGTTTACGAACTGACCCGTAATTTTTTAATGAAGTATCGTGCAAGCAGGCTACATGATGGTGTGTCTGCCGGAACGGTAAACAGGGACTTTTGTACTATGTCCAGCATGTTTAGGCTGCTGATTGATATGGAGGAGTTTCATCATGAAAACCCATTTCACAAGGTGCGTAAACTACGCCTGGAAAACACTGAAATGTCCTTCCTGTCAGAAGAGGAGATCCGGGACTTATTAATGGCACTCACTGGTGATGATCGTAGGGTTGTCGTGTTATGCCTAAATACAGGGGCGCGATGGGGCGAAGCCAGTAATCTGAAAGCAGAACACGTTATCAGTAATCGTGTAACTTTCGTCAAGACTAAAACTGGCCCGGCCCGGACAGTTCCAATTTCACAAGAGATAGCTGACTACATCCTTACGCGCAAATCAGGAAAGTTGTTTGACACTAACTATGAACGAGTTCGCGATGTACTCCGTAAGGTAAAACCCGACCTGCCAAGAGGACAAGCGCTTCATGTGTTACGACATACTTTTGCTACTCATTTCATGATTAACGGTGGAAACATTATCACGCTACAGCGAATCCTGGGGCATACAACTATTGAGCAAACAATGACGTATGCTCACTTCGCCCCGGACTATTTATCCGATGCTATACGGTTTAACCCTATGCGCGGGAGTGTCCAGATAATGTCCACCAACTAAGGCACTTTAGGGGTAATTAGGGCTGATAAGGCGCTCATAACTGATTGATTTAAATAAGAGCGTCTTATTTAATAAGTATTTCAATCGCACCTTCGGGCGCGTTTTTTGTTGACAGGATTAAAACAGTACGGGTACTGTACTTACGTACACAAAGGAAACAGTTATGAAGCTAACCCGGTTTTTCTTCGCATTCTTTTTTATCTTCCCCTGACCGGGAGGCGTTTCGTCATGTGATAAAGAATGCGAAGACGAACAAGAAGGCCTCCCCCACCGGGAGGCCTTTTTTATTGATAACAAAAAAGGCAACACTATGACATCGGAAAACCCATTACTGGCGCTGCGAGATAAAATCAGCGCTTTAGACGAAGAGTTACTGGCCTTACTGGCAAAACGACGCGCGCTGGCGATTGAAGTGGGACAAGCAAAACTACTGTCGCATCGTCCGGTTCGGGATATCGATCGTGAACGCGCGCTGCTGGACAGACTCATCCATCTCGGTAAAGCCCACCATCTCGACGCACACTACATTACCCGTCTGTTCCAGCTTATCATTGAAGACTCCGTGCTTACTCAGCAGGCGCTGCTGCAACAACATCTGAATAATACTCACCCTCATTCGGCACGTATTGCGTTTCTTGGGCCGAAAGGCTCCTATTCTCATCTCGCGGCGCGCCAGTATGCTGCACGCCATTTTGAGCAATTTATTGAGAGCGGCTGCGCAAAATTCGCCGATATTTTTCATCAGGTCGAAACCGGCCAGGCCGATTACGCCGTGGTTCCGATAGAGAACACCAGCTCCGGCGCTATCAACGATGTGTACGACTTATTGCAACACACCAGTCTGTCGATTGTCGGTGAGATGACTGTCACTATCGATCACTGCGTGCTGGTTTCCGGCGCTACAGATCTGAATACCATCGAAACGGTGTACAGCCATCCGCAGCCGTTTCAGCAGTGCAGTAAATTTTTGAGCCGCTATCCGCACTGGAAAATCGACTATACCGAGAGTACGTCGGCAGCGATGGAAAAAGTCGCGCAGGCAAACTCTCCGCGCGTCGCGGCGCTCGGCAGCGAGGCAGGCGGCATGTTGCACGGTTTACAGGTGCTGGAACGCATTGCCGCAAACCAGACGCAGAATATCACCCGCTTTCTGGTACTGGCGCGCAAAGCCATCAACGTTTCCGATCAGGTTCCGGCAAAAACCACTCTGTTAATCGCCACCGGGCAGCAAGCTGGCGCGCTGGTCGAAGCGCTGCTGGTGCTGCGTAACCACAATCTCATCATGACGAAACTGGAGTCGCGCCCCATTCACGGCAATCCGTGGGAAGAGATGTTTTATCTCGATATTCAGGCGAACCTGGAGTCGCAGGTAATGCAAAGCGCGCTAAAAGAGCTGGGCGAGATCACGCGCTCAATGAAAGTGCTTGGCTGCTATCCCAGCGAAAACGTCGTGCCGGTAGAACCTGCCTGACGTTCAATAAAACGGCTTTTCTTCATCCCTGCGACGGCTACCTGCAGGGTGAAGATGGCGCCGGAGAGCGGATAATCCGCCACTTCCTGAGCAGACATATTTTCTCTGGTAGTTGTAATAAACAGCGTTTTCATATCTGCGCCGCCAAAGCAAACCATCGTCGGACAACGTACCGGCAACCGGTACTCTTCCAGCTGCTCTCCTTGCGGTGAGAAACGCGCCACGCGCCAGCCGTCAAACATCGCGCTCCAGTAGCACCCTTCGCTATCCATCGCCGCGCCGTCGGGAAGTCCTTCTCCTTCGCCAAAATGGCGAAAAAGTTCACGCTTGCCCGGATCGCCATGCTTATCAAGTAACGTGCGGTATATCACGCCATTCGGCGTATCGGAGGTATACATCCACTGGTTATCCGGGCTGAACGCCAGGCCGTTGTGTCCCTGGATATCGCACTGGATCACTTTTGCCGTCAGGTCATGATCGATCCGCATCAGCAACGCGCCATTATAGTCACCTGGCGCCCAGAACGTTCCGGCATAAAAACGTCCATCGCCATCAGTGCCGCCATCGTTGAAACGCGCCAGTTTCGTATTAGAGGGATTGTCGCAAACCTTACGCTGCAATAATCCATTTTTATCGGCCAGCCAGATAGCATGACGCATGGCCACAATAAATCCGCCCTGCTCACGCAAGGCAAAACAGCCCACCTCTTCCGGAAACGCCAGCACGCTATGCGTCCCGCTCGCCGGATGGTAACGATGGATCTCCTGTTCCAGGATATCGGTCCAATACAGCGCGCTTTCATCCTCGCTCCATGTGGGGCATTCTGGTAAATGTCCGGCATAATCAAATAAAACGTGCGGCGTAGTCATAACGGTTCCTTAAACGAAAAAAGCCAGCAAAGCTGGCTTTTAGTATAGATGTCATCATTATGGTCGGCTGTCATTCGCCTGACGCAATAACACACGGCTTTCATTCTGGAAGCGTCTGGCATAATCGCCAAACCAGTGTTCAACTTTGCGAAAACTGTCGATAAAAGCCTGCTTATCACCTTGTTCCAGTAACCCGATCGCATCGCCAAAACGTTTATAGTAACGCTTGATAAGCGCCAGATTGCGCTCCGACGACATAATAATGTCCGCATACAGCTGCGGGTCCTGGGCGAACAGACGCCCGACCATCGCCAGCTCCAGTCGATAAATCGGCGATGATAGCGCCAGAAGCTGCTCAAGCTGGACGTTCTCTTCCGCCAGATGCAGCCCATAAGCGAAGGTAGCAAAATGGCGCAACGCCTGGATAAAAGCCATGTTCTGATCGTGCTCGACAGCGCTAATTCTGTGCAACCGAGCGCCCCACACCTGGATTTGCTCAAGGAACCACTGATACGCTTCCGGTTGACGCCCGTCACACCAGACCACCACCTGCTTCGCCAGGCTCCCGCTGTCCGGGCCAAACATCGGATGCAAGCCCAACACGGGGCCATCATGGGCCGCCAACATTGCCTGTAACGGATCGCTTTTCACCGATGCCAGATCGACCAGAATACAGTCGGACGGCAGGGGCGGCAGTTGCGCTATGACCTGTTCAGTAACATGAATCGGCACGCTGACGATCACCATTCCGGCATCGGCGACAATGTCCCTGGCGCGCGGCCAGTCCTGCTGTTCCAGAATACGGACCTGATAGCCCGACAGCGTGAGCATTTTTTCAAACAGACGCCCCATCTGTCCGCCGCCGCCCACAATGACGACCGGACGCAGAGAAGGACAAAGCGTTTTGAACCCCTTATCATTTTCGCTGGAGTAAGATTCACGCATTACCCGGCGCAGGACATCTTCAATGAGATCGGGCGGGACACCGATCGCTTCTGCTTCCGCCCGTCGTGAAGCCAGCATAGAGGCCTCACGCTCCGGCACGTAAATAGGCAGGCCAAAACGGCTTTTCACCTCGCCGACTTTGGCAACCAGTTCCAGGCGCTTAGCCAGTAAATTCAACAACGCTTTATCGACATCATCTATTTGATCGCGTAACGCGGTCAATTCAGCAACCATAACAACCTCTTATGCGACGCGCACCGCCAGCTGGCCGCTCAAATCTTTATGAATTTCACGTAACAGGGCATCGGTCATCTCCCAGCTAATACAAGCATCGGTGACGGAAACGCCATACTTCATTTCGCTGCGCGGCTGTTCGGAAGACTGATTACCCTCATGAATATTACTTTCAATCATTAAGCCAATGATTGAACGATTGCCATCTTTAATCTGCGCAACCACAGATTCGGCAACGGCTGGCTGGCGGCGATAATCTTTATTGGAGTTACCATGACTGCAATCTACCATCAGCGAAGGACGTAGTCCCGCCTGTTCCATCTCTTTTTCACACTGAGCGACATCTGCCGGGCTATAGTTTGGCGCTTTGCCGCCACGCAGAATTACATGGCCATGCGGATTTCCCTGGGTTTGCAATAACGCAACCTGACCGGCCTGGTTAATGCCAACAAAACGATGAGGTTGCGCAGCGGCGCGCATGGCGTTAATCGCTGTCGCCAGGCTGCCATCCGTGCCGTTTTTAAAGCCGACCGGCATAGAAAGACCAGACGCCATTTCGCGGTGGGTTTGCGATTCGGTTGTGCGCGCGCCTATCGCCGACCAGCTAAACAGATCGCCCAGGTATTGCGGGCTGTTCGGATCCAACGCTTCGGTCGCCAATGGCAACCCCATATTCACCAGTTCCACCAGTAGCTGACGCGCTATTTTCAACCCGGCTTCCACATCAAATGAGCCATCCATGTGAGGATCGTTAATCAGCCCTTTCCAGCCGACGGTAGTCCGCGGCTTTTCAAAATAGACGCGCATTACCAGATAGAGGCTATCGCTGACCTCTGCGGCAAGGGCTTTAAATCGACGGGCATATTCCAGAGCGGTTTCAGGATCGTGAATAGAACAAGGACCGCATACCACCAACAGACGCGGATCGCGCCCGGCAATAATGTCAGAAATGATTCCCCGGGACTGCGCTATCTGCGCTTCCTGCGCCAGGCTCAAGGGAAAGGCCGCTTTAAGCTGCTCCGGCGTCATTAATACCTGTTCATCGGTGATACGTACGTTATTCAGCGCGTCTTTTTGCATGATGGCGATCCTGTCTTTTCTTGTTTGCGATAGTTGATCCTCCACGAGGATGTTTAAACCATACCACAAAAAGTAAAGATTTCAATCCATATTACGTAAAATAAACTTTACACCATGCACAATCGTCGATTAAACCCCCTCATTTCGTATCAAAAACTTTACACAACAAGTGAATTATTTTATTCCCAGCCTCAGAAAAGCGGTAAAATGAGCGATGCTCGCTATTTTTTGATTATTTTTTCTCCGCACACATATTTTTACTTTCTGATATAGGGTGATTAATACCATTATCACAAGAATTTAATATCAGGGATATCACTTAAATTATTCATATTATCAATAAGACATAATGACGATATGGCAAAATAATGTTATTTTGCTACAAACAATCACGGATGTATTTTAATGCTTTACGACTGAAGATGGTGGGGACTTGTTAATGCGTTTTTCTCACCGATTTATCCTTCTGTTATCGCTATTATTAGCAAGCTTGCCTCTGTATGCTCAACGCGTCACGGAAGAAGAGAAATCCGTACGCGCCATCGTCTCCGGTATCGTCAGTTATACACACTGGCCGGCGTTATCCGGGCCGCCAAGGCTATGCATATTTTCATCTGCGCGTTTTGTCAGGGTACTTAGCGAAGAGGCTGACTGGGCTTTCCCTTATCAACCGCTTGTCATCCGTACCACACAGGAAGCCCTGAGCGCCCGCTGTGATGGTTTTTACTTTGGCAATGAATCGCCAGCTTATCAGGTGGAGTTAACGCGTCATTATCCAGTTAATGCCTTGTTATTAATTGCCGAGCAAAATACCGAATGTATTATTGGCAGCGCATTTTGTCTGATCATTAACAATGATGAAGTCAAATTTTCCGTCAACCTGGACTCCCTCTCGCATAGCGGCGTGAGAGTGAATCCAGAAGTATTAATGCTTGCACGGAATCAAAAGCATGAATAAGGAATTTTCTCTGTCCAGACCAACATTTAAACGCACACTACGGCGGATTAGTATAATCAGCGTGCTGCTTACAATGACATTGATCTGGCTATTAATTTGCGTTGCGTCTGTCCTTACGCTCAAACAGTATGCGCAAAAAAATCTCGATTTGACCGCCGCCACAATGGCCCATAGCCTTGAAGCGGCACTGGTATTTTCCGATAACGCGGCCGCAGCGGAAACGCTCGCCACACTGGGACGCCAGGGACAATTTTCAGCGGCGGAGGTCCGCGATAAAAATGGCCATACTATCGCCTCATGGCGCTATGATGCGCGAGCCGCAGACGATAAGCTCATCGGCTTAATTAGCCACTGGCTTTTTCCATTGCCGGTATCACAACCCGTCTGGCACAACGGCAGGGCCATCGGCGAAGTACGGCTTGTCGCCCGCGACAGCCTTATTGGTCATTTTATCTGGCTATCGCTGGCAGTGCTGACAGGATGTATTCTGCTGGCATCCGGCATTGCCCTGCTGCTCACGCGTTATTTGCACAATGGCGTTGTGGATGCGCTGCAAAATATTACTGAAGTTGTACACGACGTTCGCACTAACCGAAATTTTTCACGCCGGGTACCTGATGAGCGTATTGCGGAATTTCACCTGTTTGCGCAGGATTTCAATAGCCTTCTGGATGAGATGGAAGAATGGCAGCTACGGCTTCAGGCTAAAAATGCCCAGTTACTACGTACCGCGCTGCACGATCCGCTGACGGGGCTTGCCAATCGCGCGGCATTTCGCAGCTGTATTAACGCGCTGATGAAGGACAATTCCGCTCGTAGCAGTTCGGCATTGTTATTTCTGGATGGCGATAACTTTAAATATATTAATGATACCTGGGGACATGCGGCAGGCGACCGCGTACTTATAGAGGTTGCCAAAAGATTAGCGGAATTCGGTGGTAGCCGTTATCAAACTTACCGACTCGGCGGCGATGAATTTGCGATGGTGCTTTACGATGTACATTCGGAGTATGAAGTACAACGTATTTGCGCAGCGCTATCCCAGGCGTTTAATCGACCTTTTGAACTGCATAACGGCCAGCGGATAACGATGACCCTGAGTATTGGCTTTGCGCTGACATGGGAACATGCCACTGCCGAAAAACTACAAGAACTGGCCGATCGAAATATGTATCAGGCTAAACACCGGCGTGCGGAACGCTCGCTAAATTAAGGAACGGGCCTGGCCGTTTCTGACTCAGCGTTGAGACCACAGACCCGGCCTAATCATGCAACCGTCCATGGCGTGGAGCAACCCCATAAAAAAGGGGCCAGCGTAATGCCAGCCCCTTCTTTTCTACAAGCTTTCGGATGTTGCGAAAGCGCGTTCTTAGTTAAGACGCTCTTTGATACGAGCCGCTTTACCAGTACGCTCACGCAGGTAGTACAGTTTAGCTTTACGAACAGCACCACGACGTTTAACAGCAATGCTGTCAACTACCGGAGAGTGAGTCTGGAAGACACGCTCAACGCCTTCGCCGTTGGAAATTTTACGAACAGTGAATGCAGAGTGCAGACCGCGGTTACGAATAGCGATAACCACGCCCTCGAATGCCTGCAGACGTTTCTTGGTACCTTCAACAACCCATACTTTCACTTCCACGGTATCGCCCGGACGGAAGGAAGGTACGTTCTGCTTCATCTGCTCTTGTTCAAGTTGCTTAATAATGTTGCTCATAATTTAATCTCTTATCCTGGGTAAACTGATATTCGGGGGCCTATGCCATCCCATCATGTTTATGCTGCTGTTGTGCGTGTTCTGTTTTGAACTCCGCCAGCAACCTTGCTTGCTCTTCAGTCAGAGCCAGGTTTTCCAGAAGTTCAGGTCTTCTAAGCCAGGTTCGGCCCAGCGACTGTTTCAAACGCCAGCGACGTATCTCGGCATGGTTTCCCGACAGCAATACTGGCGGTACTTCCATCCCCTCTAACACTTCAGGGCGCGTATAGTGCGGACAATCCAGCAACCCATCAGCAAACGAATCTTCGATTGCTGATGCCTCATGCCCCAGAACCCCCGGTATAAACCGGGCGACGGAGTCAATCAGCGTCATTGCCGGTAGTTCGCCACCGCTGAGAACGTAATCGCCAATTGACCATTCTTCGTCAATTTCGGTCTGAATTACGCGCTCATCTACGCCTTCGTAGCGACCACACACCAGAATGAGTTTCTGATTCGTGGCCAGCTCGCTAACGCCCGCTTGATCAAGCTTGCGTCCCTGAGGCGACAGATAAATCACTTTAGCGCCTTCACCTGCCGCGGCTTTTGCTGCGTGAATGGCGTCCCGCAAGGGTTGCACCATCATTAACATCCCTGGTCCGCCGCCGTAAGGACGATCGTCCACGGTACGGTGCCGGTCATGCGTGAAGTCGCGAGGACTCCAGCTTTGGATGTTCAGCAGGCCTTTTTTTACTGCCCGGCCAGTTACCCCGTAATCGGTAATTGCGCGGAACATTTCAGGAAACAGGCTAACGATGCCAATAAACACAAGCCAATCCCCATAACGCCATTTATTACCGTTTATTCGGTGGTTTAAAAACCAGGATCCCAGTCTACTTCGATAGTACGAGTAGCGAGATCGACTTTCTTGATAACCTGCCCATCGAGGAACGGTACTAGTCGTTCCTTGATACCAAATGCATCTTTCAGGTTCGCCTTAATGACGAGAACGTCATTCGACCCGGTTTCCATCATGTCGATAACTTTACCGAGATCGTAGCCTTCAGCGGTGACTACCTGGCAGCCCATCAGGTCTTTCCAGTAGTAGTCTCCCTCCTCAAGCGCAGGAAGTTGCGAGGAATCCACGACAATTTCGCAATTTGTCAGAAGATTCGCGGCATCTCGATCGTCAACGCCTTTCAGCTTGATGATCAGATCCTGATTGTGGTGCTTCCAGCTTTCCAGCTGTACCTGCTGCCACTGACCCGCCTTCTGGATAAACCAGGGCTGATAGTCAAAAATGCTTTCGGCGTCTTCAGTGGAGGAAAACACTCTGAGCCAACCACGGATACCGTATGAAGAACCCATTTTCCCCAGTACAACCGGTTCAGCGGGTACTTGTGCGGCGAGTTGCTTGCTCATCATGACCACCGTGACAGATTAAGCTGCTTTTTTTACTTCTTTGATCAGCGCCGCAACGCGATCGGAAATGGTTGCGCCCTGGCCAACCCAGTGAGCGATGCGATCCAGATCCAGGCGGGTGCCTTCTTCTTTTTCGCTAGCGATTGGGTTGAAGAAACCAACGCGCTCAATGAAGCGACCGTTGCGTGCATTACGGCTGTCGGTGACAACAACCTGGTAGAACGGACGCTTTTTAGCGCCGTGACGAGCTAAACGAATAGTTACCATAACATCCTCTTGTGTGAATAAAACAACCGGGCCCCATCGAGGAACGGAGCCCGGCGTCATATTAAAAGCCCGAAAATTTTACTGATTTCTGGGAAAAAAGCAATCAACATGTGATGAAGCTTGATTCCAGGGCGTGACCGTTGCAGCCAGTTTGGCGTCGGCGTGCGCGCAGAAAGCGGAGCGTACACGCAGTACGTGAGCATTTACTCGCTCCGCTCGCCCTTCGGGCCGCCCTAAAGGGCGTTCAAAACACTATCGTGTTTTGTCGAGCACACTCCGGCGTCAAAATGGCAAATAAGGTAGCCCGATATATTTATCTACCCGGGAAGCCTGGCGGCATCATCCCCTTCATACTCCGCATCATCTTCGCCATCCCGCCCTTCTTCATCTTCTTCATCATGCGCTGCATGTCGTCGAACTGTTTCAGAAGGCGGTTAACGTCCTGCACCTGCATCCCACAGCCCTGCGCGATACGACGCTTGCGGGAACCTTTGATGATTTCCGGCTTCGCGCGCTCTTTCAGCGTCATCGAATTGATGATCGCTTCCATACGCACCAGCACCTTGTCATCCATCTGCGATTTAACGTTGTCCGGAATCTGCCCCATGCCCGGTAATTTGCCCATCAGACTGGCCATACCGCCCATGTTTTTCATCTGTTTGAGCTGTTCCAGGAAGTCGTTCAGGTCGAAACCGTCGCCTTTCTTCAGTTTGGTCGCCAGCTTCTCAGCCTGTGCGCGGTCAACTTTGCTTTCGATATCTTCGATAAGAGACAGCACGTCGCCCATGCCGAGAATACGCGAGGCGATACGATCCGGATGGAACGGCTCCAGCGCGTCGGTTTTCTCGCCGACACCGAGGAATTTAATCGGCTTGCCGGTGATATGACGAATAGAGAGCGCCGCACCGCCGCGAGCATCACCATCAACTTTGGTCAGCACCACGCCGGTTAACGGCAGCGCTTCGTTAAAGGCTTTTGCGGTATTCGCCGCATCCTGACCGGTCATCGCATCGACGACAAACAGCGTTTCTACTGGCTTGATAGAAGCGTGGACCTGTTTGATTTCGTCCATCATCGCTTCGTCAACGTGCAGACGACCGGCGGTATCCACCAGCAGCACGTCGTAGAATTTGAGCTTCGCTTCTTTCAGCGCGGCGTTGACGATATCAACCGGTTTCTGGCCGACATCAGACGGGAAGAAATCCACGCCAACCTGCTCAGCCAGCGTTTCGAGCTGTTTGATCGCCGCCGGGCGATAGACGTCGGCAGAGACGACCAGCACTTTCTTCTTGTGCTT
This sequence comes from Salmonella sp. SAL00670, assembly GCF_046552235.1. Taxonomy (NCBI): domain Bacteria; kingdom Pseudomonadati; phylum Pseudomonadota; class Gammaproteobacteria; order Enterobacterales; family Enterobacteriaceae; genus Salmonella; species Salmonella sp. SAL00670. The sequence continues at coordinate 46,047 of NZ_JBGDUO010000002.1, forward strand.
CTCGCGCAAGAATTTACCCAACTTACCGACGCTGGTGGTTTTACCCGCCCCCTGCAGACCCGCCATCAATACTACGGCTGGCGGCTGCGCAGCTAAATTCAGCGTCTGGTTCTCTTCGCCCATCGCCGCAACCAGTTCGCTACGGACAATCTTGACGAACTCCTGCCCTGGGGTCAGGCTCTTGTTAACTTCATGACCAACCGCTTTCTCTTTTACGCGATTGATGAACTCACGCACTACCGGCAGCGCAACGTCAGCCTCCAGCAGCGCCATGCGCACTTCGCGCAGCGTCTCTTTAACGTTGTCTTCAGTAAGGCGCCCACGGCCACTGATATTGCGCAGCGTGCGCGACAAACGATCGGTTAAATTATCAAACATTGTCTCTCGCCTGGGGTGGAAACGGTTGGTCGCCGCAGCGACACAGTTACAGAATTTCGCCACAGTATACCATGAAGCCGTCTTTGTTGTTATGCAACGGTTGGAGCTGCGGTCACGTAACGCTATACTGCTTCTCTTTCTCACTGGTCAACTGTCGACACAACTATGCCCGTTTTTGCTTTACTTGCCCTTGTCGCCTACTCCTTCAGCCTCGCGCTGATCGTTCCCGGACTGTTGCAAAAAAACAGCGGCTGGCGGCGTATGGCTATTCTTTCTGCGGTCATCGCGCTGGTGTGCCATGCTGTCGCGCTGGAATCGCGTATTCTGCCCGGCGGCGACAGTGGACAAAACCTGAGCCTGCTGAATGTCGGTTCGCTGGTCAGTCTGATGATCTGCACGGTGATGACCATTGTCGCGTCGCGTAATCGCGGCTGGCTACTTCTGCCCATTGTCTATGCTTTTGCGCTGATTAACCTGGCCTTCGCCACGTTCATGCCTAATGAATATATTACGCATCTGGAAGCGACCCCAGGCATGATGGTGCACATCGGTCTGTCGCTTTTCTCTTACGCGACGCTGATAATCGCCGCGCTGTATGCGCTACAACTGGCGTGGATCGACTATCAGTTGAAGAACAAAAAGCTGGCGTTTAGTAATGAAATGCCGCCATTGATGAGCATTGAGCGCAAAATGTTTCATATCACGCAGATTGGCGTCGTACTGCTGACCCTTACTCTGTGTACCGGCCTGTTTTACATGCATAACCTGTTCAGTACTGAAAATATTGATAAAGCCGTGCTCTCTATTGTGGCATGGTTTGTCTATATCGTTCTGCTGTGGGGGCATTACCATGAGGGCTGGCGGGGTCGGCGGGTCGTGTGGTTTAACGTCGCAGGCGCGGGTATTCTGACGCTGGCCTATTTTGGTAGCCGCATATTACAGCAATTTGTAAGCTAAGCTTTTAAAGGAGTTTCCCCTGGAACACATCTCCACCACCACGCTGATTATCATATTAATCATCATGGTGGTCATCTCGGCCTATTTTTCCGGTTCCGAAACTGGAATGATGACGCTAAACCGTTACCGTTTACGCCATATGGCGAAGCAAGGTAATCGCTCGGCAAAACGGGTAGAAAAATTACTGCGTAAACCCGACCGACTGATAAGCCTGGTGCTGATCGGCAATAACCTGGTCAACATTCTTGCCTCGGCGCTCGGCACGATTGTGGGTATGCGGCTTTACGGCGACGCTGGCGTGGCTATCGCCACCGGGGTACTGACGTTTGTCGTGTTAGTTTTTGCCGAAGTCCTGCCCAAAACTATCGCCGCGCTCTATCCGGAAAAAGTGGCCTATCCCAGCAGCTTCCTGCTGGCGCCGTTACAGATACTGATGATGCCGCTGGTGTGGTTACTTAACACCATCACCCGCCTGCTGATGCGTCTGATGGGAATTAAAACGGACATCGTGGTTAGCGGGTCGTTAAGCAAAGAGGAATTACGCACTATCGTGCATGAATCCCGTTCGCAAATCTCTCGCCGCAATCAGGATATGCTGCTGTCGGTTCTCGACCTGGAAAAGGTCAGCGTGGATGACATCATGGTGCCGCGTAATGAAATTATCGGGATCGATATCAATGACGACTGGAAGTCTATCGAGCGGCAGCTCACCCACTCGCCGCACGGACGCATTGTGCTCTATCGCGATTCGCTGGATGACGCCATCAGTATGCTGCGCGTGCGTGAAGCCTGGCGGTTAATGGCCGAGAAAAAAGAGTTCACCAAAGAGATGATGCTGCGCGCCGCCGATGAAATCTATTACGTCCCGGAAGGTACGCCGCTCAGTACGCAACTGATTAAATTTCAGCGCAATAAAAAGAAAGTCGGACTGGTCGTCAACGAATATGGCGATATCCAGGGTCTGGTCACCGTGGAAGATATTCTCGAAGAGATCGTCGGCGACTTCACCACATCGATGTCGCCGACACTGGCGGAAGAGGTCACGCCGCAAAACGACGGTTCGGTCATTATTGACGGTACCGCCAACGTCCGGGAAATCAATAAAGCGTTTAACTGGCACCTGCCGGAAGATGACGCGCGCACCGTCAACGGGGTGATTCTGGAGGCGCTGGAGGAAATTCCGGTTGCTGGCACGCGCGTACGCATTGAGCAGTACGATATCGATATTCTCGATGTACAGGAAAATATGATTAAGCAGGTAAAGGTTGTACCGGTAAAGCCGCTGCGCGAGAGTGTGGCGGAGTAACACAATGGCGAACTCCGGTTCGCCTTTTTTATCGCCGTCTTTTAAGATTCCATCAATTCCTGCCATTTACTTAACAATGCAATAATGTCTTTTCAGGCATTCAGAAAGGATATTGATGTTATGTCAGAAGATTATGTAATTGAATGGGATAAGAATTTTGCAGACGACCTCAACGTCGTCGCCAACGTTTTTTTATCACACAACCCAACCTTATGGCCCACTATTTTCTCTCAACTTTCGACGCAACCTGAAATCTTTGAAGACGAAGATGAAGACGAATATGGGTTGCAGGACGTCCTGGATTGTAGCGGTGGCGATCTCGGAAATAACGAGCTGGCACAGGCATTTTTACAAGTTCTACGCGGCGAAGGATTTATTCACCTCGTTGACTGGAAAGGTGAAGATGAAGAAGGCGAACTGGCTAATTTTGCCGCAGATCGCTTTTATGAACTCACAAAAAACCTGACGGATTCTGAGGAATTAAGAAATCTTCTTGTCGAAATAACCCAAGAGGATGAAATCTCCGATGTCTGTGAAGCCGGGGACCGTTACCTTGACGAGATCTTTGAACGCATCCAGACCGAACTCAATAAGAGGGGCTTCCAGATTTTTGATCTGAATGAAGGATCTGACACCTATAATGTGGTCGTTCTGCCAATGAGCGAATATAAAAAAATAGAGGACTTCAACACGCCGTGGCTGGAAGTGCAGGATTTTTTAAGCTAAAAAAATGGCCGACTTTACATCGGCCATCAAACTTTTACTTCGCCTTCGCTACCGTCACCATCGCCGCGCGAATGGTACGACCGTTCAGCGTATAGCCTTTCTGCATAATACCCAGCACATTGCCTGCCGGAACCTCTTCCGACTCCACCATCGCAATCGCCTGATGCACGTTCGGGTCCAGCGGCACGTTGGTCTCAGCAATCACTTCCACGCCGAATTTACGCACCACATCCAGCATAGACTTCAGCGTCAGCTCAATCCCTTCGACCATTGCCGCCATATCCGGATTGGCTTTGTCTGCGACTTCCAGCGCGCGATCCAGGCTATCGATGACCGGCAGCAATTCGTTGACGAACTTCTCGAGAGCGAATTTATGCGCTTTTTCGATATCCTGTTCAGTACGACGGCGCAGGTTTTCCATTTCCGCTTTGATGCGCAACACGGTGTCGCGTTCGCGAGTCTGGGCTTCTGCAAGCTGAACTTCCAGATTCGCAATTTTTTCATCGCGCGGATCCACCTGCTCAGCAGAATCGTTTGGTTCAACTGCCTCAACCTCTTCGTGCTGATCCATGATAATTTCTTCCGGGGCTTGCCCCTCAGGCGTTTTCTGTTCTTTACTACTCATGAATTTCTCCGCGTTTTTTTCGCATTCATCTCGCTAACTTCGCTTATTATGGGGATCAGATTCAGGGTTTCAAGGGAAGTACTCACATTGTCATCAATCTTCGCTACAAGGACCTCAGAAAAATGAATAATCATTTCAAGTGTATCGGCATTGTGGGGCATCCGCGTCATCCCACCGCACTCACGACACATGAAATGCTCTACCGTTGGCTATGCGATCAGGGTTATGAGGTCATTGTGGAGCAACAAATCGCCCACGAATTACAGCTAAAAAATGTGCCAACCGGCACGCTGGCGGAAATTGGTCAACAGGCGGATCTGGCGGTAGTTGTGGGCGGCGACGGCAATATGCTTGGCGCAGCGCGTACGCTGGCGCGTTATGACATCAATGTGATTGGCATTAACCGCGGTAATCTTGGCTTCCTGACCGATCTCGATCCGGACAACGCCCTGCAACAATTATCTGATGTGCTGGAAGGGCGCTATATCTCCGAAAAACGTTTTCTGCTGGAAGCGCAGGTCTGCCAACAGGACCGCCAGAAGCGTATCAGCACAGCCATTAATGAAGTGGTGCTGCATCCGGGAAAAGTGGCGCATATGATCGAATTCGAGGTTTATATTGATGAAACCTTCGCTTTTTCACAGCGATCTGATGGTCTGATCATTTCTACGCCGACCGGCTCCACCGCCTATTCGCTCTCCGCAGGCGGCCCTATTCTGACCCCTTCACTGGATGCCATCACCCTGGTGCCGATGTTCCCGCATACCTTGTCGGCACGCCCGTTAGTCATTAACAGCAGTAGCACGATTCGTCTGCGTTTTTCGCATCGCCGTAGCGATCTGGAAATTAGCTGCGACAGTCAGATAGCGCTGCCTATTCAGGAAGGAGAAGATGTGCTGATTCGCCGCTGCGACTACCATCTCAACCTGATACATCCCAAAGACTATAGCTATTTCAATACATTAAGCACAAAACTCGGCTGGTCAAAAAAATTATTCTAATTTTACGTTAGCCTCTTTACTGTATAAAAAACCAGTTTATACTGTATTTAATTACAGTCATGGTTTTTCATACAGGAAAACAGCTATGTTGGCGCAACTGACCATCAGCAATTTTGCTATCGTTCGTGAGCTTGAGATCGATTTTCAGAGCGGAATGACCGTCATTACTGGTGAAACCGGCGCGGGTAAATCTATTGCGATTGATGCCCTGGGTCTGTGTCTGGGCGGTCGCGCTGAGGCCGATATGGTCCGTACCGGAGCGACCCGCGCCGATTTGTGTGCCCGCTTTGCGCTGAAAGACACGCCTGCGGCATTGCGCTGGCTGGAAGAAAACCAGCTTGAAGAAGGTCGCGAATGCTTACTTCGCCGCGTTATCAGCAGCGATGGCCGCTCACGGGGCTTTATTAACGGCACCGCTGTGCCCCTGTCTCAATTGCGCGAGCTCGGTCAGTTGCTGATTCAAATTCACGGCCAACATGCGCACCAGCAGCTTACCAAACCCGAACAGCAAAAATCGCTGCTGGATAGCTATGCCAACGAAGCCGCTTTAGCGCAGCAGATGGCTGCTCGCTACCAATTATGGCATCAAAGCTGCCGCGATCTCGCCCATCACCAGCAACAAAGCCAGGAACGCGCCGCGCGCGCGGAACTGCTGCAATATCAGTTAAAAGAGTTGAACGACTTTAATCCGCAGGCCGGCGAATTCGAGCAAATTGACGAAGAGTACAAACGGCTGGCCAACAGCGGGCAGTTGCTTACGACCAGCCAGAACGCTCTGGCGCTACTCGCGGACGGCGAAGACGTTAACCTGCAAAGCCAGTTATATAGCGCAAAACAACTGGTTAGCGAGCTGGTAGGTATGGACAGCAAGCTTTCCGGCATCCTGGATATGCTGGAAGAAGCCACTATCCAACTCACCGAAGCCAGCGATGAATTACGCCACTATTGCGAGCGTCTGGATTTAGACCCCAATCGCCTGTTTGAGCTTGAACAGCGCATCGCTAAACAAATTTCGCTGGCGCGAAAACATCACGTCAGCCCGGAAGCGCTGCCGCAGCTTTATCAGTCACTGCTCGAAGAACAGCAGCAGCTCGACGATCAGGCCGATTCGCTGGAAACGCTAACGCTGGCGGTTAATAAGCATCACCAACAAGCGCTGGAAACGGCGCAAGCGCTGCATCAACAGCGTCAGTTTTACGCCCAGGAGCTGGGGCAGTTGATCACTGAAAGTATGCATTTACTTTCGATGCCGCACGGTCTGTTTACTATCGACGTGAAATTTGATGAGCATCATCTGAGCAACGACGGCGCCGATCGCGTGGAGTTTAAAGTGACGACAAACCCAGGTCAGCCGCTGCAGCCTATCGCTAAAGTCGCGTCTGGCGGTGAACTGTCGCGCATTGCGCTGGCTATTCAGGTGATTACCGCGCGCAAAATGGAAACGCCAGCGCTGATTTTTGACGAGGTCGATGTTGGCATCAGCGGCCCAACCGCCGCCGTGGTCGGTAAACTCCTGCGTCAGCTTGGCGAATCCACTCAGGTGATGTGCGTCACTCACCTGCCACAGGTAGCCGGGTGCGGTCACCAGCACTTCTTTGTCAGTAAAGAAACAGACGGGGCAATGACCGAAACCCATATGCAACCTTTGGATAAACGTGCGCGTTTACAGGAACTGGCCCGCCTGTTGGGAGGAAGTGAAGTTACGCGTAATACGCTGGCAAACGCAAAAGAACTGCTGGCGGCGTAAACTTTTTTATCTCCCGAAGGTCTGAGTTCACAACAAAAACGCCGTAAGACCCGACAGCAAAAGGTTTTAAAGTGATGAAAGGTCTATTATCATCGGCATATTAATATGAGCCACGTACTGCTCAGGCCCGAAAAGGAACCCAATCACTATGCGCTGTAAAACGCTGACTGCTGCCGCAGCAGTACTCCTGATGTTGACCGCAGGCTGTTCCACTCTGGAGCGAGTGGTTTACCGACCTGACATCAATCAGGGGAACTATCTTACACCTACGGATGTCGCCAAAGTGCGTGTTGGTATGACGCAACAACAGGTTGCGTATGCTTTAGGCACGCCGATGATGACCGATCCTTTTGGTACGAACACCTGGTTTTATGTCTTCCGCCAGCAGCCAGGACATGAGAACGTGACGCAGCAGACTCTGACGCTCACCTTTAACAGCAGCGGCGTGTTAACCAATATTGATAACAAACCGGCGTTGACGAAGTAATTTTGTGATACCGCCTGATGAGGTTACGTTCATCAGGCCTGCAAACCTCTCCCCCGCCATTTGGTACGAATTTGCCTGATGGCGCTACGTTTATCTGGCTTACAGGCACGCCTGTGCTTCAGGTGTGGTACGGCTTTCACACCGTTATCCGGCAAAAGAGGCTAATTATCTGCCAGCCGATTTTTCGGCACGCTGGCGGCGTAATGCTTTTGGATCGGCGATTAAGGGACGGTAAATTTCAACCCGATCGCCATCCTGCACCGTATCGGTGAGTTTTACCGGACGACTGTAGATACCTACTTTATTTTTCGCCAGATCGATATCCGTGCGCAATTCCAGCAAGCCGGAAGCGCGAATCGCCTCTTCGACCGTCGCGCCCTCCTCCAGCGTTACGCGCTGCAAATACTGCTTTTCCGGCAGCGCATAAGCCACTTCAACCACAAGTTTATCCGGCACGGTAAACCTCTTTGGCGCGTACCGTAAACGCCTGCACCATGTTGGACGCTAACTCTTTGAATACACGACCGAACGCCAGCTCAATGAGTTTATTGGTAAACTCAAAATCAAGCTGAAACTCAATACGGCACGCCTCGGGGCTGAGCGGGGTAAATTTCCAGCCGCCGATCAGCTTTTTAAAGGGGCCATCCACCAGATGCATCAGAATGCTCTGGTTACGCGTTAGCTGATTACGCGTCGTAAACGTCTTGCTGATACCCGCCTTCGACACGTCAACAGCCGCCGTCATCTGTGCTGGCGATGACTCCAGGACGCGACTGCCAACACACCCAGGCAAAAACTGGGGATACGATTGCACGTCATTCACTAACTGATACATCTGTTCCGCACTGTAGGGGACTAAAGCAGTCCGACTAATCTGAGGCATAGCAATTCCCATCAACATAAATCGTGTAAATAATACCACTTATCAGCGAGTAAAAAAAATGCTGTCCCCAACCGTCATGCCTTAATTGTGCGTGCATAGCCCAACTCATGCTAAGATAGATTTTTGCACCTCATCAGGACGTAATGGGGTGTTTTCGATATCAGATTACCTATGAATTCACGACACTTATGACGAAGAAAAAAGCACATAAACCGGGCTCAGCCACCATCGCGCTGAATAAGCGCGCCCGGCACGAATACTTTATCGAAGAAGAGTTCGAGGCTGGTCTCGCCCTGCAAGGCTGGGAAGTAAAATCTCTGCGCGCAGGAAAAGCCAATATCGGCGACAGTTACGTTATCCTCAAAGATGGCGAGGCCTGGCTGTTTGGCGCAAACTTTACGCCGATGGCGGTCGCCTCGACACATGTCGTATGCGACCCAACCCGAACCCGCAAACTGTTGTTAAATCAGCGTGAGCTTGATTCGCTGTATGGCCGTATTAATCGTGAAGGTTATACTGTCGTCGCGCTTTCTCTGTACTGGAAAAATGCCTGGTGCAAAGTGAAGATCGGCGTGGCGAAAGGTAAAAAACAACATGATAAACGTTCCGATCTTAAAGAACGTGAGTGGCAACTGGATAAAGCACGCATTATGAAAAATGCAGGCCGATAATAGACATTTTTTGTGACCAGCTTCTCAGTATGAAGCTGGTCAATATTCATATCTCATTCATGCCTCGAAAATATATTCTCTGTGTCTGACGCTTATCAATAGCAATAAATATCACAACAAGAATATATTCTTTGTTTAAAAAATTTTTATAGCCTAATAACACAATACTTCAAATGATTTTTATAAAATTTAATATTGTTGAATACCTTCACAAAAGGTATTGTTTTTATGTTAAAAAAGAAAAAGAAAAAGAAATTAAAATTCATTACAAAACATAAAGATAAATAAAAAATCATCATACGTTGTTAGCCCACCCCACCTCTCCTTAACACAAACTCCGTTATATTTCAGACGCACTAACATCTTTATCAATAGATCTTAATTTGCAGAAAGATTTTTTTCTGACTATATCATCTAATACGAAAGCACTAGTCAGGCACAAAAAACAAAGGGTTATTCGGCGAGAAAACCAGACCTTCACCTACGCTCATAAAAAAGAATATGGCTACGGAAATTCATCTCTCACGATGAACGGGAAGGCTCGTCTACGCATTTTGCCCTGAACGTTGTGCCCGTTAATTAATACACAGAGCAAATCCATCAGGAGCTGATTTATGCGTCTACTCGCCGTGGTTTCGAAATTGACTGGCGTCTCCACCACTGTGGAATCCTCAGCGGTCACTCTTAACGCCCCGTCAATTGTTAAATTATCAGTGGCCCGGGAGGAAATTAGTCAACTTACGCGCATTAATCAGGATCTGGTGGTGAGGCTCCATTCCGGCGAAACGATCACGATTAAAAACTTTTACGTTACCAACGATCTGGGCGCAAGCCAGTTAGTACTGGCGGAAAACGATGGCACGTTATGGTGGGTAGAAAATCCGCAAGCCGGGCTACATTTTGAACAAATCGCTGATATTAATGAGCTGCTGGTCACTTCTGGCGCTTCCCATGAAGCAGGCGGCGCCGTTTGGCCGTGGGTACTGGCTGGCGCGGTGGCGGCTGGCGGCATTGCCGCTATCGCGTCTTCCGGCGGCGGCGATTCCCACCATCATTCGGATGGCGATAATCCGCCCCCCGATAACACCAATCCTGACGGTAATCCCCCTGATAACAGCAATCCCGGCGGCAGTACCCCCAACGGCAATACTCCAGGTAGCAGTAATCCTGTAGATACTACCCCGCCTCTCGCTCCCGGCGAATTATTGATTTCAGCGGACGGAAAAACGGTAAGCGGGCAAGCCGAAGCGGGCAGTACCATTACCATCAAAGATCCCTCAGGCAACGTCGTTGGCGAGGGCAAAGCGGATAGCGACGGTAAATTTAGTATTGATCTGACAGCGCCACAGATTAGCGGCGAACAACTTACCGTGACCGCGACTGACGATGCCGGCAATACCGGCCCATCCGCAACCATTGATGCGCCCAACATTCCTCTCCCCGATACACCGGTTATCACCGCCGCTATCGATGATGCCGCTCCCCTCACCGGCACGCTGAGCAATAATCAGTTTACGAACGACAGTACCCCCACTCTGGAGGGCACCGGCAGCGCAGGCACAGTCATCCATATTTACGCCAATGGTCAGGAAATAGGCTCCACAACGGTTGATACCAGCGGAAACTGGCGTTTTGCCATTACCAGCGCGCTAGCGGATGGGGAAAATCATTTCACCGCCATTGCGACTAACGTTAAAGGCGAAAGTAGCGAATCAGCCCGCTTTACGCTGACTATCGACACACTCAGCCCCGATGCCCCACGCGTTGAACTGATTGCCGATAACACCGGTTTGCTCACCGGGCCGCTACAGAATAATGACCGGACTGACGAGGCAAAACCGCTATTTTCCGGGCAGGGAGAGACAGGCAATACCATCACGATTAAAGAGGGTTCAACCGTTATCGGCAGCGCTACCGTAGACGAAAATGGACGCTGGACCTTTACGCCGACTACGCCGTTAAGAGATGGCGAACATACCTTTACCGTCGAACAAAGCGACAAAGCCGGAAACACGAGCCGCGTGACGACAACGCCTACTATCATTGTGGACACCACGCCACCGGACGCCGCTATCATTGATAATGTTGCGAAAGACGGCACAACCGTTAGCGGCACCGCTGAAGCTGGCAGTACTGTGTCGATCTATGACCCGGCGGGAAATTACCTGGGCTCCACGATTACCGGAGAAAATAACCACTTCAGCATCACGCTGAATCCGGCTCAGACCCACGGCGAGCGTCTGGAAGCGCGTATTCAGGACGCCGTCGGTAACATCGGCCCCGCCACGGAGTTTACCGCTTCTGACTCACAGTATCCTGCCAAGCCGACTATCCTTACCGTGACGGATGACGCTGGCGTCGTTACTGGGCTGCTGAAAAATGGCGATGCCACAGATGATAACCGCCCAACCCTCAGCGGTACTGCTGAACCAGGCAGTACGATATCGATTAACGATAATGGCTTTCCTGTAGCGACCTTTCCGCCCATTGTCGCCGACGCTGACGGCAAATGGAGCTTTACCCCCTCGCTGGCGCTTGCCGATGGCGACCATGTCTTTACCGCTACCGCGACCAACGATCGCGGCACCAGCGGGCAGTCCGTCTCCTTTACCATTGATATCGACACGCAGCCGCCGGTGCTGGAAGGCCTGGCGGTTAGCGACGTCGGCGACAGACTCACCGGCACTACGGAAGCTGGCAGTACTGTGGTTATCAAAGACAGCCTGGGAAATACGCTCGGGAGTGGAACGGCAGGCGACGACGGTACCTTCTCAATAGGTATTAGCCCGGCGAAAATTAACGGCGAAACATTAAGCATTAGCGTTACCGATAAAGCCGCGAATAGCGGCCCGGTAGAAACGCTGAACGCGCCGGATAAAACTGCGCCTGCGGCACCGGACGGTCTTACCGTGGCGACCGACGGTCTGTCCGTAAGCGGTCAGGCGGAAGCCGGGGCAACGGTCACTATCCGCGACAGTAGCAACACCGTACTTGGCAGCGCCGTCGCTAATGGCAACGGACAATTTATCGTTCCGCTGAATACGGCGCAGACTAACGGCCAGGCGCTTATCGCTACCGCCACCGATGTCGCGAAAAACGAAAGCGCCGCCGCGACGGTTATCGCGCCGGACAGTACCGCGCCGGAAATGCCAAAAAACGTGGTAATTAGTGAGGATGGCACCAGTATCAGCGGCACCGCCGAACCGGGTAGCGCCATCACGATCGCCACGCCGGACGGCAAGCCGCTTGGCAGCGGCAAAGCAGATGGCGAAGGTCATTTTACCCTTCCCCTCGTCCCCGCACAGACCAACGGCGAACAGGTTACCGTCACCGCCACCGACAGCGCCAACAATGTCAGCCCGCCAACTACAGCGCAAGCGCCCGATATCACCGCCCCGGATAAGCCCATTATCACTCAGGTGCTGGACGATGTTGAAAGCTTCACCGGGCCGCTGGTTAACGGACAAACCACCAATGACAACCGCCCCACCCTTAGCGGTACGGCGGAGGCTGGCGCGCGTGTCGAAATTTTTGATAACGGTGTTTCGCTGGGACTCGCCACGCTACAGCCCAACGGCACCTGGACGTTTACGCCGTCGCAAAATTTAGGTGAAGGCGCGCATCGACTGACCGTAATCGCAACCGACGCTAAAGGCAATGCCAGTCCGGCCGCGTCATTCGACCTGGTGGTCGATACGCAATCGCCGCAGCAACCGGTAATCACCTTCATTACAGATGATGCGCCGGGTATTCTCGGTAGCGTCGCGCATCTGGGGCTCACTAACGACAGCACGCCAACGATTAACGGTACAGGTGAACCGGGTTCCACAGTACACCTGTATCAGAATGGCGCCCGGATAGCAGATATTATCGTCGGTAATTCCGGCGTCTGGAGCTACGCCTACACCACGACCTCGCCACTGGCGGACGACACCTACACCTTTACTGTGACGGCCAGCGACAGTAACGGCAACACCACGCCTTTTTCGACCGATTTTACGATTACCATTGATACCCAGGCCCCTGCCGCCCCCGGCGTTATCGGCGTAGCTGACGGCGACGGAAATACGATTGATACCAATCAGATTACCCAGGAATCCCAGCCCCGGTTGAGCGGTAGCGGCACCGCAGGCGACACAATCATCCTTTACGATAACGGCAATGCCATAGGTCAGGCGCTGGTCGGCACGGACGGGCGCTGGCAGTTTACGCCGCCTGCCGCGCTGGGCGACGGCGACCACCTTCTGACCGCTCGCGCCAACGATCCGGCGGGGAACGAAAGTCCCGAATCCCTCAGCTTTACCCTGCGCGTCGATACCCAGGCGCCGGATGCGCCGCAGATCGTGTCAGCCGCCATCACCGGCGGAGAAGGCGAGGTGCTACTGGCAAACGGCAGTATTACCAATCAGCGTATGCCGACCCTCAGCGGCACCGGCGAACCCGGCGCCATCATCACCCTGTACAATAACGGCGTAGAACTGGCTACCGTCCAGGTCAATCCACAGGGTAGCTGGACCTATCCGCTAACCCGTAATCTGAGCGAAGGATTAAACATCCTGACGGCCACCGCCACGGATGCCGCAGGCAATAGTAGCCCCACCTCCGGCGTTTTCTCCGTTACCCTTGATACCCAGCCTCCAGCGCAGCCTGACGCGCCGCTAATCAGCGATAACGTCGCGCCGGTTATCGGCAACATCGGCAATAATGGCGCAACGAACGATACCACACCGACCTTCAGCGGCACGGGAGAGATCGGCAGCACGATTATTCTCTACAATAATGGCAGTGAAATTGGTCGCACAACGGTAGGCGATAACGGAAGCTGGAGCTTTACGCCTGCGGCACTGACGCCAGAAACCTATACCATTACCGTCACGGAAACCGATATAGCGGGCAATATCAGTCCACCTTCCGCCTCAGTCACTTTTACGCTAGACACCACTGCGCCCGCCAATCCGGTTATCACTTTTGCCGAAGATAACGTCGGCGAAGTCCAGGATACTATTGTCAGCGGCGCAACCACTGACGACAATACACCGGTCATTCACGGCACTGGCGACATCGGCAGCGTGATCACGCTCTATAACGGCAGTAGTGTCGTGGGCGTAGTCACCGTCGATGAGACCGGTACCTGGACGCTGCCGGTGACCAGCGCGTTGCCGGATGGCGTCTACACCCTGACCGCCATTGCCGCCGATGCAGCCGGAAACAGCAGCGGCGTATCGAACAGCTTTACCTTCACCGTCGACACCGTTCCGTTGCAGCCGCCCGTCGTCAATGAGATCCTCGACGATGTTGCACCAGTGACCGGGCCATTAACCGATGGCGCCTTTACTAACGATCGGACGCTGACTATTAACGGCAGCGGCGAAAACGGCAGCACCGTCACGATTTACGACAATGGCGTGGCAATAGGGACGGCGCTCGTCACCGACGGGGTCTGGACATTCAATACGCCCGAATTATCAGAAGTCAGCCATGCGCTAACCTTCAGCGCGACTGACGACGCTGGAAATACCACGGCGCAAACCCAACCGATCACCATTACCGTGGATATCACCGCCCCGCCCGCGCCAACAGTCCAGACGGTGGATGACGATGGCACGCGCGTGGCCGGACTTGCCGATCCTTACGCTACCGTTGAAATTCACCATGCCGATGGCACCCTGGTCGGCAGCGCTGTCGCTAATGGCACCGGTGAATTCGTCGTTACGCTCAGTCCGGCGCAAACCGATGGCGGTACGCTGACGGCAATTGCTATCGATCGCGCGGGGAATAACGGCCCGGCTACGAATTTTCCTGCTTCCGACAGCGGTCTGCCCGCCGTCCCGGCCATCACGGCGATTGAAGATGATGTCGGGAGCGTACAGGGGAATATTGCGGCGGGCGGCGCCACGGACGACACCACGCCGACGCTGCGCGGCACCACGGATATCGGCTCTACCGTTGAAGTCTTCATTGATGGCGATTCGGCAGGCTTTGCCACCGTTGACGCCAGCGGGAACTGGATCTTTGAGATCGCGACGCCATTAAGCGAAAGCACACATTACTTCACCGTCCAGGCAACCAATGCGAATGGCCCGGGCGGCCTGTCCGCACCGGTCGGGATCACTGTCGATCTTAGCGCGCCGGCGCAACCGGTTATTACCAGCGCAACGGATGATGTCCCCGGCATGACCGGTACGCTGGATAACGGCGCGCTCACCAATGATTCACGCCCGACGCTCAACGGAACGGGAGAAGCAGGCGCCACGATCCGCATTCTGGATAACGGCGTAGAAATCGGTTCCGCCACGGTAGATCAAAGCGGCAACTGGCGCTTCACCCCGAACGCGCCGCTGGAGAGCATCGCACACATCTTTACCGCCGTGGCGACCGATCCCGCTGGCAATAGCGGCCAGCCTTCGGACGGCTTTACGCTGAACATTGACGCGCTGGCGCCAGATGTGCCGGTTATCACCTCCGTGATTGACGATAACAATCAACCGACCGTCCCGGTGTTACCGGGGCAATCCACCGACGATCGACAGCCAATACTGAACGGAACTGGCGAACCTGGCGCGACAATCACCATTTTTGATAACGGTACGCCGCTTGGCACGGCTCAGGTAGGCGAAAACGGTAGCTGGACCTTCCCGGTGCCCCGCAATTTGTCAGAGGGAAGCCATAATCTGACGGTTAGCGCTACCGATCCGGCGGGCAATACCAGCGCGGTCTCCGCGCCGTGGACGATCGTGGTCGATATTACGCCTCCGGCGATCCCGGTTCTCACCTCCGTCGTGGATGACCAGCCCGGTATTACCGGCAACCTGGTTAGCGGGCAGCTAACGAACGATGCGACGCCCACCCTGAACGGGCGCGGAGAGGCAGGTGCGACGATTAATGTCTATCTTGACGGTAATTCCGCGTCCATCGGTACCACGACGGTGAATAGCGACGGCACGTGGAGTTTCACGCCGCAGACGCCGCTTGCAAACGGTAGCCACACGTTCACCCTTAGCGCCACCGATCCGGCGGGTAATAGCAGCGCGGTGTCCAGCGGATTTGTGCTGACGATTGACGCCACACCGCCCGCCGCGCCGGTTATCGCCAGCGTGGCAGACAATACGGCGCCGGTGACGGGCATCGTCCCCAACGGCGGCTCGACGAACGAAACCCGACCAACACTCTCGGGTACCGGTGAGGCGGGTACAACCATCTCGATTTATAATGGCAGCGCGCTGGTCGGCACGGCGCAAGTTCAGGCCAACGGTAGCTGGAGCTTTACACCGTCTACCTCGCTGGGCGCGGGCGTCTGGAACCTGACGGCGACAGCAACCGATGCGGCAGGCAATACCAGCGCCGCGTCCGAAATACGCTCGTTTACTATTGATACCACGGCTCCCGCCGCGCCTGTTATTGATACGGTCTACGACGGTACGGGCCCCATTACCGGCAATCTGAGTTCAGGGCAGATCACAGACGAGGCGCGCCCTGTCATTAGCGGCACCCGTGAAGCCAACACAACTATTCGTCTCTACGATAACGGCACGCTGCTGGCTGAAATTCCCGCCGACAATAGCAATAGCTGGCGCTACACGCCCGATGCCTCGCTGGCGACGGGCAACCATGTAATTACCGTCATTGCCGTTGATGCCGCAGGCAACGCCAGCCCCGTTTCGGACAGCGTTAATTTCGTCGTCGATACTACGCCGCCGCTGACGCCGGTAATCACATCAGTCAGTGACGATCAGGCGCCAGGCCTCGGCACGATCGCGAACGGCCAAAATACCAACGATCCTACGCCAACCTTCAGCGGCACCGCAGAAGCCGGCGCCACGATCACGCTCTATGAAAATGGTACGGTCATTGGCACGACAACGGCTCAGCCTGACGGCGCGTGGAGCGTCTCCACCTCAACGCTGGCAAGCGGAACGCACGTCATCACCGCCGTCGCCACCGATGCCGCAGGAAACAGCAGCCCGAACAGTACGGCTTTCACCCTGACGATCGATACCACCGCGCCGCAAACGCCAATCCTGACGTCCGTGGTGGATGACGTCGCGGGTGGGGTCACAGGAAATCTCGCTAATGGTCAGATAACCAATGATAACCGCCCCACGCTGAACGGCACTGCCGAAGCGGGCAGCGTGGTCAGTATCTATGATGGCAACACTCTGCTTGGCGTCACCTCGGCTAACGCGGGCGGCGCGTGGAGCTTCACGCCGACGACAGGGTTAAACGACGGCACGCGCATATTAACAGTGACCGCCACCGACCCGGCAGGCAACGTTAGCCCGGCCACCAGCGGTTTTACTATCGTGGTCGATACCCTTGCGCCAACGGTTCCGCTTATAACCAGCATCGTTGATGATGTCCCGAACAACACCGGCGCCATTGGCAATGGACAATCGACCAACGACACACAGCCGACGCTCAACGGTACCGCGGAAGCCAACAGCGCGGTAAGCATCTTCGATAATGGCGCGCTGGTCGCGACCGTGAACGCCAATGCCAGCGGCAACTGGAGCTGGACGCCAACCGCCGCGCTCGGCCAGGGAAGTCACGCCTATAGCGTTAGCGCCGCCGATGCGGCTGGCAACGTTAGCGCCGCTTCGCCATCGACAACGATTATCGTGGATACCATTGCGCCCGGCGCGCCCGGTAACCTGGTCATCAATGCTACCGGTAATCGGGTGACGGGCACCGCGGAAGCAGGCAGTACAGTGACGATTACCTCTGAGACTGGTGTGGTACTGGGAACCGCCACCGCCGACGGTACAGGCAGCTTCACCGCCACACTCACGCCCGCGCAGACCAATGGTCAGCCGCTACTGGCATTTGCCCAGGATAAAGCAGGCAACACTGGCATTGCCGCCGGATTTACCGCGCCCGATACGCGCGTGCCGGAAGCGCCGATCATCACCAACGTAGTGGATGATGTGGGTATTTATACCGGCGCTATCGCCAACGGCCAGGTCACTAATGACGCACAACCCACATTGAATGGTACCGCTCAGGCGGGCGCCACGGTGAGCATTTATAACAACGGGGCGCTGCTCGGCACCACCACGGCGAACGCCAGCGGAAACTGGAGCTTTACCCCGACAGGCAATTTGACCGAAGGCAGCCACGCCTTCACCGCCACCGCGACTAACGCCAACGGTACAGGCAGCGTCTCCACCGCCGCGACGGTGATTGTCGATACGCTGGCGCCCGGTACGCCGTCAGGTACGCTCAGCGCCGATGGCGGTTCACTTTCCGGACAGGCAGAGGCAAACAGCACCGTAACCGTCACGCTGGCGGGCGGCGTGACGCTCACCACCACCGCCGGCAGCAACGGCGCATGGTCTCTCACCTTGCCGACAAAACAAATTGAAGGTCAACTCATTAACGTGACGGCGACTGACGCTGCGGGTAACGCCTCTGGCACGTTAGGCATTACCGCGCCGGTTCTGCCGCTGGCGGCAAGGGATAACATCACCAGCCTTGATCTGACCTCTACCGCCGTCACCAGCACGCAAAACTATTCGGATTACGGCCTGCTGCTGGTTGGCGCGCTTGGCAATGTCGCCTCGGTTTTGGGTAACGATACCGCTCAGGTTGAGTTCACCATTGCTGAAGGTGGTACGGGCGACGTCACCATCGATGCCGCCGCAACGGGAATCGTGCTTTCGCTGCTCAGCACTCAGGAGATAGTGTTACAGCGCTATGACACCAGCCTCGGCGCCTGGACGACGATCGTCAACACCGCCGTTGGCGACTTCGCGAATTTGCTTACCCTGACCGGGAGCGGCGTTACCCTGAACCTGAACGGACTGGGCGAAGGCCAGTACCGGGTACTCACTTATAACACCAGTCTGCTCGCCACCGGGTCATATACCAGCCTGGATGTCGATGTACACCAGACCAGCGCAGGTATTATTAGCGGGCCAACCATCAGTACCGGCAACGTCATGGCTGATGATACCGCGCCGACGGGCACCACGGTCACCGCCATCACCAACGCCAACGGCGTCAGTACGCCGGTCGGCGCGGGCGGCGTGGATATCCTGGGGCAATACGGCACGCTGCACATTAATCAGGATGGCAGTTACACCTACACGCTGACTAAGCCCACGGCGGGATACGGACATAAAGAGAGCTTCACCTACACCATCACCCAGAATGGCGTCGGTAGCAGCGCCGCGCAACTGGTTATTAATTTGGGTCCCGCGCCTGTACCGGGCAGCGTGATAGCGACAGACAATAACGCCTCGCTGGTCTTTGATACTCACGTTAGCTACGTCAACAACGGTCCCTCGACACAAAGCGGCGTCACGGTATTAAGCGTCGGACTTGGTAATGTACTGAACGCGAATCTGCTTGATGATATGACTAATCCGATCATCTTTAACGTTGAAGAAGGCGCTACGCGAACCATGACGTTACAGGGAACCGTCGGCGGCGTCTCACTGGTTTCCACGTTCGATCTGTACGTTTATCGCTTCAACGATGCCATTCAGCAATATGAGCAGTTCCGGGTGGAAAAGGGCTGGATTAACACCCTGCTGTTAGCCGGACAGTCCCAGCCGCTGACCCTGACGTTGCCTGGCGGCGAATACCTGTTCGTGCTGAATACCGCCAGCGGCATTAGCGTCCTCACTGGCTATACGTTGGCGATTTCCCAGGACCACACCTATGCCGTTGACAGTATCACCGCCAACACCACCGGCAACGTACTGACCAATGATGTCGTCCCTACGGACGCCCTCCTCACTGAAGTAAACGGCGTGGCGATTGCGGCGACCGGCACAACGGAGGTAAACGGGCTGTATGGCTCGCTCATCATTGACGCAAGAGGCAACTATACCTACACGCTGAAGAACGGCGTCGGCGCCGACAGCATTAAAACGCCGGACAGCTTTATCTATACGGTCAAAGCGCCAAACGGCGATACCGATACGGCCTCGCTCAATATCACGCCAACCGCCAGGGCGCTGGATGCGATTAATGATGTCAGCGATACCCTCAGCGTCGCCACGCTTCAGGATACCGCTGCCTGGCTGGACTCCAGCGTCGGCAGCGCCAGTTGGGGGCTACTCGGCAAATCGGGCAGCGGGAGCGGCACCTTTGACGTTGCAACGGGCACCGTACTTAAAGGCGCGTCACTGGTCTTTGATGTCTCCACGCTCATTACGCTGGGCAATCTGAATATTAGCTGGGCCATTCAGGAGAACGGGACCGTCATACGCAACGGAACCGTTCCGGTGGCGAATATCACGCTGGGCAGCGCGACGGTGACCGTCAACCTGAGCGGCCTGGAGCTGGATGCCGGAACGTACACGCTTAACTTTACCGGCACCAATACCCTGGCCGGGGCGGCGACGATCACGCCACGCGTCATCGGCACCACCGTCGATCTGGATAATTTTGAAACGTCCGGAACGCATACCGTTCTCGGCAATATTTTTGACGGCAGCGACGCGGCGGGGGCGATGGATCAGCTTAATACGGTGAATACCCGCCTGAGCATTAGCGGGTATAACGGCAGCGCCGCCACGCTGGACGCCGCGGCGAATACCACCAGCGCCACGATTCAGGGACATTACGGCACATTGCAAATTAACCTTGATGGCGCTTACACCTACACCCTGAATAATGGCGTCGCGATGTCGTCCATCACCAGTAAAGAGGTCTTTACCTATCAACTGGATGACAAGATGGGTCATACGGATAGCGCCACATTGACCATTGATATGGCGCCGCAAATCGTCAGTACCAACCAAAACGATGTTCTCATCGGCTCCGCCTATGGCGATACGCTGATTTACCACCTGTTAAACGGCGCGGACGCGACCGGCGGCAACGGCGCCGATCGCTGGCAAAACTTCTCCACCGCGCAGGGCGACAAGATCGATATCCACGAACTGCTGACCGGCTGGGATCACCAGGCGGCGACGCTGGGTAACTTTGTTCAGGTTCATACCAGCGACGCCAATACGGTGATATCCGTCGATCGCGACGGCGCCGGCAGCGCGTTTAAATCAACTGACCTTGTCACTCTGGAGAATGTGCAGCTCACGCTAAATGATCTGTTGCAGAACAACCACCTGATAACCGGCGGTTGATAAAAAAGCCCCGAACGCCACGACGTTCGGGGCAACAAGCGGTGATATTTAAAAGGGATAAACTATGGGAAGAGTCGCACCTGTCGCCATCGTACTGGCATTTGCTTTGTTTCATCACCAGCCCCGGGGCGCAGAATCGCTGCCAATTATCACATCCGAAGGATTAGCAACGGACCAGATGCTTCCTTCGCTGGATGGCTCCGCCGCTGAGTTGCCGCTCAGCGCCGCCGCGCCGGGCAACCTGACGCTCAATGACGCGGTCAATCGCGCCGTTAACTGGCATCCTTCTATTCGCGAAGCCGTCGGCAAACTGCTCGCACAGAATGAACAAATAGAGGTCGCCAAATCGAAATATTATCCGCAAGTCAGTGCTGGCGTGAACAATGGGTACAGCAATACCTACACCGATCACGGGTATAGCCCCTCGCTGGTGCTGTCGGTATCGCAAATGCTTTATGACTTCGGCAAAGTGGCAAGCCAGGTTCGCGCCGAAACCGCAGGCGCAGCACAGCAACAGGCCAACGTGTTGCTCAGTATTGATACCGTCGCGCATGAAACCGCCAACGCCATTGTACAAACGCAGAGCTGGCAGCAAATGGTAGAAGCAGCGGAAGAACAGCTCACCGCGCTGGACGGCATCGGTAAACTTATCCGGCAGCGCAGCGATGAAGGCGCCACGTCGCTATCTGACGTAGTGCAAACCGAAGCCAGAATCGAATCCGCCCGCTCGCAACTGGCGCAGTATCAGGCCAATCTCGACAGTGCGAAAGCCTCACTGATGAGCTGGCTGGGCTGGAATTCGCTTAACGGCATCAATAATGACTTCCCGGCGAAACTTGCTCGCAGCTGTGAGACGGCGACTCCCGACGATCGACTGGTGCCCGCGGTACTGGCCGCCTGGGCGCAGGCCAACGTTGCGCGGGCGAATCTGGACTATGCCAGCGCGCAAATGACGCCGACGATTTCGCTCGAACCTTCTGTACAACATTATCTTAATGATAAATATCCCAGTCATGAAGTGCTGGATAAAACCCAGTATTCCACCTGGGTAAAAGTTGAGATGCCGCTTTATCAGGGCGGAGGGCTGACTGCCCGACGCAACGCCGCCAGCCATGCGGTAGACGCGGCTCAGTCGACCATTCAGCGCACCCGGCTTGATGTCCGCCAGAAACTGATGGAGGCGCGCAGCCAGGCAATGAGTCTTGCCAGCGCGTTACAAATCCTTCGTCGGCAACAGCAGCTTAGCGAACGCACGCGCGAACTGTATCAGCAGCAATACCTTGACCTCGGTTCCCGCCCGCTGCTCGACGTGCTTAATGCGGAGCAGGAAGTTTACCAGGCGCGTTTTGCCGAACTGCAAACGGAAAGCCAGTTGCATCAGTTGCAACTGAACTGTCTGTATAACACCGGCGCGCTTCGTCAGGCGTTCGCGTTAAATCATCGCAGCATTCAATCCGTGGAGATCCAGCCATGACCCGCGCCGCCCCCGATGTAGAAGAGGTACTCAGTGAGCGCGCGCTAAGCCAATGGGCGCAGGCCATCAGCTATGTCGCCGGTCATTATCGCGTTGCCTGTTCTCCCGGTTCAATTCAGGCCAACGCCCCGTGGTTTAGGGGTAAAAGCAGAACGACCGCCTTAACGCAGCTCGCGCGGCAGGCGGGTTTATCCTTTCATGCGCCGGACATAGACAAAACGGCATTTAGTCAGTGGCGATTGCCGTTGGTTGTCGAGCTCCGGGACGGGCTGTTATTGGTTATCGAACATGTTAATGGCGAAGATGCGGTAGACGTTTTTGTGATTGAAGAAGAGGGTCAGCGTAACCGCCTGACGCTCAGCGAGTTATTGCCGGAGATCCTCTATGTTGCCGCGCTACGCCCGCTATCGGCGCTCAAGGATAGCCGCGTCGACCGCTATATCTCCCGCTTTAAACCCGACTGGATGCGCGAGCTGGTTCTGCAGGATATTCGCCCTTATTTACCGGTAATGGTCGCCGCCTTTCTGATTAACGTGCTGTCGCTGGCCGGGATTGTGTTCTCTATGCAGGTTTACGATCGGGTGATCCCCGCTCAGTCATATCCTACCCTGTACGTGCTCTCCTTCGGCGTGCTGGTAGCGGTGCTGTTCGGTTTTCTGCTGCGTGAAGCGCGTACGCACATTATGGACGTGCTCGGTAAACGCGCCGATATGCGCATTTCCGATCGGGTATTCGGTCATGCGTTAAGGCTGCGCAACAGCGCTATTCCCCGTTCCACAGGCAGTTTTATCTCGCAGTTACGCGAACTGGAGCAGATCCGCGAGATGATTACCTCTTCAACGCTGGCGACCATTGTCGATCTGCCTTTCTTTTTCCTGTTTATGATAGTCCTGGCGATTATTGCCCCACCGCTGGCATGGATAGCGCCCGTGGCGGCTCTGCTGATGATCCTGCCGGGCGTCGCACTGCAAAAAAAACTGGCTGTCCTCGCCAACCAGGCCGCCCACGAAGCGACGCTACGCAATGCAGTCTTGGTCGAAAGCGTTCAGGGGCTGGAAGATATTAAACTGATGCAGGCGGAGAACCGCTTTCTTCAGCAATGGAATAGCTATATCCGTATTACCGGCGAGTCGGGTCTACGCACCCGCAAACTCACGCAAGGGCTTATCAGTTGGGGGATGTCGGTACAAAGTCTGGTGTATGCCGCAGTGATTATGTTCGGCGCGCCGATGGTCATTGAAGGCAGTATGACTACCGGCGCCGTGGTCGCCGCGTCGATGCTCGGCTCGCGGATGATCGCGCCAATGGCTAACCTGTGCGGCGTGCTGGCGCGCTGGCAGCAGGTGAAAGCGGCGAAGATGGGTCTCGACAACATTATGCAACTGCCCACCGAGACACAGCATGACGATAGCCTGATACACCGCGACATCCTCCACGGGCATTACTTCTTTGAAAACGCTCAGTTTCGTTACCATAACGACGATCAACGCATACCGTTGCGCCTCGTGCGTCTGGAGATCATGCCTGGCGAGCGGATTGCGATACTGGGGCGTAACGGTGCGGGTAAATCCACACTTTTACAGGCGATGGCGGGCGGCCTGGAGATGATTCAGGGAGATGCCCGGCTTGATAATCTCAGCTTGTCGCACATCGATATGGCGGATTTACGCCGCAACATCGGCTTTCTTAGCCAGAACGCGCGGCTTTTCTTCGGCACCCTACGAGAGAACCTGACGCTCGGCGCGCCGCACGCCAACGATGAACAGATTTTTGACGCGCTCGAAGTCAGCGGCGGCGCCGTCTTCGTCAGGCGGCTGGCAAAAGGGTTGGATCATCCCATTATGGAGGGTGGTAACGGCCTGTCCGGCGGGCAGCGTCAGTCCCTGTTGCTGGCGAGAATGCTGCTGCGCTCCCCCAATATTGTGCTACTTGACGAACCCAGCGCCTCGCTGGACGAGCATACGGAACGAGAGTTTATTCAGCGGTTACATCAGTGGCTTGGCAATCGAACCCTGGTCGTCGCGACGCACCGGGTACCAATACTGGAGCTGGTTGAGCGTGTCGTTGTCCTGAAAGAAGGACAACTGGTGATGGATGCGCCAAAAGCGCAGGCGCTTAACGCGGATCGGATGCAAAGTCATCGTCGGGAGTGGAAAAATGAAAATCAATCAGCATGATGCCGCGATGGACGATCCCGATATTCAGCGTGAACGGGCGTTTTCCGGCGCGGGTCGTATTGTTCTGATCTGCTCACTGTTATTTCTCATTCTCGGCATCTGGGCGTGGTTTGGCCGACTGGATGAGGTTTCCACCGGCAACGGGAAAGTGATCCCCAGTTCACGCGAACAGGTTCTGCAGTCGCTGGATGGCGGCATTCTGGCGCAGTTGACGGTGCGGGAAGGCGACAGAGTTCAGGCTAACCAGATTGTCGCCCGGCTTGATCCGACGCGTCTGGCGTCCAATGTGGGTGAAAGTGCGGCAAAATATCGCGCTTCACTCGCCTCCAGCGCACGGTTAACCGCGGAAGTCAGCGACTTACCTCTCGCCTTTCCCGCTGAGCTGAACGGCTGGCCGGATCTGATTGCCGCAGAGACGCGTCTCTATAAAAGCCGCCGCGCGCAGCTGGCCGATACCGAAGCCGAGCTACGGGATGCGCTGGCGTCGGTTAATAAAGAGCTGACCATTACCCAGCGGCTGGAGAAAAGCGGCGCGGCCAGTCATGTTGAAGTGCTACGCCTGCAACGACAAAAAAGCGATTTAGGCTTAAAAATTACCGATCTGCGCTCACAATATTATGTGCAGGCACGCGAAGCGTTATCGAAAGCGAACGCTGAGGTCGATATGCTCTCCGCCATTTTAAAAGGACGCGAGGATTCCGTCACCCGCCTTACCGTGCGTTCACCGGTACGCGGCATTGTTAAAAATATCCAGGTCACGACGATTGGCGGCGTGATCCCGCCTAACGGCGAGATGATGGAGATAGTGCCGGTAGACGATCGTCTGCTGATTGAAACCCGCCTTTCGCCGCGTGATATCGCCTTTATTCATCCCGGCCAACGCGCATTGGTTAAAATTACTGCTTACGATTACGCCATTTACGGCGGGCTTGACGGCGTGGTGGAGACCATTTCACCGGATACCATTCAGGATAAAGTGAAACCGGAAATTTTCTACTATCGCGTGTTTATCCGCACCCACCAGGACTATCTACAAAATAAATCAGGACGCCGTTTTTCGATTGTTCCAGGCATGATCGCCACGGTGGATATCAAAACCGGTGAAAAAACCATTGTCGACTATTTAATCAAACCGTTTAATCGCGCGAAAGAAGCGCTGCGCGAGCGGTAAATCGTTGAAGATAAGAAGATACGGGGGCTGGTCACGCGTGTCACAAGTCTGTTATACTTACCTTACACATTGGGGCTGATTCTGGATTCGACGGGATTTGCGAAACCCAAGGTGCATGCCGAGGGGCGGTTGGCCTCGTAAAAAGCCGCAAAAAAATAGTCGCAAACGACGAAACCTACGCTTTAGCAGCTTAATAACCTGCTTAGAGCCCTCTCTCCCTAGCCTCCGCTCTTAGGACGGGGATCAAGAGAGGTCAAACCCAAAAGAGATCGCGCGGATGCCCTGCCTGGGGTTGAAGCGTTAAAACGAATCAGGCTAGTCTGGTAGTGGCGTGTCCGTCCGCAGGTGCCAGGCGAATGTAAAGACTGACTAAGCATGTAGTACCGAGGATGTAGGAATTTCGGACGCGGGTTCAACTCCCGCCAGCTCCACCAAATGATGATCCGGATACGTCCGGTGAAGTACAGAAAGCCCGCACGGCACAAGCCCTGCGGGCTTTTTTGTGTCTGTCGTTGTCCGAGGGCATCCGGCTAAATCCGATGATTATTGGTATACGTTTAGGTATACGATAGGATGTATACCTAAACGCGTATACCAATTCATGAAGGAGCGGCCACAGTGGCACGGACAACACGCCCCCTGACCAACACCGAAGTTCTGCGTACTAAGGCGTTAGAGAAGGATCTAACGCTACATGATGGTGATGGGCTTTTCCTGATAGTGAAAACCAGTGGGAAAAAGCTCTGGCGTTTCCGTTATCAACGTCCGGCAACAAAGCAGCGGACAATGATGGGACTCGGTGCCTTCCCCGCCCTTTCACTTGCTGATGCCCGAGGATTAAGAGCGGATTATCTTGCCTTATTAGCCAACGGAATTGACCCACAAATTCAAGCTGAAGCCGTAGAGGAAGAGCAAAAAATCGCTCTGGACAGTATTTTTTCGACAGTCGCCGCTAACTGGTTCCAGCTCAAAAGCAAAAGCGTTACTCCTGATTACGCAAAAGACATTTGGCGTTCACTGCAGAAAGATGTATTCCCTGCCATCGGTGAGATCCCTGTTCAGCAAATCAAAGCCCGTACATTGGTTGAAGCGCTTGAACCAATCAAAGCTCGTGGGGCGCTTGAGACTGTACGTCGACTGGTGCAGCGTATTAACGAGATAATGATTTATGCCGTAAACACTGGTCTGATTGATGCCAACCCTGCATCTGGTATTGGTATGGCATTTGAGAAGCCTAAAAAGCAAAACATGCCGACACTGCGGCCAGAAGAATTGCCGAAACTGATGCGTTCTTTAATCATGTCAAATCTGTCTGTTTCGACTCGCTGTCTTATTGAATGGCAACTCCTGACTCTTGTGCGCCCTTCTGAGGCCTCCGGTGCCAGGTGGACAGAGATCGATCTCGATACAAAGCTCTGGACGATTCCAGCCGAACGAATGAAGGCCAAGCGTGAGCACGTTGTTCCTCTATCTCCTCAGGCATTAGATATTCTAGAGGTTATGAAGCCTATTAGCGCACATCGAGAATATGTTTTTCCGAGTAGGAATAATCCAAAGCAGCCAATGAATAGCCAGACAGCTAATGCAGCCTTAAAGCGGATTGGATATGGGCAAAAATTAGTTGCTCATGGCTTGAGATCTATTGCAAGCACAGCAATGAATGAGGCTGGTTTTAACTCAGACGTTATCGAAACTGCACTTTCTCATGTTGACAAAGACGAAGTCCGCCGAGCATATAATCGTGCTTTGTACATTGAGCAACGTAAGGAACTCTTATCTTGGTGGGGTGCAATAATTACGAGTTCTAAATGACAATATTTAGCGAATATATTATTATTTAAGGCTTTCAATCATGAAAGCCTTCTGTAGCGACTATAGGCTCATCTAGCAAATATTGTTTTGCAACATACAACGGAAAGAAATCAGAGGTGTAAAACTTATAAATATCCCATTGAACATAAAACCACAATAATAATAAAGAAAATATCGAGACTATATTCACTGCAGATATATGAAAACTCCAAAGTATACAAAACAAAAGAGAAAAAATAATCTCGGAGTTAATTACCTTAACACGAAGACAAGCCTTTTTATCTGTTATTTTGTTATCTATCTCCTTGATGAGAAAGAAATCATAGGCATCATTTCTTTTTAAACTCTTATATTTTTCATGAATTTTTGCAATATACCCATTAGAATTACCGATTAAAATCAATCGATTGAAAATAGAAAAATTTATTTTTTTATGCGAACTATTCAAAATCAAAGAAATGATGAGAGCTTGCATTAGTTGCAACATTGAAAGCCCTGACAACACGCCGCCCTGAAAATCAAAGACTTCCTTAAGCGATGTTTGGTTCAGAATATTGTAAATATCAACATTACCATTTTGATAAGTTAGCATAAAGAAAATTACCATGAACAATATCAAAAAACGATGTAGAGGATACTTACTAGTAAGATCCTCTATATATTTTTCTTGGACTTTTTTTGCTAACTCATCCATTAATACACCTGTATAAAATATACATCTCCGCAAGCTGGATCAAAAGCACCATATTCTATATAAGGCGCACCCAAAAACACCATTTCTTTTTCACCTTGAAAATAAGGGAAAACTTCTTGAAAATCTTCCTTTGAGGCAAATCTCAGCGTGCTTACCGAGTTATTAAAATTATTCTTCATTTTAGCAGAAAGATATTGTAAGTCCATCTCGGTGACTTTCACTCGATAAATTACGGGGTCTCCCAATTTCTTTCTTGTTATAACTCTATGGAAATCATTAGCTTTAGCTCTATTGAATTCAAATACCTCTGTGCGATCTGCTGTCAACGATATTTCTAACGAGCTATCACCAGAGTGATTCGATCTAATAATTGCCAGCATTTGATCTATGTCTCTTACAATAGCCCGATCACCATACCGCCGATTAACTGCCGGATCAGGATTTTCTAAAAGTTTTTGATAATCACGTGGAAGAACTTTTTGAGCAGCGATTTGCGCACGTTTAGTTTCCAAACTTTTACTGATAGTGTCAGCATTTTCAAGACCTGCTTGCTGTGCTTCTACTACAGCATTATTTATTGCATTTGAAACCCTTTCGACAACTTTTTTTGTAATTTCTTTCTTTGAGAAGAAGTCAATAATGTATCCGCCTTCTCTAGGAGGCTGTACCAACATTTCAACATCTTTATAGTAGTCATGGTGCATCTTGGCATATTTCCAAAGATTACCATGCCTTATGTCAAGATAAGCCCGGTCTAAGGCACTTTGCAAGTGACCTAAACTTTTAGAAAGAGTTCTTAGAGATACTTGGTGATCAGGTGCAATATCGCCATCAAAATGCAATTCAACAATCGCCACTTCACTTTGCTCCATGTGAAAAAACAATTCATCAAGAATAACATTTTATGTTCATACGAAGCCTAGATCTACCTCTTAAAACTAACTACCAATGATCAAACTGAATGCGATTGGAGAAAACTTTACTACAAATTTTTTATGTAATGTCGCGCGCAATGCTCTCCCCGCCACGCCTGCCCGCTTAATGGGCCGCTTTTAATGCAGGTGCAAAGATGGTCTCAGGCCGCGCCACGACTGGCGCTGGTCTGGCATGCCGGAGCGAGAAAACGCATGCAAAACCATGCACCTTATGGATGCATGGCTTATTTGGTTAAAAATAGCGGGATTTACAGGGATTTTTTGACAGTCTACTGCGCGGCCAGTCCGGCGCGTCGACGGGCGTAAATCATGTTCTGTGCAGGGGTGAATTTTTCACGATTATCATCCCGCGAAGGCGCATCAGGCCTGTATCCTATGGCCGTTAAAATATCTTTATCCTGTGCAGAATAATTAATTTCATTTCCTGCGGTCAGCCAGACGGAAAGGGCTTCACGGAGATATGCCATCGAACGGTCAAGCGCGCGGTTTTTTATCATCGCGGGCTGGTTTTTAATCCCCATCAGCTCCGGTGCCAGTGCGGCGGCCAGCTCCGCTCCGTTCTGCTGCATAAAATCATGCAGCCGGTTACGGATGCTGATGCGCTGCACCTCCTCATGCGAGAAGATGTAGCGACCGGCGGCCTGATTAACTTCCCATTTTTTTACGTCAATCAGGTCACGCAGCGTCTGTAATCTGCGGGAGCCTGATGCATTGTCATCCAGCAATAATTCCTGATATTCCTGCATTGCGGCGGCCAGTTCGCTTTTACGGTTCAGCCACGCGGTTTTGTTCGTCTGACAGGCGTCACAGGCCTGCTGTAACGTCAGAGTGGTCACGGGTTGTTTCTCCTTATTAATGGCGGAACGGCGAGCTGTAGCAGCCTTTTACCCGACGGGGTGCAACGGGGGCTGTCGGCACCGGCGCGGTTTTCTCATCGACGCCCGGCGAGCGTATCACTTCAAAAATCGACTCATGCGTTTTAAATGTCGCCGAGCAGTGTACATTCTGGCACTGCAGGTAACTCTCTTTGACGCTGTCAGACATATAGCGGCTGGTGCGAACGTGTGCCGCTGTGCGGCAGAAAGGGCAGCGCATCATGACAGTAACCCCCGTGCCTTAAGGTCAGACTCACGTTTTTTCATTTTCTCAAACCATACCTGACGCTGGCCGGGCGTAACCGCAACATCATGCTCCATATGTGGCAGCGTGGAGGATGAGAGCCCTGTTTTAAACAGCACCGGTTCATCGGTCAGACGGATATTGCAGCCATTCACGGCCTGTTCAAGCCACGCTTTCACCTGCTGCATAACGGCCTGCTCTGGCTGGATATAGCCCTGATGGCCGGCGGTATTGGCAAGCGGGTTATTCAGTACCAGTATGTTGAGTTTCATTGCCCTGACCAGCGCGCTACAGGTTTCACGCAGGGCAGCATTTAGCTCATGCTCTGCGTACTGGCTGAGGACGCTGTGATGTGCCTGACGATACGCTTTGGCCGTCCGGTCACACGCTCCTTTAAGGCTGTCCAGCTCAAAAGACAGTACCTCGTTCATGCTGTCACATTCCTGCGCCAGTTCCCGCCGTGCCACGCGCGCCAGATGGCGTTGTTTCAGCTCGTCGGTAATGACAGCACCACCGGCACGAAAGGCGGCGCGCCATGCGCCGGAATCATTGCCGTTTTCCTGCTCCAGCTCCTTTTTTTGTGCTTTCACCTGGCTGATGGCCGCCGTGGTTTCATCCATGCGTCGGGCATTAATGAGATGTTCCTCTCTGGCCGTCTCAAGCCGTTCCATCGCGGGTTTAAGGTAGTCGGGAATAACAGCGGTATGAGTCATGTCGGGTCTCCTCTTCGTTTCAATCTGAGGAGATTCTGCCGCGCCGGACACAACAACACGATTCATTGCCGTTGTGGCAAAAATGGCACAAACAGACCTTAAAACCCGGCTGGCCAGAGAAAGGTCTCAGGAAAACCTTACTCACTGTTTGTTTTTTTACTTATAACTATTCACTACTGTTCACTGAAAAGAAAAAGATAAGTAATACAGTCAGATAAAGGGTGAACAGTTGAGGGTGTAACTGTTCACCGACTGTTCACTACTGTTCACCGCTACCGGCAATCTCCCTCCGAATGATTCATTGTTTTTTTATTTTTATTTTCTGTAATTAATAGAAGAATCCAATCAGCCGGATTTTATGAGCGTCTCAGCGCGTCGTGTGCCGATTATTTTTCGCCTTTTCATTTCACTGCTCAAATAACAGACAAAACCGCTCCACGACACAACATGCACCTGTTGCACTGGAGAAAAATATTCACAAAATAAAGAGCTACCCGAAGCCGGACGGACACGACCGGCGCTGTATGGATTGTTACGAGGTGGCTTAATGCAAACTGCTTTTTCTTCTCCGTCTTCTGCTCCAGCGGCTCCCCTGATGCCGGTATCTGATGCCACTCAGGAGCGATTTTTACGCCTGCCTGAAGTGATGCATCTGTGCGGTCTGTCCCGCTCCACGCTTTACGATCTCATTAAGAAAAATGCCTTTCCGCAGCAGATAACCCTCGGTGGTAAAAATGTTGCTTGGCTGCAATCCGAAGTCACCGCATGGATGGCCGACCGTATTGCACAACGCAAGCGGGGATATGACGCATGATGCGACCTGTTCAGCAAAAAGCCCCTTTTTCTGGCTTGCATCTTTTGTATGTTTCCTGGTACAGTTTTGCTGTTGCCGCAAAATCGGCAACCGGGCGTGAGAACCCGAGCAATCCATCGGCGATACCAGACGCGCCATGCGTCTTTTTTTGTGTCGCAATCAACGCCACAGAGCACCAGATAATGGTGTGGTGTGCGGACATTCGTGCAGGTGTGACTTTCCGTCGCCTGCCCGTATTCGTACATTATGTCATCATGTCAATGGTAGCTCAGGCGGGGCAGCCCTCGGGCTGGCCGGTATTCGATGGAGCCGGTATTCTCACCCCCGTCTGGGCTATCGCCACTGAGCGTGAGAACTCCGGCGATAGCAATTATCAGCTATCCATCGGAGGTTGCCTTATGGCTACAACCCTCACCCCGTCTCACCATGAATTTATTTTTGTGTTTGCGGCCGTTCGCCGCACTGAGCGTAAACCACATATCTGCATGCTCCGCACCGTTGCCGGTGACGAGCGCACCGCACGCAGTTCCCTTGTCCGCGACTATGTCCTTTCTCTTTCCGCCCGTCTGCCGCTTGCGGAGGTGTCACATGCACACTGAAAACAGCATTCAGACCGTCTCAGCGCGTCGTGATGACCTTAACACTCTTCGCGAGCACCTCAGCATTGAGGCATACCATAAACTCAACCGCGCCAGCACTATAACGCAGTTTGTCGGGCTTGATTTGGGGCAACGTGAATTAACCGGCCTGCATCAGCTTTGTATGCCACATATTTTCAGCTATCTGCACGATGACATCAGTTTTGTTCTGGAGGAACTGAAAGGCAAAGGCCTGTGCCGTGACTTTCTCACTCAGCAAGGCCTGCGGGAGGAAGAAGACCATGTTTGATTTTCCTCAGCCCGGTGAGATTTATCGCTGCACAGGCTTCCCTGATGTGGTCGTGGTCGGCGTTCTGGCCGCTGGCATTCCATGGGATATGCCGTACCGTTGCCCGGCGCTGGCCTGGAATCCGTACCGCCGGACGTACAGCATTCTTGTCCGTACAGAAAATGATGACCATTTTACGGAAATACCGCTCGGTCGTTTTTTGCAGGAATTTACCTGTGTGAAACCAGATCTGTTTAAACGCTGCCGCGAAAATCGTTATGCCGTACTGAAAGAAGTCACTTTCGACCCTGAATTACAGAAGTGGCGGGCGAAAAATATCGATATTTACCAGAAAGATATAACGACTCCCAAGCGAACAGTACCAGCGGCGCGTAAATGGCGGGATATTCCGCGAGCGGATCCAGAAATAAAACCGGATAACAGTTACCGCCATTATCTGTAATTAAAAAACGACATTCCCAAAATTAAATGTGCGTATTCGCGCAGGGATACGCACACCTGCAGGAGAAGAAATTATGCCTGTTTACAGTACGGAACGGCCGCAGAATAAACACCAGCCCGCCATCAGCCGGGCAGACCTCGAATGTCTGGAACATATGCGCAACGTCGGCCTGCTCGTCGGCGATCTGATGCAGGTGCAGGACTGCGCCACCGTTCGCCGTGACCCGGTGCAGCAGTTACAGCTCACCTCCGTGATTTACCTTATGACCGCCCAGCTCGACGGCGTGGTCGAGCGCTGCAATCAGCACTGGCTGACCGGGGAGGGCAATGTATGAAAAAACCATTACCACCCGTATTACGCGCCGCGCTGTATCGTCGCGCCGTGGCCTGTGCCTGGCTGACCCTGTGCGAACGTCAGCACTGCTACCCGCAACTCACCCTCGACACACTGGAAAGCGCCATTGCTGCCGAGCTGGAGGGCTTCTATCTGCGCCAGCACGGCGAGGAAAAAGGCCGCCAGATTGCCTGTGCACTGCTGGAAGATTTAATGGAAGCCGGACCACTCAAGGCCGCGCCGTCGCTGTCCTTTCTCGGGCTCGCCGTGATGAATGAACTTTGCGCCCGTCATATCACCGCACCGGTACTGCACTGAGGGAGAAAATAACGATGAAAATGAACGTAACGGAAACCGTAAAACAGGCCTGTGGCCACTGGCCGAACATTCTCCCTGCGCTGGGTGTGAAGGTGATTAAAAACCGCCATCAGTCCTGCCCGGTGTGTGGCGGCTCTGACCGTTTCCGCTTTGACGATAAAGAGGGGCGCGGGACGTGGTTCTGCAATCAGTGTGGCGCAGGTGACGGGCTTAAGCTGGTAGAGAAAGTGTTTGGCGTGACCCCGTCAGAAGCTGCCGGGAAGGTGAACGCCGTGACCGGCAATCTGTCGCCGGTTGCCCCGGAAGTGATTGCGGCCGCAGAGGCTGAAACGGAGGCCGACCGCAAAGCGGCGACCGCGCTGGCTGTCAGGCTCATGGAGAAAACCCGACCGACCACCGGCAACGCCTACCTCACCCGCAAGGGTTTCCCCGCTCTGGAATGTCTGACGCTCACCGTCATGCATAAAACCGGCGGCGTGACGTTCCGCGCCGGGGATGTGGTTGTCCCGCTGTCTGACGATACCGGCGCACTGGTTAACCTTCAGTTTATCAATGCTGATGGTCTCAAACGCACCTTGAAAGGCGGTCAGGTCAAAGGGGCATGTCATATCATCGAAGGGAAAAAACAGGCCGGAAAACGCCTGTGGATTGCGGAAGGTTATGCGACCGCGCTCACCGTGCATCACCTGACCGGGGAAACCGTCATGGTGGCGCTGTCCTCCGTGAACCTCCTTTCTCTGGCGAGCCTTACCCGTCAGAAGTCCCCGGCCTGTCAGATTGTGCTGGCCGCCGACCGTGACCTGAACGGCGACGGCCAGAGCAAAGCCGCTGCGGCCGCAGATGCCTGTGAGGGCATTGTTGCCCTGCCGCCGGTGTTCGGTGACTGGAATGATGCGTTTATGCAGAAAGGTGAAGAGGCCACGCGGAAAGCCATTTATGACGCTATCCGGCCACCGGCGCAAAGTCCGTTTGATACCATGA
Organism: Salmonella sp. SAL00670; assembly: GCF_046552235.1. Taxonomy (NCBI): domain Bacteria; kingdom Pseudomonadati; phylum Pseudomonadota; class Gammaproteobacteria; order Enterobacterales; family Enterobacteriaceae; genus Salmonella; species Salmonella sp. SAL00670. The sequence goes on from NZ_JBGDUO010000002.1 coordinate 80,788, forward strand.
GCGAAGCGGAATTTACCGCCATGAGCGCCAGCGACAAGGCCTTGCGGGTGCATGAGCATTACGGCGAAGCGCTGGCGGTGGATGCGAACGGCCAGCTCCTGTCCCGCTATGAAAACGGCATCTGGAAAAATATCCCTGCCGCCACTTTTTCACGGAATGTGGCTGATTTATTCCAGCGCTTACGCGCCCCGTTCTCGTCGGGGAAAATCGCCTCAGTGGTGGAGACCCTGAAACTGATTATTCCGCAGCAGGACGCACCGGCGCGCCGTCTGATTGGTTTTCGTAACGGGGTACTCGATACCGCCACCGGCACTTTCAGCCCGCATCATAAATCGCACTGGCTGCGCACGCTATGTGATGTTGATTTCACCCCACCGGTGGAGGGCGAAACGCTGGAAACCCACGCCCCTTATTTCTGGCGCTGGCTTGACCGCGCTGCCGGTAGCAAACCGGAAAAACGCGATGTGATTCTGGCCGCGCTGTTTATGGTTCTGGCGAACCGTTACGACTGGCAGCTCTTTCTCGAAGTCACCGGCCCCGGCGGGAGCGGAAAAAGTATTCTGGCCGAAATTGCGACCATGCTTGCCGGGGAAGATAACGCCACGTCGGCTACCATCGAAACGCTGGAATCACCACGTGAGCGCGCGGCGCTGATTGGCTTCTCGCTGATACGGCTGCCTGACCAGGAAAAATGGAGCGGTGACGGTGCAGGACTTAAGGCCATCACAGGCGGTGATGCGGTATCGGTCGACCCGAAATACAAGGATGCGTACTCCACCCATATTCCGGCGGTGATTCTGGCCGTGAACAATAACCCGATGCGATTTACCGACCGTAGCGGCGGTGTTTCCCGTCGCCGGGTGATCCTGCATTTCCCGGAACAGATTGCCCCGGAAGAGCGCGACCCGCAGCTCAAGAACAAAATCGCCCGCGAGCTGGCCGTGATTGTACGCCAGCTAATGCAGAAGTTCAGCGATCCGATGATCGCCCGCACACTGCTCCAGTCACAGCAGAACTCCGACGAGGCGCTCAGTATTAAACGCGACGCCGACCCGACATTTGATTTTTGTGGTTACCTTGAAGCACTGCCGGAGCCTGAGGGGATGTATATTGGCAATGCCAACATCATTCCGCGTCAGCCGCGCCTGTATCTGTATCATGCCTATCTGGCGTATATGGAAGCCCACGGCTACAGGAATACCCTGAGCCTTACCATGTTCGGTAAAGGACTGCCAGCCATGCTGAAAGAATACGGGCTAAGTTATGAGAAGCGCCGGAAAAATCAGGGCATACAGACCAATCTCGCGCTAAGAGAAGAAAGCAACGCCGACTGGCTGCCAAAATGCGATGACCCCATAGCGAAATAACCTGACCTGACCGGCAATTGCCGGTCTTTTTTTACCTGCAAAACGGCAAAAGTGAACAGTAAAGTGTTCACTGTTCACCAACCATTCACCGTGTAACGTAATGATTTCAATAAACAAAAATACACAGTGAACAGTGTGAACAGTTTTTCTAAAAAAAAGTTTTTTTCTTGATGTGATCTATCCAAAAACAGGTTCACTTAACCACAGGAAGCGCTGCAACAAATCTCCATTGGTATACGCTTAGGTATACCAATGAAAGTTGAATTGGATAAAGTCACATAATAACAGATAGTTACGTGAATTATTCAGACTCCGCCAGCCCACCAAATATTGATGTACTGAAGTTCAGTAAAGTCTACTAAGCCCGTATAGCACAAGCTCTGCGGGCTTTTTTACGTCCATTGCCGCCTGGTGAGGATTGCAGAGAACCTTACGGACACTGGAGTCAAATGACGCGGTGGGTAAAGCGGCTGCGCGATGGGTGACAGGGCAAAACGCCAAAAGTCTCACCAATAACTCCTGAAAGAATTGGAATACGAGAGTCAAAGAAAATAGAACACTCACTGAGAGTCCTGCCTGGCTGGGGCAAAGCTCGCAGTCAGACTGTCGAGCATAAAGATAAGCAGTTGCCCGTGAGACGCCAGGATGTTGGGCTACGGTATCCATAGATTTGCGAAGATTCAGCAGACCTTCTTTGCGAAGCTTTAATGATCAATTCTTTTCTGTCAGCTGCTTTAAGCGTCCTGGCCGTAGTGGCACGAGCAGCGGCGAAACTATCTATGCGCTGTCGAATGGTCTCTGTTCCTCCAGGAGCAATATTTTCTCACGGAATTTTTTATTACCGTAGGCGTTATTCAGCGTAGTCCGAAGACGTGATCCTGCTCACCCAGTCAAACATAACTTGCATATGATTGCCATTGGATGTCCTCACACCAACCTGACACGCATTTACGCCTGTCGTTTTGCCAGTCAAAACCTGTCCATACTTCATATAGATTTTGATACCGACTCCCTGTTTATAGCACTTATTGCAAATCGAGAAATAATCTCTTCTCGATGGAGTATATTGCTGAAGATTAAATTCGTCAGTCGGCATCAGCGAAAGATTAAAAGCGTCATTACCTGATAATTCTTCAAGAATTGCCAGAGACTCTAATTTAACTTCAATGCGCTTATTTCCTTTAGGTTTATCCGAAGCCAGAATCAAATTTTCCCTCGGATTAAACTTCGCAATGTAGCCTATGATTATCCGGGCATTATTACTCACCAATCGAACAGGGATATCATTAAAACGTAGAAATTGAACTCGACGAGCAAGCATAGAATAATCCCGCGGCCATATTTCAGCCTCTCGCCCGTAGGAAATATCATTTACAGCCATACATTCCATAAATATATATTCATCTATGCTAAATGAAAAAGCCCCGAATTCACGGGGCTGAATAAAACGAAATAAATTAACGTAACAGAGACAGCACGTTCTGCGGGACCTGGTTAGCCTGCGCCAGAACGGAAGTACCGGCCTGCTGCAGAATCTGCGCGCGAGACATGTTGGAAACTTCGGTCGCGTAGTCGGAATCTTCGATACGGCTACGCGCTTCAGACAGGTTGTTTACGGTATTGCCCAGGTTGGTGATAGCAGAGTTGAAACGGTTTTGTACCGCACCCAGATCAGAGCGCAGCGCATCCACCTGCGCCAGCGCGGCATCAATTTTCTGCAGCGGGTTTTCGGTGGTTTTAGCGGCTGCTTCCGCCAGCTCTGGTTGTGCTTTGAAATCATGACCAGCGGCTTTGCTGGCATTGTAGGTTTTACCGTCGATAGTAACGACTTCGGTTTTACCGTCTACGCCACCCAGTTGGTTAGCCGCTGTTTTGGTAGTGCCGTCAGCAGCAGTATAACTTGTGGTTTTAGCTTTAATTGCTCCTGTCGCTTCATCGTAATCTGCGGCGTAATACTTATCGCCAGCTTTAAGCGCATAACCGCCTTCAATTGTCTTACCATTTTTATCGGTATAAGACATTTTGACCAACTCAGCGCCATTAGCATCGGTAGCGTCAACGCCGCCAGCAATTAAGGCATTTTTAGCATCTGCTGAAACAACTGCCGGTGTATCTTTTAACTCCTGTACTTCTGTTTTAGTTGTCGCACCAGCAGGCATTGTGGTTTTAGTTGCGCCAGCCGCAAGGGTTACTGTACCGTCAGTAGCAACGTTAACTTCATAATCGCCATTTTTGGCGGCATCAGCACCAGTAAAGCCACCAATAGTAACAAAGTACTTGTTATTATCTGCGTCAAATTTAACCGCACCACCGGTTACAGAAGCCGTACCATTCGTACCACCCGTAGCCGCTTTAATAGCTGCATCATCAAGACCCGATACATCCAGTGTAGTACCATTATTGGCATAAGCTTTCGTTGTTACTGCTGTATCTTTCACATCATACGCTTTCTGCACGTTCAGTGAGTCCAGACCCAGGGTCTGAGAGTTGATCTGCTTCAGATCGATATCGATAGTTTCACCGTCGTTGGCACCAACCTGGATGGTCAGGGTGTTGTCCTGCGCCAGGACTTTCACGCCGTTGAACTGAGTCTGGCCGGATACACGGTCGATTTCGTTCAGACGCTGGGTAATTTCAGCCTGGATAGAGTCGAGGTCAGACTGGGAGTTAGTGCTGTTAGCAGACTGAACCGCCAGTTCACGCACACGCTGCAGGTTGTTGTTGATTTCGTTCAGCGCGCCTTCAGTGGTCTGCGCAATGGAGATACCGTCGTTAGCGTTACGGGAAGCCTGAGTCAGACCTTTGATGTTCGCGGTAAAACGGTTAGCAATCGCCTGACCTGCCGCATCGTCTTTCGCGCTGTTGATACGCAGACCAGAAGACAGACGCTCGATAGCGGTGCCCAGTGCGGACTGGGATTTGTTCAGGTTATTCTGGGTCAGCAGCGACAGACTGTTAGTGTTGATTACTTGTGCCATAAAATTTTCCTTTTGGAAGGTTTTTGATAAAGCAATCCTCCATGAGAAAAGCGACTAAAATTCTTCCTTATCTGATGTAAAGGAGAAAATCATGGCTACTATTGGGTATATTCGGGTGTCAACAATTGACCAAAATATCGATTTACAGCGTAATGCGCTTACTAGTGCAAATTGTGACCGCATTTTTGAAGACCGTATCAGTGGCAAGATTGCAAACCGCCCCGGCCTGAAACGGGCGTTAAAGTATGTAAATAAAGGCGATACTCTTGTCGTCTGGAAATTAGACAGACTGGGCCGTAGCGTGAAAAATCTGGTGGCGTTAATATCAGAATTACATGAACGTGGAGCTCACTTCCATTCTTTAACCGATAGTATTGATACCAGTAGCGCGATGGGGCGATTCTTTTTTCATGTAATGTCAGCACTGGCCGAGATGGAGCGAGAATTAATCGTCGAGCGAACCCTTGCCGGACTGGCTGCCGCCAGAGCGCAAGGACGACTGGGAGGGCGCCCTCGGGCGATCAACAAACATGAACAGGAACAGATTAGTCGGCTATTAGAGAAAGGCCATCCTCGGCAGCAATTAGCTATTATTTTTGGTATTGGCGTATCCACCTTATACAGATACTTTCCGGCAAGCAGTATAAAAAAACGAATGAATTAAAATAAAAATCACAACAGGATGGATATAACATTTTTGTAATACAGGCGTATGGCATAAATAAACCGAAAGGGTATACAAAAAAGACAGCATCTAATTAAAAAGAGAAAAAATTCAACGTATTAACATATATAGTGTAACGCGCTCACGATAAGGCCTATGTTACATCCAGCTATAGACGACATCGCTCAAAACACTACCAGACACAGTATTCACCTGGAAAGGCTTTTTAATCAAAATGTTAGATGTAAGCAATTACGGACAGAAAAAATAGTAAAGTTTATGCCTCAAGTGTCGATAACCTGGATGACACAGGTAAGCCTGGCATAACATTGGTTATCAAAAACCTTGGTTTTCAAGAACCAATAAATCGTGTGGCTGATGCGCTATAAAAATCGCAGAGCGGTGACGATATCCGCATAAGGAGCTGTTCGTTCGCAACATTCGAACGGTGACGTTAAAGCTGGTTTCATTGGTTAATGAAGACGAAGGGGACAAAATTACTACAGAGTTGATACCACAGAGATAGTCCAGGCTCGCAGGTGATACGGGATTTAACGCCGGAAAGTCTACACAGAACACGATCTGCCGCCGGACACCATTAAATTGCCCCGCAACGCGTTATCAATACTACTCCCTACGTTTCCCGTTACCTTGCTGTCGGTGCGTTTACCTCATTGTCTGAAAGGTTATTTACGAAGTTATCATTAATAATCCACGGGCGTCTGGTATTCGAATCCAGTTCCCCAATCCTGGCGCTTTGCCTTTGCGACCATACGCGCGTAAATAAGTCTGAAACCAAACTTCACCGCTTAACGCTCTCATCTTTCCCGATTTTTACGCAAAAAATCATCACATGATCAAGTGTCGTATTAGTTATTGCATTTTACAAATGATATTGGTAATTATTATCATTCTCATTAACGACTTGTTCGATTTATGACGTGGAGAGAGAGGATTTCTCATGCGTATTCTGTTTGTCGGTCCACCACTGTATGGACTGCTATACCCTGTGCTGTCCCTGGCGCAAGCGTTTCGTGTTAATGGCCATGAAGTGCTGATTGCAAGCGGTGGAAAATTTGCACAGAAAGCAGCCGAAGCTGGGTTGGTGGTATTTGATGCTGCGCCTGGTTTCGATTCGGAAGCGGGTTATCGCCGTCAGGAGGCATTGCGAAAAGAAAATAACATTGGAACAAAAATGGGGAACTTCTCATTCTTCAGCGAAGAGATGACTGACCCGCTGGTCGCGTTCGCCGGGCAGTGGCGGCCAGATCTCATCGTCTACCCTCCCCTTGGGGTCGTTGGACCACTGATTGCCGCTAAGTATGACATTCCGATAGTGATGCAAACCGTCGGCTTCGGTCATACGCCCTGGCACATCAAAGGCGTGACGAAATCACTTTCTAACGCCTACCGCCGCCATGGGGTCAGCGCGCCACCAAGAGATCTGGCGTGGATAGACGTCACACCGCCCAGCATGAGCATACTGCAAAATGACGGAGAGCCGGTTATCTCCATGCAATACGTCCCGTATAACGGCGGCGCCGTCTGGGAAGAATGGTGGGAACGTACACCTGATCGCAAGCGTCTTCTGGTCAGCCTCGGCACCGTCAAACCGATGGTGGATGGCCTGGATCTGATTTCCTGGGTAATGGATTCTGCCGGCGAAGTAGATGCCGAAATCATCCTGCATCTTCCGGCAAACGCCCGCTCGGATTTACGTTCACTGCCGCCGAATGTCCGTCTGGTCGACTGGCTTCCGATGGGCGTTTTCCTTAACGGCGCCGACGGTTTTATCCACCATGGCGGCGCAGGCAACACCCTGACGGCGCTGCATGCCGGCATTCCGCAGATAGTCTTTGGCCAGGGTGCCGACAGACCCGTCAATGCCCGCGCCGTGGTCGAGCGCGGATGCGGCATTATTCCCGGTAAGAGCGGGCTTACGAGCAGCATAATCAATACCTTCCTCGGTAATCGCGCGCTTCGCGAGGCGTCGCAGGAGGTCGCGGCGGAAATGGCGGCCCAGCCTTGCCCGACCGAGGTGGCAAAAAAACTGATCGCCATGCTGCAACACGGCTAACCGCGGCAGCGCAATGACAATATGGCGGCTGAACCCAGCGTGTGTCGCCATATCTCATCTTTCACCGATAAGGAGGCTTAATGCCCGCGACTCATTCCCCCATGCCCGCTCGTGCCTGGATAGTTCGCCTTGCCCGCGTGTGTTGGGAACGTAAAACACTGAGCATCATTGTCATCGTAGCATCAGTATCGACCATTTTACTGGCTGCGCTGACGCCGCTAATAACGCGTCAGGCCGTCAATGACGCGATAGCAGGCGATACAACCCACCTGCCGTTACTTGCCTGCGGCCTGATATTAATTGCCCTTTTTGATTTTATCGGGAATTACGTGCGCCGCGGCTATGCCGGGGAACTCTCGCTGTGGGTTCAGCATACGTTACGTAGCCGTGCGTTCGACAGTATTCAGAAACTGGACGGCGCAGGCCAGGACGCCTTGCGTACCGGGCAGGTCATTTCGCGTACCAACAGCGATCTTCAACAGGTACACACCTTGCTACAGATGTGTCCGGTGCCGCTGGCGGTGCTCACTTACTATGTGGCCGGTATCGCGGTGATGCTATGGATGTCGCCATCCATGACGCTTATCGTGATTTGCGTACTGGCCGCTCTTGCTATTATCGCCCTGCGCGCCCGTCGCCGTGTTTTCGCGCAAACGGGGCTTGCCTCAGACCGGCTGGCGCACATGACGGAACATATGCGCGAAGTATTGGAACAGATCTCAGTGGTGAAGTCCTGCGTGGCGGAGTTACGTGAAACGCGTTGGCTCGATGGTCAGTCGCGGCAGATGGTGCGGGTACGCATCGGTGCCGCTATCTCGCAGGCGATGCCGGGCGCAACCATGCTGGCGCTACCGGTGATAGGGCAGATCGTCCTGCTGTGCTATGGCGGCTGGTCGGTGATGAACGGGCGCATCGATCTGGGAACCTTCGTTGCGTTCGCGAGTTTTCTCGCTATGCTGACCGGCCCTACCCGCGTACTGGCATCGTTTTTGGTTATCGCACAGCGCACACAGGCGTCGGTGGAGCGCGTCTTCGCGCTTATCGACACGCGTTCTCGCATGGAAGACGGTACTGAGTCGGTTGAAGGTCAGATTATCGGGCTGGACGTGGAGAAGATGAGTTTCCACTACGACAACGGTAACCGTATCCTCAATGAGATCTCGTTTTCCATTCACGCCGGTGAAACCGTGGCAGTGGTTGGCGCCTCCGGCTCCGGAAAATCAACATTGCTGATGTTGCTGGCGCGCTTTTACGATCCTACCTCCGGCGGGGTGTGGCTCAACACCACTGCGGGCCAACAGAATATTCGCGACCTGAAACTGACGGCGCTTCGTCGTCGCGTTGGCGTAGTTTTTGAAGACGCGTTTCTGTTTGCCGGTACGGTGGCGGAAAACATCGCCTATGGGCACCCGCAAGCGACTCAGGACGACATTCGACGCGCCGCCGATGCCGCAGGCGCCAGCGGGTTCATCAATGCGCTACCGCAGGGGTTCAACACCCGACTGACCGAACGCGGAAGCAACCTCTCCGGCGGCCAACGCCAGCGTATTGCGCTAGCCCGGGCACTGATTACCGCGCCGGAACTGCTGATTCTCGATGACACCACCTCGGCGGTCGATGCCGGTACTGAAGCGGAAATTAATACGGCTCTTGGTCGTTATGCCGATAATGAGCATATGCTGCTGGTGATTGCACGCCGCCGTTCAACACTGCAGTTAGCCGATCGGATCGTCGTACTGGATAAAGGCCGCGTCGTGGATATCGGTACCCAGGCGGAGCTGGATGCAAGGTGTCCGACGTTTCGCTCGCTGATGAGCGGCGAGGGGGATTTTCTCGCCCTCGCCCCGGCGGAACAACGTGAGCTATGGCCAACAACGCAGGCGGTAAAATCCGACGACGCGCATGAGCGCCAGACACCCGCTGGAAAAGGTTTTGTCGACCGAATGACGCGCGTTCCGGAACGCGCCGTACAGATGGCGCTGGCAGGCCACGGGCGTCAAGTCTCATCGCTGCTGACGCCAGTAGCCTGGATGTTCGTCATCGCCGCCCTGCTTATCGCGCTTGATTCCGCCGCAGGCGTTGGCGTGCTGGTGCTTTTGCAGCGCGGTATTGACTCAGGCGTTGCCGCAGGGGATATGTCGACTATTGGCATATGCGCTCTGCTCGCGCTGTGTCTGGTGGCGATTGGTTGGTGCTGCTATGCGCTGCAAACGATCTTCGCCGCCCGCGCGGCAGAGTCGGTACAGCATACGGTACGCTTACGCAGCTTCAGCCACCTGCTACGCCTGAGTCTTCCCTGGCACGAGAAGCACATCGACTCGCGTCTTACTCGCATGACCGTCGACGTTGATTCACTCGCCCGATTTCTGCAAAACGGTCTTGCCAGCGCGGCCACCAGCATCGTGACGATGGTCGCTATCGCCGCGGCAATGTTCTGGCTTGACCCCATTCTTGCATTAACGGCATTAAGCGCCGTGCCTGTAGTGGTGCTGGCGACGTGGATTTACCGCCGTTTGAGCTCGCCTGCTTACGCCCAGGCACGGCTGGAAATTGGTAAGGTGAACAGTACGCTTCAGGAAAAGGTCTCCGGTATGCGGGTAGTGCAGTCACACGGCCAACAGAAGCAGGAAGCCGCCAGGCTACGGGCGTTATCAGACAACTTCCGCGCCACCCGCGTGCGGGCGCAAAAATACCTTGCTGTCTATTTTCCGTTCCTGACCCTCTGCACCGAGGCCGCCTATGCCGCCGTGCTTTTAATCGGGGCGACCCGGGTCGCCGGAGGCGAAATGACGCCCGGGATACTGGCGGCGTTCTTCCTGCTACTGGGACAATTTTATGGCCCGGTACAGCAGTTGTCAGGCATTGTTGATTCCTGGCAGCAGGCGACCGCCAGCGGCAAACATATCAATGCGCTATTGGCGACTGAGGAAACGGAGAATATTGAACCGTCCTCCATAACGCCTGGCACTGGCGGCGCGCTACGTCTGGAGGCATTGACATTCCGCTATCCCGAAAAAACGCAACCTGTGCTTGATAATCTCTCGCTCACCATTCCGCCAGGAACGGTAGTCGCGGTGGTCGGACGTAGCGGCGCCGGCAAATCGACGCTGATCAAGCTGCTGGCCGGGCTCTACTCTCCCGGCAGCGGGCAAATCCGTGTCGGTGAGCGCCTAATTGATGCCGCGTCGCTTAGTGATTATCGTCGCCAGACGGGGCTGGTCACTCAGGATGTCGCATTATTTAGCGGCGATATTGCCGAAAATATCCGCTATTCGCGGCCAGACAGCAGCGACACGGAGGTGGAGATCGCGGCGCGACAGGCGGGACTCTTTGAAACTGTGCAACATCTGCCGCTGGGGTTTCGTACTCCGGTCAATAACGGCGGCACGGATCTGTCCGCGGGCCAGCGTCAGTTGATTGCCCTCGCCCGCGCCCAACTGGCGCAGGCGCACATTCTGCTGCTCGACGAGGCGACAGCGCGTATCGACCGCAGCGCCGAGGAGCGCTTAATAACCTCGCTTACCGGAGTGACGCATACCGAGAAACGCATCGCGCTTATCGTCGCGCACCGGCTGACCACCGCCCGCCGCTGCGATGTTATTGTCGTAATCGATAAAGGATGTATCGCTGAATATGGCAGCCATGAGCAGTTGATAGCGGCTCATGGCCTGTATGCTCGTCTGTGGCGGGCCAGCGTCGGCCAGACACGCGATACGCAAGGAGAGGTCGTAGGATAGTTTTTATCGCCACGATTTACGCAAAAGAAAGCCCGCAAGCGGCTGTTCCTGTAACAGCCGCTTTAGCTATTGATACTGACCGAAATATAAACGAGATGGAATACAAAGAATGAGACTGAGCCCGCCCGTCGCTCCTGTCGCTATACAGACCGCTACGCGCCTTCGCCGCCAACTCGCCGCCGGAAGACAGGTTGACGCTTCTCACTTCTGGCGAGAAGTAAACTCGCTCGCGCTGCCGCTGGTGACAGCCATTAACGGCGCAGACGATGAACGGGAAGTCACCTTCCTGTGGCGTGCCGCCTCTCCTCTGCGGGGGGTTTATGTTCGCCTGAACCGTGTCACCGATAAAGATAACGTGGCGAAAGGTATGATGACGCAACTGCCCACAACGGATATCTGGCATCTGACGCTTCGCTTACCGGCGTCCTACTGCGGTTCCTATACGATGGTCGAAATACCACCGAAAACCCCGGACGAGACGGTGTTGCAGCTTGGAAGCCGTTTCGCCTCCCTTGTCGGGAGGGCGGACCCGCTGAACAGCACGCCGGGAATAAATGTTCGGGGTAATACGCAGGAGTCTGTTCTGGCGTTGGATCATGCCCCGGCACAGGAGGAGTGGTCAGGCTGTCGCGCTTACGCCGGGCAGCTTTTCACCTCAGAACATCGGCTTGCCGGACAACGTCGCCGTGTGCGGCTGTATCTTCCTGACGCTCCTGTCGTACAACCGCTGGGCTTACTGGTACTCACGGATGGCGAGATCTGGTTCGACCATCTTGGGGTAAGCGCCGCCATTGACGCCGCCATCCGCAGCGGACGCATCGCGCCGGTGGCCGTACTCGGCGTTGATAACATCAACGCGGGTGAACGCGTCGCAATCCTCGGTGGTCGCCGCGAGCTGGTGCTCGACATTGCCGAACGCCTGCTGCCAACCCTTCGCGCCAAATACCCGGAACGACAGTGGGCGGACCGTACACAAACGGTGCTGGCTGGGCAAAGCCTCGGCGGCGTGACCGCGCTGATGGCGGCCCGCCACGCGCCAGAGAGCTTTGGCCTGGTACTGAGCCACTCCCCCTCAATGTGGTGGACGCCGGACAACCGCAACCGCCCGAACCATTTCAGCGCAGAAGAGCGCTCATGGGTCAGCGAACATGTGTTATCCGCGCCCTCGCCAGCCGTACGTACGCATCTGTGCGTGGGATCGCTGGAAGGTTCGACGGTCCCGCAGGTCAAACAGTTGCATGAAAAATTGCGCGCCGCCGGCGTTGAAAGCCATTGCAGCGTGTACACCGGCGGTCACGATTATGCCTGGTGGCGCGGCGCGCTGATTGACGGATTACGTCTACTGCCCCGATAAAACTTCACCTGCCAAAAAGGAATCACATCCGATGTATGGTCGCCAGTACCACAACAAGTGCTATCGCATGGCGCTATTTTTAGTGAGTTTTTGTTTTAGCGCGCTGAGTTATGCGCAGCCGGATATGCAGCCATTAGGACCGAATATTGCTGATAAAGGTTCGGGATATTACCATTTTAGGGTCAATGACTTTCAATCTGCCGATGGCGCAAGACATTACCGGGTATGGACCGCTATTCCCAATAAAGCCGCCCCGCCGTCGGGTTATCCTGTCTTATATATGCTGGACGGCAACGCAGTGATGGACAGACTGCCGGAGACGCTGCTCAAACAGCTGGCAGACCACTCGCCGCCGGTGATTGTGGCGATTGGCTATCAGACTAACCTGCCGTTTGATCTTAACGGCAGAGCTTATGACTATACGCCGGCGCCGGGAATCGATCGCGATGACAGTGAAAATAACCCGCGTTTTCATCGTAAAACCGGCGGCGGGCCAGCGTTCCGCCAGCTACTGGAGAGACATATCGCGCCGCAGGTGGAACAAGGAATAACCATCAACTCCGAACGGCGCGGGGTATGGGGACATTCTTATGGCGGCCTGTTCGTTTTAGACTCCTGGCTGTCGTCATCCTTCTTTCATATCTATTACAGCGCCAGCCCGTCACTCAGCAGGGATAACTTTGTCCTGTTGAATCGCCTTACGACAGTGAAGCCGTCGCTGTTCTGCCATAAAAAACTCATCATAATGGAAGGTTCAGCGTCGAATGGGGATAGCAGGCAACGCCAGATGGCCGAGCTCCTGCAAAAAGTTCAGGAGACCGTGAGAACGCTTGAGAACAACGGCGTTAACGCGGCCCTGCAGCATTACCCGGGCCTGGGCCACGGGCCCATGTTTAACGCCTCTTTTCGCAGTGCATTGCTGGATATCAGTCGCGAACCGGCAAGCCAAAAACCACGCTGCCATTAACCCGCCGCCAGAATATGCCCGCCAGCGGCGGGCATAATCCATCAAAACGAGGCCGTCACACCGGCATAATAAGCCCGACCCGGTTCGTTATAGGTATTTGCCCCTTCGGCGGAGCGATAGATCTGTTTATCGAAGATATTGCTGATACCGACATTAAGACGCAGGTTCTTGTTGATATCGTAGTTAACGTTGGCACCAACCAGTGAGTAAGCCCCCAGCGCTTTCCCGGACAATCCTTTGGTCTCTTCACTACGCGACTCCGCATGTGTTCGCGGTTTTTGCTTGCCGTATAACGTCCAGTTGACGTTAGCGGAGAGCGCGCTGGTGACAGTCCAGTCGAGGAAGGTATTCACCGTATATTTCGGGATTATCGATAAAGGATTACCGGTATCTTTTTGCTCAGAAGTGATCATATAAGTCGCATTGGTATTCCAGTTCAGACGGTCCGGCATCAGCGGAACAGCCATGCTGGCTTCAATACCTTCAATCAGCGCTTTACCGCCGTTCTGCCACTGCAATACATAAGCGCCAGATGCGCTTCTGCCAATAATCTGATCACCTGCGACAATCTTATTCTGATAATCGTTACGGAAATACGTGACGCTTGCGTGATAATCGTCTACGGTAAATTCCAGCCCAATCTCTTTATTGATGCTAATTTCAGGATCGAGGTTCTTATTACCGACCAGGTAACAGCCGCCTGACGTAATATCTTTTGGACAACCGTTGCCTTTCGAATAGAGTAAATACCCCTCACTGGTTTGATACAAGTTCGGTGCCTTAAAGGCCCGGGCAATACCGGCTTTCACCTTGACGTATTCACCTAACTCCTGGGAAAGGTTAAGACTGGGACTAAAATTACTCCCGGATTCGCTCAAATAGTCAAAACGCAGACCCGGAATAATATTGGTACCGGCCATGGGTTCGATATTATCTTCAACGTACAGCGCACTGATTTCCGATTTATTTTTGCTGCTACGGTTAGCCGCCGAACCGGGAATCCCGGCGATATTGCTATCCTTAACCGTCAGACTGGTAGAGGAAGGATCGTTCAGCTCATCGCGGTTCCATTCCGCGCCGACGGTGAGCGTTTGCTCAAATAGCCATATCACCGGGACATTCACCTCGCCGCTGGTGCGATACGAGGTCAGGCGGTTAGTGGTAAACGTCTGGTCGTTGGTAATACGCCCCTCGCCGCCGCCGGAGAGCCCCTCATTCATGCGGGTGTTATCGGTTTTTTCATAGTAGAACCCCAGGCGGCTTTGCCCCCAGTCCCAGATGCCGTTATGAGTTAGACCGTAATTCTGCCGGTACAGGCGATTGGTCTCCCGCCCGGACTGCGCGAGACTTTTAGTAACCGCGTTCGAAGTACTGTTTTGCGTATCGCCGGCATAGATATTCCCCTGCCGACTGTATCCCGCTTCAAAATCAAGGATTTGCTGCGGGGTCATTTTCCATGAGAAGACGCTATTAATATCTTTATTGGTGACCCCCTCCCGTCCGGCGGCATTTTTGGTACCGGCGGAGGAGTTAATATCCCAGCTGTCGGCATCGGTTCTGTTGAGATTACCGTACAGGCGCATCGTCAACGTATCACCAGCCAACGGGCCGCTAAGGCTAAAGTTACCCCGCCTGGTGTCACCTTCTTTGCTGCTTTCCGGCTGGTTGGTATAGAGCGACAGCGAGCCGTGCCAGTCGTTAGTCGGACGTTTGGTGATGATATTCACCACCCCGCCAGCGGCACCGGAGCCATAGCGCGCGGCGGCGGGCCCACGGATCACTTCAATACGTTCTACCATCTCCGGCGGTACCCAGTTCGTATCGCCACGGGTGTCGCGTTCTCCGCGCCAGCTATAGCGAACCGAATTTCGCGACGTCACCGGCACGCCGTCAATCAGCACTAAGGTATTTTCCGGCCCCATACCACGAATATCAATTTGTCGGTTATTTCCGCGCGTCCCCGAGGCGCTATTGCCGGTAAGATTAACCCCAGGCATCTTACGAATAATATCGGCAAGATCGTTAACGGGAGGATTCTTTTGAATATCGTCACGAGTAATAATCGAAACGCCCGGCTGTTGCTTTAATACTTGCTCGGCGGTGGATTCAACCACCATCGTTTCGCCGTTGTCGTCAGTAGATTCTGCTGCTGATAATGGACTATTAACCCCTGTAGAAACCACGGTTATTAACCAGATGAACTTCTTAACTCTCATACCCATTCCCTAAATAATGTCTAAAGTAGCGCTGTTGCCCTCAAGCTCACATCCTTGCCAGGTTACGTCTATATAGTAATTATTATCATATGCTAATGATAATAATTATCATTCAATTAAGGAAAAGGCAATCTTTCGACCACAAAAATCTGGTAATAAAAAAACGGAAACGGGATTTTGCAATATGACTCTCTGTCCGGGCTCCGCTTTGCCAGTAAATCCGGGAAGGGGGGCATAATGCGCCTACTGAACGGAGGTTTTACAAAACAGAAATAGATAAAATAAAACTATTTTTCAGATCGTTAATCACAAGAAACACCCAGGTAAGATGGTATAGCACGGTTCAGGGTTCACCGCCGCTTCCCTGCCGACGGCGAACCATTCTTACAGTTTGCCAGCGACTTTCCGTCTGGGTAATGGTGGGATCGGATACGATTGTAGTCATTCGATATATGACGATGAAAGTGATGTTGGCGCCAAAATACAAAGCGCCTGGTAATATTTATCAGGCGCTTTGCAGACTGAAAACCATCAAACATCGGTTTCTCGTTCCCCAGGATCTACCGGGAAAAATGGCAACCCACAGTTAGTGGATTTTACTGTCGGGTCTTGCCAGGGATGTTGTGTTACCCCCAGATCTTTTAAAAGACCTCGTAACAGCACTAACTCGCTGGGTGTCATTTTTTGCTTTGATTCACCCCCTTTAGGTGGACGAATATCCTCCTGACTAGTACATGTAACACAATAACCTTTTAACTCTATCCATTTAGGCGCGGGGGGGCCCTTAGGATCGGGAGGCGTCGGGCTGGCAACGCACGAACAGGCACTTATACATCCAGGCATAACGTTTTCCTTTTCAAACAATTCACTTTAGTTGGAAGTTCTACTTGAGAAAATAGAAATAGTTATTCAGATATTTTTACCGTCGCATACTCCTGTAATAATAAAAGATACTGTAAATAATTTACTCCCAGCTACTATTCAGTAGCAGATTGTTATTCTTACATTGCTTTTATTTCAGATTTACGTCAAATAGGGCTAAATATTTTCACTATAAAATACGTTAAAGAGTGTTTGTGTACTCGTAGACATTGTGGCGTCTTCAGTACGCAAATCGGTTAGTGTACAATCTTTAAAACTGGTATTTTTTAAATTAGCTTCGGACAAATCAGCCTCGCCCAGGTTCGTAGAAATGAAACTCGCCTTTTGCAGGTTTGCCCGGGTTAAGATAGCGCCTTCCATATCAGCAGCCATTATAGTAGCACCCTGTAATGTCGCACCGCTCATATCGGCACGTATAAGGGTTGCGCCTGAAACATTAGCGTGATCCATATTTGCACCGGAGCAATTACATTCTATCATGCTACAGCCTAACAGACTCGCGTGTTGTAAATTGGCGCCAGTAAGATTAGCGTGATCGAGGGTAGCGCCACACATAATGCTATCTTCCAGACAGGCGTTCTTGAAATTACTGTCGCCTAGTGATGTTCCCGATAGATTTGCGCCCTTAAAATTTGCACCTTCACAATCCGCCATAAACAGCACTGCCCCCTCTAAATTTGCGCCGCTTAAGTCTGCGTCACATAAATTTTCTGACGTCAGATTTGCTCCGGTAAGGACAGCGCCTTTAAGATTCATGCCTCCCTGGGCAGTTAATATTACAGAATCCTGAGGGAGAGAAAATTCGCATCTGAATAGTAAAGCTCGGCATATTTTTTCAAAAGAGGCAAGCGGAATTTCTCTTGTCTCAGAATGGTCGCCTTTACTGACTCGTACAATAACTTGTCCAGCTTCGTTATTCTCACCAGGAAGATTAAATTCGACACGACACCCATCCATATCATCCAGGATGATGTTTTCTGGCAACGGAGCACCTCTGTCAGGCATTGTACTTTTCAATGTCTCAGCCATAGTCTCTATCAATTCCTGATATTGTGTTTCATTTCTCCGACGTATCCCACCACAGGTAAAAAAGTTAATGATATATTCCAGAATGGTTTTGGGCGAGGTAGCTTGCCGCATAGCAGCAGAAGTCCCCGCGCCAAAAGCAGATTTAGCCATACCAGCCAGACTATCGAGTGAACGCTCCATATATTTTCTCCCAGAGACAGCAACACAGTGCATGATAAAATTTATCATATAGATTTGCATTTAGAGATAAGGTGAATACCCCCTTTACGTCTGGTTACATAATAACGTATCACGACGCGTTGCTGTCTGGCTTACACAATAGCAGCCAAATAAATATATTGGCTTATACTCGTCATACTTCAAGTTGCATGTGCTGCGACTGCGTTCCCTCACCCCAGTCACTTACTTTAGTAAGCTCCTGGGGATTCGCTCGCTTGTCGCCTTCCTGCAACTCAAATTATTTAGAGTATATAACATTATTTAAAATAATAAACACGGCATTCGTTTTAATACTACGTTCAGGACTCATCCCACTCATTAGCAGAAAACCTATTAAAAAGCGTGTTCAGGCGTTTTATTACCGCCATTGATAAACTGTTTAACAACATCGTCTGTACAGGCCTTCTTCGTTGCCTTTACGTTTAACTCAATCAGGCTACCGTCTCGGTTATAAGTCCATCGAGTAGTTGAGCCGAGTATGACGATGCAGCAAAGTGATATGGAAAGATATAATCCATTATTAATGTTAAAAGAAGTCATGGCGCAGACGCCTTATCGCCATAAACGCTGGGGAGAGCGTAAGTTTCGCTATAAATTTGTATTACGTTGCCTTATTAACCCCATAACGACAATTAAATACTTCAATGAATTATGCCATCTGTCTCAGCCCAGAACGCTGATCATTCATCGTCCACTGTTGCCGGCAAAAATCCAGCGGCCCTATTTGTATACCGGACTTAGCATACGTTGCCGGGCAAGAGCTATTCTGGAACACTACCAGTTCGTTCAGTCCTTTCCGGAAAGTAAAATTAAAAAGATCCTCCTGTCCGAGGAACAAATCTTACTCGCTCACCTGGAAGGAAAAAACGGTGCTCTGGTAGATATCTACTGCGGTCCCTGTGGCTATGACAGAGAAGGTGAACTGACATTAACGCTGTGCTTCAATGATACGCCGTTGGCACGTTTATCATTTTCCTTTATCCGCCATGAAGGGAAGCAAATAGCGCTGGTTGCCGGGTTACAAGGGCCCAGTAAACATATCGGCCCACAAGTCATACGTAACGCCACCAAAGATTGTTACGGTCTCTTTCCTAAACGGATGCTGTATGAAGCATTTGCGACATTGATGCAGGCCTGTAATGTCGACGAGATTTATGCGGTCAGTGAAAACAACCATGTTTATCGTCAACTCCGGTACTTATTCCAGAAGAAAAAAACTTTTGTGGCCAGCTATAGTGAATTCTGGGAGTCGCTAAACGGCGTTAAGAAAGGTGCCTTATATCATCTGCCATCACAGGTGATGCGTAAAGCGCCTGAAAGTATCCCCAGCAAAAAACGCGCAGAGTATCGGAAACGCTATCATATTCTGGATACAATAATACAAGAGGTTAACAGCCTCTCCCGGTAGAACTATTTCATACGCGGATGTGCAGATCCTGCTACCGTTCAGCGGATCTCTTTGAAATCTGTATCGCTACTGGATGGTTAAATACAGAATGGCTTGCGAGTGAAAAGCGCGGTATTAAACCGTCGCTTTCACTCATGTTATGATCAACATCTTAATCTTATTCCCTTCACCATAACGTCATCGATTAGCATGTTAACCATTAAATACAAGCTAAACATTTGTCACATTTTTATTTGGTTAAGCAAAAAAATAATACAAAATAGCATTTTCAGTAAGCTAAGTCAGGAGTTTTGGTGAAAATACAAGAAGTTAAGCGTATATTAACCCGCTGGCAGCCGTCTTCCTTTACCCTATACCGGGAGGTGTTTACGCAATACGGCGGTAGTATCAATATGCACCCAGATATTGTTGATTATTTTATGAAGCGCCATAACTGGCATTTTAAATTCTTCCACTATAAAGAAGATGATAAGATTAAAGGCGCCTACTTTATCTGTAATGATCAGAATATTGGCATCCTGACGCGCAGAACCTTCCCGCTATCGTCAGATGAGATACTTATTCCGATGGCGCCAGATTTACGCTGCTTCTTGCCCGATCGTACTAACCGACTTTCGGCGTTGCATCAGCCACAAATACGCAATGCCATATGGAAACTCGCCAGAAAGAAACAAAATTGTCTGGTCAAAGAAACGTTCTCTTCTAAGTTTGAAAAAACACGCCGTAATGAATATCAGCGGTTTCTTAAAAAAGGCGGAAGTGTAAAAAGCGTTGCTGATTGTTCTTCTGATGAACTGACTCATATTTTTATCGAGTTATTTCGGTCTCGTTTCGGCAATACTTCATCCTGCTATCCCGCTGATAACCTTACCAACTTTTTTAGTCAACTGCATCACCTTCTGTTTGGGCATATTCTTTATATTGAAGGGATACCCTGTGCATTTGATATCGTACTGAAATCTGAAAGCCAGATGAACGTCTACTTTGACGTATCTAATGGTGCAATTAAAAATGAGTGCAGGCCACTCAGTCCCGGCAGCATACTAATGTGGCTAAATATTAGCCGTGCCAGACATTACTGCCAGGAAAGACAAAAAAAATTGCTTTTTTCCATCGGCATACTAAAGCCTGAATGGGAATATAAGCGCATGTGGTCGACCCCCTATTTTACCGGAAAATCGATTTGCTAAAAAGAAAGCCTGGACGTAAATATGTTTTTTACGTCCAGATTTTTCATAAATCCTGATGAACTGATAAAAAACGAAAATTTAATCAGAATTTAAAAAATAAGTTAACCACCATATAATCATAATGACAATTACTCGAAATTCACTTACACTATACTCGGTTTTATGGAATTGATTAACACGGTATGTTACAGATAACGTGCTAAAAAGCGTGCAGCGGTTATACATTTTCATATGTGTGTGTCATTAACCTGGCGTCAGGAACAGATGATGATGACAACTACCCTTTTATCTCTTCTGGCCTGGCATACCGTCAGTAGATTAAAGGAGTAGCCTTGCTTTATGGCATTACAAAAATGCGGGTGGGGTCTATGCTCAATGTATACGTTATTTGTAACAACGCTCTTGTGCATAAACAATACGTTATTGCCAACAGCACTGAACGGGTACAGTGGTTCTTGCTGACAACAGGCTTAAAGATCGCCTTAACACGTGATACCTGATAACTGGATTATATTATGACACATGCAGACTGGCTGATTCTTGGGTATACAACTGTTATTATTATTTTTGGTATTGTATGTTATATCGGATTGCTTAAATTGATAACGAAAGGCAAGCATGAAAAATAACGCACTTACCGGGAAGAATATACTCTCAGGAGATAAAATGCTTCGGCAATGATATGACACCACTGCCGAAATGCTATTTTTAAAGAAATCAATCAGGTATTGAGGGTGATTTTATCATAGCCGCGCCAGCGATAATTCAACAACGAGAGCAGCCAGAATAGCACAAAAGCACCCACTACCCAGAAGCCCACATTCCCCATATGATCGTTAAGCGTGCTGACGGTCTGCCAAAATGTTCCGCTTAACTGTAACGCATCATCAATCAACCCCAGCGCCTCAAGTCCGCCAATCGCCAGCGCGACAATGACGGATGCGGCGGTAATGGTCATATTATAATAAAGCTTACGTAATGGATGCGAGAAAGCCCAACCGTAAGCGCCGACCATGACAAAGTTATCCAGGGAATCTACCAGCGCCATCCCGGCGGTAAACAGCACAGGAAAAATCATCATTGACCAGAGAGATAGCCCCTGGTTAGCTGCTGAAGCGGAAATGCCCAGCAACCCAACCTCGGTTGCGGTATCAAATCCCAGACCAAACAGAAAACCGACAAAATACATATGCCAACTGGAAGTGACCAAACGAAACGTACGCTGAAATATACGCGTCATCAGCCCGCCAGGTATGGCCTCGTCATGCGCCCTCACTGACTCGCCGCGGGTAACCGAGCGAAATTGCCGCCAGACGTTGAACAAAATAAACAGGTTAAGCAGGGCCATCGCCAGCAGAAAAAAAGCGGAAACAGCCGTACCAATCAACGAACCATATTGATGCAAAACATCAATACGATCGCGAAATGCCATCGACGTCACAACAATCGCCAGACATGCCAGAACGACAATGGTCGAATGACCCAATGAAAAAAACGCCCCCACGCCTAAAGGCGTTTTACCCTGCTGCATCAGTTTACGGGTGACGGTATCGATGGCTGCGATATGATCGGCATCAACCGCATGACGCAGCCCAAAGCTATACGCCAGTATGGCTGCGCTTAGCATGACGGCATGGTGATGAAAAACACAGAACGCCCAAATCCAGGCCAGGATGTTAACACCGACAAGAAAAACGGTTAATGCTATTCCCCGTCGTTTAGTATGATTATTCATGCCCCTGCACCCACTATATTTTTAATTAACGCTACGGTTTGTAGGGGGAATGTATGATCATTTGATTAAAACGTCACACCTCAAGATGCGACTTTTTGTAAACGTGCTTTACCGCTGACACATTTGTGCGCATTACTGCGGGACAAGGCTTAAAAAGCGTATCCGAACGTATAACCCTCCCAACGCTTCGCTACGGGAAAAATGGGGATGAGTACGGTGCAGGCGTGCGATATCATTGACCAAAGCCAGACCAATGCCCGCCCCGGCCACATTTCCTACGTTATCGAGCCGGTGGAACGGCTGTAGCGCCAGATGGATGTGTTCATCATCAATGCCGGGGCCGCTATCTTCGACAACCAGCGTCACGGCATCGCCATCCCGTTCAAGCCGCGCGGTGACGATGCCTTGCTCAGGCGTGTATTTCAGCGCATTATCCAGCAAGTTTCCGCATAGCTCGCTAAGCAGTACCTCATCCCCCTCGATCCACATCGCTTCCTGTTCGCCTTCGTAGCCCAGGTCGATATGTTTACTCCGCGCCTGCGCCAGGCGGGTAAAGCAGCCGCTCTGTACGATATCGTACAGATTCACCGGTGAAAAGCGCCGCTCGCCCTGCTCTTTATGCTTTACCGCAGAAAGTTGCAACAATCTTTCCGTGAGCTGAATGGTACTATCCAGCGTTACGCTCATCGCCTGCAGACTTTCGTACCAGTGATGAGGGTGCTGGCTGGCTAACGCCACCGCCGCCTGCGTTTTTAACACCGCCAGCGGCGTTTTTAACTGGTGAGAAGCATCGGCACTAAAGCGTTCCTGCCGGGAAAGGATGCCGCGGAGCCTGTCAATGTAGCGATTAAACGCCACGATTAACAAGCGTGTTTCCGACCACGGCAGCAGTTCCGGCAGCGGCGTTAACAGACCCGGTTCGCGGCGTACCATTAATGACGAAAGTTGACGCATAGGGCGCAGGATCCGGCGTAATAACCAGCCAACCAGCACCAGGGTTAGCAGCACCAGCAGACCCTGTGAGATCCAGGAAGAGAACAGCAGTTGGCCCGCCAGATAACGACGGGACTGCAGCGTCTCTGCGACATAAATCTCCGCCATGCCGATAATGCCGCCTTCGTTGACCGGCTGTAGCAAACGCGCCACGCGGATCGCCTCGCCGCGATACTCGGTATGATAGAACCACGCCAGCGCCGGATAAAGCCGGGTACGGGGCGTAGCGGGCGGCATGGCAGGCAGATCGTCATAACCGGAAATGACCTTTCCGGAAGGGTCGACGACTTTGTAATAGAGTCGATCATTCATATTAAGCTCGAAGCTATCCAGCACCACCCAGGGCACGTTAACTTCCAGATGGTTATTGCGCACCACCAGCCGTTCCGATACCGTTCGCGCCGAGGAGAGCAATGTACGATCATAAGCCTGAGTGGCGGCCTGTAGCGCATTGACATAACTGTTAAACGCCGACAGCCCCCATAGCAGAATCAGCGGCAACCCCAGGAACAGTAAGAGTTGCAGGTACAACGATTGCGGCTTAACCCACTTCATCGCCGCACTCCAGCACATAACCCAGGCCGCGCAGCGTCGTAATTCGTACATCGCTTCCCTGGAGTTTTTTACGCAGTCGATGAATATAAAGTTCGATGCTTTCAGGGCTTACCTCATCGTTCAGGCTGAACACCTGTTCAAAAAGCTGCTGACGCGAGACCGGCCGCGTTCGTCGGTACATCAATACGGTTAAGAGCGCCTGCTCACGCGGCGTCAGCGCTAACGGCTGCCCCTGTAACAGAAAATACCCTTCATCATGAAAGATCAATTCCCCCAGTTGCTGAACTTCATGAACCTGCCCAGCGCTGCGTCGCAGCAAGGCCCGTAAACGGGCATCCAGCTCTTCCAGTTCAAAGGGTTTCGGCAGATAGTCATCCGCGCCGACGTTGAGACCTTTTACGCGATCCGCCACCGCGCTTCGCGCCGTGAGCAGCAAAACGGGCAAGGTCTGACCGCGTTTACGCAGCCGTTGCACCACCTCCAGTCCATCCATTCCCGGCATATTGATATCCAGCACCGCCAGCGCGTACATTTCACTGTGCAGAAGATGGTCAGCCGCCAGGCCGTCAAATACGCAGTCCACGGCAAAGCCGTTTTGCACCAGCGCTTTCTCCAGCCAGTGAGCCAGCTCACGGTTATCTTCCGCCAATAAGAGACGCATATCACATCCTGTAAAGTTTCTGCCGCATTGAAAGGGAATTGAAAGGTTATTGTTTTAACAATCACGCAACCGAACTGCTACATGTCGGCTCACATAATCACAAAAATCTTCTTCCGAACCTGAAAAATCCGGACGTCCGGCGTGAGGATAAAAAATGAAAAAACAATTACTTCGTACCCTTACTGCAAGCATTTTATTAATGAGTACCTCTGTTCTGGCGCAGGAGGCGCCGTCGCGAACGGAATGTATCGCGCCAGCCAAACCTGGCGGCGGTTTCGACCTCACCTGTAAGCTGATTCAGGTGAGTTTGCTGGAGACTGGCGCTATCGAGAAACCCATGCGGGTAACGTATATGCCCGGCGGCGTCGGCGCTGTGGCTTATAACGCGATAGTCGCCCAACGCCCTGGCGAACCCGGGACAGTGGTCGCCTTTTCCGGCGGTTCGCTGCTCAACCTGTCGCAGGGGAAATTTGGTCGCTACGGCGTGGATGATGTGCGCTGGCTGGCAAGCGTGGGCACTGATTACGGCATGATCGCCGTGCGTGCGGATTCCCCGTGGAAGACGCTGAAAGATCTGATGACGGCGATGGAAAAAGATCCCAACAGCGTGGTCATTGGCGCTGGCGCCTCTATTGGCAGCCAGGACTGGATGAAGTCGGCGTTGCTGGCGCAAAAGGCGAACGTCGACCCGCACAAGATGCGCTACGTTGCCTTTGAGGGCGGCGGCGAGCCGGTGACGGCATTAATGGGCAACCATGTTCAGGTTGTCTCCGGCGATCTCAGTGAAATGGTGCCTTATCTGGGCGGCGACAAAATCCGCGTGCTGGCCGTCTTTTCAGAAAATCGTCTGCCGGGCCAGCTTGCCAATGTCCCTACCGCTAAAGAACAGGGCTACGACCTGGTGTGGCCGATTATTCGCGGCTTCTACGTCGGGCCCAAAGTCAGCGATGCCGATTACCAGTGGTGGGTGGATACCTTCAAGAAGCTCCAGCAAACCGACGAGTTTAAAAAACAGCGCGATCTGCGCGGCCTGTTTGAGTTCGACATGACCGGCCAGCAGCTCGATGACTACGTGAAAAAACAGGTTACTGATTACCGTGAACAGGCGAAAGCCTTCGGACTCGCGAAATAATCGCGGAGGCAATGATGAGCGATCGTATCTTTGCGGGTATCTGGCTGTTGCTCTGTATCGCCGGGCTATTCATCGCCTGGCAGATCCAAAGCGAATACAGCTATGAACCCGTCGGCCCCCGCCCTTTTCCGCTGGGGATTATCGGCCTGATGGCGCTCTGCGCGCTGGCGCTGTTATTACGCCATCCCGACACGGTGAGCTGGCCGCGCCGCCATGTTCTGCAAAAGCTAATTACCATGATCATCATCCTGTTGATGTATGCCTGGGGATTCGAATGGCTGGGTTTTCCCATCGCCACCGCGCTTCTCACCATGGTTATCGGGATGCTGTTCGGCGCCACGATTCCGGCGGCGGGTATCTCCGGCGCGGTATTGGGCATTCTGCTGTGGTATGCCTTTGACCGGCTGCTTGATGTCACCTTACCTCTCGGCGCCTGGCTGAGTTAACGGAGCAACGATGGATACCTGGATATATCTTTCTCAGGGCTTTGCGGTGGCGATGACGCCGGAAAACCTGGTTATCGCGTTGATTGGCTGCTTCGTGGGCACGATTGTCGGTCTGCTGCCGGGCCTGGGACCGATCAACGGCGTGGCAATCTTACTGCCGCTGGCCTTTGCGTTGCATCTGCCTGCGGAGTCGGCGCTAATTCTGCTGGCGACGGTGTACATTGGGTGTGAGTATGGCGGCAGGATCTCCTCCATATTGCTCAATGTCCCCGGCGATGCGGCGGCGATCATGACGGCGCTGGACGGTTACCCGATGGCGCAGCAAGGGAAAGGCGGCGTAGCGCTGTCGATTTCCGCAGTCAGCTCATTTTTCGGTTCATTAATCGCTATCGGCGGCATCATTCTATTCGCCCCTTTACTGGCGCAATGGTCGCTGGCCTTTGGGCCGGCGGAATATTTCGCCTTAATGGTTTTTGCCATCGCCTGTCTTGGCAGCATGATGGCGCAAAATCCGCTTAAATCATTTCTGGCAGCGCTGATCGGTCTTGGCCTTGCGACCGTCGGCGTGGACGCCAACACCGGGGTTTATCGCTTTACCTTTGACAGCGTTCATCTTTCCGACGGCGTACAGTTTATCGTCGTGGTGATCGGCCTGTTCTCGGTATCAGAAATACTTTTAATGCTGGAACATACCAGCAGCGGGCAAACAATGGTCCGCAAAACGGGTCGAATGTTATTCAACCTGAAAGAAGGCGCGCAGTGTATCGGCACCACCCTGCGTTCTTCGGTAATCGGCTTTTTTGTCGGCGTATTGCCCGGCGCCGGGGCGACCATTGCCAGCGCCATTACCTATATGACCGAGAAAAAACTCAGCGGCAACAGCGATAGCTTCGGCAAAGGGGATATTCGCGGCGTCGCGGCGCCGGAGGCGGCAAACAACGCCTCTGCCTGCGGCTCCTTCATCCCGATGCTGACGCTGGGCGTTCCCGGTTCCGGTACTACGGCAGTGATGATGGGGGCGCTGACGCTGTACAACATCACGCCAGGCCCGGCGATGTTCACCGAACAGCCGGATATCGTCTGGGGACTCATCGCTGCGCTGCTGATTGCGAACGTGATGCTGCTGATCATGAATATCCCGTTGATCGGTCTGTTCACCCGTATGCTCACCATTCCGCTGTGGTTCCTGGTACCCGCCATCGCTGCCGTATCGGCGGTAGGGGTGTATGCGGTACACAGCACCACCTTCGATCTGGTGCTGATGGTCGCGCTCGGCGTGTTAGGGTACATTTTACGTAAAATGCACTTCCCCATGTCACCGCTGATCCTGGGGTTCGTACTGGGGGAAATGCTGGAGCAAAACCTGCGTCGCGCACTCTCCATCAGTAACGGCAATATGGCGATTTTGTGGCAAAGCGGCGTTGCCAAAGCCCTGCTGATCATGGCGATCATGGTCATTGTCGTACCGCCAGTGTTACGTCTGCTCCGTAAACACAGCCGTAAACCGCAGGTTGACGCCGGTTAATTGACTGCTGAAATACGTTGTACTTGTCCGGCCTACGCGCTCATGTGTCAGGCCGGGCAACCCCGCCAGCATCACTTTCCCCATAACGCTCTCATTTTACACCCCTTCTTGCCGTTGTCAGGCTCGTGGCGCCGTTAACCTCACCCTTTGCATTGTTAAATATTTGTTGTTTTTGATCACAATAATTAAACAAAAGCGGTTGTTTCATACGCGTTCCTGGAAAATGTCGATATTTTTAATTTATGGCTACGAAATGAGCATCGCCATGTCTCCCTGACCATCTTACCGAGAGGAATGATTCTGATGAATGCACTGACTGCCGTAAAAGCGAACACAGATGATTTAGCCCAACGCCATACTGGTTTCACCCTTGCCCCTTCGGCGCAGTCGCCGCGCCTGCTGGCGTTAACGTTTACGGCGGATACCACAAGACAATTTCTCCATCAGGTTGCGCAATGGCCGGTGCAGGCGCTGGAATACAAATCTTTCTTACGTTTCAAAATCGGCAAGATCCTCGACGATCTGTGCGGCAATCAGCTACAACCGCTGTTGATCAAAACGCTCCTCAACCGTGCACAAGGCGCGCTGTTGATCAGCGCCGAAGGGATCGATGATGTCGCACAGGCAGAAGAGATGGTCAAACTGGCGACGGCGGTGGCGCATCTTATTGGTCGCTCCAACTACGATGCGATGAGCGGCCAGTATTACGCGCGTTTCGTGGTCAAAAACGTCGACAACTCCGACAGTTATCTGCGCCAGCCCCACCGCGTAATGGAACTGCACAATGACGGTACCTATGTTGAGGAGGTGACCGACTACGTGCTGATGATGAAAATCGACGAACAAAATATGGAAGGCGGTAACTCGCTGCTGCTGCACCTTGATGACTGGGAACATCTGGAGTCGTTTTTTACCCATCCGCTGGCGCGTCGCGTCATGCGCTGGGCGGCGCCGCCAAGCAAGAATGTTAGCCATGACGTCTGGCACCCGGTGTTTGATGTCGACCAACAAGGCCGCCCGGTCATGCGTTATATCGACCAGTTCGTCCAGCCAAAAGACTTTGAAGAAGGCGTCTGGCTCAGCGAGCTTTCAGACGCGCTGGAAACCAGTCAAAACATCCTCTCCGTACCGGTACCGGTCGGCAAATTCCTGTTGATTAACAATCTGTTCTGGCTACATGGACGCGATCGTTTTACGCCGCATCCTGACTTGCGTCGCGAACTGATGCGCCAGCGAGGTTACTTCGCCTACGCCGCCAGCCATTATCAAACTCACCAATAAGCGCCACGGCGAAGGAATTACGCGGATGTATGATTTTGTGATTATCGGCGGCGGCATTATCGGCATGTCGACCGCCATGCAACTTATTGATGTCTACCCGGATGCGCGCATCGCATTGCTGGAAAAAGAGTCCGCGCCAGCCTGCCACCAGACCGGGCATAACAGCGGCGTGATCCATGCCGGGGTGTACTACACGCCCGGCAGCCTCAAAGCGCGGTTTTGTCTGGCGGGCAATCAGGCGACCAAAACCTTTTGCGATCAAAACAACATCTGCTACGACACCTGCGGCAAAATGTTGGTCGCCACCTCGGAGCTGGAAATGGCGCGGATGCGCGCGCTCTGGGAGCGGACGGCGGCCAACGGCTTAGAGCGCGAGTGGTTAAGCGCGGCGGAGCTGCGTGAACGCGAACCCAATATCATTGGCCTGGGCGGAATTTTTGTCCCTTCCAGCGGGATTGTCAGCTATCGCGATGTCGCGACGGCCATGGCGAACCGCTTTCAGGCCAAAGGCGGCGAGCTCATCTACCATGCCGAGGTCAGCGCGCTAACAGAACATGCCGCTGGCGTTATCATTCGCACCTCGCAAGGTCGGGAAATCGAAACCGCTACGCTTATCGGCTGTGCAGGACTGATGGCGGATCGGCTGGTCAAAATGCTGGGCGTGGAGCCCGGTTTTATTATCTGCCCTTTCCGCGGCGAGTACTTTCGTCTGGCCCCGCGACACAACCGGATCGTTAACCATTTGATCTACCCGATCCCCGATCCGGCAATGCCGTTTCTCGGCGTCCATCTTACCCGCATGATCGACGGCAGCGTTACGGTCGGGCCGAATGCGGTGCTGGCGCTTAAACGCGAAGGCTACCGTAAGCGCGACGTTTCCTTCACCGACACCCTGGAGATTTTCCGCTCCGCCGGCATTCGCCGCGTACTGCAAAACCATCTGCTTTCCGGACTGGGCGAGATGAAAAACTCGCTGTGCAAAAGCGGCTATTTGCGGCGAGTACAAAAGTATTGCCCCAGCCTGACCGTCAACGATCTCCAGCCCTGGCCGGCAGGCGTGCGGGCGCAGGCGGTTTCACCGGACGGCAAACTGATTGATGATTTTCTGTTTGTCACGACGCCGCGTTCCATTCACACCTGTAACGCCCCCTCCCCGGCGGCGACATCCGCGATACCTATCGGCGCGCATATCGTCAGCAAAGTTCAGGCGCTACGCGAAAGCCAGAGCAACCCCGGACGTGCGCTGCGTGCGGCACGCAGCGTGGACGCACTACACGCCGCATTTACCCGTTAACCCTTCAGACAGGAAGCAATTATGCAACTTAACGACTCTACCCTGTTCCGTCAGCAGGCCTTTATCGATGGTGACTGGCGCGACGCGCGCGGCGGCGATGTCATCCCCGTTAGCAACCCCGCCAACGGGAAACCGCTCGGCAATGTGCCAAAAATGGGGGCGGAAGAGACGCGCGACGCCATCGACGCCGCCAATCGCGCCCTGCCCGCCTGGCGCGCGCTCACCGCCAAAGAGCGAGCCAATATCCTGCGTCGCTGGTTCAATCTGATGATGGAACATCAGGACGATTTGGCGCGTCTGATGACGCTGGAACAGGGTAAACCGCTGGCGGAAGCGAAAGGCGAAATTAGCTACGCCGCCTCGTTTATTGAATGGTTCGCCGAAGAGGGGAAGCGTATCTATGGCGACACGATTCCAGGTCATCAGGCCGATAAACGGCTGCTGGTGATTAAACAGCCCATCGGCGTCACCGCCGCGATTACCCCGTGGAACTTTCCCTCAGCAATGATCACCCGTAAAGCCGGCCCCGCGCTGGCCGCAGGCTGCACGATGGTACTCAAACCCGCCAGCCAGACGCCGTTTTCCGCGCTGGCGCTGGCGGAACTGGCCCGGCGCGCCGGAATTCCCGCAGGCGTATTTAACGTCGTTACCGGTTCGGCTGGCGATATCGGCGGCGAGCTGACCAGCAACCCGCTGGTACGCAAACTGTCGTTTACCGGCTCGACGGAGATTGGCCGCCAGCTAATGGAACAATGCGCCAAAGACATTAAAAAAGTATCGCTGGAGTTGGGCGGCAATGCGCCGTTTATCGTCTTTGACGATGCCGATCTGGATAAAGCCGTTGAGGGTGCGCTGGCTTCGAAGTTTCGCAACGCCGGGCAGACCTGTGTCTGCGCCAATAGATTGTATGTTCAGGACGGCGTTTACGATCGTTTTGCGGAAAAACTCAACCAGGCGGTAAATAAGCTCGCGGTCGGCGACGGTCTGCAAGCCGACGTTGCTATCGGACCGCTGATTGATGAAAAAGCCGTGGCGAAAGTCCAGGAGCATATCGCCGATGCGCTGGAAAAAGGCGCCCGCGTCATTACGGGTGGTGAAGCGCACAAATTGGGCGGCAACTTCTTTCAACCGACCATTCTGGCGGATGTTCCTGATAACGCGAAAGTCGCCAAAGAAGAGACATTCGGGCCGCTCGCGCCTCTGTTCCGCTTCAGCGACGAGGCGGATGTCATCAGGCAGGCTAACGATACCGAGTTCGGCCTGGCAGCCTATTTTTATGCACGCGATTTAAGCCGCGTTTTCCGCGTCGGCGAAGCGCTGGAATACGGCATCGTCGGTATTAATACCGGCATTATCTCCAACGAAGTCGCGCCTTTCGGCGGCATTAAGGCCTCCGGATTAGGCCGTGAAGGTTCCAAATACGGCATCGAAGATTATTTAGAAATCAAATATATGTGCATCGGCCTTTAACAGGAGAGTCGCTAATGAATACCAATAACGCTTTAATGCAGCGCCGTCATAACGCCGTTCCTCGCGGCGTGGGCCAGATTCACCCAATTTTCGCCGAGCGGGCGGAAAATTGTCGGGTCTGGGATGTCGAAGGCCGTGAGTATCTCGATTTCGCGGGCGGCATTGCCGTCCTGAACACCGGTCATTTACATCCGGGCATTGTTTCAGCGGTCGAAGCGCAGTTGAAGAAATTGTCGCATACCTGTTTTCAGGTGCTGGCCTATGAACCGTACCTGGCGTTGTGCGAACGCATGAACCAGAAGGTACCGGGCGATTTCGCCAAAAAAACGTTGCTGGTCACGACCGGTTCAGAAGCGGTTGAAAACGCGGTGAAAATCGCCCGCGCGGCGACAAAACGCAGCGGCGCTATCGCGTTTAGCGGCGCTTACCACGGTCGTACCCACTACACGCTCTCTCTGACCGGGAAAGTACACCCGTACTCTGCTGGTATGGGATTGATGCCAGGCCATGTCTACCGCGCGCTTTATCCTTGCCCGCTACACAACATCAGCGACGACGACGCGATCGCCAGCATTGAACGCATCTTTAAAAATGATGCCGCGCCGGAAGATATCGCCGCCATTATTATTGAGCCGGTACAGGGCGAAGGCGGATTTTACGCCGCCTCTCCCGCGTTTATGCAGCGACTGCGCGCGCTATGCGACCAACACGGCATTATGTTGATTGCCGACGAAGTGCAAAGCGGCGCGGGCCGGACCGGTACGCTGTTCGCCATGGAACAGATGGGCGTTGCGGCAGATATTACCACGTTTGCGAAATCGATCGCCGGCGGCTTTCCGCTGGCAGGCGTTACCGGCCGGGCAGACGTGATGGACGCTATCGCGCCGGGCGGTCTGGGCGGCACCTATGCCGGAAACCCGATTGCCTGCGCCGCCGCGCTGGCGGTACTGGACATTTTCGAGCAGGAAAATCTACTGCAAAAGGCAAATACGCTTGGCAACACGCTGCGCGATGGCCTGATGGAGATAGCGGAAACGCACCGTGAGATTGGCGACGTGCGCGGACTGGGCGCCATGATCGCCATTGAGTTGTTCGAAAATGGCGACCCCGGCAAACCGAACGCGACTCTGACCGCCGACATTGTGGCCCGCGCCCGCGAGAAAGGGTTAATTCTGCTCTCCTGCGGTCCTTACTACAACATCTTGCGCATCCTCGTTCCACTCACTATTGAGGCCTTGCAGATTCGGCAAGGCCTGGAGATTATCGCCCAGTGCTTTGATGAGGCGAAACAAGCGTAATGTCCAATAAGCAGCGTCGGGTGGCGACGTAACTGTCTTATCCGGCCTACAAAAACCGTTTCGATTGTAGGCCGAATAAGCCAGGCGCCATCCGGTAAACGAGCGCAATAACAATAAAGAGGTTTTAGGATGGGGCAATTGTCAGAATCACATGCATTAGGGGGCGGGCTGAAATCACGCCACGTCACCATGTTATCGATCGCCGGCGTCATCGGCGCCAGCCTGTTTGTCGGTTCCAGCGTGGCGATTGCGGAGGCCGGCCCTGCGGTACTGCTGGCCTATCTGTTCGCAGGACTTTTAGTCGTCATGATTATGCGAATGCTGGCTGAAATGGCCGTCGCCACACCGGATACCGGATCTTTTTCCACCTATGCGGATAAAGCGATCGGCCCCTGGGCCGGGTATACCATCGGCTGGTTATACTGGTGGTTTTGGGTGCTGGTTATTCCGCTGGAGGCCAATATTGCCGCCATTATTCTGAATTCATGGATACCGGGTATTCCGGTATGGCTATTTTCATTAGTGATTACGCTTGCCTTAACCGGAAGCAATTTATTGAGCGTCAAAAATTACGGCGAGTTCGAATTCTGGCTGGCGCTATGTAAAGTGATTGCTATCCTGGCGTTTATCGCGCTGGGCGCGACGGCGATTAGCGGTTTTTATCCGTATGCCGAGGTAAGCGGTATCTCCCGGCTCTGGGATCACGGCGGTTTTATGCCTAACGGCTTCGGCGCGGTGTTAAGCGCCATGTTGATCACCATGTTCTCTTTTATGGGCGCGGAAATCGTCACTATTGCTGCCGCGGAATCCGATACGCCGGATAAACATATCGTACGCGCCACCAATTCTGTTATCTGGCGAATTTCCATCTTTTACCTGTGTTCCATTTTTGTGGTGGTGGCGCTGATCCCGTGGAATATGCCGGGTCTGAAAAGCGTAGGTTCGTACCGTTCGGTACTGGAGCTGCTTCATATTCCGCACGCAAAATTCATTATGGACTGCGTGATTTTGTTGTCGGTGACCAGTTGTCTGAACTCCGCATTATATACCGCGTCCCGGATGCTCTATTCCCTTAGCCGCCGCGGCGATGCGCCTGCGATAATGGGAAAAACTAACCGTAGCAAAACGCCCTGGGTGGCGGTTCTCCTCTCTACCGGCGCGGCGTTTTTAACCGTTATCGTCAATTATTACGCCCCGGCAAAAGTGTTTAAATTTCTTATCGACAGTTCCGGCGCCATCGCGCTGCTGGTCTATCTGGTGATTGCGATTTCGCAATTGCGGATGCGTAAAATTCTGCTGGCACAGGGCGGAGAAATTAAGTTGAAAATGTGGCTTTATCCGTGGCTCACCTGGCTG
The DNA here is from genome assembly GCF_046552235.1 of Salmonella sp. SAL00670. NCBI lineage: Bacteria > Pseudomonadati > Pseudomonadota > Gammaproteobacteria > Enterobacterales > Enterobacteriaceae > Salmonella > Salmonella sp. SAL00670. The sequence goes on from NZ_JBGDUO010000002.1 coordinate 114,622, forward strand.
GTTATCGGCTTTATCTGCTTTGTTCTGGTGGTGATGCTATTTCGACCGGCACAGCAACTGGAAGTCATTTCGACGGGGCTGTTAGGGCTGGGCATAATAGGTACTGTCCCCATTATGTCTCGCTGGAAAAAACTGATAAGGTGGCAAAAAGCCCCCCTGCAAAACCTACGTTAGTTATTCCCGGCGTCAGCCGGGAAGCTTCTCAGGAGTAAAAGATGACCGCCCTTTCCCAACCGACGGCCATAGATGGCTATCGCTGGCTTAAAAATGACATTATTCGCGGCACTTATCAGCCGGATGAGAAACTGCGGATGAGTTTATTAACCGCCCGCTATGCGCTCGGCGTAGGGCCGCTGCGCGAGGCGCTGTCACAACTGGTGGCGGAACGGCTGGTCACCGTGGTGAATCAAAAAGGCTATCGCGTGGCATCCATGTCAGAGGCGGAACTCCTCGATATTTTTGACGCGCGCGCCAATATGGAAGCGATGCTGGTGCGCCTGGCGATTGAACGCGGCGATGATGCGTGGGAGGCGGAGATCCTGGCGCGAGCGCATATGCTCAGTAAACTGGAAGCCAGCGATGCCAGTGAACATATGCTCGATGAATGGGATCAGCGCCACCAGGCGTTCCATTCCGCCATTGTCGCCGGGTGCGGCTCCCACTATCTGCTACAGATGCGCGAACGCTTATTTGACCTGGCGGCCCGCTACCGCTTTATTTGGTTACGTGAAACCGTTCTGTCCGTCGAGATGCTGGAAGATAAACATATCCAGCATCACACGCTAACCGAAGCGATACTGGCGCGCGAGGCGGCACGCGCCAGCGAATTAATGCGTCAGCATTTGCTGACGCCGATTCCCATTATTCGCCAGGCGATGGCAGGGAAAATGTAGCCTGGCGCGACCTGATAGCCATTATTCTTCAGGAATACGCAACACTTGTCCCGGATATATTTTTTCCGGGCTTTTCAGCATCGGTTTATTTGCCTCGAAAATTTTATTATACAGATTGGCGTTACCATACACTTGCTTTGAAATAGCGCTCAGGGTGTCGCCCGATTTTACGGTATAAAACTGACTTTCAGCCGCTGGCGTCGTGGTTTTAACCTGATCGTCAACGCTGCTAATCCCGGCGATATTCCCCACGGCAACCAGAATTTTTTCTTTTGCCTCCTGACTCAGCCCATCCCCCGTCACTGTCGCTTTTCCATCCGCAATTTGCACATTCACTTTGTCAGCGTCGGGTATTCCCGTTTTATTTAAATGTTCCTGGACTTTTTTCGCCTGATCGTCCTTATCATGGTTAGCGGTTACCGCGTCCCAGAGTTTTTCACCTGCATCTTTTACAAAATTGAAAAGTCCCATATTCACCTCGCTTGTCAAAAATACACACAAAGAAAAGTGTAGCAGAGGGAATGAGGTTATCCTGATAAGCGGCGCTTATGCGCCGCCGGTGGCCGGTAATTAATGACGCATCTGAACCCAAAATGCGTGGATAAGCCCCGGAATATATCCGAGTAATGTCAGCAGGATATTAAGGATAAATGCCCAACCGAACCCTTTTCCTAAAAGTACGCCGAGCGGAGGCAAAATAATCGTAAATACAATTCTCCAGAAACCCATATACACTCCATACAAGCAAAATTAGTCATTGTTTAAAAAGAGATTTTATCTCTAAGCATAGTCAGTTTACCTGAGCCTGCCAGTCGCGCGCCGCGCTTTTACCCTCCTTTACGCTTTTTACGCTGGCATCAGGTTGATATTTATTTTAGAATTAACTAAATTTAGAAAATACTTAAATAACTATGACAGAGCTTGAACAACTTCAGGCCAGCGCAGAACAGGCGGCGGCCCTGCTCAAAGCGATGAGCCACCCAAAAAGATTACTGATTTTATGTATGCTTTGCGGTTCGCCAAAAACCAGCGCAGGCGAACTGGCGCGCATTACCGGGCTAAGCCCCTCCGCGACGTCGCAACATCTGGCTCGGATGCGGGAAGAAGGGCTGATTGATAGTCAACGCGATGCCCAGCGCATTCACTATTTCATTAAAAATGAGGCGGTTAATACGATTATCGCCACGTTAAAGAATCTCTATTGTCCATAAGGAGGCACGATGTCCATTGGGATAGTTTCCCCCCGTGAGGCGCAAGCGCTGATAGCGCAAGGCGCGAAACTGATTGATGTACGCGACGCCGACGAATATCTGCGCGAGCATATTCCACATGCGCAACTGGCGCCGCTTTCCCGGCTTGAACAGGGCGATTTGCCCGCCAACCTGCGAGCGGAACAGATTATTTTTCACTGTCAGTCAGGTAAACGAACCAGCAGCAATGCAGCAAAACTACAGGCCATTGCCGCCCCAGCTCAGGTCAGTCTACTGGAAGGCGGTATCGACGGATGGAAAGCGGCAGGATTGCCCGTCACAGAAGACAAATCGCAACCGTTGCCACTGATGCGTCAGGTGCAAATCGCCGCCGGCGGGTTGACGTTGCTTGGGGTGATTCTGGGCTATACGGTCCACGGCGGCTTTTTCCTCATTAGCGGTTTTGTCGGGGCCGGGTTAATGCTGGCAGGCATGACCGGCTTCTGCGGAATGGCGAGACTACTGGAAAAAATGCCCTGGAATACCCGTACTCATTAAGCGGTACCTTCACCGCGCGTCGGTAGGTGTGTAGTAGACTGAAGGCGGGTTTATACCATTGTTCAACAGGAGAGCGTGATGTTCACACCAGGCGATATCGTACAGCCCCGAATGGGTGGGCCGAAACTGAAAGTGATTGAAGTCAACGAGGATCATATTGTCGCGGTACAGGTCGGTAATGAGCCGGGCGAAAAATTGATCCTCAAAGCGGCAGATGTCACCCCCTATTGCGAAGAGGGCGATTTTGGCGTGTGCTGATTTATCAAAATGAGCATGGCGCAACGTTCCCTGAGTCCCGGTTAATAGAGACAGGAAACGAAGCGCCATCTGTTAAAAGCTATCCGTGATTAGATTAAGAAATCATCCAGAGATTTCCCCGCCGCCAGCGCCTGGGCAATCGGTTTAGGCGTACGACCTTGTCCGGTCCAGGTTTTTTCTTCGCCATTGAAATCAGTAAAACGATATTTTGCCGGACGCGGCTGGCGCTTTTTAGCAGAACGCGGCATTGCTGAATCCATGGCAAATAACTCTTCCGGGTTAATACCGTCTGCTTTCATCAGCTCCAGAAAGGCATTAATTTTCTCCTGCTTCTCGGCAAGCTGGCGTTGCTGCAATTCTTCTTCTTCGCGTCTTTCTTTAGTGACAACCCTGAATTTTTCGAGCATTTCTTCAAGAACGTCAATGGAGAATTCGCGAGCCATAGCGCGCAGCGTGCGGATATTATTTAAGTTCTGTAACATCAAATTCATATCAATAAAAACCTTTTAACGCAGAAAACAAAAAACTATTACAGGCGGTATTGTATGCGATTGTTGATTATATTTCCAGATCCTAAAGTTCATACAGATATACACAGCATAACTCGATTAATTATATTAATCTGTTAACCAGAAGGTTATATTCATTACCCCCTGCGTGTTTCAGGTTATTCTGCCTACGGTATATCTGTAGGTTTCCCGTTTGGCTGTTTATAGCGTATTGCGTATCTCAGTAACCGCGGTGACCCTCACGGTGGCTGACCTTATACAGAAGTGAATATTTCAGCACAATAAGAGATTAACCATTCAAAAATCATCATCAGAGCTTTATGCTAAAAATCAGCCTGCAATAGCTATAATTATGCTGAGAAAAGTAGAGCGCGTGCCGTTAGCCGAGAATACATCGCATCTGACAACATTTGGAATGTGGCTGAAAATCGCCAGAAAAACAATGCATTATAATGCATTGATTTAAAAGTAATTAATGACTAACAACAACGAAAATCTCGCCGCGAGCAAAAAACACACAATCACAGAGTATTTTATCGACAAAAAGCCTATAAATAAAAATATTACACTAGTTGATAGTTATTATATAGGGATATACTCTATGCAAAGACAAAAGTGCTTTATGATTTCACTACCAACCATCACCTCATTCTGATCGATACGCTACAAGGAGCATTAACATGTTCTCTCCACAGTCACGCTTGCGTCATGCCGTAGCAGACACGTTTGCGATGGTTGTTTACTGTTCTGTTGTGAACATGTTGATCGAGATATTCCTCTCCGGAATGAGCTTTGAGCAGTCGCTTTCTTCCAGGCTGGTGGCGATACCTGTCAACATTTTGATTGCATGGCCATACGGCGTTTACCGCGATCTGATTATGCGCGTCGCGCGTAAGGCAAGCCCGGCGGGATGGGCCAAAAACCTGGCGGATGTATTGGCTTATGTCACCTTTCAGTCACCCGTTTATATTATCATCTTGCTGACCGTCGGTGCCGGCTGGCATCAGATAGTGGCCGCCGTGAGTTCAAACATTGTTGTTTCAATGTTAATGGGCGCGGTTTATGGCTACTTCCTGGATTATTGTCGCCGCCTGTTTAAAGTGAGCAGCTATCATCAGGCTAAGGCGTAAGTTAGCGTCGCGACTGGCATTGCCAGTCGCGCTTTTAGTCGGTTTTTTCGTCGCCAAAAAGCCCATTCAGATAACGTTCTAACGCTATTCGGGAGCTAAAGCCGTGGGGAATACCGTAATGTTCGTGGGTCTCGCCGCCTAAATAGAGCGGAAAATTTTGATAGTGATCGCAGGTTTTAATATCCGAAGCTGGGTCAGCCAGTGATGAGCTACGGTCTTTTAATCTGGGGTGAATGATCAGCGCGGTACGCCCCATACGCGCCTCGCGGTTAACATAAACATAATTTTCGCCGCGTCGATAACCATACGTCTTATTCGTCACCACATCGACGGTAAACCCTGCCTTTTCCAGTACCCGCGCCACCTCGTCAGGTCGTAAATACATATTTTATCCTCATTCTCTTTTACTGCGGGCTTACCTTACCCGATAGCGCGTTATCAACGCTTTCAGAAAAGTCCAGAAACGCATGATATCGCCGTAACAAGCCTCAGCAGGTAAAAATATGAACTACACTGAAAGCTACATCGAAATCAATGGAGGATCATATGCTTAACAAACCGAACCGAAACGACGTCGATGATGGTGTTCAGGATATTCAGAATGATGTCAATCGATTAGCCGACAGTCTGGAAGATGTCCTTAAATCCTGGGGAAGCGATGCGAAAGACGAAGCCGAGGCTGCGCGACGTAAAGCACAGGCGTTGCTGAAAGAGACCCGGGCGCGGATGCAGGGACGTACTCGCGTAAAACAAGCCGCCTGTGATGCGATGGGGTGCGCGGATACGTTTGTGCGTGAAAAACCCTGGTGTAGCGTAGGAACCGCCGCAGCGGTAGGGATTTTTATCGGGGCGCTGCTTAGCCTGCGTCGCTAACGACGTGCGCTGCCGGATGGCGACATACTTTATTGGGCCTGCATCATTGCCGCAGGCCCAGGTCGCGCCATTCGGCGAAACGGTTACTGTATCGCCTGTCGAAGCTGCCACGCGACCTGTTTCGCCATGCCAGCGGAAGTAATATTGGTAAACGACAGTAAAATGCCCCCCTTTCCTGATGAAACCACTCGCCAACGGCTTAGCGCCTGTACCGCCAGTCCGGCCTGATTCGCTTTTGCTACCTGCGCTTTATCATCGCCTTCAACCTCAATAACCAATTGAATACCGCCTTTCTGTAATGTCACGACAAATCCCTGTTCTGCCAGCGCCTCTTCAATCCATAACCGTCGCTGAGCATAATGTTGACGCATCTTTTTCAGATGCCGCCAGAAATGGCCATCACGGATAAAATCAGCCAGCGTGTGCTGCCATAACAACGGTACGCTACAGGGCATCAGCGACACCTGCTGGCGGAAATGCTCAATCTGCTTTATCGGCACCACCAGCCAGGCGGTACGTAATGCCGGAAAGAGCGACTTACTGAACGTTCCGGCGTAAATCACTCGCTGCGGGGCATCCAGACTCTTGAGTGGCGGAAGCGGTTTACCGTGATAACGAAATTCGCTGTCGTAGTCATCTTCAATAATCCAGGCCTGCACATTCGCCGCCCATGCCAGAAGTTGCCGTCGGCGAGTTAACGACAGCGCCACCCCCAACGGACTTTGGTGGGCGGGCGTCACCAATGCAAAGCGCCCCTGCGGGCAATCCCGCATCCCCGCCGCGACATTCAGCCCATCGGCATCGACCGGAATCGGCGCCAGCGTAATCCCCTCCTGCGTTATCACCGGGCGAATTAACGGAAAACCGGGATCTTCCACCCACATGCTGTCTCCCGGCACAGACAATGTACGCAGGATTAGCCGCATAGAATCCGCATATCCGGAGGTAATAAATACCTGTTCCGGCAGGCATTCAATGCTACGCGAAACCCGCAGGTAATCGACTATCGCCTGGCGCAAAATCGCCTCGCCGCAGACGTCGCCTAATGCCAGATCGAAGCGCGTCTGCGTGCGCAACCGACGCCCCATCACTCGCGCCCACTTCTCGCGTGGAAAGAGATCCAGCGCCGGTAACCCCATCTGAAAGGGTTTCGGTTCCGGACTTTCTCCGGCAAAAACAGCGGGTATCGGCGGCGCCGTCTCAAACCGTAGAGCGTTGCTCACAAACGTGCCTGCCTGACCACGTCGCTCCAGCCAGCCCTGCGCCACCAGCTCGCCATAGGCATTTTCCACCGTGGCGCGAGAAACGCCCAGTTCCTGCGCCCACGTCCGGCTGGAAGGCAAGCGCGTTCCGGGCGCGAGTTCTCCTTGCTCAATGGCCGTTTTTAACTGACGAGCGATGTGCTGATAGCGCGGCATATGGTCTGCTTTTTCTGTAAAAATATGGCTCTCTTTTACAGACCATTATAGTGCTACAGTGCTCGTCATCAACACGAGGAGAAACATGATGACGACGTTACGCCAACCCTATTATGAACTGAGCCCGGAGGTTTACAGCGCTCTGGTGCAGGCGAAAAACGCGCTGGAAAAGAGCACGCTTGACCCCACGCTGATGGAGCTGATTTACCTGCGTGTTTCGCAAATAAATGGTTGTGCATTTTGCCTGGAGATGCACAGTAAAGCGCTGCGTAAGGCTGGCGTAAATCAAGCTAAATTAGATGCGCTGGCAGGATGGCGGGTAAGCCACCATTTCAGCGAGCAAGAGTGCGCGGCGTTAGCCTGGGCGGAATCGGTGACGCACATTGCTGAGACCCACGCCGAAGATAATGTTTACCTGCCGCTGCTCGATCATTTCAGCGCGCGTGAAATCAGCGATCTGACCTTCGCCATCGGTTTAATGAACTGCTTTAACCGTCTGGCGATCGGTATGCGAATGTGACGCATTGTTGCCGGATGGCGCGGATGCCAGCCAACTCTGTTATGCGTCAACCTGCAGGCCGGATCGGGCGTTCACGCCGCCATCCGGCAAAAATTAGCCATACCGCCCCTACCCCGCTGCGTTCATCAGCGGCGTTAAAATCAATCGAAAATTCCCATATCTTGTATGGTTGAATCTTAATTCAACTACATCTAGTATTTCCTGTATCAACACACGACAATCCGACGCGTTTCATCGCGCCGTTTTCTCATTTTAAATGGAAATACGAATCATGAGCATTACTATTTACACTCGCAATAACTGTGTTCAGTGCCACGCCACAAAGCGGGCGATGGAAAGCCGTGGATTTGAATTTGAGATGGTGAACGTCGATCTGGTGCCGGATGCAGCGGATACGCTCCGGGCGCAAGGGTTTCGTCAATTACCGGTGGTGATGGCGGGCGATTTGAGCTGGTCTGGCTTCCGTCCGGACATGATTAACCGTCTGCACCCGACACCCCACGCGGCAAACGCATGAGCGCGCTCGTCTACTTCTCCAGCAGCTCTGAAAATACGCACCGTTTTATGCAGCGTCTGGGGCTGCCCGCCACGCGTATTCCGCTCAATGAGCGGGAGCGAATTCGGGTAGACGAACCGTACATTCTGGTTGTGCCGTCATACGGCGGCGGCGGGATGGCCGGTGCGGTGCCGCGACAGGTGATCCGCTTTTTAAATGATGAACACAACCGGGCGCGCATTCGCGGCGTCATTGCCTCCGGTAATCGCAATTTCGGCGATGCCTGGGGATGCGCTGGCGATGTGATAGCACAAAAATGCGGCGTACCCTGGCTGTACCGCTTTGAGCTCATGGGCACACAACGCGACATCGATAACGTCCGAAAAGGAGTAAATGAATTTTGGCAACAACTACCCCGGAGCGCGTAATGCAGGAAACCATGGATTACCACGCCCTGAACGCGATGCTGAATCTTTATGATAAAGCAGGCCATATTCAGTTCGACAGGGACCAGCAGGCGATCGACGCCTTCTTTGCCGCCCACGTCTGCCCGCATTCCGTGACGTTTGCCAGCCAGCATGAACGTCTGGAGACGCTGGTTCGGGAAGGGTATTACGATGACGCTGTCCTCGCGCGTTACGACCGCGCCTTCGTCCTCCGCCTGTTCGAGCACGCCCACGCCAGCGGCTTTCGCTTCCAGACGTTTCTTGGCGCCTGGAAGTTCTATACCAGTTACACGCTGAAAACCTTCGACGGCAAACGTTATCTGGAACACTTTGAAGATCGGGTGACAATGGTGGCGTTGACGCTGGCGCAGGGTGACGAAACGCTGGCCACCCAACTGACCGATGAAATGCTTTCTGGTCGCTTTCAGCCCGCTACCCCGACTTTTTTAAATTGCGGTAAACAGCAGCGTGGGGAACTGGTCTCCTGCTTCCTGCTCCGTATCGAAGACAATATGGAATCGATCGGGCGAGCGGTGAATTCGGCGCTGCAACTCTCCAAACGCGGCGGCGGCGTCGCATTTTTACTCTCCAATCTGCGCGAGGCGGGCGCGCCGATCAAACGCATTGAGAATCAGTCTTCCGGCGTAATCCCGGTGATGAAAATGCTGGAAGACGCGTTTTCGTATGCCAACCAGCTTGGCGCGCGCCAGGGGGCCGGCGCGGTTTATCTCCATGCGCACCACCCGGACATTCTGCGTTTTCTGGATACCAAACGAGAAAACGCTGACGAAAAAATCCGGATCAAAACGCTCTCTCTCGGCGTGGTGATCCCGGACATCACCTTCCGGCTGGCGAAAGAAAACGCGCAAATGGCGCTCTTTTCGCCCTATGACATACAACGACGCTACGGCAAACCGTTTGGCGATATCGCCATTAGCGAACGGTACGATGAATTAATTGCCGATCCGCACGTGCGCAAAACCTATATTAACGCCCGTGACTTTTTTCAAACACTGGCGGAGATTCAGTTCGAATCCGGGTATCCCTACATCATGTTTGAAGATACGGTAAACCGCGCGAATCCTATTGCTGGTCGCATTAATATGAGCAACCTGTGCTCGGAAATTTTACAGGTCAATAGCGCCTCTCGTTACGACGATAACCTTGACTATACCCACATCGGGCATGACATTTCCTGCAATCTCGGCTCGCTGAATATCGCTCACGTCATGGATTCACCGGACATTGGTCGTACCGTAGAAACCGCTATTCGCGGCCTGACGGCGGTGTCGGACATGAGCCATATACGCAGCGTACCCTCAATAGCCGCCGGTAATGCCGCCTCTCATGCCATCGGTCTGGGCCAGATGAATCTGCATGGCTATCTGGCGAGAGAAGGCATTGCCTACGGTTCGCCGGAGGCGTTGGATTTCACCAATCTCTATTTTTACACCATTACCTGGCATGCCGTGCATACTTCAATGCGGCTGGCCCGCGAACGCGGCAAAACCTTCGCCGGATTTGCGCAGTCGCGCTATGCCAGCGGCGACTATTTTACGCAGTATTTACAGGACGACTGGCAACCGAAAACGGCGAAAGTCAGAACGCTATTTGCCCGCAGCGGCATTACGCTGCCCACACGAGAAATGTGGCTAAAGCTGCGCGACGATGTGATGCGCTATGGCATCTATAACCAAAATTTGCAGGCGGTGCCGCCGACCGGTTCGATTTCTTACATTAATCATGCGACCTCCAGCATTCATCCGATTGTGGCCAAAATTGAGATTCGCAAAGAGGGCAAAACCGGGCGTGTGTATTACCCCGCGCCGTTTATGACCAATGAAAACCTGGACATGTATCAGGATGCTTACGATATCGGTCCGGAAAAAATTATTGATACCTATGCCGAGGCCACGCGCCACGTCGATCAAGGACTGTCGCTCACCCTGTTTTTCCCCGATACCGCCACGACCCGCGATATCAACAAAGCGCAGATCTATGCCTGGCGAAAAGGTATTAAGTCACTGTATTACATCCGGCTTCGCCAGTTGGCGCTGGAAGGTACTGAAATTGAAGGCTGCGTATCCTGCGCGCTATAAGGAAAGCCATATGAAATTATCTCGTATTAGCGCCATCAACTGGAACAAGATCCAGGACGACAAAGATCTGGAGGTATGGAACCGGCTGACCAGTAACTTCTGGCTGCCGGAAAAAGTGCCGTTATCGAATGATATTCCGGCCTGGCAGACGCTGAGCGCCGCCGAACAGCAGCTCACCATTCGCGTGTTTACGGGTCTTACGCTGCTCGACACTATCCAGAACATCGCAGGCGCGCCGTCGTTAATGGCAGATGCCATCACGCCGCATGAAGAGGCAGTATTGTCGAACATCAGCTTTATGGAAGCGGTACACGCCCGCTCTTACAGTTCTATTTTTTCCACGCTGTGCCAGACGAAAGAGGTTGATGCCGCCTACGCCTGGAGCGAAGAAAACCCGCCGCTTCAGCGTAAGGCGCAGATTATTTTGGCTCATTACGTCAGCGATGAACCGCTAAAGAAAAAGATTGCCAGCGTCTTTTTAGAGTCTTTTCTGTTCTATTCCGGCTTCTGGCTGCCGATGTATTTCTCCAGCCGCGGTAAGCTCACGAACACTGCCGACCTGATTCGTTTAATCATTCGCGATGAAGCGGTTCACGGTTATTATATTGGCTATAAGTATCAGATAGCGCTACAAAAACTATCGGCAATCGAGCGTGAAGAGTTAAAGCTTTTCGCGCTGAATTTATTGATGGAACTGTACGACAACGAAATCCGCTACACAGAAGCGTTATATGCGGAAACCGGCTGGGTTAACGACGTCAAAGCCTTCTTGTGCTACAACGCCAATAAAGCCTTAATGAACCTGGGTTATGAGGCGTTATTTCCGCCGGAGATGGCAGACGTGAATCCCGCAATCCTTGCCGCGCTCTCGCCGAATGCCGACGAAAACCATGATTTCTTTTCCGGCTCAGGTTCATCTTATGTGATGGGGAAAACAGTCGAAACCGAAGACGAAGACTGGAATTTTTAACCTTGCGGGCATGGGAAATAACGTTACATTTTCCATGCCTTTATTTCAAGCAATACCGGGTTAAATCGCGCAAATATTACAACATGTCCTACACTCAATACGAGTGACATTATTCACCTGGATTCCTCCAATTCAGGTGGATTTTTGCTGGTTGTTCCAAAAAATATCTCTTCCTCCCCATTCGCGTTCAGCCCTTATATCATGGGAAATCACAGCCGATAGCACCTCGCAATATTCATGCCAGAAGCAAATTCAGGGTTGTCTCAGATTCTGAGTATGTTAGGGTAGAAAAAGGTAACTATTTCTATCAGGTAACATATCGACATAAGTAAATAACAGGAATCATTCTATTGCATGGCAATTAAATTAGAAGTGAAGAATCTGTATAAAATATTTGGAGAGCATCCGCAGCGTGCCTTCAAATATATTGAAAAGGGACTATCGAAAGAGCAAATACTGGAAAAAACGGGGCTATCGCTTGGCGTTAAAGACGCCAGTCTGGCCATTGAAGAAGGCGAGATATTTGTCATCATGGGATTATCCGGCTCGGGTAAATCCACAATGGTACGCCTTCTCAATCGCCTGATTGAACCCACCCGCGGACAGGTACTGATTGACGGCGTTGATATTGCCAAAATATCAGACGCTGAGCTTCGCGAGGTGCGCAGGAAAAAGATTGCGATGGTCTTCCAGTCATTTGCGCTCATGCCACATATGACCGTGCTGGATAATACGGCATTCGGTATGGAATTAGCGGGCATCGCGGCGCAAGAGCGTCGCGAAAAAGCGCTGGACGCCTTGCGTCAGGTGGGGCTTGAGAATTACGCTCATGCCTATCCGGATGAACTTTCCGGTGGGATGCGTCAGCGTGTTGGACTTGCCCGCGCGCTGGCAATCAACCCTGATATCTTATTAATGGATGAAGCGTTTTCCGCCCTCGATCCATTAATTCGTACCGAAATGCAGGATGAGCTGGTGAAATTACAGGCGAAACATCAGCGCACCATTGTCTTTATTTCCCACGATCTTGATGAGGCTATGCGTATTGGCGACAGGATTGCCATTATGCAAAATGGCGAGGTCGTACAGGTTGGTACGCCGGATGAGATCCTGAATAATCCGGCAAATGATTATGTCCGCACGTTCTTCCGTGGCGTGGATATTAGTCAGGTCTTTAGCGCCAAAGATATTGCCCGTCGCAGTCCGGTCGGATTAATTCGTAAAACGCCAGGTTTTGGTCCCCGTTCGGCACTGAAATTATTACAGGATGAAGACCGTGAATATGGTTACGTCATTGAGCGTGGCAATAAATTCGTGGGCGTCGTGTCCATCGACTCATTAAAAGCGGCATTAAGCCAGGCGCAAGGGATTGAAGCGGCGCTTATCGACGACCCTTTAGTCGTTGATGCGCAAACCCCACTCAGCGAGTTGCTCTCTCACGTCGGCCAGGCGCCCTGCGCGGTGCCGGTTGTCGATGAAGAACACCAGTATGTTGGCATTATTTCAAAACGTATGTTGCTACAGGCTTTAGATCGCGAGGGGGGTAACAATGGCTGATCAAACGAATCCGTGGGATACCGCACAGGTGGCCGATACTACGACGCAAACGGCTGATGCCTGGGGAACACCGGCAGGCGTAGCCACGGACGGCGGCAGTACCGACTGGTTGAACAGCGCGCCCGCGCCAGCCCCTGAACACTTTTCTCTTCTGGACCCGTTCCATAAGACGCTTATCCCGCTGGATAGCTGGGTCACAGAGGGAATCGACTGGGTCGTCACCCATTTCCGTCCCCTTTTTCAGGGGATTCGTGTGCCGGTGGATTACATCCTTAACGGCTTTCAGCAACTGCTGCTGGGAATGCCCGCCCCTGTGGCGATTATTCTCTTTGCGCTGATTGCCTGGCAGGTTTCCGGTGTGGGCATGGGGATCGCGGCGCTGATATCGCTGATCGCCATCGGCGCGATCGGCGCCTGGTCGCAGGCGATGATTACCCTGGCGCTGGTGCTGACCGCCCTGTTGTTCTGCGTCGTGATCGGATTACCGATGGGAATCTGGCTGGCGCGCAGCCCGCGCGCGGCCAAAATAGTTCGTCCGCTGCTGGATGCGATGCAGACCACGCCCGCGTTTGTCTATCTGGTGCCGATTGTCATGTTATTCGGCATCGGTAACGTGCCGGGCGTGGTGGTGACGATTATTTTTGCTCTACCGCCGATTATACGCCTGACGATCCTGGGCATTAACCAGGTGCCTGCCGACTTAATTGAAGCGTCGCGCTCGTTCGGCGCCAGCCCGCGCCAAATGTTGTTCAAAGTGCAACTACCGCTGGCGATGCCCACCATTATGGCAGGCGTTAATCAGACGCTGATGCTGGCTCTCTCAATGGTCGTCATCGCCTCGATGATTGCGGTCGGTGGGCTTGGCCAGATGGTACTACGCGGCATTGGTCGTCTTGATATGGGGCTGGCAACCGTCGGCGGCGTCGGCATTGTGATTCTCGCCATCATTCTGGACCGTCTGACGCAGGCCGTCGGGCGCGATTCGCGTAGCCGCGGTAACCGTCGCTGGTATACCACCGGTCCTGTTGGGCTAATCACCCGCCCTTTCGTTAAGTAACTCTCCTGACGCCCGGTGACGCTACGCTTACCGGGCTTACAACTCCCTACCATAATTAAAGGAACAACGATGCGACATACTGTGATATTTGCCTCAGCGTTTGCCACCCTTGTCACCGCCAGCGCTTTCGCTGCCGACCTGCCTGGCAAAGGCATTACCGTTCAACCTATCCAAAGCACGATTTCTGAAGAGTCCTTCCAGACGTTACTGGTCAGCCGGGCGCTGGAAAAGTTGGGTTATACCGTAAATAAGCCGAGTGAAGTCGATTACAACGTAGGCTACACCTCCATCGCCTCTGGCGATGCGACGTTTACCGCCGTGAACTGGCAGCCGCTGCATGATGATATGTATGCCGCAGCAGGCGGAGACAAAAAATTTTACCGCGAGGGCGTCTTCGTCTCCGGCGCTGCGCAGGGCTATCTGATCGATAAAAAAACCACCGAGCAGTACAACATCACCAATATCGCTCAGCTAAAAGATCCGAAAATCGCCAAAATCTTCGACACCAATGGCGACGGAAAAGCGGACATGATGGGCTGCTCGCCGGGCTGGGGCTGCGAAGCCGTGATCAATCACCAGAATAAAGCGTTTGATCTGCAAAAAACCGTTGAGGTCAGCCACGGTAACTATGCGGCGATGATGGCTGATACCATTACCCGTTTTAAAGAAGGCAAGCCGGTGCTGTATTACACCTGGACCCCGTACTGGGTGAGCGACGTAATGAAGCCGGGTAAAGATGTCGTCTGGCTACAGGTGCCGTTCTCCTCCCTGCCGAGCGAACAGAAAAATATTGATACTAAACTGCCGAACGGCGCGAACTATGGGTTCCCGGTTAATACTATGCATATTGTCGCCAATAAGGCATGGGCGGAGAAAAACCCGGCGGCGGCGAAACTGTTCGCCATCATGAAGCTGCCGCTGGCGGATATCAACGCGCAGAACGCCATGATGCATGCCGGTAAATCGTCTGAAGCCGATGTTCAGGGCCACGTAGACGGCTGGATCAACGCCCACCAGCAGCAGTTTGACGGCTGGGTGAAAGAAGCGCTGGCCGCGCAGAAATAATATCGTTTTTTATGCCGGATAAGGCGCAGTTCATGCGCCGCTATCCGGCCTATTCAATCTCTCCTCAAAGCGCACGATTCATCACGTCACCGTTCCCCTTTATTCATCAACATCCGCTATGATTGTTTTCCCAGGAAATAATTATCTGAATCACGATTACCATAATGACGAAACCCACTCATGGGCTTAGCCCGGCGCTGATCGTTTTAATGTCTGTGGCCACGGGGCTGGCGGTCGCCAGCAACTACTACGCCCAGCCGCTGCTTGATACCATCGCGCATCACTTTTCGCTTTCCGCCAGCTCCGCAGGGTTTATCGTTACCGCCGCGCAGTTGGGCTATGCCGCTGGCCTGTTGTTTCTGGTGCCGCTCGGCGACATGTTTGAACGCCGAACGCTGATTGTCTCCATGACGTTGCTGGCGGCTGGCGGAATGCTGATCACCGCCAGCAGTCAGTCGCTTAGCATGATGATACTCGGAACGGCCTTAACCGGACTGTTCTCCGTGGTGGCGCAGATTCTGGTTCCGCTGGCCGCCACACTTGCGACGCCCGCCACCCGCGGTAAAGTGGTCGGCACCATTATGAGCGGCCTGTTGCTGGGGATCCTGCTGGCGCGAACGGTCGCCGGACTGCTGGCAAACCTCGGCGGTTGGCGCACCGTATTTTGGGTAGCGTCGGCGCTGATGGCGCTGATGGCCGTCGCGTTATGGCGCGGACTGCCAAAGCTCAAATCCGACACCCATCTTAACTACCCGCAACTGTTGGGTTCTGTATTCAGCCTGTTTATTCACGATAAGCTGCTGCGTACCCGCGCTCTGCTGGGCTGTCTGACCTTTGCTAATTTCAGCATCCTCTGGACATCAATGGCCTTTTTGCTCGCCGCGCCGCCGTTTAGCTACTCCGAGGGGATGATTGGCCTGTTTGGCCTGGCGGGGGCCGCCGGCGCTTTAGGCGCGCGTCCGGCTGGCGGATTTGCCGATAAAGGTAAATCTCACCTCACCACCACGTTCGGCTTACTGCTGCTGTTACTCTCCTGGCTGGCTATCTGGCTTGGGCACACCTCGGTACTGGCGCTGATTATTGGCATTCTGGTACTGGACCTCACCGTTCAGGGGGTACATATCACCAATCAGACGGTCATCTATCGTTTGCATCCGGATGCGCGTAACCGGCTCACCGCCGGCTATATGACCAGCTACTTTATCGGTGGCGCCGCGGGGTCGCTGATTTCCGCCTCCGCCTGGCAACATGCCGGCTGGGCCGGCGTTTGTCTGGCGGGTGTCACGGTAGCCTTACTTAATTTACTGGTCTGGTGGCGAGGTTTTCACCGACAGGAAGCCGTAAATTAAGCGGATAGTGAGCGTTTACCTTTGTTTAAGCTCCTTAGGGTGTTAAGGAGCTCCCCAGTCTGTTAAGGTTATGCTATTCATTTATCATGGTTATTTTTATACCGGTGAAGAATAATATAATTCTATGGAAAGCCCTGCATCCCCATCTGCTCCCAGGCCAATAGCGCCCGTTCAAGGATTCGAAGGTCGTTCACCGATAGCTATCCGTGATATTCCGGTGGCTTTTGCATCGGGTTGTAAGGCCGTTTACCCGGCTTTCGCCCCTCCCGCTTATCGTTCTCTCCTGATTTTTTCATGCAGGCACTCACGCTTTTCTCGTCATTCCTGGATTTGCCGCAGGCGGCGCTTTACCGGGCCCAATGTTCCCGCTGACGTCTCAGTCTGCGTATCATTGGTTGCTTTATAGCCTGAAAGAATGATTTTGTATTAATAATACATTTACTTTATTTGTCACTGTCGTTACTATATCGGCTGAAATTAATGAGG
The DNA here is from genome assembly GCF_046552235.1 of Salmonella sp. SAL00670. Lineage (NCBI taxonomy): Bacteria > Pseudomonadati > Pseudomonadota > Gammaproteobacteria > Enterobacterales > Enterobacteriaceae > Salmonella > Salmonella sp. SAL00670. The sequence continues at coordinate 131,496 of NZ_JBGDUO010000002.1, forward strand.
TCATGCCCAAATGGATAGTTCGTTTACGCCCATTGAACAAATGCTAAAATTTCGCGCCAGCCGTCACGAAGACTTTCCTTACCAGGAAATTCTTTTGACTCGTCTTTGTATGCACATGCAAGGCAAGCTCCTGGAAAACCGCAATAAAATGCTGAAGGCTCAAGGGATTAACGAGACGTTGTTTATGGCGTTGATTACGCTGGAGTCTCAGGAAAACCACAGTATTCAGCCGTCTGAATTAAGCTGCGCGCTGGGTTCATCTCGCACCAATGCGACACGCATTGCAGATGAGCTGGAAAAACGCGGCTGGATTGAGCGTCGTGAGAGCGATAACGACCGCCGTTGCCTGCATCTGCAATTAACGGAGAAAGGCCAGGCATTTTTGCAAGAAGTGCTTCCGCCTCAGCATCATTGTCTGCATCAACTCTGGTCATCACTTAGCACAGCCGAAAAAGATCAACTTGAGCACATCACCCGTAAACTCCTGACGCGTCTTGATCAAATGGAGCAGGAAGGCACTGTTCTTGAGGCGCTGCGCTAAAGCGCCGACCCGCTCAAAAATCCAGATTAATAACAGGAAAGCGGACAGGCCGGCACGCATTACTGCTGGCCTTTCTGACAACAGGTCGGCTCAGCCGATGTGAATAATAAGATCGTGGAGAACAACATGAGCGCAAATGCGGAGATCCAAACCCCGCAGCAACCGGCTAAGAAGAAAGGCAAACGCAAAACAGCGCTGCTACTTCTTACCTTGCTCTTTGTTATTATTGCCGTGGCATATGGAATTTATTGGTTTTTAGTATTGCGTCATATTGAAGAGACAGATGATGCTTACGTGGCAGGGAACCAGGTTCAAATCATGGCGCAGGTGTCAGGCAGCGTGACGAAAGTCTGGGCTGATAACACCGACTTTGTAAAAGAGGGCGATGTTCTGGTCACGCTCGATCAGACTGACGCCAAACAAGCGTTTGAAAGAGCCAAAACGGCGCTGGCCTCCAGCGTGCGCCAGACGCACCAGTTGATGATTAACAGCAAGCAGTTGCAGGCGAATATCGACGTGCAAAAAACCGCCCTGGCGCAAGCGCAAAGCGACCTTAACCGTCGTGTGCCGCTGGGTAATGCCAATCTTATTGGCCGTGAAGAGCTGCAACACGCCCGCGATGCCGTCGCCAGCGCGCAGGCACAGCTGGATGTCGCCATTCAACAGTACAATGCCAACCAGGCAATGATACTCAACAGTAATCTGGAAGATCAGCCTGCGGTTCAACAAGCGGCGACCGAAGTGCGTAACGCCTGGCTGGCGCTGGAGCGTACCCGCATCGTCAGCCCAATGACTGGTTATGTCTCCCGCCGCGCCGTCCAGCCTGGCGCGCAAATCAGCCCCACCACGCCGCTGATGGCCGTGGTGCCTGCAACCGATCTGTGGGTGGACGCTAACTTTAAAGAAACCCAATTAGCGAATATGCGCATTGGGCAGCCAGTGACGGTGATTACTGATATTTATGGCGACGACGTAAAATACACCGGTAAAGTCGTCGGTCTGGATATGGGAACAGGCAGCGCCTTCTCCCTGCTGCCCGCGCAAAATGCGACGGGTAACTGGATTAAAGTGGTTCAACGTCTGCCGGTACGCGTCGAACTGGACGCCCGCCAGTTAGAACAACATCCGCTGCGTATTGGTTTATCGACGCTGGTCACCGTGGATACCGCTAATCGCGACGGTCAGGTACTGGCCAGCCAGGTACGAACGACGCCGGTTGCCGAAAGTAACGCACGCGAAATTAATCTCGCGCCGGTCAATAAACTGATCGACGACATCGTACAGGCTAACGCGGGTTAATCCTGAGGTGCGTGTGATGCAACAGCAAAAACCGCTGGAGGGCGCGCAGCTCGTCATCATGACGATCGCGCTGTCGCTGGCGACATTCATGCAGGTGCTGGACTCCACCATTGCCAACGTGGCGATTCCGACCATCGCCGGGAACCTGGGTTCTTCCCTAAGCCAGGGGACATGGGTTATCACCTCTTTCGGGGTGGCGAACGCTATCTCGATTCCCTTAACCGGCTGGCTGGCGAAACGTTTTGGCGAAGTCAAACTGTTCATGTGGTCGACGGTCGCCTTTGCCGCGGCCTCCTGGGCCTGTGGCGTATCCAGCAGTCTGAATATGCTGATCTTCTTCCGCGTGGTGCAGGGCGTGGTCGCCGGGCCGCTGATTCCGCTCTCGCAAAGCCTGTTGCTGAATAACTATCCGCCTGCAAAGCGCTCCATTGCGCTGGCGCTCTGGTCAATGACCGTCATTGTCGCGCCGATTTGCGGCCCGATTCTGGGGGGCTACATCAGTGATAATTACCACTGGGGATGGATTTTCTTCATCAACGTGCCGATTGGCATCGCCGTCGTCCTGATGACGTTACACACGCTGCGCGGACGTGAAACGCATACCGAACGGCGACGTATTGACGCCGTCGGGCTGGCGTTACTGGTGATTGGCATCGGCAGCCTGCAAATTATGCTCGATCGCGGTAAAGAGCTGGACTGGTTCTCCTCACAGGAAATTATCATCCTGACCGTGGTCGCCGTCATCGCCATCAGTTTCCTGATCGTCTGGGAACTGACCGACGATCACCCTATCGTCGATCTTTCTCTTTTTAAATCGCGTAACTTCACGATTGGCTGCTTGTGCATCAGCCTTGCCTATATGCTCTATTTCGGCGCCATTGTTCTACTGCCGCAGCTTTTGCAAGAGGTGTACGGCTATACCGCAACGTGGGCAGGTCTGGCGTCGGCGCCAGTCGGCATTATTCCGGTAATTTTGTCGCCGATTATCGGACGCTTCGCGCATAAACTGGATATGCGCAGGCTGGTCACGTTCAGCTTCATTATGTACGCCGTCTGTTTTTACTGGCGCGCCTGGACGTTCGAACCGGGTATGGATTTCGGCGCTTCCGCATGGCCGCAGTTTATTCAGGGATTTGCCGTCGCCTGCTTCTTTATGCCGCTGACCACCATTACGCTCTCCGGGTTACCGCCAGAACGGCTGGCGGCGGCATCAAGCCTGTCGAACTTCACGCGAACGCTGGCGGGCTCCATCGGCACCTCGATTACCACCACTATGTGGACCGATCGTGAGTCGCTACACCATGCGCAGCTCACCGAGTCGATTACGGCGTATAATCCAAACGCTCAGGCTATGTACGATAAACTGGAAGGCTTAGGGATGACGCACCAACAGGCGTCAGGCTGGATAGCCCAGCAAATCACGAATCAGGGGCTGATTATTTCCGCCAACGAAATCTTCTGGATGTCGGCGGGGATCTTCCTGGTGCTGCTCGGCCTGGTGTGGTTCGCCAAACCGCCCTTCGGTGCGGGCGGCGGCGGTGGCGGCGCGCACTAACTATCTGATAAAAGGGATCTGCGGATCCCTTTTTTAGTAGACCAACAATCAGAAGAAATATTTGAATCTCAGACGCCCGCCGTAACGCGCATCTTCACTGTTATCGCCATTATTCGGATTGGCCTCTACCCATGAAGCATAGGCACCGAGGTAGATGTTAAAGTTTTTCATATCCATCACGTTGGGGAATAAATATGAGGCATGAATAGTGTGAATGTCATAATTGCCGGGATCGGTGATCCAACAATCGTCCTCACAAACGGCATCGATATTGGTAGCATTGAAGGCTTCGATTTTGTTATGCGCATAGATATAACCCAGTTCAAATCGATGCCACAGCGCATTCACCCCAGCGGTAAAATCTGTCTCATCGGTCGCATCCATATAGGCGGTATTCAGGTTAATCACCGCGCCATCTTCCGGGTCAGTTTTTTGACCATTCCAGGTCATGGTAAAACCATAGCCCGTACGATCTGACTGATCGATCCACTTCCCATTCTCATAATAGCCATAGGCGTTGTTAACGACGTTACTTTCCATCGCTATCGCCGTTGAAAAACGCCCGTTTTGCCAGGCGATAACCGGACGGACGTAAGCCACGTTTTTATCGTTGCTTAAATCCATTCCGTGGTACTGCTTCTCGGTATATAACGTACTGCCATTTTCCAGCAATGTGTTAACTTCGAAATACCAGTTGTCGATGGTTTTACTCAGCAGGAAGTTACCCCCACTGTCGCTACGTCCCCGTCCTTCTTTCATCATATAGATATAGCCGTAACCGTCACTGTAAAGATCGTTCGCTGTATTCCCCGAATATTCAATAAACGTATCCTGATTCAGCGGGAACATATCGTAGGCTTCAAAACGACCAACCTTAATTTTCCAGTCATTCTCACGACCAAAGAAGAAAACGGCATCATCAAGGTTCATTTTTCCGGTCAGGTCCGCCAGAGGCTGTACAGAGAATCCGGCAAAATTACCGTTGTCCAGCCGCTGGTAGCCATCAAAGCCCAGCAACAGGCGTCCGTTAATATCCCAGCGTTCATTGGTTCCCGGTGCCCAATCTTTATTCGCTGACGTTCTCGTCGATGTCAGACTACCGGAACGGCTTGCCGCATCCATATTAAATTCAACATCGCCATAGAACTTAATATCGCTGAATCCGGATAAGGTCAGCTTCGGCGGTGTTTTACCTGCTGCAGTGGGCTCGGCGGACTGGACATTCACCGTCGGCGTAGCGGCGACCTGCTGCTGTTTCAGCGAGCGAATTTGCGCCTCGGCATCGGATGCCCGTTTTTCAGCATTAACAACACGTTGCTCCAGTTCAGCCAGACGCTGCTCAATAGTGATATTATTCGCTGCCCAAAGGTTATGAGAAAAGCAAGCACCGATCATCAGCGCCAAATATTTAGCCTTCATTTTTTATCCCTTAAGTTTGATGTATACCAGATAAGATTTGCTAAAAACCCCATCGACCGGCTATTAGTAGAGTCTTGTTATTACCTGGATATCTGGCGCATTCCATTATGTTTTTCTATTAATTATTTATGATTTTTAGTTTATGTGATCAATACACTCTGGCATCGTGAGTTATCCGCCTTTTCTGTTTACCAGATCACATTTTATTATTTAACAGGCCAGGCATTACTTAATTTAAAATGTATTCTCGCCGCAAATATAATAAACGCAAATTATATTAAGCAATAAAAAACCCCGGCCATAGACCGGGGTTAATTTAAATACTGGAAACGCTTACCAATAAGACTAAATATGCAGTTCCTGCAGTTTTTCTTTCGGCAGCGCCAGCTCTTTATTGCTGTTCACGCGCACATCACACTCCAGAATATGACGGGCAATGTCCTGCGCTTCACTGAGCGAGTGCATCTGATACGTACCGCACTGGTAAACGTTCAGCTCCGGGATCTGGTTTTGATCCTGCACTTTCAGCACATCCGCCATCGCCGCTTTCCAGGCGTCGGCAACACGCTGCTCGTCCGGCGTGCCAATCAGGCTCATGTAAAAGCCGGTGCGGCAGCCCATCGGCGAGATATCGATAATCTCAACGCCGTTACCGTTGAGGTGGTCGCGCATAAAGCCAGCAAACAGATGCTCAAGCGTATGAATCCCTTTTTCCGGCATCACTTCTTTGTTCGGAATGCAAAAACGCAGATCAAACACGGTGATTGCGTCGCCATGCGGGGTGTTCATCGTTTTTGCAACCCGGACCGCCGGCGCTTGCATCCGGGTATGATCGACTGCGAAGCTATCTAATAATGGCATTTAGTCACCTCCGATAATTTTTTAAAAATAAACTGAACTCTTTGTTCCGGGGCGAGTCTGAGTATATGAAAGACGCGCATTTGTTATCATCATCCCTGTTTTCAGCGATGAAATTTTGGCCACTCAGTGAGTGGCCTTTTTCTTTTGGGTCAGGCGTGTTTTGCAAGCCACGCGGCAAACGGCTCGGTATCCGCCGCCTCAATCTCCTGCTGACGACGTACTGAAGCGTCACGTTCAGCAATAAACTCTTCTTCCTGTAAAATCTCCAGCGGCTCTTCGCGTAACAGATTACGGTAAGCCTCACCGAACGCTTTCCCGGTGCCGCCAATGCCTTCATCAATCATAGACCGTAAGATTCGGGCAGAGAATGTCAGTTCAGGATTATCAAAGCAGGCGACCAACTCGTCACATACCTTTTGATACTCCTCTCCCCCGTGGATACTGTCCAGCGTTTGCGCCACGCGTTTCAGATCGCGGAAGAGATCTTTCCCTACTTTAGGCAGCGGGAACTGCGCGGTTTCACAGCCAATCCCCAGGGTAAGGCCCGGCTTACGCCCTTCCAGAATAACGCGATTCCAGTTAGTACGCGTACATAACAGCTCATCGCTACTCATTTCCGGCGCATCGGCCAATACGCACCAGACCATAAACAGATCGAGGAAGCGCACCTGTTGCTCGTCTACGCCGATCGGTGAGAACGGATTAATATCGAGAGAACGAACTTCGATGTACTCAATACCACCACGCAGAAGCGCATCTGAAGGCGATTCGCCGCTGCGCGTCACGCGCTTGGGACGAATGGGCGCGTACAGCTCATTTTCAATTTGCAGAACGTTGCTGTTAATCTGTAGCCGCTTACCGTCTTTTTCCACACCAATCCGCGCGTACTCCTCGGAAGGGGTTTTAATCGCCCGCTTCAGACCTGCCACATACTCATGCAAATCGTTAAACGTAATTCCGAGATTGCTTTGCGACTTATTGGTATAGCCCAAATCACTCAGACGCAGCGACGTCGCATATGGCAGGTAGTACATACCGCAGTCTGTTTTTTCAAACGGTAATGTGGTTGGCTTCCCTTGCAGGAAAGAGGAACAAATGGCCGGAGACGCGCCAAACAGATAGGGGATGACCCAGCCAAAACGGTAATAGTTGCGAATCAGACGAAAATAGCCGGCAGAAATTTTTTCTTTTGCCGCTTCGCCTTCCGTAACGCCGCATTTCGCCTGCCAGAACGCCATCGGTAATGAAAAATTGTAATGTACGCCGGAGATGGTTTGCATCAAAGCGCCATAACGATTTTTCAGCCCTTCGCGATAGAGCGTCTTAAAGCGCCCGGTATTTGATGTGCCGTACTGCGCCAGCTCTATGTCCTGCCCTTCCGCAATATAGCAGGGCATACTTAATGGCCACATCCGCTCATCGCCCAGTTTCCTGGCCGTATACCGATGGAGATCGCGCATAAAGGTGAGCATATGCTGGATATCGCCATCGACTGGCGTAATAAACTCCAGTAGGGCTTCCGCAAAATCCGTGGTAATCCATTTATGGGTCAGCGCTGAACCTAACGCTTCAGGATGACCTGTTGTCGCCAGCGTGCCATCAGCATTGACACGCAGCGTTTCGCGCTCTAACCCGCGCTGTATCCCCTTTAACGCCTGAGGATGTTTTTCCAGCCAGGCCAGAGCCTGTGATACGTCCGGGATCAAATTGACCTCCCGCCTGTCCAAATCGTTTTAATAAGCATAACTGTAATGGCGGCCATACATGCCAAACCTACAATTATTACCACCACATCATGCCCTGAACCGTCGCCGCTGCGAGCGCAACATAGCGCAGCGCCTTACCAAGACACAAAAAAAAGATCGTCCGCCCCCACGGGATGCGCATCCATCCCGCTAACAGGCACAACAAATCACCGATGACCGGCATCCAGCTTAATAATAGTGTGGCTGCGCCATAACGCTTTAGCCAGCCAGTCGCTTTTTCCTGCCAGCGCGACGTTTTGCGCAGCGGAAAGAAACGCCCAAGAATAACGTTAGTTACCCCTCCAAGGCTATTACCCATTGTTGCTGTTAAGACTAAGACCCAGGGATGGCTGACGCCGGAGACCAGCATAGCAACCAAAACCACCTCAGAATTACCGGGTAACAGCGTCGCGCTGAGAAAACTACTGGCAAACAGAGACAGGAGCGACAGTCCGTCACTCACAATAGTCGGACATCCACGGCATCCATTCCCGCCGCCCGCGCCGCCTGTAAACCAAAATCGGCATCTTCAAATACCACGCACTGCGTCGGCATGACGCCCATCCGCTGGGCGCACAGTAGGAAGGTGTCAGGCGCAGGTTTGTGATGCTGTACGTGATCTGCCGCCACAACCGCATCAAAATAACGACGCAGCCCCAGATGCGCTAACAAGGCTTCCGCGATAGCGCTTTCGCTACCGGTACCGACCGACATGGGACGCCGCCCATGCCACGCTTTGACCACCTCAACCAGCGGCAGCGGTTCTACGCAGTCCAGCAGGATGCTTTTTACCGCGTCGGTTTTCTCACGCGCCAGTGACAGGGGATCAAGATCGGCATGGTTAAGCTCAATGATTGACTGGGCGATAAGCCAGGTTGGCGAACCGTTAAGCGCGACCATTGCCTGTTCATCAAAACGAAGACCATAGCGCCCCAAAACCTCACGCCACGCTTTGCGATGCGTGGGTTCGGTATCCAGGAGAGTACCGTCCATATCAAAAATCAAACCAGCATAACGTGCGTACATCGTGTTCTCGCAAACCGAATAACCAGACAGTACTTTATCGCAATTGGTTGATTTTGTCGCTAATAGAGATGAAGAGGTGTGTTCAGGATAAGGGGAAAAGCGATTGCAGGGCAGTGACGTATCCGGGAGGATTATTCGCCTTATGGGCCGTTGCTGACGCAACGTTATCCTTCTGATGCCAGCGGTGATTACCGCTATCTTATCTGCATTGCTGAAAGTACGGAGAATATGGTGCATCCGGGAGGATTCGAACCTCCGACCGCTCGGTTCGTAGCCGAGTACTCTATCCAGCTGAGCTACGGATGCATTGGAAATGATGTTTACTACAAGATTTGATGTCGCATTTACTGCCACACTAAATAAGATGGTGCATCCGGGAGGATTACTCGCCTTACGGCTCGCCCTTCGGGCCGTTGCTGACGCAACGTTATCCTTCCTGGTGCCAGCGGTGATTACCGCTATCTTATCCGTATCTTCATCACTGAAAGTACGGAGAATATGGTGCATCCGGGAGGATTCGAACCTCCGACCGCTCGGTTCGTAGCCGAGTACTCTATCCAGCTGAGCTACGGATGCATCGGAAAACTTGCTTTACTGCCGATATTGATACCGCGGTGAAAGCCGTATCAAGTAAGAGATGGTGCATCCGGGAGGATTCGAACCTCCGACCGCTCGGTTCGTAGCCGAGTACTC
>NZ_JBGDUO010000002.1:140733-267386 GCF_046552235.1 Salmonella sp. SAL00670
CGGTGCATCCGGGAGGATTCGAACCTCCGACCGCTCGGTTCGTAGCCGAGTACTCTATCCAGCTGAGCTACGGATGCAAATGGCGGTGAGGCGGGGATTCGAACCCCGGATGCAGCTTTTGACCGCATACTCCCTTAGCAGGGGAGCGCCTTCAGCCTCTCGGCCACCTCACCACACGCCTCTTACGAGTGCTTCGAAGAACTTGTTCTGCTCATCGTCGCTGCGTGGCGCACATATTACTTTCTGGGACTTATAAGTCAAACAATTTTTCCAGAGCTTTTATCGTTTGCACACTTCACGCTCAATTAGTCTGTAAAAAAGCCAAAAAGAGTGTTTTATCAACAGATAATTTGATGACACGCTGGCCGCCAAAAGCGCACCATATCAACAGTGAGGTTGAAAAAAGTCATGAAGGGACAACGCGGGCGAGCGAGAAGAGAGGCTGCGTCTCACCCGAAAAGTGAGACGCGAAAACCTTAGTAACTGGACTGCTGGGATTTTTCAGCCTGGATACGCTGGTAGATCTCTTCACGATGGACAGAAACTTCTTTCGGGGCGTTCACGCCAATACGCACCTGGTTGCCCTTCACCCCTAAAACTGTCACGGTGACCTCATCGCCAATCATGAGGGTCTCACCAACTCGACGAGTCAGAATCAGCATTCTTTGCTCCTTGAAAGATTAAAAGAGTCGGGTCTCTCTGTATCCCGGCATTATCCATCATATAACGCCAAAAAGTAAGCGATGACAAACACCTTAGGTGTAAGCAGTCATGGCATTACATTCTGTTAAACCTAAGTTTAGCCGATATACAAAACTTCAACCTGACTTTATCGTTGTCGATAGCGTTGACGTAAACGCCGCAGCATGGGCTGCGGCGCCAACGAACGCTTATAATTATTGCAATTTTGCGCTGACCCAGCCTTGTACACTGGCTAACGCTGCAGGCAGAGCTGCCGCATCCGTACCACCGGCTTGCGCCATGTCCGGACGACCGCCACCCTTACCGCCCACCTGCTGAGCGACCATCCCAATCAATTCCCCTGCTTTAACCCGGTCGGTCACATCCTTCGACACGCCCGCAATCAGAGAAACCTTACCTTCAACAACCGTTGCCAGTACGATAACGGTAGACCCCAGTTGATTTTTCAGATCATCAACCATGGTTCGCAGCATTTTCGGCTCAATACCAGCAAGCTCGCTGACCAGGAGCTTCACGCCGTTGAGATCGACCGCTTTACTGGAAAGATTTGCACTCTCCTGCGCTGCGGCCTGGTCCTTCAACTGCTGCAACTCTTTTTCCAGCTGACGTGTACGTTCCAGTACGGCACGCACTTTGTCGCCCAGATTCTGGCTGTCGCCCTTCAGCAGATGCGCAATATCGTTTAAGCGATCGCTTTGCGCGTGAACGGTGGCCATAGCGCCTTCACCGGTTACCGCCTCAATACGACGAATGCCCGCTGCGGTGCCGGACTCAGAGATAATACGGAATAGACCGATATCACCGGTACGACTGGCGTGAGTACCGCCGCACAGTTCGGTAGAGAAATCGCCCATGCTCAGAACGCGTACACGTTCGTCATATTTCTCGCCAAACAGCGCCATGGCGCCTTTCGCCCTGGCCGCGTCGAGATCCATGATGTTCGTTTCAATCGGCAGGTTGCGGCGAATTTGCGCATTCACCAAATCTTCAACCTGACGAATCTCCGACGGCTTCATCGCTTCATTGTGCGAGAAGTCGAAGCGCAGCACTTTATCGCTAACCAGCGAACCTTTCTGCGCAACGTGTGTCCCAAGCACCTGGCGCAACGCCGCGTGCATCAGGTGCGTGGCGGAGTGGTTCAGACGGATACGTGCGCGGCGCGCTTCATCTACGTCAGCCTGTACCGCATCGCCCACTTTCAGAGCGCCCGCAGACAATTTGCCGAGGTGACCAATCGCCTGACCATATTTTTGCGTGTCGTCCACAGCGAAAGTAAATCCAGCGCCTTTCAGCTCGCCTTTATCACCAACCTGACCGCCTGATTCCGCATAGAATGGGGTCTGATCCAGCACGACAACCGCTTCCTGTCCCGCGTTAATCGCTTCAACCGCTTTACCATCGACAAACAGCGCGGTCACTTTGCCGTTCAGTTCCAGATGGTCATAACCTTTAAATTCAGAAGCGCTGTCAACGCGGATCATCGCGTTGTAGTCCGCGCCAAAACCGCTAGCTTCGCGCGCGCGACGGCGTTGCTCTTCCATAGCGGCTTCAAAACCAGCTTCATCGACTTTGATGTTGCGCTCACGGCAGACGTCCGCCGTTAGATCGACCGGGAAACCATAAGTATCATACAGACGGAAAGCGGTTTCGCCGTCCAGGGTGTCGCCCTGCAATTTCGCCAGTTCTTCATCCAGCAGCGCCAGACCGCGCTCCAGCGTACGGGCGAACTGCTCTTCTTCCGTTTTCAGAACCTGCTCGACCTGCGCCTGCTGACGTTTCAACTCTTCGCCTGCGGAGCCCATTACCTCAATCAGCGGCCCAACCAGCTTGTAGAAGAAGGTCTCTTTCGCGCCCAGCATGTTGCCGTGACGAACCGCGCGACGAATAATGCGACGCAGCACATAGCCACGGTTTTCATTCGACGGCAGCACGCCATCGGCAACCAGGAATGCGCAGGAACGGATGTGGTCGGCGATAACACGCAGCGATTTATTACCCAGATCGGTGGCGCCGGTGACTTTCGCTACCGCTTCAATCAACGTGCGGAACAGGTCGATGTCATAGTTAGAGTTAACGTGTTGCAGTACCGCGGCAATACGCTCCAGCCCCATACCGGTATCTACAGACGGTTTCGGCAATGGTTCCATCGTCCCGTCAGCCTGACGGTTGAACTGCATAAAGACGATGTTCCAGATCTCAATATAGCGATCGCCGTCTTCTTCCGGGCTTCCCGGAGGGCCGCCCCAGATGTGGTCGCCATGATCGTAGAAGATTTCGGTGCACGGACCGCAGGGTCCGGTGTCGCCCATCTGCCAGAAGTTATCCGATGCGTATGGCGCGCCTTTATTGTCGCCGATACGGATGATACGCTCGCGCGGGATGCCGACTTCTTTTTCCCAGATCTCATAGGCTTCGTCGTCGGTTTCATAAACGGTGACCCATAAACGCTCTTTTGGCAGAGCAAACCAGTTTTCACCGGTCAGTAATTCCCATGCGAACTGAATGGCGTCGTGTTTGAAGTAATCGCCGAAGCTGAAGTTGCCCAGCATTTCGAAGAAAGTATGGTGACGTGCAGTGTATCCGACGTTTTCCAGATCGTTGTGTTTACCCCCCGCGCGTACGCAACGCTGGGAAGTGGTTGCACGGGAATAATTACGTTTATCGAGCCCAAGGAAAACATCCTTGAACTGGTTCATCCCGGCATTGGTAAACAACAAAGTGGGGTCATTGTTAGGCACCAGGGAACTGCTGGCAACTACCTGATGCCCTTTACTATGGAAAAAGTCGAGAAACGCCTGACGGATCTCAGCGGTGCTCTTGCTCATAATTATCCTGAAATCAAGCTACACTTCATCCTTCAGGCCGCCTCTGCGTTGGCTGCGAGTTTCCCGGTCACGCGTTCCCGAGGCTCACTTGCCGCTTTGATGCGGCTTGAATGATTTTGTGTATTTAAGGAATATTCGTCGCAGACGCTGTTCGCCGTTAAGCAACCCGCGTCCAGACGGAAAAAGTGGGAATAAGATAAGTTTTCTTTACCGGGAAGTAAAATCCCGTATGCGCTCAATCTGCAAAATTTCGCCATATTTGCTGGATATCGTCCATCAGATACCCGCGATAGAGCAAAAAGCGCTGTACCTTAACCTTTTCTGAAAAGTTTGAAGGGAGCGGCTCGCCATATTTGCGAACGGCCTGTTCACGTGCCATTTCACTCCAGTCAATTTCACATTCTCGCATCGCTTTTTCAGTCAATTCACGGGAAATGCCTTTCTGATTCAACTCCTGGCGAATACGCGCCGGGCCATAGCCTTTGCGGCTACGACTGGCGATAAAGCGCATCACGAAGCGCTCGTCATCAAGATAGTGATGTTCGTGGCACCAGGCGATCACGCGTTCATAATCGTCTGCCGTCGCATCAATCTCTTCCGGCCCATTTTTGCCCATCACCGGCGCGGAGAGTTTACGCCGTAATTCCTGCTCGCTGTGATCGCGGACAGCAAGAATACGTACCGCACGATCAAGGAGACGAGCATAAGCGGGACGGCGCGATGTGGGTTCACTCATAAAAAACCTTAACAGGGAGAAATGCCAAAAGGGCCGCATAAATGCAGCCCTTGATGGTAATTTAACGTTTTGCTGAATGGCGGCTTCGTTTTGTCCGACCCACCATCACCTGATGATTAAAAATCTTCGTTGGTTTCTGCAACGCCTTCGCTATCGTCAACGGCGAAATCGGGCGTGGCATTCTGATTACTCAACAGTAATTCACGAACCCTTTTCTCGATCTCTTTCGCTGTCGTCGGGTTCTCTTTCAGCCAGGTAGTCGCGTTCGCTTTACCCTGGCCAATCTTCTCGCCGTTGTAGCTGTACCATGCGCCCGCTTTCTCGATCAGCTTCTCTTTCACGCCCAGGTCAACCAGTTCGCCATAGAAGTTGATGCCTTCACCGTAGAGGATCTGGAACTCGGCCTGCTTAAACGGCGCGGCGATTTTGTTTTTCACCACCTTCACACGCGTTTCGCTACCCACGACATTATCGCCCTCTTTCACCGCGCCAATACGACGGATATCAAGACGAACAGAGGCGTAGAATTTCAGCGCGTTACCGCCGGTGGTAGTTTCCGGGTTACCGAACATCACGCCAATCTTCATACGGATCTGGTTGATGAAAATCAACAGCGTGTTGGACTGTTTCAGGTTCCCCGCCAGCTTACGCATCGCCTGGCTCATCATACGCGCCGCGAGGCCCATGTGAGAGTCGCCAATTTCGCCTTCGATTTCCGCTTTCGGCGTTAGCGCCGCTACGGAGTCGACCACAATGACGTCCACCGCGCCTGAACGCGCCAGCGCGTCACAGATTTCCAGCGCCTGCTCGCCGGTATCCGGCTGAGAGCAGAGCAGGTTATCGATATCGACGCCCAGCTTGCGTGCGTAAACAGGGTCAAGCGCGTGTTCCGCATCGATAAACGCACAGGTTTTACCTTCACGCTGCGCAGCGGCAATCACCTGTAGCGTCAGGGTCGTTTTACCGGAAGATTCCGGCCCGTAAATTTCGACGATACGCCCCATCGGAAGACCGCCCGCACCGAGTGCGATGTCCAGTGAAAGCGAACCGGTGGAGATAGTTTCCACATCCATAGAACGGTCTTCACCCAGACGCATGATGGAGCCTTTACCAAATTGCTTTTCAATTTGGCCCAGTGCTGCCGCCAACGCTTTCTGTTTGTTTTCGTCGATAGCCATTATTACTCCTGTCATGCAACTTGGTATTGAACCGGATAGTGAATTCGTACTGTTGAAGCAATTATACTGTATGCTCATACAGTATCAAGTGTTTTGTAGAAATTGTTGCCACAGGGTTTGTAGCGCGTACGTCGTCGCCTGTCGACGCACCGATTCACGGTCGCCGCTGAAGCATTCCCGACGCGTAATCCCTTCTCCGCTGACGCTGGCGAAAGCAAACCACACCGTACCAACCGGCTTTTCTTCACTGCCGCCATCCGGCCCGGCAATCCCGCTAATAGCGACAGCAAAATCGGCGCGGGCGGCCTTCAGCGCCCCGATCGCCATTTCGACCACTACGGGTTCGCTGACCGCGCCATGCTGCGCCAGAGTCTCTTCACGCACGCCAATCATCTGCGCTTTGGCTTCATTACTATAGGTGACAAAGCCGCGTTCAAACCAGGCGGAGCTTCCGGCGATGTCGGTAATGGCTTTCGCCAGCCAGCCGCCGGTACAGGACTCTGCTGTCGTTACGGTCGCCCCGCGCGCTTTTAACGCCAGCCCGACCTGCTCGCTAAGCCGCATCAGTTCACTGTCAGTCATCATGACCTCTGTCAGTTAGAAATCCTGCCGCACAAGATAGCACTTTCTCACCAGAGATGGGGACGAGCAGTCGATTTTACGAGTCGGATTCCGAAAAAATGCCAGCAGGTTATTTATGCAGAATGAAATGAGGTAGCACATGACTAAATAGCAGTACCATGTCGCTAAATTTACACGCACGGAGAGAAAGCAAGGATGTCACTCAAAAAAACGGAAAGCACACAGCACAAACTGAAACAAACCTGTCAACTACGGCTGTGGTTAATTGTGGGTGGAGTATGTTCATTAGGAATGGGAGTACTGAATATATTGTCGTCAGGCTATTTTGAACCGTATGATGGCGGTCAAATTATCTTAGGCCTGGGATGTCTGGGATATAGTCTGGCACTATCAAAGAAGATATCCCACTTGCAGGCAGAGAATCAGCCCAAAAAGCCATAATAATAGCGGAGGGGGTGCTCCCCTCCCTAAGCGTAAATTAGCGCACCCGCGCCAGCGCTACCGCCTGGCCCAGTTGCCAAACCGCCATCGCATAATGCGTGCTGTGGTTATATCGGGTAATAGTGTAGAAGTTCGGCAGGCCGTACCAGTACTGGTAGCCCGTACCGATATCCAAACGAAGCAGGCTGGCTTCCTGATGATTGCCCAACGATTGCTGCGGCGTTAAGCCTGCGGCGGCAAGCTGAGAGAGGCTGTATTTTGTTTTGAAACCATTCGCCAGTCCCGGCGCCTGACCATTCGCTGGCACCGCAACCGTATCGCCTTTCACCCAACCATGCGCCTTGAAGTAGTTCGCCACACTGCCGATGGCATCTACCGGATCCCACAAGTTAATGTGCCCATCGCCATTGAAATCGACCGCATATTCTTTATAGGAAGATGGCATAAACTGGCCGTAGCCCATCGCGCCCGCAAAGGAACCTTTCAGATTGAGCGGATCGTCTTGCTCATCGCGCGCCATGAGCAGGAAGGTTTCCAGCTCGCCGGAGAAATATTCCGCCCGGCGCGGATAGTTAAATGACAGCGTCGCCAGCGCGTCCAGAATCCGCGTTTTCCCCATGATACGTCCCCAGCGGGTTTCCACGCCGATAATCCCCACGATGATTTCCGGCGGTACGCCGTATACCTGCCAGGCGCGGTTCAGCGCGTCTTCATACTGATTCCAGAACGCGACGCCGTTTTGCACGTTATCCGGCGTAATAAATTGTTTGCGGTAACGAAGCCAGGCGCCATTTGGTCCGGCGGGCGGCTGAGTGGTCGGCGCTTGTCTGTCCATCAGACGCAGGACGTAATCCAGTTTTTTAGACTGCGAGAGGATCTCCTGCAGCTGCTGACGGTCGAAACCGTGTTTACTGACCATTTTATCAATGAACTGCTGCGCATTAGGGTTGTTGGCGAAGTCGCCGCCCATTTGCATGACGTTATGCTGCGGCTCAAGCAGAAAGCCGCCGGAAGGCGTGCCCGTCGTCGCTTGAGTCTCGGAAGATTTTGGCGTGCTGCTACAGGCAGCAAGCAATACGCAAAGTGGAAGTAACGCTACATAACGACGCTTGAACATGAGACATCCATTAAACAAATTCAGCCAGGGAGAAGTATGGTAAAGCATCCCCCGCCGCACAAGGAAGCGGCACAAGAGAATAAATCACCTTTCTCCTCTTTTCAGTTTGTATCCGCTCCCCCACTCCCGCAATCTTTCAAATTAAAATATTTTTCTTTTATTTTGCGATCACAATAACACTTTTTAATCTTTCAACATGATTACAATGAACAGGAAATTAGCAAGAAAACTAAAAACCCTACAGGAGAGAACAATGATCGAAACCATTACACATGGTGCGGAGTGGTTCATCGGGTTATTCCAGAAAGGCGGAGAGGTGTTTACCGGTATGGTGACAGGTATTCTTCCGCTACTGATAAGCCTGCTGGTTATCATGAATGCGCTCATCAATTTTATCGGCCAGCAGCGTATTGAGCGTTTTGCCCAACGTTGTGCCGGAAATCCGCTATCTCGTTACCTGCTTTTACCGTGTATCGGGACATTTGTTTTTTGTAATCCGATGACCCTGAGCCTGGGACGCTTTATGCCGGAGAAGTACAAGCCGAGCTATTACGCGGCGGCCTCCTATAGCTGTCACTCCATGAACGGTCTGTTTCCGCATATCAATCCCGGCGAACTGTTTGTTTATCTGGGTATCGCCAGCGGACTCACCACGTTAGGGCTTCCTCTCGGCCCGCTCGCGGTGAGCTATCTGCTGGTAGGTCTGGTGACGAACTTCTTCCGCGGTTGGGTCACCGATCTCACCACCGCTATTTTTGAGAAAAAAATGGGGATTCAACTTGAGCAGAAAGTTCATCTGACAGGAGCGGTATCATGACACGGGTTCGTATTGAGAAAGGCGCCGGCGGCTGGGGCGGCCCGCTTGAACTGGACGTTACGCCAGGCAAAAAGATCGTCTATATCACAGCCGGTACGCGCCCGGCGATCGTCGACAAACTGGCGCAACTAACAGGCTGGCAAGCGGTGGACGGCTTTAAAGAAGGCGAACCGCCGGAAGCGGAGATCGGCGCGGCCATTATCGACTGTGGCGGTACGCTGCGCTGCGGTATCTATCCGAAACGCCGGATTCCAACCATTAATATTCACTCGACGGGTAAGTCCGGCCCACTGGCGCAGTATATTGTTGAGGATATTTATGTCTCCGGCGTAAAAGAAGAAAACATTACTCTTGTCGGCGAAACGCCTGCCAGTCCCCAGCCTGCCAAAACGACATTAGGACGTGACTACGACACAAGCAAAAAAATCACCGAGCAGAGCGACGGGCTGCTGGCAAAAGTCGGTATGGGAATGGGCTCCGCCGTGGCGGTACTGTTCCAGTCCGGTCGCGACACCATTGATACGGTCCTGAAAACAATCCTGCCGTTTATGGCGTTCGTTTCGGCGCTGATCGGCATCATTATGGCCTCAGGTCTTGGCGACTGGATCGCCCACGGCCTGGCGCCATTAGCCAGCCATCCACTGGGGCTGGTGACGCTGGCATTGATCTGCTCTTTCCCGCTGCTGTCGCCCTTTCTCGGCCCTGGCGCGGTTATCGCTCAGGTTATTGGCGTTCTGATCGGCGTTCAGATAGGCCTGGGCAATATCCCCCCGCATCTGGCGCTTCCCGCCCTGTTCGCGATTAACGCGCAGGCGGCCTGCGACTTTATCCCGGTCGGCCTGTCGCTGGCGGAAGCGAAACAAGACACCGTTCGCGTCGGCGTACCTTCTGTGCTGGTCGGACGCTTCCTGACTGGCGCGCCCACGGTACTTATCGCCTGGTTTGTTTCCGGCTTTATCTATCAATAAGAGGTTCAGACATGAGCGTGATTTATCAAACCACCATCACCCGTATCGGCCAGAGCGCGAAGGAGGCGCTCGGCGAACAGATGCTGATTACGTTTCGGGAAGGCGCGCCGGCGGATATCGAAGAATTTTGCTTCATCCATTGTCATGGCGAACTGACCGGCGCGCTGCAGCCTGGCGCGCGGTGTGAATTGGGCCAACATTGCTATCCGGTCACGGCGGTCGGCAGCGTAGCCGAGCAAAACCTGCGTGAACTGGGGCATATCACTTTGCGCTTCGATGGTCTGCGCGAAGCGGAATTTCCCGGCACCGTACACGTTGCGGGGCCTGTACCGGACGATATCGCGCCGGGCTGTATTTTGACGTTTGTCGCTTAAGGAGAAAAAACATGAATCAAGTTGCCGTTGTCATTGGCGGAGGCCAGACCCTGGGGGCATTCCTTTGCCGTGGGCTTGCAGAAGAAGGATACCGCGTGGCGGTCGTTGATATTCAAAGCGATAAAGCCGCGAATGTCGCCCAGGAAATTAACGCCGATTTTGGCGAAGGTATGGCGTACGGTTTTGGCGCCGACGCTACCAGCGAGCAGAGCGTGCTGGCGCTGTCCCGCGGCGTAGACGAGATTTTCGGGCGCGTCGATCTGCTGGTTTACAGCGCGGGTATCGCCAAAGCGGCGTTTATCAGCGATTTCCAGTTGGGCGATTTTGACCGCTCGCTACAGGTGAATCTGGTGGGCTATTTCCTCTGCGCCCGTGAGTTTTCCCGCCTGATGATCCGCGACGGCATTCAGGGGCGCATTATTCAGATTAACTCTAAATCCGGCAAAGTGGGCAGTAAACACAACTCCGGCTACAGCGCGGCGAAATTCGGCGGCGTGGGGTTAACCCAGTCTCTGGCGCTGGATCTGGCGGAATACGGCATTACCGTACACTCGTTGATGCTCGGCAACCTGTTGAAATCGCCAATGTTCCAGTCACTGCTGCCGCAATACGCCACTAAACTGGGCATTAAGCCCGACGAGGTGGAACAGTATTACATTGATAAGGTACCGCTCAAACGCGGGTGTGATTATCAGGATGTGCTGAACATGCTGCTATTTTATGCCAGCCCGAAAGCGTCTTATTGCACCGGGCAGTCGATCAACGTAACCGGCGGTCAAGTGATGTTCTGACCGTGAATTGCCGGATGGCGCCGTAGGCCGGATAAGACGGTTACGCCGCCATCAGGCAAAACAACAGGAGCACATTATGGTTTCCACTCTGATTACCGTCGCCGTTATCGCCTGGTGTGCGCAACTAGCGCTGGGCGGCTGGCAGATTTCCCGCTTTAATCGGGCTTTCGATAAACTTAGCCAACAGGGGCGGGTCGGCGTCGGGCGCTCCGGCGGACGTTTTAAGCCCCGGGTGGTGGTTGCCGTGGCGCTGGACGAACAGCAGCGGGTGACGGACACTTTATTGATGAAAGGCCTTACGGTATTCGCCAGACCGGTTAAAATTGCCGCAATGCAAGGAAAACATTTGCATGAATTACAGCCTGATGTGATCTTTCCCCATGATTCGCTCGCGCAGAATGCACTATCATTGGCGCTTAAACTGAAACATGGGTAATTTCGTTGTGAATGCGTATAGCTTGCGAAATTATCATTTTGCAACCAATACCCTAAATAATTCGAGTTGCAGGAAGGCGGCGACGCAGTGAATCCCAGGAGCGTACATCAGTACGTGACCGGGGTGAGCGAGGAAAGCCAACGCACATGCAGCGTGAAGTATGACGGGTAAATACATAAGTCAGGGTAATCACGCCTATGAAACCTCGTCAGCGTCAGGCCGCGATTCTGGAGCACCTGCAAAAACAGGGAAAATGCTCGGTTGAAGAACTGGCCCAGTACTTTGACACGACAGGCACCACTATCCGTAAAGATCTGGTCATTCTGGAAAATGCCGGAACCGTCATCCGCACCTATGGCGGCGTGGTGTTGAATAAAGAAGAGTCCGATCCGCCTATTGATCACAAAACGCTTATCAACACCCACAAAAAAGCGCTGATAGCCGCAGCCGCTGTGAAATATATCCATGATGGCGATTCCATTATTCTGGACGCCGGAAGTACCGTGTTACAGATGGTGCCGTTGCTTTCGCGTTTTAGCAACATCACGGTGATGACCAACAGCCTCCATATTGTTAACGCGCTATCGGAACTGGACAACGAACAAACTATCCTGATGCCCGGCGGCACCTTCCGTAAAAAATCGGCGTCATTTCACGGTCAACTGGCGGAAAACGCCTTTGAGCAATTCAGCTTTGATAAACTTTTCATGGGAACTGACGGTATTGACCTGAATGTCGGTGTGACCACGTTCAATGAGGTTTACACCGTCAGTAACGCAATGTGCAATGCAGCACGCGAGGTGATTCTGATGGCGGACTCCTCAAAATTTGGTCGTAAAAGCCCCAATGTGGTGTGCAGTCTGGAAACCGTCGACAAACTGATCACGGACGCGGGGATCGATCCGGCATTTCGTCAGGCGCTGGAAGCAAAAGGGATTGAAGTAATCATAACCGGAGAAAGCAATGAGTGATGCACTACTAAACGCGGGCCGTCAGACCTTAATGCTGGAGCTACAGGAAGCCAGCCGTCTGCCGGAGCGTCTGGGCGATGATTTTGTCCGCGCCGCCAATATCATTATTCACTGTGAAGGCAAAGTGATCGTTTCCGGTATTGGTAAATCAGGTCATATTGGTAAAAAAATCGCCGCGACGCTTGCCAGTACCGGTACTCCCGCTTTTTTTGTTCATCCGGCGGAAGCACTGCATGGCGATCTGGGGATGATTGAAAGCCGCGACGTGATGTTATTTATCTCCTATTCCGGCGGCGCAAAAGAACTCGACCTCATCATCCCGCGTCTGGAAGATAAATCCGTCGCGCTGCTGGCGATGACCGGTAAACTTCACTCTCCGCTGGGGCGAGCGGCAAAAGCCGTTCTGGATATTTCCGTCGAGCGTGAAGCCTGCCCGATGCATCTGGCGCCGACATCCAGTACCGTCAATACGCTGATGATGGGCGATGCGCTGGCGATGGCGGTCATGCAGGCGCGCGGTTTTAACGAAGAAGATTTCGCCCGTTCGCATCCGGCTGGCGCACTGGGCGCGCGTTTGCTCAATAATGTGCATCACCTGATGCGCCAGGGCGATGCAATACCGCAGGTGATGCTTGCCACCAGCGTGATGGATGCCATGCTGGAACTTAGCCGTACCGGGCTGGGGCTGGTGGCGGTTTGCGATGAGCAACATGTTGTGAAAGGCGTCTTTACCGACGGCGACCTGCGTCGCTGGCTGGTGGGCGGCGGCGCGCTCACCACGCCGGTAAGCGAAGCCATGACGCCCAACGGTATTACGCTCCAGGCGCAAAGCCGCGCCATTGACGCCAAAGAGCTCCTGATGAAACGCAAAATTACCGCCGCGCCAGTGGTCGATGAAAACGGCAAACTCACCGGCGCCATTAACCTACAGGATTTCTACCAGGCGGGGATTATCTAATCCTTCAGTCCCAGACGCTTCGCCAGCCGATGCAGGTTGGCGACGTCGGTTTCCAGCGCCCGCGCGCTGGCCGCCCAGTTATGATTATTTTGCGCCAGCGCCTGGCGAATCATCTCTCGCTGGAAGTTCTCCGTCGATTCGCGCAAATTGCGGCAAGTCGGCAGCGCCAGAAAGCTTTCCGCAGGCGGCGCGGGTAAAACGTCCTCTGACAAGGCAAAATGCTGTGCCTCCAGTATCACCTCATCCCCTGCCCGGGTCGCTCTCGCCAGTACAACCGCACGGTGAATGGCATGTTCCAGCTCCCGGACGTTGCCCGGCCAGCCATAGTTGAGCAAATGGCGGCGCGCGCCGGTACTCAGCACCACGCGGGACAGCCCCAGCCGCAGCCGGCACTGCTCGCAAAAATAGCCCGCCAGCAGCACCACATCATCGCCGCGCTCGCGCAGCGGCGGCACAAAGAGCGGGAAAACGCTCAGGCGATGGAACAGATCGGCGCGAAAACGCCCCGCCAGCACCTCTTCACGCAGGTCACGGTTGGTCGCCGCCAACACCCGCACATCCACGCGCAGGCTACGATCGTCGCCGACGCGCTGAATATCGCCATACTGCAACACGCGAAGCAGCTTGGCCTGTAGCGCCAGCGACAGTTCGCCAATCTCATCCAGAAACAGCGTACCGTTATCCGCCATTTCGAACTTACCGCTACGATTACTGATAGCCCCGGTAAAAGCCCCTTTTACATGACCAAACAACTCGCTCTCCGCCACGCTTTCCGGCAGCGCGGCGCAGTTGAGATAGACCAGCGGATTGACCGCTCTGGGGGAGCCCTGGTGAATAGCTTTCGCCACCAGCTCTTTACCGGTCCCCGTTTCACCGCCGATCAGCACGTTAAGATCGGAGCCCGCCACAATCTCGATCTCTTTTTTCAACTGCGTCATCGCCGGCGACAGGCCGATCATGTGCGTCTCTTTTATCGGTTCAAACACGCCTGACGACCCTGGCAGTATGTTCTGGCTTTCCAGTTGTTCAATTAACAGCGCATTGCTCAATGCCCCGGCGGCCAGCGCGGCGACAAGCCGCAGCTCTTCATCGCTAAATACCTCGAACTGCTCCGGCGTCATAGCATCAAGGGTCAGCGCACCGATGAGGTTCTGTCCGGCAAACAGCGGCAGACCAACACAGGCGTGGACTTTCAGGCTTTCCTGTCCGGGAATTAACCCGTCATACGGATCGGGCAAATCGCTATCGGCCGGAAAACGCACCACGTCCCCCGCGCGGGCGATGGCTTCCAGGCGCGGATGCCCTTCCAGGGTAAAACGTCTGCCGAGGACGTCCTGCGCCAGGCCATCAATCGCCAGTGGAATAAATTGTCGTGATTCATAACGCAACAGCGCCGAGGCGTCGCACGCCAGCACCTGACGCAGCGTAGTAATCAGCCGCTGAAAACGATCCTGATGCCCAATGCCGCGTTGTAACTCAATGGCGATGCCCGCCAATACCTCCACGGAAAAACTCATGGTTACCTCATTGTCATTTTGACAACCTATAGTGTCATATTGACAGCATCATTTATAGTCTTTTTGACTACATCAAAAATACAAAACAAATATAACTCAATACAAATCAATAAGATGTAAAGTTGGCACACTACCTGCAATAAGCAAAACAACTTTTTGCAAACGTTGAATGAATTGAGGTGGTTATGTCTATTCTGGTTAAAAATAATATTCATTGGGTTGGCCAGCGCGACTGGGAAGTACGTGATTTTCACGGCACTGAATACAAAACGCTGCGTGGCAGCAGCTATAACAGCTATCTCATTCGTGAAGAAAAGAATGTGCTGATCGATACCGTCGATCATAAGTTTAGCCGTGAGTTTGTGCAAAATCTGCGCAGTGAAATCGACCTCGCGGACATCGACTACATCATCATTAACCATGCCGAAGAAGACCATGCAGGCGCGCTGACCGAACTGATGGCGCAGATCCCGGACACGCCTATCTACTGTACCGCCAACGCCATTGACTCTATCAATGGCCATCACCATCACCCGGAATGGAATTTTAAGGTGGTGAAAACCGGCGATACGCTGGATATCGGCAACGGCAAGCAGTTGATCTTCGTGGAAACGCCGATGCTGCACTGGCCGGACAGCATGATGACCTATATGACCGGCGACGCGGTGTTATTCAGCAACGACGCCTTTGGTCAGCACTACTGCGACGAGCGCCTGTTCAATGATGAAGTGGACCAAACTGAACTGTTTGAACAATGCCAGCGCTACTACGCCAATATCCTGACGCCGTTCAGCCGTCTGGTAACGCCAAAAATTACCGAAATCCTCGGCTTCAACCTGCCGGTGGATATGATTGCCACCTCACACGGCGTGGTATGGCGCGACAACCCAACGCAAATCGTGGAACTGTATCTGAAATGGGCGGCAGATTATCAGGAAGATCGTATCACTATTTTCTACGATACCATGTCGAACAATACTCGCATGATGGCGGATGCCATCGCGCAGGGTATCAACGAAGTGGACCCCAACGTGGCGGTCAAAATCTTTAACGTCGCCCGCAGCGATAAAAATGAAATATTGACCAACGTCTTCCGTTCGAAAGGCGTGCTGGTCGGCACTTCTACCATGAACAACGTGATGATGCCGAAAATCGCTGGTCTGGTGGAAGAGATGACCGGCCTGCGCTTTCGCAACAAACGTGCCAGCGCCTTCGGTTCTCATGGCTGGAGCGGCGGCGCGGTGGATCGACTGTCCACGCGCTTACAGGATGCCGGTTTTGAAATGTCCCTGAGTCTGAAAGCGAAATGGCGTCCGGATCTGGATGCGCTGGAGTTGTGCCGTCAGCACGGTCGCGACATCGCGCGTCAGTGGGCGCTTGCTCCGCTGCCGGAAACCACACAGAAAACCGCGCCAGCCGAAGAAATCACAACCTGCGCCGCCGCAGACCTCGGTCCTAAAATGCAATGCAGCGTATGCCAGTGGATTTACGACCCTGCGCTGGGCGAGCCGTTGCAGGATGTCGCGCCGGGTACGCCGTGGAGCGAGGTGCCGGATAACTTCCTGTGCCCGGAATGTTCATTAGGTAAAGACGTGTTCGACGTACTGGCGACGGAGGCAAAATGAGTCGGGGGATCATCATTATTGGGTCGGGCTTCGCCGCCCGCCAGCTCGTCAAAAATATCCGTAAACAAGATGCGCATGTGCCGTTAACTCTGATTGCGGCGGACAGCATGGATGAGTACAACAAGCCCGATCTCAGCCACGTTATCAGCCAGTCGCAGCGCGCCGATGATCTCACCCGCCAGTTAGCGGGGGAATTTGCTGAACAGTTTAATCTGCGACTGTTCCCGCATACCTGGGTTGCTGACATTGATGCCGATGCCCATGTGGTGAAAAGTCAGGATAAGCAGTGGCAGTACGACAAGCTGGTACTGGCGACCGGGGCGACAGCCTTTGTGCCGCCGATTGCAGGACGTGAGTTAATGCTTACTTTGAATAGCCAGCAGGAGTACCGCGCCTGTGAGACACAACTGCGCGACGCGCAGCGAGTGCTGATTGTCGGCGGCGGTCTCATTGGCAGTGAATTAGCGATGGATTTCTGCCGCGCCGGGAAAACGGTAACGCTGATGGATAACGCCGCCAGCCTTCTCGCCTCACTGATGCCACCGGAAGTGAGCAGTCGCTTACAGCATCACCTGACCGATATGGGGGTGCATCTGCTGCTGAAATCGCAGTTGCAAAAACTGGAGAAAACCGAAGCCGGTATCCGCGCTACGCTGGTAAGCCAGCATAGTATTGAGGTCGATGCGGTGATTGCCGCCACCGGCTTACGCCCGGAAACCGCTCTGGCGCGCCGCGCCGGGGTAGTCGTCAACCGCGGCGTCTGCGTGGATAGCTATCTACAGACCAGTCACCCGGATATTTATGCGATCGGCGACTGCGCGGAGATCAACGGTCAGGTGCTGCCCTTCCTGCAACCAATCCAGTTAAGCGCGATGTACCTGGCGAAAAATCTGCTTGGCGGCAACGCGCCGCTGAAGCTACCGGCGATGCTGGTCAAAGTCAAAACGCCGGAACTGCCGCTGCATCTGGCGGGAGAAACTCAGCGCCGCGATTTGAGCTGGCAGATTACCGCAGAATCTGACGGTATGATTGCCAAAGGCATGAGCGGAGAAGGCCAACTACGCGCCTTTGTGGTAAGTGAAGACCGCATGAAAGAGGCCTTTGCACTGCTGAAAACGTTGTCGGTATAAGCCTGTGATGCCGGATAGCGCCGCTTCGCGTCTTATCCGGCCTACGAGTGAGCATCTGTTTACAGGCCGGATAAGGCGCAGCCGCCATCCGGCGCCCTACACTTCACTTAACGCTCGCGCTGCGGCAATCACGCCCTGTCCAAACGACAGCCCGCCGTCGCCCGCCGGTAACCGCTGCGGAAATAACAATTTAAAATCAGAAAGATAAAAGGCAAGACGCGCGCGAAGTAAGCGGTTGTGTATCACCCCGCCGCTGAAGACCAGAGTGGTTATCCCCCGCGCCGTAGCCTGCTGGCGCATTAGCGTGGCAAACCCGCACGCCAGCGCATCATGAAAAGCCCAGGCGCGTTGCGCGGGCGTGGCCTGCCAGTTCAACCATTGACGCCAGAAAACAGCGACGTCCAGTTGAGCGCCGTTAAGCGGCATCGTTACCGGATGCTCAACGTTAGCGCATTGAGAGGCCAGCGCCTCCAGCGCGCAGGCGGCCTCGCCCTCATAGCTAAGCGATGCTGGCGCGCAGCGAAGCGCGGCAGCCACCGCGTCAAACAACCGCCCGCAGGAAGAGGCCAACGGGGAATTGACGCCGCGCTCAATGGCGCGCGCCAGGACACTCCAGTTTTGCTGTTGCAGCCCCGCTGTCTCCGGGTAATCCTGCCAGTCCGGCACAAAGCGC
The DNA here is from genome assembly GCF_046552235.1 of Salmonella sp. SAL00670. Taxonomy (NCBI): domain Bacteria; kingdom Pseudomonadati; phylum Pseudomonadota; class Gammaproteobacteria; order Enterobacterales; family Enterobacteriaceae; genus Salmonella; species Salmonella sp. SAL00670. Next base: position 158,575 of record NZ_JBGDUO010000002.1, read on the forward strand.
AGGCACTGCGCTAACAGATTACGCCACGGCTGTTTGGCAGCCAGATCGCCTCCCGGCAGCGCCACGGCGGGTAAACCGCCTAAATGCTCGCATTCGCGATAATTGACCCGCAAACATTCTCCGCCCCATAGCGCGCCATTCTCACCCATGCCGATACCGTCTACCGTCAGGGCAATCACCTCTCCGCCGTCCAGCGGCCACCCATGCTCGGCCAGGCAAGCCGCCGCATGGGCATGATGGTGTAACACCGTCTCTGTCGGTAGACGCATCTCACTGGCCCACTGACTGGAAACATAGCCCGGATGCGCATCACAGACGATACGCTCTGGGGTAAAATCGTAGATTGACTGGATCAAACGCAATGCCTCGCGCCACTGCGCCTGGATACCGTCATCGCTGAGATCGCCTAAATGCTGGCTGACAACTGCCTGTTCGCCGCGTACCAGACAGAACGTGTTTTTCAGATCCGCGCCCAGACAAAGTATCGGCGGCACATCGCGAAATCCGGGCGGCAACGCAATCGCGTCCGGCACGTATCCCCGCGAACGACGCAGCATTTCGCCGCTGTCGCGCACGACAGAGTCGTCCATGCGCTGTACAATGTCGCGATTGTGCAACAGAAAACCATCGGCAATATCGTGTAAATCGTCCAGCGCCTGTTCGTTGGTGATGGCGGGCGGTTTGCCGCTCAGGTTGCCGGATGTCATCACCAGCGGGTAATTGAGCGCCTGCAACAAGAGATGTTGCAATGGGTTGGCTGGCAGCATCACGCCCACTTCCGTAAGTCCTGGCGCGATGCCCTCACTCAGCGAAGGTACATACTGCTTATCCACCAGTACAATCGGGGCCGCTGGCGTGGTCAGCAGCGAACGCGCCGCGCTCGGCAGCGTTTGCGCCGTGGGCAACATCACCGCCAATGGTTTCGCCGGACGATGTTTACGCGCCCGCAGCATCGCCACTGCGTTATCGTTGCGCGCGTCGCAGGCCAGATGAAAACCACCCAGCCCTTTAACGGCAATAATGCCTCCGGCGTTCAGTTGGGCGACCGCCGCCTGCAAAGCCGCCTCTTTTTCCGCTCGTTCATGTTGGCTCCGCCACTCAAGATGCGGCCCGCATGACGGACAGGCAACGGGCTGGGCATGAAAACGGCGATCGTACGGATCGCGGTATTCGCTGTCGCATTCCGGACACAAGGGAAACGCCGCCATCACCGTAAATGGCCGGTCATAGGGCATAGCACGAATAATGGTGAAGCGTGGTCCACAGTGGGTGCAATTGATGAAAGGATAACGGTAGCGCCGCTCGCCTGGGGTATTCATCTCGGCAAGACATGCCGGGCAGGTCGCCGCATCCGGCACGATTTGCGTGTTCATCGAACCGCCTGCGCTCTGACGAATGGTGAAATCCGTCGGTGCGCGCTCCCATACCAACGACGCGTGTTCAACGCTGTCAATGCGCGCCAGCGGCGGGCAATCCTGATAGAGCGCGGCAATAAATTGCGACGGCTCTTCCAGCAGCCGAACGACGACGCCGTCGCCGTCATTACACACGTCGCCGTGTAATCGCAACTGCTGCGCCAGCTGCCAGACAAAAGGACGAAAACCGACGCCCTGTACTTTGCCCCGAATGCGTAGCTGTACGCCGGAAGGTGTGTCTATCGCCATCTTATTTTCCCGCCATCATCGAACCCGGATGCCTGATGGCGCGACGCTTATCAGGCCTACAACCGCACGGACCGTAGACCGGATAAGGCATTGATGCCGCCATCCGGCAATGCTTTGTGGCGTATTCTACGCGCAATCGCAGAAATCAGAAAAGCAGCGATGCCGTTGAATCCAGCGCCGCACGACGGCGTTTTTCCGCGCTTAGCTGTTCAAGCTTATTGCGGTCCACGCAGATGAGGGCGTGCGTTGGGCAAGCGGCCATACAGGCCGGACCGGCCTCACGGTGGTGACACAGATCGCACTTGTTGGCTTCGGCTTTTTCGGCACGCACGTTCAGCCCCGCGCCGCTATTGCGAACCACCGGACGTACCACCACTTCCATGGCGCCGTAAGGACATGCCACTACGCAAGTTTTACAGCCAATGCAGCGTTCCTGCATCACATGAACAAAGCCTTTGTCACGGCTGATGGCGCCATTCGGGCAAACGTTGGCGCACGGCGCGTCTTCACACTGGCGACACAGCGTTGCCGTGGAAACGTTCACGCCTTTGATGACATGGATACGAGGTAAAAAGGTTTCAGGGGTCAGCGATGCGCAATCCTGATTTTCCTGATGGGATACGACGCAAGCCACTTCACAGGTACGGCAACCAATGCACTTACTCGCGTCTGCAATGATGAAACGGTTCATCAAATTCTCCAGCAATAACAGATGATGTGCCGATATATACACGAATCGTGCCAATTTTTATTTCATTGTTATTTAAGAATATTATTTCTATTTTCGTGAGCATTTACGTGTCATCGTCACAAGTGTCGATGACACGTAATGTCGCCAGTGGTGGTCAAGATTTGCAGTGATAGCTAGCCAACTCTGCACCGCAACTGGCATCAATCCTGATTAACGCCTGGCAATACGTTACCGCGTATTAAACAGCGCTGCGTAAGGGAAAGATCGTCCGTTTGCGGATTCCTTCCGGCAATAGGTTTGATAATTAATTTACGGCCAGGATAGTGATTAAAGCGGGTCAGCGCCGGATAACTCAACCGGCCAAACCAGCCGTGTACGCGCTGCCAGCGGGCGTCCTTCACCTGATATAAATTGGTTATCCAGTAGCCTGAGTCAAACTGCATATCCAACAGTTGCGTGCGACCATTGCCCTGTAAATCAAGCAAATCATCGACGCCAGTATCGGTGGCGGTATAAAACCCCCACGGTTCAAAGACGCAGGGGCGGCCATTCTTGAGAAAGGTGAAAATGATGTATTGCGCGCTCGGCGCCAGGCCCAACCCAGGATTGCCCAACCAGATAACCAGGTCCTGAATGCCGTTACGATCGAGGTCAGCGCGATAAAATTGCGCATTACCCGCCAAATTAATCAGCCTTCCAACCGGGACAACCCACGAATTACCGGCTCTGTCTTTTCCGCTAATCCGCCATTCGTTATCTTTTTTCGGCTCCGGCAGTAGCGTCACGCCACTGACTCCGACCTGGCGAAAATGCCAGGTCTGGTCGGGCGATACAGAATAAGGCAGGATCAACAGCGGCTTCAGCGCACGCTTTTGCGCATATTCACCGTCGCTCATCGGCAGGTAACCGACAACACCGGTAGCCAGTGCGCGTGCGGCGAGGCAGAGAAATAGCAGTCCGCTCCATACGATAATCTTCACGTTCTTCTTACCGCCTATGCCGGGTAACACAAATCCATCCAGAATGGGTACGCATTTTACGCCTCCGGCGCGTCCAGCGCGGCAAATCCGCCGTTTCCCTGCCAGCCTTCCAGGCGCTGATAGACGATGTTTACCGCGTCCTTAATCGGTTGAGTCATCGGATAATAAAACCCGACGATATCCGGCTGGATACCAACAAAAATCACCTCGCCGACATCCTCTTTCAGCTGATCGATAAGGTAGTTCAGCGGCATATTGTGGGTGGTCATCATAAACATTTCGGCGATATCATCCGGATCGATGATGCGGATCTCGCCCGGATTAAGTCCCATGTCGGTGGCGTCGACAATCAACAGACGCTGCGGGCGCAGTTCGCGAATCGCCACAATGTCGTTTTCCGGCGCGCTGCCGCCATCAATCACCACCCAATTCCCCTTCGGCTGCGCCGCGCACATTTCCGCCAGTAATGGGCCTGCGCCGTCGTCGCCCATCATGCTGTTGCCGACACAGAGTAAAACGTCAGTCACGAAGCCTCCTCACCATCAGGTAGATGGCGCTTTCCTGATGAATGTCATGCAGCATACTGAGCATCAGTTTGCTCCATTCTTGCTGCTGCGGGGTCTGCGCGGCGCGCGCCTCATCAAACGCGCGCGCCAGCATTTGCACATGGTTGAAATCGATAACGATCTCGCCATACTTCGGCACGCCTTCCATTTTACGCCGGGCATCGCTACCGGCTTCCAGGGTGGCGATCCACGCCAGATACTCATCCCATGGGCAGGTGAGCGCGGCCTCCAGACAATCGATAACCCCCAGGTGGTGACCAATCGCCAGGCTGTAATAGACAACCTGCTGCGCCTCGGCGGGCGTCGCATCGTTCTCATCAATAAACTTACGGCTCAGTTGACTGAACACCACCTGTTCGCTCATCGGATACGCGCCTCTTCAACAACATGATTGAGATGGGTGACAATTTCGGTTAAACGCGGATCGTTTTCCGCTTCCAGCCAACGCGCCACTTGCTGCTCGCCCTGCCCCAACTGTGTCAGGTAATCATCGGCGATCTGACGACCATAGCGATAACCCGCCAGCCGGCGCGCCGCGCGATCCACCTTCACGCGCAGCGGCTGCACCATATCCGGATGCAGGATCTCTGCGGGCTGCTCGTCCAGCTCACCCGGCGCGCGGGCGTGGATTTTCTGCTCCAGCAGGCCAAGCGCCATCGCAAAGCCATACAGCGTCGCCGCAGGCGTTGGCGGGCAGCCTGGAATATACACATCCACCGGGACGATTTTGTCGGTACCGCCCCACACGCAGTACAGATCATGGAAGATGCCGCCGCTGTTGCCGCAGGCGCCGTAAGAGATACAAATTTTCGGATCTGGCGCCGACTGCCAGGCGCGCAGCGCCGGAGAGCGCATGGCGCGGGTCACCGCGCCGGTAAACAGCAGAATATCGGCATGACGCGGCGACGGTACTACTTTGATGCCGAAACGCTCGGCATCAAACAACGGCGAAAGCGTCGCAAAGATTTCGATTTCACAGCCGTTACAGCCGCCGCAGTCCACACGGTAAACGTATGCCGAACGCTTAATATTTTTCAGTAAAGACGCCTTCATGCTGGCGATGGATTCATCCACCGTCATCGGTACCGGAATGCCGTTGGCGTCACGCGGGCCTAATAAATTGCTCATTAGCTGACCTCTTTCATATGGCGAGTCAGTTCAATACGGTCGGACGGCACCAGGCATTTCTGACGCTTACAGTCCGGGCAGGTCTCAAAGCTTTCGCGGTGGTTTTCCGCGCGGCTGTCGCCGTTGTGCGCAAGCAGCGCAATGGCGTAGTCGATCTCTTTCTGTACCGCGAAAGGACGATTACACACGCGGCAGTTGCACAGCGCGAAGCGGGACTGTTGCAGGAAGTCTTCTTTCTTCCACACTGCCAGTTCGTATTCTTGCGACAGTTTGATCGCCGCCGTCGGGCAAACTTCTTCGCAGCGACCGCAGAAGATGCAGCGGCCAAGATTGAACTGCCACGCCAGCTCATTGGTTGCCAGTAAGGTTTCCACCGTCAGCGCGTTCGACGGGCAGGCATTAACGCAGGCGGCGCAGCCGATGCACTGCTGCGGATTATGTTCCGGCTTGCCGCGGAAGTTTTTATCAACCGCAATCGGCTCCAGCGGATAAGACGAGGTCGCCGTGCCGGTTTTGATAACTTTTTTGATAAAGGTAAACATGGCGATTCCTTATTTCAGCGGCGAGTTTTTACGCTCAATGCTGTAGCGCTCAAGTTCTTTGTACGGCACGACTTTGCTCTTCTTCTTACGCACATCGACCACCGTCATCCGGTCGGTACAGGAGTAGCAAGGGTCGAGGCTGCCGATAATCAGCGGCGCATCGGAGACGGTGTTGCCGCGCAGCATATAGCGCAGCGTCGGCCAGTTGGCGTAGGTCGCCGCACGACAGCGCCAGCGGTAAAGCTTTTGGTTGTCGCCGGTCATGCTCCAGTGGATATCATCGCCACGCGGCGCTTCGGCAAAGCCGAGCGCAAAACGGTGCGGAATATAGGTAAAGCCTTCCACCATCAGCGGGCCGCCCGGCAGATTATCCAGACCGAAATCGATCATATTCAGCGAGGTGTAAACTTCGTTGATACGGACTTTCAGACGAGAAATCACATCGCAGCCCTGCTCGCTGTGCACTTCCATCGGCAGCAGGCCATAGCCCACAAACGGGTGGTCGGCGCGGGTGTCGCGGGCGTGACCGCTGGCGCGCACCATCGGGCCGACATTACTGAAGTCACGGGCAATTTCCGGGTCCAGACGGCCGATACCCACGGTACGCTGTTCCATATTCGGCGTACTCAGCAGCATGTCCACCAGCTCCTGCACGTCACGACGCATCTGCTGCGCCAGTTGACGGGTCTGGATCATGTCCTCTTTGAGCAGATCGCGGCGAATCCCGCCGATCAGGTTCAGTCCGTAAGTTTTGCGCGCGCCGGTAAGGATCTCTGCCATTTTCATGGAGGTTTCACGCACGCGGAAGAACTGCATAAAGCCGGAGTCAAAACCGGTAAAGTGGCAGGCGAGGCCTAGGTTCAGCAGGTGCGAGTGCAGACGCTCCACTTCCAGCAGAATGGCGCGGATCATCTGCGCACGCTCCGGCACCTGAATGCCCATCGCGTTTTCCACGGAAGTGGTGTAGGCAGTGCTGTGCGCGAAGCCGCAGATACCACACACGCGATCCGACAGGAAGGTGACTTCATTATAACCCATGCGGGTTTCCGCCAGTTTTTCCATACCACGGTGGACGTAGAACAGGCGGTAGTCGGCGTCGATAATGTTTTCGCCATCGACGAACAGACGGAAGTGGCCCGGTTCATCGGAAGTGACATGCAGCGGGCCAATCGGCACCACGTTATTTTTCTTGTCACCCAGCTCGTTAATGAACTCGTAGGTTTCCGCATCGGTGGTCGGCGCCGGGCGCTGACGATAATCCATACTGTCTTTACGCAGCGGATAGAGTTCATCCGGCCAGTCGTCCGGCAGCACCAGACGGCGCTCGTCCGGCAGACCGACCGGGATTAAACCGTACATGTCGCGTACTTCGCGCTCACCCCACACGGCAGCCGGCACGCGCGGCGTAACGGATGGGAATTCCAGCTTATTGGCATCCACTTCAACGCGGACGGTAATCCAGCACTTCGTGCCCTGCTCCATCGACAGCACGTAATAAACGGCATAGTGGCCGCACAACTGGCGTTCGTCATTACCGAACAGCACCGACAGCCACCCACCCTGCTGGTAGTAAAGAAACTCCACCACTTCCGGCAGATAGTTCACTTTTACCGTAATAGTCAGCTGATCTTTGGTCTGCCAGGCTTCGTCCAGCACGACGCCCGGAAACGCCTGGTGCAGCGCCGCAAGGTATTGTTGACCTAATTTTTCTTCAGACATGCTCAAACTCTCTTAAATCACGCCGCCAGCAAGGAGACGAAGGCTAAAAACGCAAACCCAAAACCGGCCCAGGTCACGCGTGAAGTGGCGCAAAAACGCAGTCGCGCCATGCTGTTTTCAAACAGGGCGATCACCAGTACGCCGACAATCAGCTTGACGACGGCAATCACCAGCGCCAGCAACAGTCCGCCTGCGCTGAAGGTTTCCATCTGTCCCCACGGCAGAAACACGCCGACGAACATTTGCAGCACCACCAGTTGCTTAAGGCTGATGCCCCATTTCAGCACCGCAAAGCCGCTACCGCTGTATTCGGTCAACGGCCCTTCCTGCAACTCCTGCTCCGCTTCCGCCAGGTCGAACGGCAGCTTGCCCATTTCGATAAAGGTGGCGAAGGCGCAGGCGCACAGCGCCAGAATCAGCGGAATACTGCGCGCGACAGGCCAGTGATAAATGGTATCGGCGATATTGCTGATATGAGTTGAACCCGCCACCTGCGCGGCGACCCACAGACCCAGCAGCAGAATCGGCTCCACCAGCACGCCGAGCATCGCTTCACGGCTGGCGCCGATCGCGGTGAACGGGCTGCCGGTATCCAGGCCTGCAATAGAGAAGAAGAAGCGCGCGATGGCGAACAGGTAAATCAGAGTGATTAAATCACCCAGTTGCGGCAACGGAGATCCAACGGTGACAACCGGCAGCGCGGTGGCGATAGTCAGCATCACGCCGACCATCACAAACGGCGTCAGGCGAAAAACCCAGCCAGAATCCGCGGGCGCAATACTCTGACGACCGAGCAGTTTGATAATGTCGCGGTACTCCTGCAACACGCCCGGCCCACGGCGATTGTGTAGACGGGCGCGCGCCACGCGAGTAATACCGGACAGCAATGGCGCAACGGCAAATAGCACCAGCGCCTGAATTAACGGATAAAACACACTCATTTTCAGGCTCCTCGTGAAACCACAATCACCACCAGCACCGCCAGCTCAATCAGCGCCAGACGACGGAACAGCACCGCGGCCGCCGCGTTCTGCCAGCCCGGCACCAGCGATACCGGGTTCAGCCATTTACGCAATTTGAGTACCGGGGCAAAGGCCTCTTTCACCGGCATGGCAAAACCGTGCGCGGTAATCACCATCGACTGCTCATGGTCGTAGCCGCACACCCAGGCCGCGCCGCGAGAACGCGACGGCAGACGGTTGCCTTTGAACATTGCCATAATGATGAACGGCAGTAGCGGACAGGCGACCAACAGCAGCGTGATCATCGGCTGCGATACGGTGGTGTGCGCGGTTTCCAGCGGCAACGGTACCGCAGTGGAAATCATCGGCAGCAGCCACGGCGCGGCAACCCCGCCCAGTACGCAGCAAATCGCCAATGCCACCACGCTGACGCCCATCAGGATCGGCGCGCAGCTGGCATTTTCAGCTTCCTTCGTGCGCGGCGCGCCAAGGAACGTCACGCCATACACTTTCGCCATACACATCACCGCCAGCGCGCCGGTAATCGCCAGGCCAACCGCCAGCAGCGGTCCTAACAGACGACCAACAAATGCGCCGCTGTTGCCCAGTTTGAAGAAGGACTGGTAAATCACCCACTCGCCGGCAAAGCCGTTCAGCGGCGGCAGCGCAGCCATCGCCATCAGACCGACCAGCATGGCGATAGAAATAACCGGCATCCGTTTACCAATACCGCCCAGTTTTTCGATATCGCGATGACCGGTACGGAACCAGATGCTGCCCGCGCCCAGAAACAGCACGCTTTTGAACAGGCTATGGTTCAGCAGGTGATAGAGCCCGCCGGTCAGACCCAGCGCGATCAGTACCGGCTGATTGAGAGCAATCCCGGTAACGCCTGCGCCCAGACCGAGCAAAATGATGCCGATATTTTCCAGCGTGTGATAGGCCAACAGGCGCTGAATGTTATGCTCCATCAGCGCGTACAGACCGCCGACAAAGGCGGTGATCATCCCTAGCACCAACAGCGCCACGCCCCACCACAGCGGCGCATTGCCGCCAAGCAGAGATAGCGTGAGGATACCCAGCAACCCGATTTTCATCACCACGGTCGAGAACAGCGCGGCGGCGGGAGCGCTGGCGTTGGCGTGCGCCTGCGGCACCCAACCGTGTAGCGGGATAATCCCGGCCAGCAGACCAAAACCGATAACGCCGAGCAGCCAGATATCGGAGCCCAGCGGCAGTTGCTGAGCGCGTTGATCCAGCAGCCCCAGATCCAGCGTGCCGTAGCGCTGCCACACCAGCCAACAGGCGATTGCCAGCAGCAGCGTACCGAGACGGCCCAGCGCAAACCACAGTTTGCCCTCTTTGCTACCGCCGGTGAGGAACACGGCGCAGAGCGCCATGATTTCCGCCATCACCACCATCGTCCCCAGATTACTGGCGACCACGGCGCAGACGGCTGCCGCCATCAGCAGGTTGATCAACAGTCCGTTGGCTTTTACCTGTGGATGGCGATGCCAGTCGATATTGAACAGGCTGACGAACAGACCGCACAGCCCCAGCGTAATCAGCCAGATAGCATTCAGCGGCGTAATTTGCAGCATGTGGCCGGTAAACGGCATCACGCCGCTCACCGTAACGGCGCTGGTCAGTGCGGTGAACCCCGCACCAGCCGTACACAGGCTGCCGACCGCGCCGCCGATACCGGCAATCCAGCCGCTCAGCGCTTTATGAAACGAAAACAGAAACGCCAGAACGGCGGCGGCGGCAAACCACGCGACGCCGCTAGTAATCAGTGAAAGTGAACTCATTATGCATCCCCACTCTGAGCCTGCTGAAACAAGGTGAGATCGCCAAAATCGGTATTAAACGTCAGCTCACGTTTACGTTTGCTGGCGCGGGCGATATCCGTGTTATCCACCAGGTGTAGCGCTTTAGTCGGGCACATCCGCACACAGGCCGGGCCTTGCTCGTCAAAGCTGCACAGGTCGCATTTCACCGCGATAGCGCGTACGCCCGGCACCCAGTCGAGCAACGTACTGACGCGCGCAGGCGCTGGCGGCGCGGGCGGCGCTTTCGGCGTATTGGCGTTCGCTGGAATATGCAGCGGACGGCTGCCGGAAAACTCAATAGCGCCAAACGGACAGGCAATACCGCACAGTTTGCAGCTCACGCACAGGCTTTCATTAAGCTGGACAGCGCCGTCAACGCGATTAATCGCGTTAACCGGGCATACCGTGGCGCATGGCGCATCTTCACAGTGGTGACAAAGCTGCGGCGCAGATTCTTTTTCATTCAGCATCACTTTCAGGCGCGGCATTGACTGCAGGCCATGCTGGCGATGCGTCTCTGAACAGGCGGCCTCACAGGTGTGGCAGCCGATACAGAGAGTGGAGTCAGCAATTACAAAACGATTCACCAGGCATTCCTCAGGTGATTGTCATTTTTGACGAAAACATGCCGTTGAAATGTCATTTTCGACACTTATCGACACGCCCATCCCCAAAACATTCATGACGTGGCGCAACGCCACATCGCGAATCAAAGCGGGCAACACCTCAGGCTTATACCGCCGGGCTGTTTCCCTTTACCAATTGACGCAAATTAACCGGCGAGTTGGTTTCTACAGCGGTATAGAGGCTGTCGTAAACGCTGGCGATTTTTTCCAGATAGTGCTCCAGCACCTGCTCGCGATCGCGGTTGTTAACCCGTTCATCAACCTTGCCGTCGATATCGAGCTGCGCCTGTGCAATCAATTGCTTATCTTCGCCATCTTTGGTTTCAACGTAGTACTCAATGGTGTGGCTGTTAAAACCATCCGCCAACGCGACGTAAATACGAAAGTGCTCAAACAGGACAAAGCAAAGATCCCTTTCCGGCGCGCAGCTCATTGCGTGATGCAGGCGCGCTTTCGAGAGGGTGATCCCCTGAACCAGCGAGTTGCAGTAAATATGCCACTGGTCCTGTAGGCGACGATGCCGTTGCGCGATGTAATCGGCCTTTTCGCTTATTTCCCAAATAGTCATGTCAGGTTACCCGTTTAACAGAGATGCCTGCGTTAAGCATTTTCCATGCCAATTTTTAACTTATTGTTTTTAATGGAAGACGCGCACAGTTACTGCCGTTTCGACGCGGTGACGACATGTCATTTCGTCATCGTCGACATTAACCTGCCAGGGGATAAAAATATTGGCATAAATATTGCTTTACAGGGGCAACTACTACGGGAGGCGATATGCATGAAATCACCCTCTGCCAACGGGCACTGGAATTGATTGAACAACAGGCTTCAGCATACGGTGCAAAACGTGTGACAGCCGTCTGGATCAAAATTGGCGCATTTTCTTGCGTGGAAACCAGCGCTCTTTCCTTTTGTTTTGATCTGGTATGCCGCGGCACGATAGCAGAAGGTTGTAAACTGCACCTCGAAGAACAGGAAGCCGAATGCTGGTGTGAGCATTGTCAACAATATGTCACGTTGTTAACCCACCGTGTACGTCGTTGTCCGCAATGTCATAGCGATACGCTGCGAATTGTGGCCGATGACGGCTTACAAATTCGGCGCATAGAGATTGATGAAACTGAAGATTAATGCCGGATAGACGCTCGCGTCGCCATCCGGCAGAAAGCCTGTAACAAGAAAAAGATCAGGAGTAAGCGATGTGTACGACTTGCGGTTGCGCTGAAGGCAACCTTTATATAGAAGGCGATGAACATAATCCGCACTCAGCGTTTCGTAGCGCGCCCTTTGCCCCAGCGGCCCGCCCGGCGCTGAATATTACCGGCATTAAAACGCCTGACTTTGCCCCAAGTCAGACCGCAGAAGGCGATCTGCATTACGGCCACGGCGAAGCCGGAACCCACGCGCCTGGTATGAGTCAGCGGCGGATGCTGGAGGTTGAAATCGACGTGCTGGACAAAAATAATCGTCTGGCTGAGCGCAACCGCGCCCGTTTCGCCGCCCGCCAGCAACTGGTGCTCAACCTGGTGTCCAGCCCCGGGTCCGGTAAAACCACCCTGCTGACTGAAACGCTAATGAAATTGAAAGACCGTGTACCGTGCGCGGTGATTGAAGGCGACCAGCAGACAGTGAACGACGCCGCCCGCATCCGCGCTACCGGCACGCCCGCCATTCAGGTCAACACCGGTAAAGGCTGCCATCTTGACGCGCAAATGATCGCCGACGCCGCGCCGCGCCTGCCGCTGGATGACCATGGTATTCTGTTTATCGAAAACGTCGGTAATCTTGTCTGCCCGGCCAGCTTCGATCTGGGCGAAAAGCATAAAGTCGCAGTGCTTTCCGTGACCGAAGGTGAAGATAAGCCGCTGAAATATCCCCATATGTTTGCCGCTGCGTCGCTCATGCTGCTCAATAAAGTCGATCTGCTGCCCTACCTCAATTTTGACGTTGAGAAGTGCATCGCCAGCGCGCGTGAAGTGAACCCGGAGATTGAAATTATCCTGATTTCCGCCACCAGCGGCGAAGGCATGGATCAGTGGCTGGCCTGGCTGGAGGCGCAGCGATGTGCATAGGCGTTCCGGGTCAAATCCGCGCCATTGACGGCAATCAGGCAAAAGTTGACGTCTGCGGCATTCAGCGCGACGTCGATCTCACATTAGTCGGCAGTTGTGATGAAAACGGTCAGCCGCGTCTGGGTCAGTGGGTGCTGGTTCATGTCGGATTCGCCATGAGCGTCATTAACGAAGCGGAAGCGCGCGACACGCTCGACGCGCTACAAAATATGTTTGATGTTGAGCCGGACGTCGGCGCACTGCTGTATGGTGAGGAGAGATAATGCGTTTTGTTGACGAGTACCGTGCGCCGGAACAGGTAATGCAGCTCATTGAACACCTGCGTGAACGCGCCGCCCTTCTTCCTTACACTGCCGAACGTCCGTTGCGCATTATGGAAGTCTGCGGGGGTCATACCCACGCGATTTTTAAATTTGGTCTCGATCAGTTACTGCCCGAAAACGTGGAGTTTATTCACGGCCCCGGTTGTCCGGTCTGCGTGCTGCCGATGGGACGTATCGACAGTTGCGTGGAAATCGCCAGTCATCCGGAGGTGATTTTCTGCACCTTTGGCGATGCCATGCGCGTGCCGGGGAAACAGGGTTCTCTGTTGCAGGCTAAAGCGCGCGGCGCGGATGTGCGTATTGTTTATTCTCCGATGGACGCGCTGAAGCTGGCGCAGGATAACCCGACCCGCAAAGTGGTATTTTTCGGGCTGGGCTTTGAAACCACCATGCCGACCACCGCCATCACGCTGCAGCAGGCAAAACAGCGTGACGTGCGAAACTTCTACTTTTTCTGCCAGCACATTACGCTGATCCCGACGCTGCGTAGCCTACTGGAGCAGCCGGACAACGGCATTGACGCCTTTCTTGCGCCAGGCCACGTCAGCATGGTCATCGGCACCGAGGCGTACCAGTTTATCGCCGCCGATTTTCATCGCCCGCTGGTGGTGGCTGGATTCGAACCGCTTGATCTACTGCAAGGCGTGGTCATGCTGGTTGAGCAGAAAATAGCGGCCCTAAGCCAGGTTGAAAACCAATACCGTCGCGTGGTGCCGGATGCCGGAAACATGCTGGCGCAGCAGGCCATCGCCGATGTGTTCTGCGTTAATGGCGACAGCGAGTGGCGCGGTCTGGGCGTAATTGAATCCTCCGGCGTCCACCTGACGCCGGAGTATCAGCGCTTTGACGCCGAAGCGCATTTCCGCCCAGCGCCGCAGCAGGTCTATGACGATCCGCGCGCCCGCTGCGGCGAAGTGCTGACCGGCAGATGCAAGCCGCATCAGTGCCCGCTATTTGGTAAAACATGTAATCCAGAGACCGCGTTCGGCGCGCTGATGGTCTCTTCCGAAGGCGCATGCGCCGCCTGGTATCAGTATCGTCAGCAGGAGTGTGAAGTTTGAACAATATACAACTCGCCCACGGCAGCGGCGGCCAGGCTATGCAACAGTTGATTAATAGCCTGTTTATGGAGGCCTTTGCCAACCCGTGGCTGGCGGAACAAGAAGATCAGGCGCGTCTGGAGCTGGCGCAGCTGACGGCGGAGGGCGATCGTCTGGCGTTTTCTACCGATAGCTATGTGATCGATCCGCTCTTTTTCCCCGGCGGCAATATCGGCAAACTGGCGATTTGCGGTACAGCGAACGACGTTGCGGTGAGCGGCGCGATCCCCCGCTATCTATCCTGCGGCTTTATCCTTGAAGAAGGGCTGCCGATGGAGACGTTAAAAAGCGTGGTCAATAGCATGGCGGCGACCGCGCGGGAAGCGGGTATCGCCATAGTAACCGGCGACACCAAAGTTGTGCAGCGCGGCGCGGCGGACAAATTATTTATCAACACTGCCGGCATGGGGGCGATTCCCGCCGATATTCACTGGGGCGCGCAAACGCTGAGCGTTGGCGATGTGCTGTTAGTCAGCGGTACGCTTGGCGATCACGGTGCCACTATTCTCAACCTGCGTGAGCAACTGGGACTGGATGGCGAGCTGGCGAGCGACTGCGCAGTATTAACGCCGCTTATTCAGACGCTGCGTCATATTGACGGAGTGAAGGCATTGCGTGACGCCACGCGCGGCGGCGTGAATGCGGTCGCCCATGAGTTTGCGGCGTCCTGCGGTTACGGTATTGAATTGTCCGAATCCGCACTGCCGCTCAAACCTGCCGTGCGCGGCGTCTGCGAGCTGTTGGGGCTGGATGCCCTGAACTTTGCCAACGAAGGAAAACTGGTGATTGCCGTTGAACGGCAGGCCGCAGATCGGGCGTTGGCGGCATTACGCGCGCATCCGCTGGGACGTGATGCAGCGCTGATTGGCGAAGTCGTGGAACGCAAAGGCGTTCGCTTAGCCGGACTCTATGGCGTGAAGCGAACCCTTGATTTGCCACACGCCGAACCATTACCTCGTATATGCTAGCAGCCTGTTGACAGCATACTGTAGGCCGGATAAGACGCATTTGCGTCGACATCCGGCATTAACGCTGCATGAACGCCTGATGGCGCTTTGCTTATCAGGCCTACGGAGTGTGTGACCAGCGAGTTTGCGGTCAGCCATCCGGCAATAACTTACGACTTATACCTATAATTCATTTACCGTTTTCGCACCGTTTTGCGGTATTTTCCTGGAAAAGCAACATGTCGTATACACCCATGAGCGATCTTGGACAGCAAGGCTTGTTCGATATCACTCGTACCTTATTGCAGCAGCCCGATTTGGCGTCGCTCAGTGAAGCGCTTTCGCAACTGGTAAAGCGTTCAGCGCTCGCCGACAGCGCCGGCATTGTGCTATGGCAGGCGCAGTCGCAACGCGCACAATATTATGCGACGCGAGAAAATGGCCGTCCTGTTGAATATGAAGATGAAACCGTACTGGCGCACGGCCCGGTACGTCGCATCCTTTCTCGCCCCGATGCATTGCACTGTAATTTCCATGAGTTTACCGAAACCTGGCCGCAGCTTGCCGCGAGCGGCCTCTACCCTGAATTTGGTCATTACTGTCTGCTTCCTTTAGCCGCGGAGGGCCGTATTTTCGGCGGCTGCGAATTCATCCGTCAGGAAGATCGTCCCTGGAGTGAAAAGGAATATGACCGTCTGCATACGTTTACCCAAATTGTCGGCGTGGTCGCCGAGCAAATTCAAAACCGGGTAAACAATAATGTCGATTATGATCTATTGTGCCGCGAACGTGATAACTTCCGTATTCTGGTTGCGATCACCAACGCCGTCCTGTCGCGTCTGGATATTGATGAGCTGGTAAGCGAAGTCGCAAAAGAGATCCACCACTATTTCAATATCGACGCAATCAGCATCGTGTTACGCAGCCATCGCAAAAATAAGCTGAATATCTACTCCACCCACTACCTTGATGAGCATCATCCGGCGCACGAACAGAGCGAAGTCGACGAAGCCGGCACGCTCACGGAGCGCGTCTTTAAAAGTAAAGAGATGCTGCTTATCAACCTCAACGAACGCGATCCGCTTGCTCCCTACGAACGCATGCTGTTCGATACCTGGGGCAATCAGATCCAGACGCTTTGCCTGCTGCCGTTGATGTCCGGCAAGACGATGCTTGGCGTGCTCAAACTGGCGCAGTGCGAAGAAAAAGTGTTTACCACCGCCAACCTCAAGCTGCTGCGTCAGATTGCCGAACGGGTAGCCATTGCCGTGGATAATGCGCTGGCCTATCAGGAAATCCACCGACTGAAGGAACGCCTGGTCGACGAAAACCTAGCGCTCACAGAGCAGCTTAATAACGTCGACAGCGAGTTTGGCGAGATCATCGGGCGCAGCGAAGCGATGTACAACGTGCTAAAGCAGGTTGAGATGGTGGCGCAGAGCGACAGTACCGTACTGATTCTGGGCGAAACGGGAACCGGTAAAGAGTTGATTGCCCGCGCCATTCACAACCTGAGCGGACGTAGCGGGCGCAGGATGGTAAAGATGAACTGCGCCGCGATGCCGGCGGGGCTGCTGGAAAGCGATTTGTTTGGTCATGAGCGCGGCGCGTTTACCGGCGCCAGCGCGCAGCGGATTGGCCGTTTCGAGCTGGCGGATAAAAGCTCGCTGTTTCTGGATGAAGTGGGCGACATGCCGCTGGAGCTACAGCCTAAGCTGCTGCGCGTCCTTCAGGAGCAAGAGTTTGAACGTCTCGGCAGCAATAAACTGATCCAGACCGACGTGCGGCTGATCGCCGCGACTAACCGCGATCTGAAAAAAATGGTCGCCGATCGCGAATTCCGTAACGATCTCTACTATCGGCTGAATGTTTTTCCGATCCAGCTTCCTCCGTTGCGCGAACGTCCGGAAGATATTCCACTACTGGTCAAAGCGTTCACTTTCAAAATCGCCCGCCGAATGGGGCGTAATATCGACAGCATTCCCGCCGAAACGCTGCGCACGCTTAGCAGCATGGAATGGCCGGGGAACGTTCGCGAGCTGGAGAATGTCGTCGAGCGCGCCGTGCTGCTGACGCGCGGCAATGTGCTACAACTGTCGCTGCCGGATATTACCGCCGTAACGCCCGATACCTCGCCTGTTGCGACTGAAAGCGCCAAAGAAGGCGAAGATGAATATCAGCTTATTATACGCGTGCTGAAAGAGACCAATGGCGTAGTGGCTGGACCAAAAGGCGCGGCGCAGCGTCTGGGGCTTAAACGAACCACCCTGCTGTCGCGTATGAAGCGATTGGGTATTGATAAAGACGCGTTAGCGTAACGGGTTGCCGGATCTGATCCGGCCAGGAGATGATGCGCGCCGTAGGCCTGGCGCTTCCCCTTCACTTCTTGCGCTGATATTTTTCCGGCAATTCCGGAACGGGGCGCTGATCGTCGATAAGGTGCCGCACGGTCAGGACAGGATGCCGCCAAAGCATTCGCGGACCTGCCCAACGCATAATCTGCTTCATCTCCTCGCGTTTAGCCGGCTGATAGCAGTGCACCGGGCACTGCTTACAGGCGGGTTTTTCCTCGCCAAATACGCATTTATCAAGACGTTTTTGCGCGTAGGCGAACAGCGCCTCGTAATGCCCCTGCACCGCTGACGCCTGTGGGCACTGGCTTTCATACAGCGCGATCATTTTTTTGATCGTCAGTTTTTCACGAGCGATACGTTTACCAGGCATCGTGCTCTCTCCGAACATTAAGGTGTATTTATTTTACACCTTATCCCTCTTTAGCACTATCACTGCATATCGTCGCCATTTCGCAAATAAGAATTATTTTCATTTATTCATGCCTTGTGCTATATAACATAGCAAAGGCTATATTCGATGATTAATTAACCACATTGTTGCGAGGGATACTATGACGAATCTACATCGTCTGAAAACACTCCTGATTGCCGGTATTGTCGCGATACTCGCGCTATCGCCAGCCTATGCAAAAGAGAAATTTAAAGTCATCACCACGTTTACCGTTATTGCCGACATGGCGAAAAACGTGGCGGGCGACGCAGCGGAAGTCAGCTCAATTACCAAGCCCGGCGCTGAAATCCATGAGTATCAGCCAACGCCCGGCGATATTAAACGAGCGCAGGGGGCACAGCTTATCCTCGCGAATGGTCTGAACCTGGAGCGATGGTTCGCCCGCTTTTATCAGCACCTTTCCGGCGTGCCGGAAGTCGTCGTCTCCACCGGTGTCAAACCGATGGGCATTACCGAAGGCCCGTATAACGGTAAACCGAACCCGCACGCCTGGATGTCGGCAGAAAACGCGCTGATTTATGTCGATAACATTCGCGACGCCCTGGTGAAGTACGATCCGGATAATGCGCAGATCTATAAGCAAAACGCCGAACGCTATAAAGCGAAAATTCGCCAGATGGCCGATCCGTTGCGTGCCGAACTGGAAAAAATTCCCGCCGATCAGCGCTGGCTGGTCACCAGTGAAGGCGCGTTCTCTTACCTGGCGCGCGATAACGACATGAAAGAGCTTTATCTCTGGCCAATTAACGCCGATCAACAGGGGACGCCAAAACAGGTGCGTAAAGTGATTGATACCATTAAAAAGCACCATATTCCCGCCATCTTTAGCGAGAGTACGGTTTCCGATAAACCGGCCCGTCAGGTCGCGCGTGAATCCGGCGCGCATTATGGCGGCGTGCTGTATGTCGATTCTCTGAGCGCCGCTGACGGCCCTGTGCCAACCTATCTGGATCTGCTGCGCGTCACGACCGAAACCATCGTCAACGGCATTAACGACGGACTGAGGAGTCAACAATGAGTCAATCTGCGATTACCGTTGATCAAGTCACGGTGACGTATCGCAACGGTCATACCGCCCTACGGGACGCCACTTTTCAGGTGCCTGGCGGTTCAATCGCCGCGCTGGTAGGCGTAAATGGTTCCGGTAAGTCTACGTTATTTAAAGCGTTAATGGGCTTTGTGCATCTTGCGCAGGGCGATATCACTATCCTGCAACAGTCAGTCAACAAGGCGCTGAAAAAAAACCTCATTGCTTATGTTCCGCAATCGGAAGAAGTGGACTGGTCATTTCCGGTACTGGTAGAAGATGTGGTGATGATGGGACGCTACGGCCATATGGGCTGGCTACGCCGTCCCACTGCGCATGATCACGCCTGTGTTGACGCCGCGCTGGCGCGGGTGGATATGCAGGAATATCGTCACAGGCAGATTGGCGAGCTGTCCGGCGGGCAGAAAAAACGTGTGTTTCTTGCCAGGGCCATCGCTCAGGATGGACAGGTAATCCTGCTGGATGAACCTTTTACCGGCGTGGATGTAAAAACCGAAGCGCGAATCATCGATCTACTGCGGGAACTGCGCGATGAAGGCCGCACGATGCTGGTCTCAACGCATAATCTCGGCTCCGTCACCGAGTTTTGCGACTATACGGTAATGATTAAAGGAACCGTACTGGCCAGCGGCCCTACCGAAACCACGTTTACCGCCGCGAATCTGGAACAGGCGTTTAGCGGCGTTCTACGTCATAGCGCGCTAAGCGGAGGCGAAGAGCACATCATCACCGATGACGAGCGCCCCTTTATTTCCCGGCGCGTGGCCAGCGGAGGAAAATCGTCATGAACTGGCTTGTTGAGCCGTTTGGCTACCAGTATATGCTCAACGCGATGTGGGTCTCCGCGATGGTGGGCGGTCTGTGCGCGTTTCTCTCCTGCTATTTGATGCTCAAAGGCTGGTCGCTCATTGGCGATGCGCTATCTCACTCTATTGTGCCTGGCGTCGCTGGCGCCTGGATGTTAGGGCTGCCTTTCTCGCTCGGCGCGTTTCTTTCCGGCGGACTGGCGGCAGGCAGTATGCTCTTTCTTAACCAACGCTCACGCCTGAAAGAAGACGCGATTATCGGGCTTATCTTCTCCTCTTTTTTTGGCGTCGGCCTTTTTATGGTGTCGCTAAATCCGATGTCGGTGAATATCCAGACGATTATTCTCGGCAACGTGCTGGCGATCGCGCCAGCGGATATTGCGCAACTGGCGATTATCGGCGCAGTCTCGCTGACGATTCTGCTGTTAAAGTGGAAAGATCTGATGGTCGTCTTTTTCGATGAAACCCATGCGCGTTCTATCGGGCTTAATCCGGGTCGACTAAAGCTGTTGTTTTTCACTCTATTGTCCGTCTCCACCGTGGCGGCCCTGCAAACCGTTGGGGCGTTCCTGGTGATCTGTCTCGTCGTCACGCCGGGCGCGACAGCCTGGTTACTCACCGACCGTTTTCCACGTCTGCTCATGATTGCCGTCGTGATTGGCAGCCTGACCAGTTTTCTGGGCGCATGGCTTAGCTACTGGCTGGATGGCGCCACTGGCGGAATTATTGTCGTCATGCAAACCTTACTGTTCATCACGGCCTTTATTTTCGCCCCGAAACACGGTCTGTTAGCCAACCGTCGACGCGCCCGCCTGCAGAAGGAGCCGACATGTTCTTAACAACGTTACTGGAACCCTTTCAGTTTGATTTTATGGTGAACGCCCTTATGGTTTCGGTCATTGTGGCGATTCCCTGCGCCTTACTGTCCGTGTTTTTAGTGTTAAAAGGCTGGGCGTTAATGGGCGATGCAATGAGTCATGCGGTATTCCCCGGGGTCGTGCTGGCATATATTGTGGGGATCCCCCTGGCGATTGGCGCCTTCATTGCCGGATTATTTTGCGCTATCGCGACCGGCTATCTGGACGATAACAGCCGCATCAAACGTGATACGGTGATGGGCATCGTCTTTTCCGGGATGTTTGGCGCAGGTCTGGTGCTCTATGTTTCTATTCAATCGGAAGTGCATCTGGATCACATCCTGTTTGGGGATATGCTGGGCGTATCGCTGGGGGATATCGTACAAACGTCAGTTATTGCACTGGGTATTGCGTTAATCATTGGGCTGAAATGGAAAGATCTCCTGCTACACGCTTTTGACCCGCACCAGGCGAAAGCCAGCGGGCTGAATATCACGCTACTGCATTATGGCCTGCTATGTATGATTGCGCTGACTATCGTCGCCACGCTGAAATCGGTGGGTATTATTCTGTCGATTTCATTGCTTATCGCCCCCGGCGCAATTGCCATTTTGCTGACGCGACGCTTTGCGCGCGCGCTGGGATTAGCGGTGAGTCTGTCAGTTATTACCGCTTTTGCGGGCGTCTATCTGTCTTTTTATCTTGATAGCGCGCCAGCGCCGACCATCGTGGTATTATTTGCCATCGTGTTTATTGCGGTATTTATTTACGCAACATGGCGCGACAGGCGTAATGAAATCGTACCAGAGGCGCAAGGTTAACACTTTTTTGCCTGCTATTCAGGAAACATACGGTCATAATATAGAGTAGTCTTATGGCGCTGGAAGGATTTCCTCTGGCAGGCAACCTTATAATTTCATTACGATTTAAGTAAAGACTTATATTCAGCTATCCTTTTTTTATGAGCGGATATAGAGAGTTTTTTATCGTTTAGCATAACGGCATTGTTATCGAATCGCTCATAAAGCGTTTCATTCTTTTTGTTTACTATACTGCTTCCCGCCGCCGGATTGGCCTCCACATATTCATTTAATCGTTGTACGCCTTGAGTATGTTTGTAAAAACTCACCGGCAGATAACGGTCTGCTTTATCGGACGGGAGAAAAGGTTCTTCACCACACAGACGTTCACAAATATTATCTTCATGAATTTTTACTAAGTTCATAAATTCAAGCTGAAGTTTTTTGGCGAGCGCCAGGCTAAAAATACCGCATTCAGAAGAGCTTCGTTGAATGTCCAGCTCGACCATAGCAAAATAACAATCAGGCAGTTGTTCACGTTCAAGAGCTGCTTTGGTCCTCAACGCCAGTAAAGCAGGTCCAAAAGCGCTACACGCTGCTGGTTCGAACAAAATCACCGATGTCTTTCCGTCCATAACTCTAAAATCGACGACTGAAATATGGATACCTGAACTTCCCATATTTACGAGAAATCGGGCAGATTCAACGCCTTCCATTCTGGTCTCCTTTATAGAGGAAACAAGCTCATGGACTGACATAACAAATTTAAGATTTAACTCTGGATACTTCTTATTGGCCTGTGCAACAAGAAAAGGCATCATTTCGAGATCGGTTTCCTCGTAACTGATATGAATCCAGCTGCCATCTATAATTTCACTTTCCAGACGCTCAACAATACAGGTCAATGCTTCGGTGTTTAGCTCCCCGCTGACGTCAGGCTGAGGCGATAAACTCGCCCCCATATTACGAGTCGTAGGACTTAGCATACTTTTCCCTCCACATGATAGCTCCTGCACCGAAAATATCATCTTTAACTTTTCAGATTCAATATATTGCCTGCAAAAATATGCCTCAATGATTGAGCCAGGCTACCAACCACCTCCGGATGATTATATATAAGAATTACTACTCAAAAAATCTTTTTTATAATAAAAGCTCAACACATGGTCATAAATGATAAAAAATATTTTAATTCATTCCTACCGCAATCGGTAACGCGCAATTATCGTCAGGTACAGCAGGGTTATGTGCAAAAGCAGTGCGCTGTAAATGCGCGTCTAGTTTCAGTCCCCGGAACAGCGATAGCGGTGAAGAGTCCATCCCCAAACGATACATAACCTTCTTACGATAAATACTGACGGTTTTTGTTCCCAGACCAAATTTTTTCGCCAGTTCAATTGCCGGATGTCCGGAGGATAATAATATCAGCAGCGCATATTTCGCCTGCGTGACACCGGGAGGTAGATTCCACCAGGCGTATTGATTGATATTAAACAATACCTCTTCCGGCGTCTCGCCGGCATTAAAAGCATACGTAGCAGCCACGGTTTTCTTTTGTGGCCTGTGGCAGAAACGCAGCCAGGCTTCCGGAAGACGGAGCTTCTCTCGCTCCGAGCGGATAGCGCAGGATAGTTCGTCTTTTAAAACATAATCCATAACGCCAAAATATTGCAGCACACAGCGATCGATATAATACAAGCGATCTGCCACTACCAAAACTTTACGGTTCTGCAACCGCGTCAGCAACGCATGAAAAAGATAAACATGCTCATGCGGGTTCAAAGCTAAAATCAGCCCGGCGTCCGGCATATCGGATAGGGAATGCAAAAGTGCAGTTAATGAGTTACACGTTTTAACGCACTTTTCCGGATATTTTTGCTTAAAAATAGACTGTAGGGCATAACAATTAGTCCAGTTAATACCGTATATAATTACATTTCTCATTTATTTATCCTTTTTTGAAAACTGACCACAGCTTCGGTAATGATTTTTCTTCCTGGGCGACTACTGCGCAAGTAGATAACGCCTTCTTACTACAAAGGTAATAAGACCAGATACGTTATTACATGCGCAATGTCGTTACCGAAATGAATTCCTTTTACAAATCTGATAATGATTAAATTTGCTGTTTTACTTTACTGTAATCTCTTAGAGTACAACGATTGCCCGGCGCCTGGTGGCCATGTATGTCTGACAATGAACGCTTTCGATTCCCTTTCATTAACTACATATCACTGGTGTAGCGATACTGAAACATACACTACGATTAAAAAAATATTTGGTATCTGTAACGCAAACAGATAGTAACGTTTAAAATAATTTCACAAATCAATGGTTCATTGTACGCATAAAGCTAAGCGGTGTAATCTTAAAATGCCGTTTAAAAATAGCGATAAAATAAGAAGGCGTATCATAGCCACACATCGTCGCGACTTGTGAAATATTTCCAGCCCCCATACGTAATAATTTTATAGCCTGATTCATACGAGCATCCAGGTATATTTTGCTAAAACTCACCTCTTCAGCGGCCAGTTTTCGCTTCAGACTTGATACGCTCATAAACAGCTTTCCTGCCACCTCAGCCTGTGACCATTTGCGGGTGAGATCGCTGATAATAATGTTATAAACTTTCTCTTTTGTCGTAATTTTTATTGCTCGCTCAAGGAAATCAAACCCACCGGGCTTACGTACAAATGCCGATATAAGATACATCAATGAGAAATATGAATAATCATGATCATCAATACTCACATTACTACAAACCCGTGGACATGCCACACCATGCAAAATAGAGTCAAAAGTATCACTCATCCCTGGCAACAAGTCCGCATGAAAAAAATACTTTGGTTTCGTTTTTAATGATAGCTCTCGATCATTATAGTTTCTTGTACTGTAAAAAACTTTGTAGAATTTTTGCATTAAGTCATAGGAAACTTCCAGTGAAGAAAAATCAATATGCCCTTCTATTTCGCTCATACTAAGCGTGATTGTTTGATCTTTTTCCAATAAAAATAAACACGGCGCAGATTGTTCGATGAACTCCCCAAATTCGTTTTCAATTCGCAAACTGCCTTTATTAAGTTTAAACAATAAGCAGTTTGCGACATAATAGTCTCTTACGTCAGCTAATCCATTTATTAATGGAAATTTGTTCGGCTGTTGAAGGTGATTATTGCTAATGGCCTCAACTGATTTATTCATTGAAGGCAATACCATATTTTATCCTGTGTGCTATAAGGAACTCAAAATCGTTATATTCTTATAAACAAATAATTAAAACTCACAGAGATGATTTAAATCCGATTTTTTTATTATTATAGCCAATAATTACATTCCAACGCGCGTTCATTTCGTCACAAAAAGATACCCTTACAAACTTTATGCACAATTTTGTAATGAAAGCTTACAATATTAATATAATCATTTCAGAATAAAACGGCTGGCAGACATCTTAATAATCCATATACATCAATAAGATAGACACACTGGCATGGTGCATTTTCTGCATTATTTGCTGATATATACACCATACCTTATCACAAATCGCCTGCAATGGGGGTTCACCAGTCAATTGCCTCTTTGTTTTCCCCGCCCGATAAAATAATCTCCTGCATCCAGGAGGTCATTTGTGACTGTGCGTTCATTGTACCAACTAATACCCCGTTTAAAGCCTCATATAAATGGGTGCCCGGTTCAACTTTTGCTAACATGTTTTGTAGCATAGCCGTTTGCTGCTCAAAAGAAACAAAAGCCGAATCACCACTGTTAGGATCTTTGAAGGCATTCATCTCTTGATAAATGCTATCTTTAAGCGTTTCAGAAGAGGCTGACTCAGGAAGCGCCAAAAGTCGTTGGTAGAATGCATCATAAAGATCAACGTCGCCGCCATTGCTTAAAGGCGCGCTATCCACATTATTCAGCATAGCGGCCCTGGCACTCAACGAAACCACACCCGTCGCTTCAGTATCTGCTGTCGGGACCAAATAAGAAGTCGGAATCGTACCCGGTATCACCTTATAACCTCCGCTTGCGTTTTTGTCTTCCATTCATCAATAAGTGCGTTAATGGCGTTATCAGAAATTGTCCGGCAGTCTTGTGGAAGTTCATCAAGATGATGCTTAATGACGCCTACTGCCGTTTCAACAAATTGTTCAGGTGAAAATTCTGCGATCTGATCGCCGCAACTCATGATAAAGCGCTGTTCCTGGTGATATTTAAGATTAAAAGTGCCTGGCCAGTTCTCCATAAGCAACACCATCAGTTTTTGGTGATCTTTTTTCGCATTAACTGGCAGTGTTAAAAAAAGTTGCCCCTCAGGCTTATCGAAATCCCTTAGCCACTCATCCAGGACGGTTAAAAGCGTTTCGGGATGGTCGACCGCAGCTGAAAATAACTCGCGGGCATAAATCTGTATTTTTTCCATCCACTTCCAGGCCATTGTCTGATTATCAGTAAGATAAGCGGCGACCTGCTGTAACGCGTCTATCATTCCCTGCTCGTAACCTTCCTGATAGGCGTACATCCGCAAGGTCTTTGCCTCTTCTTCCGCCTCTCGCAAAATACGCTTAGCCCGTTGATGCGCCTGCTGTTCTAATCTTTCAATAGAGAAATAACGTTCCAGCGTTTTACGCTTTATCAGTATCCCCTCAACAGGCGAAAGCGGGGACGGTATTGGGATATTTTTGAGCATATTGTAAGGCCAGTAGCAAAATTGACATTTCTACAGCATCCTGCTTCAATGCCTCCTCAATAAATGGAGGAAAAAGCAAAGGAAAACGCTGTGCTAAAGATTCAGGTAAAAATTCATTTAGGGCATTTAACTGTGCATACCCGACGCTAAGTAAAAACCGGTGATTCGGCGCCTTATTGCAGACAGATAAACTTGTTCCCTGATGCATTGCCAAAAATGCTTGCGCCCAATCCGGCAGGCCAAGCAAGGCTCCCTGCCTTGCCAGATCGGCTCTCAGTTTATGGCAACCGAGTAAATACGCTACTTGCGGCAGTCGGCGCCACTGACGCAGCCACAGCTGCGTCAGTGAGTTTTGAATACACTCCTTTTCTCCGTTCTTAAGCCGCCATGCCGCCAGTATTAACTCATTTGCCGCCGCCCTGGCGGCGGGTCTGACAATCATTTCCGGCGCTATCTGCAACCGCTGAGGATGGATATACGATAACGGATCAAAAATGATTCTTTGCCAGATAATGGGTAATGGCTGCCTATTCATTTGACGATTTCGCCTTATCATCAGCCGTTATGCCTTTCTTATTGCGGGCATAATGGTTTTTGTAATACCAGACGCCAAAGCCTGCTGACATCACGGATAACAAAATAATCAACACAATCCAACTGGTTGCAAAAGAATTACGTTTTACTGGTGTGCCGGGAGCCTGTAATTGGGCATCAGAACGTTCTGACAACACAACAGAAATGTTGTCATAATCCACATCGGCAAAACTATTCTTTAAGAAACGCTTGATATCGCTGATCTGATGCTCAAGCGGCGAACCTCGTTCATATACGGCTAATGCCGACAGATGAACAGGTTTTGGCGGGCGGCCATTTTCACCAGCATCAATATCATAACTAATATGGACCCTGGCGGAGAGCACGCCCTCCATCGTCTGTAATGACTGTTCCAGTCGCTGTTCAATAGCCGAATATAACCTGGCCTTTTCAGCTCGCGGAGACGATACCAGCGAATCCGCCGGGAACATCTGCGCTATTTCCACCCGTGGCCGGGGAGGAAGCTGATAAGTTTTAATCCAGTACACCGCAGCGGTAAAATCAGGCTCAGCAACGGTAATGCTATAGCCCAATTTTCCGCTATCAATTTTATTCGCCTCTATATTGTGCATTTGCAGAACGGCAATGACCTCATTAGCCTGTTCCTGGTCCAGTCCTTTTAAAAGATCCTTATCCTTACAGCCGGCAAGGGTCATTACCAGCAGAAAAGTATATAGATATCGACGAATCATGAGCGTAATAGCGTTTCAACAGCCCCAACTCCTTTACGAGTAAGGGTACTGACCATAGAAACATACAGGTTATAATCTGAAATCATCTCTTGCGAAATAGCCAGCTCTTTAGGATCCGTCACCAGATTAGGGTCCTCAATCCTGTTGGTAATCGTCTGTTTATCCACAGCCGTGGCAATCGCCGAACCAGAAAAAGCCTGGAGTAGCCGGTCATCCAGCGAGACAATGTCCGTTTCCATAGACCTGATATTGACCGCCTGCCCTATAACGGCATTCTCAGGGACAATAGTTGCAATCGACATAATCCACCTTATAACTGATTAACGGAAGTTCTGAATAATGGCAGCATCAATATCCTTAAAGACTTTTACCGTGTTCGATTGCGCGTTACGGTACAAGTTATATTCCGAGAGCTTACTCTGATACGCCGCCAGTAGCGCCGGATCGGAGGGTTTTGCTGCTAATTTATCCAGCGCCTCTGTTACCTGCGTTTGTAGATTATCAACGCCCGTATCAAATTTTGCTGAGACGTCATCCAGATAGCCTGACCAAGGTGTTGCCATAATGACTTCCTTATTTACGTTAAATTAAAGTGGGCTTGGGAAATACCAATGGCCTGGGCTCATTTTGATATAACCTTCCGCCCCGTACTGAAATGAGCGCCCCTTGAGCCAGTCATCTTTTAATTCGATCGCAAACTGCACATAGCGTCCTCCCCATGTGCGGTAATAGCTATCGACAAATTGACGGGCTCTGAGTATTTCTACATCATCGAGCGCCCCCTGAATAACAAACGTTACGCCCCCCTTATGATTCCTGCGGGAATAAGGTAACGCCTGCTGTTTTAGCCCCGCTTCCGCCTGGCCTGCTGCGGTAACATCGTCCATCAACGTGATGTTAACCGAATCCGCGTAAGGCATTAGCGCTCTCAGCTTTTGACTTAACACCTCGAGCTCTTTCTTGCTCATCGTGTTTCGCTGGCGGCTTAGCCAGAAAACGGGTTTACGCGGCTCATCGAAATGAATCCGATAATAAGCCAGCTGCGGATAATAGGTATCCAGCCAGATAGAGATACGCTTATTTTCTTCGTTTTCGTTAATCACTCGCGCATTTTTATCATAATCGCCCCTCGCTAAAACCTGACGAGCCCACAACGTATCTCTTTCATTTTGCGCAGCGACATAGAGCATTTTGTCCCGGCCTGGCAACACCTGAAAACGCTCCTTCTCCTGCCCCAATAACGAATCGAGCTCTGCGGCCTGCCGCTGCGGCGAGTTAAGTATCCATAACGTCCCCACAGTCCCAATTCCCAATATAAAAAACCCGGCCAGTGCTGCTACAATTCCGTTTTTAAAACGCGGCTCGTTCTTTTTTGCAGACGTTTCTAACTTCTCAGGCTGCTCGGGCACCCACGGCTCGCTTTCCGGGCGAATCAGGATAAGCAATTCACCGACCTGTATTGGCGTATTTAATTGCACCGAACGAGATTCAGAATTTCCTTCTTTCAGCTCATGGAGTATAATTTCGGTCGTATCCGTATCCACCTGGATTTCAAAATTTACTCCGCCATGGTCCAGCGGGATAAAAAAGCTATCGGCAGGTATATCAGGGAGTTGGCCTGAAGCAGTGAGCGCATCACTCTGACCTACCACAAAGAGTGTTCGGCCTGTCAGCAATGGAAACTCACAGCCGTTCAGTGAGCTGTTAAGTAATCGAACTATGTATGGCCCAGGGCTTGTTATCGTCTTCTCTTTTGATGTTTCCATATATACTGTTAGCGATGTCTGTCGTTCTCGATAGCAGCAGATTACCGCACAGGACACAGGGATTCCTGATGAAAATAGAATGAAAAGTGAGAAATAAAATCAATTTATTCTGTATAATGCGTCTCAACACATATTAAAAGAACCATCATCCCCATTGGGGCTTAAACTACTGTAGATAAATTACCCAAATTTGGGTTCTTTTGGTGTAACAATCAGACCATTGCCAACACACGCTAATAAAGAGCATTTACAACTCAGATTTTTTCAGTAGGATACCAGTAAGGAACATTAAAATAACATCAACAAAGGGATAATATGGAAAATGTAACCTTTGTAAGTAATAGTCATCAGCGTCCTGCCGCAGATAACTTACAGAAATTAAAATCACTTTTGACAAATACCCGGCAGCAAATTAAAAGTCAGACTCAGCAGGTTACCATCAAAAATCTTTATGTAAGCAGTTTCACTTTAGTTTGCTTTCGGAGCGGTAAACTGACGATTAGCAATAATCACGATACGATTTACTGTGACGAACCTGGGATGTTGGTGCTCAAAAAAGAGCAGGTAGTTAACGTGACGCTTGAAGAGGTCAATGGCCACATGGATTTCGATATACTCGAGATACCGACGCAACGACTTGGCGCTCTCTATGCACTTATCCCAAACGAGCAGCAAACCAAAATGGCGGTACCCACAGAGAAAGCGCAGAAAATCTTCTATACGCCTGACTTTCCTGCCAGAAGAGAGGTATTTGAACATCTGAAAACGGCGTTCTCCTGTACGAAGGATACAAGCAAAGGTTGCAGTAACTGTAACAACAAAAGTTGTATTGAAAATGAAGAGTTAATTCCTTATTTTCTGCTGTTCCTGCTTACTGCTTTTCTCCGACTCCCGGAGAGTTATGAGATCATCCTTAGCTCGGCTCAGATAACGTTAAAGGAGCGCGTTTACAACATTATATCTTCGTCACCCAGTAGACAGTGGAAGCTTACGGATGTTGCCGATCATATATTTATGAGTACGTCAACGCTCAAACGGAAACTTGCAGAAGAAGGTACCAGCTTTAGCGACATCTACTTATCGGCAAGAATGAATCAGGCAGCAAAACTTTTACGCATAGGCAACCATAATGTTAATGCTGTAGCATTAAAATGTGGTTATGATAGCACGTCCTACTTCATTCAATGTTTCAAAAAATATTTTAAAACTACGCCATCGACATTCATAAAAATGGCGAACCATTAACATTTTTTGTATCTGTCACTTAAGTAAAGATTTTTATTAAAATTGTAATAATTTAAAATTCAGACTGCGCATTAACACACTCTATCAGGATGGGAGGCTATTCAATATCATTGTTCTGTCCGAAAGACAGCTTATACTGATATCTCTGGTAATTTAAAGTAAGGCTGATTATATAACACGATTTTTGTGAACTTGTCATCGCTATGATGACTGGTAAAACGATATTGCCTTATTCACAGCGTAAGAATTCGTCCAGATGACACTATCTCCTTCCGGCTTTAACCCTGTGGATTAAGGCCGGCATTTTATTCATATTTATACATCATCCGTTCCCTCTGAGAACTATTTGCCTGAACGGTCTATACCGAAACAGTCACGCTTGTTAGCTTTCTGCCAGGCATACCTCCTCTCTTCCTCCTGATATCGATATAATGCCTGGGGCCAGCCTGAGGATGATACTGCTCATAAACCCCCTGCCTTTTTGACGCTATAGCTGAAGGGAGTAAAGAAAAGACGATATCATTATTTTGCAAAAAAATATAAAAATAAGCGCACCATTATAAACAGTCTTTCATTTATATTTTGGAACCTAAGACAAATTACACTCTTAAACTTTCAACGAATGGTCATTTAGTGGAAATCTTCGAGAAAAATGGTTCTGATGGTGTAATTATCAGACCATTAACCATGAAGATATAATAAGCAGCATTTACACCCCAAAAAAATGCAGTAAGATAGCTACAAAACTAATCTCTATTGCAATGAGGCCAAGTTAAATATGTAAATATTTAGATGCCCGGCGCTGACTCTCTCTGCACCAGGATATACGGCAGCGTCCATTCGATAATCACAGTTAGTTATAACAATATTATTACCAACATGTCAGTTATTTAAAGCACAGGCATAAGCTAAATAATCAAATGTTAAAAACATATAAACCCGAGCCCGTAGAATATGACATTAAGCTCATAATAAAAGCTCAACCTGACCGTTAGTACTAACAGCAGAATTACTGAAACAGTAGATTCTATCCTAACGACTTGTATTAGTTATTATAACTTTTCACCCTGTAAGAGAATACACTATTATCATGCCACATTTTAATCCTGTTCCTGTATCGAATAAAAAATTCGTCTTTGATGATTTCATACTCAACATGGACGGCTCCCTGCTACGCTCAGAAAAGAAAGTCAATATTCCGCCAAAAGAATATGCCGTTCTGGTCATCCTGCTCGAAGCCGCCGGCGAGATTGTGAGTAAAAACACCTTACTGGACCAGGTATGGGGCGACGCGGAAGTTAACGAAGAATCTCTTACCCGCTGTATTTATGCCTTACGACGTATTCTGTCGGAAGATAAAGAGCATCGTTACATTGAAACACTGTACGGACAGGGCTATCGGTTTAATCGTCCGGTCGTAGTGGTGTCTCCGCCAGCGCCGCAACCTACGACTCATACATTGGCGATACTTCCTTTTCAGATGCAGGATCAGGTTCAATCCGAGAGTCTGCATTACTCTATCGTGAAGGGATTATCGCAGTATGCGCCCTTTGGCCTGAGCGTGCTGCCGGTGACCATTACGAAGAACTGCCGCAGTGTTAAGGATATTCTTGAGCTCATGGATCAATTACGCCCCGATTATTATATCTCCGGGCAGATGATACCCGATGGTAATGATAATATTGTACAGATTGAGATAGTTCGGGTTAAAGGTTATCACCTGCTGCACCAGGAAAGCATTAAGTTGATAGAACACCAACCCGCTTCTCTCTTGCAAAACAAAATTGCGAATCTTTTGCTCAGATGTATTCCCGGACTTCGCTGGGACACAAAGCAGATTAGCGAGCTAAATTCGATTGACAGTACTATGGTTTACTTACGTGGTAAGCATGAGTTAAATCAATACACCCCCTATAGCTTACAGCAAGCGCTTAAATTGCTGACTCAATGCGTTAACATGTCGCCAAACAGCATTGCGCCTTACTGTGCGCTGGCAGAATGCTACCTCAGCATGGCGCAAATGGGGATTTTTGATAAACAAAACGCCATGATCAAAGCTAAAGAACATGCGATTAAGGCGACAGAGCTGGACCACAATAATCCACAAGCTTTAGGATTACTGGGACTAATTAATACGATTCATTCAGAATACATCGTCGGGAGTTTGCTATTCAAACAAGCTAACTTACTTTCGCCCATTTCTGCAGATATTAAATATTATTATGGCTGGAATCTCTTCATGGCTGGTCAGTTGGAGGAGGCCTTACAAACGATTAACGAGTGTTTAAAATTGGACCCAACGCGCGCAGCCGCAGGGATCACTAAGCTGTGGATTACCTATTATCATACCGGTATTGATGATGCTATACGTTTAGGCGATGAATTACGCTCACAACACCTGCAGGATAATCCAATATTATTAAGTATGCAGGTTATGTTTCTTTCGCTTAAAGGTAAACATGAACTGGCACGAAAATTAACTAAAGAAATATCCACGCAGGAAATAACAGGACTTATTGCTGTTAATCTTCTTTACGCTGAATATTGTCAGAATAGTGAGCGTGCCTTACCGACGATAAGAGAATTTCTGGAAAGTGAACAGCGTATAGATAATAATCCGGGATTATTACCGTTAGTGCTGGTTGCCCACGGCGAAGCTATTGCCGAGAAAATGTGGAATAAATTTAAAAACGAAGACAATATTTGGTTCAAAAGATGGAAACAGGATCCCCGCTTGATTAAATTACGGTAAAATCTGAGAGAGGAGATATGCATTATTTTTTTATCATCGTAATCTGGTTGCTTAGCATAAATACGGCATGGGCTGATTGCTGGCTTCAGGCTGAAAAAATGTTCAATATTGAATCCGAACTACTTTACGCTATCGCCCAGCAGGAATCGGCGATGAAACCTGGCGCCATTGGTCATAACCGAGATGGTTCAACCGATCTTGGCCTGATGCAAATTAACAGCTTCCATATGAAAAGGCTGAAAAAAATGGGGATTAGTGAAAAACAGTTGTTACAGGACCCCTGCATTTCTGTCATTGTGGGCGCCTCCATTTTATCAGATATGATGAAAATCTACGGTTATAGCTGGGAGGCCGTTGGCGCTTATAATGCCGGGACGTCGCCGAAACGATCGGATATAAGGAAACGTTATGCTAAAAAAATTTGGGAGAATTACAGAAAATTAAAAGGAATGTCAGCAGAAGAGAAAAACAAAAGACTTTCTATCGCGGCAAACAAATAATTATACAGAAATAGCTTACTTTCAGATAGTTCTAAAAGTAAGCTATGTTTTTATCAGCTTGCCGTCGTCATAAGCAACTGGGCTTGCATTGCTTTTAGTTGTACAAACTGTGAGGCGTCTTCCAGCATTCTATTGTTCCGTGAATCCCGGAAATCTGCACGTACCTGCTCCAGATTACTATGAGGATTATCCTTAAGTACAAGGGCCGCCGCCATCGTTCCGGTTCTCCCCACTCCGCCCAGACAATGAATCATCGGTAAATGCTTATCTGATGAACTACGCCCCGGCGCGCCATTTTGGTTACTATTTTTCACCCTATCCGCCAGGTATTCTAACTGATCCGTAGACGGTAACGGCTGGTGATCTGGCCAATTTTTCACATGCAATACCGGGATTGTATACCGCTTTTCCCCGCAGGACAGTTGCATATTGTATTGGTCTATCGCTTCTCCCTGACTGGCTGAGCTCACTTTTTGGCTGTTGGTATGCACCTCGCCAAAGGTGTAGCTCCCTCTGAAATAGGGTGGTAATTGTTTTGCCTGCATCTGATCTTCCGACGTTAACACCACCAGGCACGAGCATTCTTTTTCAAGAAGCATTTTCATATGCGCTTCCAGCGCATCCGGCGTATTTTTTGGGTACGAACCGGCTAATGCCACAGGCTTACCGTCAAAAGTTAACGTATTCACTGGCACAGGCATTCCATCGCTCAGTTTCACCTGGGTTTGCTGATTAATTGGAATGCTGCTGACCGCAAATCGTGCCAGGCCCAGTGTCGGTCCGCTCATCGTCTGTGGCATTGGCGCGCCGGCTTCTATTTTCTCAAGTTCAGCTGTAACATTTTTCAGTTCTTTAGCAATAACGTGAATTTTTTTTACAGCCTGGGTTAATTCATGAGTAGAGGCTTTATCAACCCACCTCTCAACCTCTCCTCCACAGGTTCCCCATTGTGAGAACCGGGCTACACCGACCTGAATATTTGTTAACGTTGTAACATAATCATTAAGTTGTTTAGCCTCTGGAATTTTATTTAAATTCTGTAAATTCGTCATTAATGAACGCAGCGGGCCGTTACCTGAAGCCATCTCCTGGAAGTTTTCTCGCAGGCTATTTCCATCCATTTGTTCCAGTTGCGGTAATGTTCTTTTAAGTCCCTTTAGCGCGATATCGAGTAAAGGTTGCTTACTTTCTGCTCCAACATCGTTATTTTTTTCTGCCACTTTTGTATCGCCGCCTTTTATGACTAAAGCGGCATTCCTGACACCAACATTATCCTTGCTCTTAATAAGGTTTATAAACCCTTCGTCAGCAGCTTTTACACACTCCGTGATCTGCACTGCTAAACGTTGGGTAAGGGGTTTGTTCATATTTATACGGGACATTAACAGTGCGTCATTAACCGCTGTTTCCCCATATTTTTCCGTTAGTGCATGGAGAAATGTCTGTAAAATCTTTTGGTCCTGTACTCTGATATTTTCCGTATGTTTTTGCACCACTTCAGTGTTTTTAAATAACGGCATTTTTCCAAGCCAGGTTAATACTTTTGACGAAAATTTTTCAGGCGCAACATATGCCTTATCAGTATTTTCCTTAGCAATATAAAGTCGGGCATCATTCGACACACCAACTTTTGAAAACGAAGACAACGTTAAATTATTCAATTTTCTCTCCTCATACTTTAGCATATTCCTGCAGTATGTTTTTGAGCGCTTCCTGCTGATTCACAAATGACTCAAGCTGCGATATAATATGGTAAGTATTTGTCAGATCGGTAATTGCATGTATAAACAACAACGTCTCTGCAGCATCAATATACGCTAACGTACCTTCATTATTCGCAGCCAGTTCACCATTAATCACCATAATCTGCCGCCAGATAGAATCGCCACAAACAGGCGATAACGGTATAATCATACCGTTCAATAACCAGATATCATCTTTAGCTTCAATAGACGTAAAAATATCGCTATCGAGTAGTAATAAGCACTGATTGTTGTCGTCAAAAGTGAGCGGTAAACCCAATTTCTCACCAATATTAGCGATAATATCCTGGTGTGCTTGCAATTTACTTTCCTCTTAAATTATATCTTTTATAAGATTGCTTCTTCAAATTTAATCTGGTTACACAATGTCTTGATATTTTTTCGCGCCCATCGCCGGGCGCAATATTTCTCTCCTTTAATCCAGTAGAATAGCCATTCACTACGCATCGGAACACATATCAGCAACTCCTTCGGATCATTTTCAACATGACGTAACTTGCCTTTAATAACAAAACGCGGACTGTCAGCAATATCATCATATATTGCAGCCATACCTGAACCGGGTACTACATGTGTGATGATTTTCATAACAATTAATCTTATTCAATTGTTGTCAAGCGAGAGAAAAATACTACACCCTGGACTCAAGACTTTTTTTAACAACACGGCATATATCCGCAAAGGTCGTCATATCAGGAAGATCGTTTTCATTGCAACTAATGTCAAACTCCTCACTAAGACCAAATACAATATCAATTAAATCCAATGAGTCAGCGTAAAGATCCTCAACCAGATGGGTCTGACCATTGATACTATCAACATCAACGGCAATACAGGAGGTGATCACTTTTTTGACTCTTGCTTCAATATCCATATTCATCGCATCTTTCCCGGTTAATTAACGCTGCATGTGCAAGCCATCAACGGTAGTAATAACCCGATCCACGCCAGGTTTATTCAGGTATGACTCGTAAGCCGGGCCAGCTCGCCAGCTACCGTCTCCGATAAGGCCGTCCAGCACATTACTTAACACATAGTCAGTTTCCCCTTTTAGCCTGGTCAGCCCCGCCTCTCTGGCAAACTGCAGTGCAATCTCAGCCAGTTTTTCTTTTTGTGGATGATGAGTAATGACCTCTTTGAGAGTCTCCATTTTCGCTTTCAATTCTGGGTGCTTGTCAATATCGCTACATTGCGCTTTCAACGCTGCACTCTTTATCGTGTCATTGGGTAATATTTCCGCACGCAAGCCGTCAAACGCTCTGCGTACAGGGAACGGTGTGGAGGTATCTGGCTCCAGGGCTTTACGTATCACACCCAAAAACGTCTCACGGGCGTCGAAATGCATTGAATGCATATTCGTAACGCTCGGTACTGTTGAGAGGAAACTATTTTGCTTAAACTTCAAACCAGAAAATGGGCCAGTCTTATCTGTCTGACTATTATCATTATCGGTCGTACCGGCTTTATTACCTGTAATTACCGTCGTGTCTGATTGTAAGGTATCGGTTTTAACATTCTCGACGCCAGCCAGTTGACTGGCAAGCGGCTTCACATTCACAATCTCTGCCGTCTGGCTTTGCTGTTTATTATCATCAACGCCGTGCACCGTGGCCTGTACCGGCTTGCCGATAATGCTCTTGCTGGTTACGCCATCGACTTCATCAAAAGAGGTTGTTTCACCCGTAGTGCCCTTTTCTGACGTGACCACCTTTCCATCTTTACTTTCGGATGAAGCGTTGGTCACAGCCTCTGCCGTCGCATGAGCCGTGACGTCAATTTTACCCGCGATGCCATGGTCAATTGCCCCTGTGCTGGCGCTGTGTGCCGTCTCCGTTTGATGCGTAGTCGAATCCACACGCGAATGACTATGACTTACGTTGCTGCTGTTAGTCGAATGGTGTGACTCGCCATTGCGTTGGCTGTTATCAATAAATGTTCGGCTATTATCAATCGTCTTCCGGCTATTATCATGGTTGCTATTATCGATATGGCGCTGGCTATTATCGACATGGCTTCGGCTATTGTTAATATGCTTACTGTTATCCACGCTATGGTTACTGCTATCAATATTAATATTGATATTAATACCCGTAGGTTCTGCTTTTTTCCCACCATCAGGTACTGGTCCAGCCGCAGGCTCCGGAATTTTAGGGTCAGGCAGTTTATCTGCAGGAATTTGTGCAAAAACATTACGTAGCAGCAGGGGTATCAACGTTTGCATTTCAAGGTGCCGGGCTTCCCGTCCTACGCTGGTACCCTGCTCTTGCGTTAATTTTTGGTGGCACATATCAAGCGCCTCAACCGCCTTCGCCGCCGCTTTGTCAACAAGGTGCGTAAGATTGCTGCGGGTTAACGGATCTAACGTACAGCCAAAGTTATGTTCAATGCAGCTGGCAATATAGGGCATCACCTCCTGCATAACAAGATTCGTCGATAATTTACTTAATTCACCACCAGTGTTATTTTTGATAATATCTAACAGCTGCTTTTCCAGGTTTTCCAGCTTCGCTTCCGCTTTCTTTGTTTCTGGCAGCCATGGCCCAAAAGCTGACTTTTCTTTCAGGCCATCTTTTATGATTTGCGCGGTATACTCTGCCCCCACCTTCATCAGTAGCGTCTTCGCCTCAGGAGAATCACTGGTGGCGTTGAGCGCTGAACGAAAGAGCCCGGCAAACTCCATTATCGCTTTCTTACCGGCGACATTATTTGAATTGGTAAAAACTTCTTTTAACGCCTCAGCGTCTTTCCCGCATTTAAACAATGCATCCAGACTCGCCTGTTTGATCAGCGCGGGAAAATCTTCCAGTTGCGGGCCTTTAATTTCCCCTGACAGCGTCGTTGTGGCACTTTCTCTGACTGCGGAAAGATTCGCCGCAAGATTCGTGGCCTGCGTTTTGATCTCGGTCTGCATACCTGGCATTATGACGGGGGGCTGAGTCCTTACACTTGTAACCATTATTAATATCCTCTTCTGTTATCCTTGCAGGAAGCTTTTGGCGGTTTCCAGGCTGCTACTTATCGTACTGCTCAGCACTTTTACCAGGTTGTCGTACAATGAATTGGCATTGCTATATTTTTGCGTCAGCGTCTGTAATGTGGTTTTCATATTTTCTTCCTGCGCTTTAAAACCCGACTGCCAGGCTTGATATTTGGCGTTATCCATTTCGAGTTTTGAGTCTTTTCCCGGCGCGCCTAAACCATCAATATCCTGAACCATTTTTTGTAATGGCGTCAGATCAACGGTGACGACATAACCGGATCCATAAGATTTCAGGCAGCTATTCGGTAAATTCAATTCACTGAGCCACTGTCTCGCTTCCGCTTCAGTGGCTACTTTAACGCCGCTGCCTGACTGCGCTGGAAATAAAACGGTATTACTGTTTATTTGATTATATTTATTGACTAAACTGTTTAAATCATTTTTGAGTGAGGTAACATCTAGCTTAACGGTATTACCGTCCTTACCTGGTAATAACCAGCCTCCCATTTTGGAAAGAATATCACTGAAGGCCTGATAAAAATCGGTATAGACTGCGACAACGTTTTCATAAACGCCCAGATAGCTGTCACCTATCGCCGATATATTTTGGGAAACCATATCCCAAATCTCAGCATCAGAAA
The DNA here is from genome assembly GCF_046552235.1 of Salmonella sp. SAL00670. Lineage (NCBI taxonomy): Bacteria > Pseudomonadati > Pseudomonadota > Gammaproteobacteria > Enterobacterales > Enterobacteriaceae > Salmonella > Salmonella sp. SAL00670. The sequence goes on from NZ_JBGDUO010000002.1 coordinate 197,666, forward strand.
TGGTTGTTCTCGGCTGCGCCATAGGCGAAGCGCTAAATAAGGCCGACGTCGGCGCAGAAAACGCGCTCCGCAGGTTCTCATTTTGTTCTGCGGATAATGACACGCCAGACTTCGCCAGCGCATTCAGGCTGCTGGTCAACTGCTGGCGCGCCAGCGTGCGCTCGTCATTATTCTCTTCAGAGATCGGTGGCGTTGACTGCAGCGTCTGCTGTGCCTGCTGGATTTTAGTAGCCGCCTGCGATAATGAAATGATATCTGTACCGCGATGTTCTGTGGTAGACGGTACCACGGCAGTCTCGACGTGCTCGCTCGCCGAGGGAGTCTGCGGCCGTTCGGCAACGATCCCCGGATGAGGAGAAGCGGAATAATTTTGAATATTAAGCATAATATCCCCAGTTCGCCATCAGGAGCGCGATTAAATCACACCCATGATGGCGTATAGATGACCTTTCAGATTAAGCGCGAATATTGCCTGCGATAGCAGCAAGTGCGGATGCTTTCGACTGGTTAATGCTCTCCATTGTTTTCAGCATTTCCTGAATCAGGCTGGTCGATTTACGTGAACTTTCACGGGCTTCGTCCGATGCGGTGCTGGCAACACGGTTATTCACCTGGCTAATTTGCTGCTCGGAACGTTCCTGAGTAGCGGCGTACTGCCCGGACGCCCCTGCAATACCACCGACCGTGACCGAGTTCTTCATAATCAGATCGCCCGTCATCTGCATCTTGCGCGCATCAATTCGGGTCATATCCATGGTATTCTGCTCAAGACGAATATCGGATTCGACAGACTCAAGACGTTTCGACAGAATAGCCTGATGTTCAGGGGAGATTTGTTTATTACTGTCTTTAATACCCAGACTTTCCGTGGCGCTGGTTCCGGCATTAGATTTAAGCGTCGCATCATTAAGATTTTTCGTCGCATCGGTACCGGTTTTCTTCATATTTAACGATTTCAGAGAATCGACGCCTTCAGCACCGAGTTTGACGCTATTCTGCCCGTTCAGCACGTTTTTAATACTGTGGCTTTCAGTGGTCAGTTTATCGATCTTCGCGGCATTATGTTTAAGCGCGCCTCTTTCATTCTGCAGCCCCTTATATTCCAGTTTGGCGCCCACGCCAGTGATCCCCAACTGAAGCGCGCTCTGGGAAATACTACCGGACAACGCATTCATCCCTTCGCGCATCATGGAGCTTGCCGTCGTTTTAGCTGCATCAAAACTGACTAATGACAACTTACCAGACAGTTTGCTATCAGCCTGGTTCAACGTCAGCATTAACGTATTCGCGGCAGCCAACAGCGCAACGGCACTGGAAGACATTCCGCTAATATCAAAAAACTTTCCGACTTCTGCCTGCTGCTCACGTAACTGGGTTTGCACAACCTCATTCGCTTTAGTCGTGACATTATTTGCCAGGGCATTCAAATCCTGATTCATGTCGGTATTTTGAATACTGGCTTTTAAAAAGGACGTGATCGTTCCGGGGGTTTGCGTTAATACCCCTGGCGCAGGCGCGCTCAGTGTAGGACTCAACCCCAGGTCACTGACTTTACTGCTGCTAATACCAATACTATTCAGAATATCTTTAGCGCTAACGGATTGCGAAGCTGTCTGTGAACTATTCTCAACAGAATGATTATTTAAATAAGCGGCGGGATTTATTCCCACATTACTAATTAACATATTTTTCTCCCTTTATTTTGGCAGTTTTTATGCGCGACTCTGGCGCAGAATAAAACGCGAAGCATCCGCATTTTGCTGTACCGCAGAAGACATGGCTTTTTGCAGTTCCGCCGTTACCTTCTGGTTTTCACCAAATATTTCTACGGATTGTTTAAGCCACTGCTGAATTTGATCCATGGCAAAACGGGCGAGCATAAAATCAGCAAGCGCCTCGCTGGCATTTTTAATAAATACCCCCTCGGCAACACCACCGGCTGACTGGGCTGCGGTATTCGTGACTTCCATGCCCAACGCCACTTTATTTAGGGTATTACCTACCAGCTCTTTACTTAAGGCATTCGTTTGCAGGCCCATCTTGCTACCCACATTACCCAGGCCGCTAGTAATACGTTGCATCCCCTGGGTAAAGAGTTTGCTGCCGTTTTGTGCTAACTGTTTCAGCACGTTAGGCACCAACTTCTTAATCGTTTCGCCCATCATTTTGCTCAGCGCGTTACCCAGTTTCGCCGCCGCGCCTTTCCCGACAACTGCGACCACCACAATGACCGCTACCATCGCAATAGCGGCAACAATCGCACCAACAATGCTGCCTGCCATCTCTGCCGTTTTCTTATCGACGCCTAATCCTTCCAGCGCTTTGGTAATCGCCTTGCCAATCAGCTCCATTAACGGCTTCAGCACATGCTCCATAATCGGGTTTAGCGCCTGCTGAATAAACGACACCCCCGTCGCCGCCTTCACAATTTCATCGGCAACCATTACCGCAAGTCCCACCGCAGCCAGCGCCAGACTCGCCCCACCGGTAAAAACAGCGGCCACAACGCTGACAATGGTTAGCAGCGCGCCGAGGACTTTCCCGATACATCCCATAATGCGGTTCGTTTCCTCGGCTTTGCGCGTCTCTTCCTGGAATTCAGCCGATTTCTTTTCCATCTCCGCCTGACGCCCTTCCTGCAAGGCGTTGAAAAGCGCAAGATCGTTTTGCAGGCTTTCTTCCGTATTTTTGCCCACAATCTCAATAAACATGGCCATGAGCATAGTGAGGCGGGCGACATTTGACAGATTATCCTGCTCACCCTGGGAAACCTGATTCTGAGAGGCGGCATTAGCCGTTCCCTGGAATTTGGTCAGAATGTTATCCGCTTTCTCGGCTTTCGCTTTGGCGTCTGTGCCTGCTTTAACCGTCGCATCCGTGGCCTTATCTAAGGCCTCTTTCGCCTCTGTCGCTTCTTTTCCGGCCTGTTCTACCGCGGCTTCAGCTTGTGCATAGCCGGGGTCAGCCGGGTCCAGCGATTGCAATTTATTTTGTGCCTGCGTCAGTTTTTTGGCCGCAGCGTCATAAACACTCTTGGCGGTATCCGTCTTTTTGATGCTGGCTTCATAGAGATCCGTCGCCTCCTGAGCCTCTCCCAGAGCCGTCTGGAATTCTTTCGATACCTGAATCCCCATCTCTTTTTGTGACTCAATCATCGCCTGCCATACCGCCAGACGAGACTCCAGTTGAGACAGCGAAACATCGCCCAGTAGGGTCATTAACTTGCCAAGCAGTAATGTCAATTGCCCTTCGCTGGAGAGTTTTTCCCGGGCGGCGTCCGTAGGCGGCTTTAGACCCACCGTATTAATAGCGCTCTCGCCGGACTTTGTTCCGGCTTTAAGGTCGCCCGCTTTCGTTGCCACCACATCTTTAAAAGCTTTATCCGCCGCTTTTAAAAAGTCCGTGTTCTTACGAACGCCTTCAAAAGCCGCCTCAGCGAGGCGCGGATTTTGGGTATATCCGCTACGGCTAATGCTACTTGCGTCATTTACCATAATTATTCCTTTTCTTGTTCACTGTGCTGCTCTGTCTCCGCCGTTTTTAGCGCCTCCAGATAGACCAACGCTTTTGCCCGCAGAGACTCATCTTCAGTACGTTCATTGACAAGTTCAAAACACTGTCTGGCTTTTGCCGCCTTACGCATTAATAATTGACACTGCCCGGTAAAAAAAACGGGGCGATAATCATTTTTAAGTAACGTAAACGCTACTGCATAAAGGTCACATGCTTTCTGAAATTGTTTTTTCAGTTGGCATACTGCCGCCAGTCCCATGGTGTAATCGGGATTGTAAAAATCATAAATGCATAAGAAACGAAAGAACGTCTCAGCTTCATCCAGTCGTCCCTGGTTATAAAACTCATAAGCATGAGCATATAAACCGTCCATCATATCTTGAGGGATCCCATGAACGTCTTTTAGCGTGGCGCCTTCACTAACGGCATCCCAAATCATTTCCGCAACACGTTCTTCGCTGACATTATTTTGATAATCCATTACTTACTCCTGTTATCTGTCACCGACTTTGTAGAACTTAACGACTGCGTTTATCTGATGCAGTTATTAAACCCCGACGGTGGTTAGTGAACATTCAAAAAACGCCCAATGAATACATCGCTACTGCTTTACGCGGCTCAATGCCGTACCTCGTTTTCTTGTGGCTGAATAACGTCTTTGCCCGCGTTTTCTACCTCTTCCAGCCAAACCAGAAGACGTAAAACTTCATCAATTTCTTCCAGACTCACCAGATCATAACGGCGATGGGTTTTGAAAAGACTGCGCGCCAGTTTGATATCGACGATCACAGGTACGCCAACCTTCTCCGCATAGGCGCGGACGGCCAGTGCGCGCTGATTCGTTTCATACACCGAGATCATCGGAATCGGCATCAATTCGGGTTTAAAATAAATCCCGATCGTAATATGCGTGGGGTTGGCAACAATCAGGCGTGAGTTTTCAATATCAGATTTCACCTGTTCAGACAGAATTTCCATATGAACTTCACGTCTTTTAGATTTAACCTCTGGGTTCCCTTCCTGCTCCTTCATTTCACGCTTCACTTCTTCCTTATCCATTTTCATATCTTTCATGGTCAGGAAATATTCCGCAATAGCATCCAATAATAAGACAATCAATGCGCAAGCAAGGCAAGTTAATACTAATGCGAGGAGAAGTTCACGCCAAATGACGGCAATACCTACAATATTGCCATTTAGCTGAGAAAAGATTTCAACCTTATATTTCTTCCAGCAAATGATGGCGGCCACCACAAAGGATGAGAGATACAGTAGGGTTTTGACCGTATCTTTAACCGTGCGCATACTAAAAAGTTTTTTTGCCCCTTCTACCGGGTTTAACGCCGATAAATTAGGCTTTAATGCTTCTGTCGCCAGCACAAAACCGGCCTGTAATAACGCCGGTAATGCGGAACACACTAAGCAGAGCAGCATAAATGGAATCAGATATTTTAACCCTATCCCAAAAACGGCCAAACTGTAATCAGCCATGCTCTGATCAAAATTATCCGCAATAATGATCTTAATTATCCCCATAAACTCATTAAATGAGCCATACGACACCAGATAGGCAATTCCTCCCAGCGTCAGGCAGGCGATAATGAGATCTTTACTTTTAAATGACTGGCCTTTTTTAGCGGAGTCTTCCAGCCGTTTTTTAGTCGGTTTTTCTGTTTTATTCGAGGACATGCGTCGCCCCTCGCTCGTAAAACCAACTGCTTAACCCTGTGGCCTGGAAAGAGAGTCGCAGTACATTGTCCGGTAGTACCGGAGAGAAATAAAGCAGCATAATTAAAACGGCAATACCGCTTTTTACCGTCAGTGAAATCGCAAAAGCGTTCATTTGCGGAGCAAAGCGCGACAATAAACCCAGGAATACTTCTGACAGCAACAGCACTAATACCACCGGACTGGCCAGAACCAAGGCGTTTTGAGCCACCTGATTAATAAACGTTAATAGCGGCGGTAATGAAGGCGTGCACTCGTTCATCGGATCGCATAGCTGATAGCTTTTATTTAACACGTCAACCATCGTGACCAGACCGCCGTTTTGTAAATAAACGACAGCGGCAAACATATTCAGGAAATTAGCCATTTCCGAGGTATCAATACCGTTTGCCGGATCGATACTGCTACTTAGCGTTGCCCCTCGCTGGTTATCGATAATACAACCCAGCGCATGCATAACCCAAAAAGGCCATGACAGCAGACAGCCCAGCATGACGCCTACCGCCGCTTCTTGCAGAACTAACGGGATCATCGCCACCGATAAAAACGGCGGCGCCTCGTTCAATGCATGCGGCCATACTCCCAATGCCACCAGGATGATAATGGCGTTTCTCGGCGCGCCGCTTAATACCCCGCTATTCAAAAACGGCAGGAAGAAAAAAATCGGCGCTACGCGAGCAAACCCTAGTGCCGCAGACGCAACCAGGTGATGAATTTCAAAGTACAACGCGTAAAGCATTTTTTACCCCTTAGCCAACGCCAGGAATATCACCTGACGCCCGTAAGAGAGTAAAACTTCGCCATACCAGCCAGACAGTAAAAACAAGCATAAACACACGCCAAGTAATTTAATGCCAAAAGGCAGCGTCTGTTCCTGTAATTGCGTTACCGTCTGGAATAACCCTACCAGGAGGCCGATAATCGTTGCGACAATCGTCGGCCACCCTGACAGGATCAAAACAAGATAGAGCGCCTTATTACCTGCAAACACTAAATCATCCATTTAACTATCCCGTCTCGTAATGATGTCATGTTGCAATGTCCATATACTGTAATATCAATCCCTTAGACAGTAAGGTCCAGCCATCAAGCGCGACAAAAAGCACCAGCTTAATAGGTGTAGATATCGTCACCGGACTCATCATCATCATCCCCAGCGCCAGTAGCACGCTGGATACCACCAGGTCGACGACGACAAAGGGCAAATAAAGATAAAAACCAATTTTAAACGCGCTTTTTATTTCGCTCAGCGCATAAGCAGGTAATAACGCAAATATTGAAGGTTTTTCAATTTCATCTTTGTCACGCTTTACCGTCTCGGTCTCTTCTCCATACTGACGCTTCAGTTGCGCGTTTTCAAAAAACTGAACTAACTCGCGATCTGAATATTTGATCAGATAATCGCGATAACCATCCAGACCTTCATCAACGTGTTTACTTAATGATGAAATATCATTAAAGGTGACATCTTCGTCCTCAAAATAGACGTAGGCATCATGCATTATGGGCCACATAACAAACATAGAAAGCAGCAATGCGACGCCGTTAAGCGTCATATTTGAAGGTATCTGCTGCAATCCCAGGGCGTTACGCACCATGACAAATACAATAGAAAATTTAACGAAACAGGTTCCTGACGCAATAATAAATGGCAACAGGGTGGAAAATGCCAGTAAGGCAATTAATGAGATATCATTCCCCATTACCAGACTCGCTCAGCCATTCATGGATCTCAACGCCTAAGGTGTCATTCATCTGTACCAGTTCGCCATTACCCAGCAAAACACCATTCGCCATAATTTCAACGTTAAGTTCAGCATTGGTCGGCAGTGATAATAGCTGTTGCTGCCCCATGGCTTCGAGTTCGGCGAGGGTAACGTTCTTACGATACAAAACAAATTCCAGTTTGACGGGCAATTGATTCAAGCCAGGCAGAGTTTCTGCAGTTTCAGTTGTATTATTTTCTTCTTCGATATGTTGAATATCTAACGTTTCCACAATAATTCCCCCTTCAACACGGTTGAAATGACCTAACTTTTTCGCGTAGCAATAAACTTCCGCACGGGAAGTACGAATCAGGAGTACATCTCCGATCCCGATTCGGCCCAGCAACGAACGCTGCGTATCACTGCTACCGATTACAAAGCGCAACGGCCAACGCAGCATTTTCGGCCTGCCGCCCCCGACTGCAGGCAGTTCAGGAAGATATTCAAACCACAGGCCGCCCCGATCGCTCATAATGTGCAACAATTTCCCTTCCGGCAGCGCGCTTCCCGGCACGGGGTTCTCTACGCATAAACGCCGACAGGACAAATGCGGCACGGGCAACTCAAACGGTCGCTCTGTCGCAGCAAGCCAGGGAACGACCAGGTGCTCAGCGCCAGCAGAAACCGCCGCCCCCGCCAGAGCGGGAGAGACATGCTCAAGCCAGTCCCCAGGTTGAATCCACGCCGACCACCGTTTTTCTGCATCGCTCAACCGAACCCACATTCCCTGTCGCGTCGGATATTCCAGCGTCGCTTCCTGGCCATGGCGCTGGCATTCTGTCGCGGTTTGCGCCAATAGCCATTCGCGACGATCAATCTGTCTCACACGCAATGACATCAGGCGTCATCCTCCTCGCCAGATTGCTGTCTGTGCTGTTGCTGCTGCGGATTTTGTTGATCGTCTCGCGTCAGGTGCCAGCGCTGGGGATTACCGTTTTGCCATTGATCATGCAAACGATGTTCAACCTGCGTATTTGACGGTATTAACGAAAACTCCCCTGCTTGCCGCGCCTGAATATTGACGGAATAGTCATTTCCCCAGCGCTGAAAACGGTAAGTCAGCGAGCTATCCTCTCCTTTCACGCCATCGGCAGTCGGAAAAATAGTCATCATCGGCTTTGATTGCGCCGCTAAAGGCATTTTTTCATCGCCGCCGGTTAATTGGCTAAGATCGGCGATAGTGGTTGGTTGCAGCGGAAGCTGAGAAACATCTTTAACCTTTTTATGATCTTTATCGTCAGGCTTACCGGTATTGGCTGCGGCCATTCGGGCAGGTGCGACATCCCGCGCCAGCGGCGCGCCCTCTTTACGAACGCCTTCGCCCGCGATGGCTTTATTATCCCCAGGCAATGCCTTGATATTATCGTCAGAGATTCCCGTGGCGTTATCGGTTACTTCACTAACGGATTCCACAGCTTTTAAATCAGCAGATAATTTTTTACCGCTTACGCTTTCTAACGGCCTATTTTTAGGCGATAGCAACGCTGCGGATTTATCTACTTTGGCCTCCGCAGAGATCAAACCGACAGATTTTTCAGCAGTGACTTTCAACAGTTTTTCAGCAATCCTGAGTTCGCCTTTTCCGTTATGATGCAGACCAGAAACGTTGCCATTGTGATGTTCTGATTTCGCTGGCGCGCCATGTCGCCATGCCGCCAGTAATACCGGTAAAGCCGTTTCTTTATGCATTACGAAAGCATCGCCATAGTCGCGATCTTTTTTATCACCGGAATATTCTGTCTTATGTTTTTCCACCGCTTTTTTTAATGCTTCTGATAAACCGCCAACCTCATCCTGCTGCGGCAGTAAAATGTTCCCGGATGAACTGACAGCTGACACATCGCCCATTAAATTATCTCCTCTGACTCGGCCTCTTCCTGCTGTATCTCTCGCTGGATATAGAATCTTTTCTGACGGATTATCCAGCGTTGATAGTTCCCTTCTTTGCGCAACCAATATTTACTTTTTTTCTGAAACTCTTCCCTTTTCTTTTCCAGCTCTCTCCGTTTTTCCTGAATTTGTATAATCTGGAGTTCTAAATCTTTTATCTGCCGGCGAACAATAGACTGCTTACGTAATAACGTATAAATTTCCTCACGACTGAGCTGTCTGTTTTCTGCACGCAGCGTATCTAATAACAATTTCAGACCCGCTATTTGTTCAAGGATCGCCTCCTCCTCGGCCTGCAGCCCGCGGTCCTCATCCTGATAGCGAAGTAATATCGACTCACACTGTGAATGAAATACCGTACAGCGCCGCTGCAATACTTTAATTCTGGTCAGCGAATGCATTCATACCGCTCAACGTGTCATCAAAGGATGAATATTGCGCTACCGGCTGGCATAACCAGGCTTTCAGGCTATCCCGCATCTGCATCGCCCGATCGTTATCGATATTTTCGCCAGGACGATATTCTCCCAAGTCAATGAAAAGCTGGAGCTCTTCCAGACGCGTCATTAATTTACGCACGGCAGATGCCTGTTCAGCATGTGTCGGCGTCGTGACTTGTCCAAAAACGCGGCTTACGCTTTTCAGTACATCGATTGCCGGGTAATGTCCCTGCCCGGCCAGCTTTCTGCTCAGATACAGGTGACCGTCAAGGATAGAGCGAATTTCATCCGCCATCGGGTCCGCCTCTTCCTCGCTTTCCAGCAGTACCGTATAAAAGGCAGTAATGCTTCCCTCGCTGGTCGCCCCGGGGCGTTCCAGCAAGCGGGGCAAATTATCGAATACGGAGGCGGGATAACCTCGACGGGCCGGACGCTCTCCCGACGCCAGTGCCACGTCTCGCAAAGCACGCGCATAACGGGTCATGGAATCGATAAAAAGCACGACCCGTTTTCCCTGGTCGCGAAAATATTCCGCTACGGTTGTCGCCAGTTGCGCCGCATTGCAGCGATCGACCGAGGGGAAATCGGAAGTGGCAAAAACCAGCACGCATTTTTCTTTCTTATGCGAAGCGCGCAACATATCCACGAATTCAGTGACCTCGCGGCCTCGTTCACCGATAAGACCAATAACAAAAACATCCGCCTCCGTTTGCTCGATCAGCATATGCATCAGCATGGTCTTACCGCATCCTGCGGAAGCAAAAATGCCCATTCGCTGGCCTACGCCACAGGTCAATAACCCGTCAATCGCGCGCACACCGGTAATCAGCGGTTCACGAACGCCAACGCGCGAAGCGTAAGAAGGCGGTGCGACATCAATAACGCGTTCTTCGCTAATCGGCGCCACTTCAGGGGTAAAACGCTCAACGATTTTCCCCGTCGGATCCAACACCGCGCCTAATACCGAGTATCCCACCCACGCCGATAACGCACGTCCAGTGGGATAAAGCACGACATCGCGGCTCAGCCCCTGGGCGTTGCCGATAAGGCTCAGCACAGTGCGTTCCCGCTGTAAGCCAACCACCTGCGCACGTGCAACAACCTGTTTTTGGTGCCAGCCACGGCGTATTTCACACAGTTCGCCAATGGCTACATCGCGCAATTCCGCCTCAATAATTGGGCCGGTTATTTTTTGTGGGTAGGCCAGATATTGCAGTAAACGAGGTGTTTTCATCTCATTAGCGACCGACTAAAAACTTCCAGATAGTTGTAAAACCCATTCAAGGCAGTAGAGAACTTTTCACCGTCAGATAAAAAATCCGGATGCACTAAGGCTTTAAGCGTTAGCTCCCCATTCTGCTCCCCCAGTAGTAATTGCCCGCCGCGGGCAAAATGGCATCCTTCCATGATGGTCATTAAGATTTCATAAGCCCGCTGTTGTAATACCACCATGCTGTCAGCACCCAATTGCGCCCAGATCCATACATCATCGTCCTTGACGCTGATACAGATACTTGGCAATGCAAATAAATCCAGAACAATTGTTGAATGGCTATCTATTCCTCCGATGAGTGAAGGATCGCAACCACTTACTTCCAGTGCGGAACGAACTAATTCAGCGATATCCAAATGTTGCATAGATCTTTTCCTTAATTAAGCCCTTATATTGTTTTTATAACATTCACTGACTTGCTATCTGCTATCTCACCGAAAGATAAAACCTCCAGATCCGGAAAACGACCTTCAATCATTTTCTTAATAAATCGACGGACATCGACAGACGTAAGGAGGACAAGATCTTTATGTGCAATCAATAAATCATCCAACTTAAGTGTAATGAGATCCATCAAATTAGCGGAGGCTTCCGGGTCAAGGCTGAGGAAGGTACTGCCAGAGGTCTGACGGATCCCTTTGCGAATAACATCCTCAACTTCAGCAGATACCATTACTGCTCGTAATTCGCCGCCATTGGCGAATTTATGGCAAATATAACGCGCCATTGCCCCACGAATATGCTCCACAAGGTTAATGACATCTTTTTCTCTTGGCGCCCACAATGCGAGCGCTTCCATAATTAATTTCATATTACGCACGGAAACACGTTCGCTTAACAAACGCTGCAAAACTTCAGATATACGTTGTACCGTGGCATGTCTGAGCACTTCTTTAAGTAAATCAGGAAATTTCGCTTCCAGTTGGTCCAGCATATGTTTTGTTTCCTGAATACCGAAATATTCATTGACGTTGCGCGCCAGCGTCACCGCCAGACAGTGGTAAAGCTCATCAAGCGCGTTCCGCAACACATAGCCAAGCTCCCGGAGTTTCTCCCCCTCTTCATGCGTTACCCAGAAATACTGGCTGCTACCTTGCTGATAGATTGTTGGATTAATGCCAAAGGAAACAACTTCATCGGAATAATTTACCACTCGCATCAAATCAAAATAGACCGTAAATTGTTCAACACGGATCTCATTAATCAACAATACGATGCTGTTATCGTCCAGGCCCTCGCCATCGCGTAACAATACTTCCGGCAGGCGCACGCCATAATCAATAAAGAACTGACTACGTAGACGCTCCGCAAGTTGAGCTTTTTCCAGATCTTCACGCCGGCTCTTCGGCACAAGTAATATCAACGGTACGGTCTCTGTAGAGACTTTATCGAGATCGCCAATCAGTCCTAACGACGACCCTTCTTTTTCCTCAATACTGAGCGGCTGCTCGCCTTTGCTGGTTTTAGGTTTGGCGGCACTACGTTTTGCTTCACGGAATTTAAAATAGAAGAGTACGCTTAAAACCACCGATAAAATAACAAAAACCGGCAGCGGGAATCCCGGCAGAGTTCCCATTGAAATGGTCAAAATAGCCGTAACAACCAATACAAATGGGTTGTTCAACAGCTGCGTCATGATATTCCGCCCCATATTATCGCTATCGCCATTTACGCGAGTCACGATAAAACCGGCACTAATCGCAATCAACAATGCGGGGATCTGGGCGACAAGACCATCACCAATGGTCAGCATGGTATAAGTAGACAGGGCGGAGGACAAATCCATACCATGGCGGGTCATCCCCACCGAAATACCGCCAATAAAGTTCACAAAGATAATAATGATGCCGGCAATAGCGTCACCTTTGATAAACTTCATCGCACCGTCAAAGGAACCGTAAAGCTGGCTTTCCCTTTCCAGTACGCTTCGCCGTTCGCGCGCAGCATCCGCATCAATAATACCGGCCTTCAAATCGGCATCAATACTCATCTGTTTACCGGGCATACCATCCAGAGAAAATCGGGCCGCGACTTCCGCGACACGTTCTGAACCTTTGGTAATAACGATAAACTGGACCACGGTGACAATAGAGAAGACAACAAAACCCACCGCCAGGCTATCGCCAATAACGAATTGCCCGAACGTGGCGATAATTTCACCGGCATCGGCTTCAATCAAGATAAGACGACTGGTACTGATCGATAATGCCAGACGAAAGAGCGTGGTAATTAACAGTACCGCAGGAAACGTTGAAAAACTGAGGATTCTGTCAATGTAGAACGACCCCATAAACACCAATATCGCCAGTACGATATTCAGTGCGATCAGGAAATCAACCAGATAGGTAGGTAATGGAATGACGAACATAGAAATGATCATCACCATTAGTACCAGAATCAGTAATTCAGGTCGTAAACGAGCACTGTTAAGTAGAGAAAGCAGCACTATAGGTATCCTGTTAATATTAAATTAAGACAGCTTTTCAATAGTACGACGCTGTTCTGCCATTTCATGCTTGTAGGCAATATCGGTCATACTACGTAACGCCATTAACAATTCTTCCTGCCAATATTCTTCATAAAAGAGTGAAGAGGGTATGGCTTTACATACTTGATAAAATATCTGCAAAAAGGATGCATGTTCTTTATGACTAAGCAATAACGCATTCAAACCTATAATATCGGCTAACAGCGAATCCACTTCATGTGGCTGTTGCAATAGCGAAAGCATCAGTAGTAACCACGACGACTCCTCCGCATTAAACGCTTTGGTAAACGAATACGACAACAATGTACTCACAAACAGTAGGTCAGCGGAGCGCAACATTTTAAGTTGCGTCAGGCGTCGTAAAAGCTGGCCAAACTCCAGGCGCGAACAACTGGCGTCATTCGCGTCAATATCGGTTAATAGCGAACCCTCAATAAAATCCAGTACCACCAGTCGACGTTGATAGCCATAACTGGCTATCCAGTCAGAGTAAATCTCCACTTCATGTGATTCACTCTGGATAAATTGCCGATAGCTGGCGCGCAATAAGCCTGGTTTTAACGATAATGTTTTCCCAAAAAGCCGGGCCTTCAACGCACAATTAATCCCTGCCTTGAGGGTCTTCGGATCGGTTTGCTCTTCAACGTGCTTAAGTAACGACTCCAGCTTTTTCCGCACGATCTCTTCCAGGTCTTTACGACGAAGCAATTCGCGTAACACAAGGACTAAATCACTGGGGTCAGGAAATAAGCTACGCGCCTGACGTAAAAAATCTTCTAACGCGCCGCCATGTACGCTAATTAGCTTTAAGATTTGCTTCGCCTTCGGTAAAGCCTCATCCTCCAGCACGCGTTCAAAACTGTTAGATAAATTACTGGATTTTTTTTCATAATCGCGACGGTTACGAAATTGCGCCAGCGCCGCTGACATTTCGTCCGTCGACTGGACAAATTTTTGTACTTCCGCCCCTGGAGACGAATCCTCTGCGGCCTGTTGTATTTCCGCCTGTTGCGCATCAGTATGCTGGGTCGCATCCTGATGAGATGTCTGCCGGGACAATATTCTGGAAAATGAAATACCGGAGGTTGAGCCAGGAATCATTTAATTGCCTCCTGACCTCTATCCAGATAAACACGAACCCATTTCTGTAACTTATCGTCCCCACTCCAGGCACCGCTTTGCTTCAGAATATTGTTTACCGATTCGCTGGCATCCGGCGTTAACGGGTCGACAATTTCTTTTGGTTCAATCATGAACACACGAACAACATTACTTTTATTCTTACTGGAATAACGGAACAGGCTACCAATAAGCGGTAATTTGCCTAAAAACGGAATACTTTGGACAGTATCGGTATTTGCATCCCGTGTATAACCCCCGACCAGCAAACTTTTTCCGTGCGGCACTCTCGCAATAGTGCTAATTAACGTTCGCCCGACTTCGGGTAACGCATCTACGGAGGTGGTAGTATCAGATTGCGGCGTCTTATCGTTGCCATCTTCAATGTCCAGCGACATTTCTATCTGACCATCTGCGGAAAAACGGGGCAGCACTCGGATCATTGTTCCGTATGTTACATGCTCAAGCGCCACATTACGTTCCCCAATCAGCTTGGTGTAAAACGTTCTGTTGTTATCAAAAATAGCGGGAACATTTTCCTGAGTCAGTAATACCGGGCGCGAAACCACCGTCGCCTGTTTCTTCTCTTCTAACGCATTGACCGCGGCGATGAATCGACTGCCATCGAGGGTACTTATTGAAGACTGGTTTAATGACACGCCAAGTTTGTCCCCAATAGTAATGCTGCCGCTCCATGAAGTGCCCAAACGCTCCAGATCGCTTTTATTAAGATCGACAATCCACAGGGATAATTCTACGTGACGTTTGGCGACATCCAGCGCTTTAACCAGCATTTCGATAAAATGCACCTGCTCAGCCGTTCCTTTTACTAACAAACTGTTGGTATCCGGATAAGCCACGATTTTAATATTGCCCGCCGCGGCATTTTGCTTTAAAGCTTCCTGCAGACTCATGCCACCGGCATAATTTGCTGCTTTACCTTTTTCTCCATTCGCTGAAAACGCTGGCATCGCCGGGGGTTCGCTACTGACAATATTACCTAAGGGTTGTTCCTCTCCCTGCAATAACCTTTCAATGGCCGTGGCAATACCGGGGATAACCATTTTCTGATCGCGCAGATTGTAGGTACGATCGCCCACGAAGGTATTATTCAGACGCATCACCCCTATTTTCTGGCGTCCCAGCTCAATACCATCGTTTTGCTTGTCCATCATGGTGGCGGCGTTGACCACCATATCAACATAAACGGGTGGCCCTGAAACATAGAATGTTCCTTTACGGTTATCGCCACGTAGCGGATAATTTTTGTTATATAAGCCTGAGCGTTTTAGAAAATTGTTGAACTCATTGAGTGAGACGTTGCGTAAAGAAACCACGGCATTGCGCATTTCACTGGCGTCATAAATATAGATAGCCTGCCCATCGAAATACCAAATCAGCCCCAGTTGTAGGGAAAGCTTCTCCAGTAATGCGTTAGGATCGTGAAACTCAAAGTTGCCCGTAATTTTTTTTCGTGCCGCCATTTTGCTAACAATGACAGGCTCCTTTAGCTGTAGCGCCATGGCATCGAAAAATGTCCGCAGGCTATCGTCTTTCGCAACAAACCCACTTCCCGTTACAGGTATTTTTTCACTAGAATAACCAGGTGCAACCAGAACAAGCGCGGCACATGCCAGCACTCTGGCCAAAAGAATATGTGTCTTCATTTGTCTGCCAATTGAATAATATTTGATAATTTCCGCGGCGAAACGCCGATCAGCTCTTTGATCTCACTAGAAAAATGTGAAGGCGATGAGTAACCATGATTAACGGCTAATTGGGTGATGTTCTCGTGGCCTTCTACACTATTCAGCAGCGATTGCGCCATACGCCAGTTTCGTAATTCACTCTTCGCTTTTCCGCCCAACGCTCTGCTGCACAAACGACGAAAATGGGTATAAGAAACGCCATAGTCTTCTCCCAGCATTCTCATCGTGTTGCCGCTGGTTGACTGAGCGAGTAAATAGCCAACCAACCAGTAACTCTCGCTTTTTCGTAACAGCGCCAGTACCTTATTGAAGGCCGGAGAAGGCGTAATAATTTGCTGCAAAAACCAGTACTCGCAGCGTTTACGATCTTGCCAAATAGCGCGAAACTCAGGACTCAGCAAAACCCATTTATCGGATTCAGCATATGTCGTGTCCACTAATCCTGCGCCATCGATAAATGCCAGTAATTTGCTGAGTACTTCAATTTTTAACGGTCGAAAAACCAGGTCTCCTGATACTGGTGCGACAACGGCCTGCTCGCAAAAAAGCAGCGCGCCTTCCTGAATCAGGCAGTTTTCATTGTGTCGGCTTTCAGAAAATGACATATGCAGCTTTTGCGCGGAACACGTCTGTATAAACCATGCTTCCGGGCTGCGGATTTTCCGCTTCTCTCCTTCTTTAAGTACTTCCTGCGTATTTAGCATAGTTGTCAGCACCAGTTAAAAATCATTTTAATATGTAAACAATACCGGGAGCGGGTGGCAAAATCCTGATGCAAACATTATGAAACTGATGCCACCCGCTAATTAAATTGGCCCACTTGCACAGCGCTTGATAATTTAAAACAGAAAATCAGCTCATAGTGTATAAATTCTGGCTTATTGTTCTACAGCCGCAAAAATTCAGATATTGTCATCGGGATGGAGAATTAATTATTTATATCAGGAGTTTTTTTTGCTAGCATTCCTGAAACGCATTCGCCCCTTATCACTATTGTCAGATAACGTTCTGACGGTTGTGTAAAAACATGGCGCCTCATTCTTCTGTAGTTGGAGTTAATATGAAAAAATTTTATAGCTGTCTTCCTGTCTTTTTACTGATCGGCTGTGCTCAGGTGCCCCTCCCTTCCTCCGTGAGCAAACCGGTACAGCAACCTGGCGCTCAGAAAGAGCAACTGGCCAACGCAAATAGTATTGATGAGTGTCAGTCTCTTCCGTATGTGCCGTCAGACCTTGCGAAGAATAAATCATTATCAAACCAGAACGCTGATAATTCCGCATCAAAAAATAGCGCAATCAGCTCAAGCATTTTTTGCGAAAAATATAAACAAACCAAAGAGCAGGCGCTCACCTTCTTCCAGGAACATCCACAATACATGCGTTCGAAAGAAGATGAAGAGCAACTCATGACCGAATTTAAAAAAGTTTTGCTTGAACCCGGAAGTAAGAATTTAAGCATATATCAGACGTTACTTTCTGCCCATGAAAGACTGCAAGCCTTATAAGGCCATATCACCGCTGGCTGAACTCATCATGATATAATTAAGACCATATTTTGCATTGCCACTTAATATCAATATAATTATTATAGCTATGGTCACTTTTACGGTTGGCCATTTGTCTCTTACGTTGCATTTATCAATCTGCTTTTTGATACAGCAGCACCTCGCTGCTGCTTTTTTTATTTGCGATAAAGAACTGCCTCCCAAACTCGGGAAAATAGCCGAAACTTATACTGACAAACTATCGTCTCGTATATCGCGATAAACTGACATCCCCCTCTTGCCCCACATGTTGGCATTCTTACGATACCCCATCCACTTTTCGCGGATAACGCTCTTTTTACCCGTGACAGCGTATTGACGACCAGGCTAGTATAGCGGCAGAAACGTCCCGATGCCTGGAATGAATGGCAAACAGTCTATAAGGTGATTGAATGGATACGACAGAAGAACTAAACGGAACCTACTTCTACCACGGACAATCGAACCTGTCAGCAGGTGAACTATTTGATGTAATTTTCATTGAGCAATTTTGTGATGAACTTGGGATTGGCATTGAGTCAGGTGCTGCTATCCTCGCCGGGCAACCGTGGTTAAAAACCAGAACGAAACCGGGAGAGGCAATCAAAGGGACAAGTGTTATCTCCAGGTATGGGAGAATGCTTTTACGAAATGCACGAACTCCTTTTGGTATTAGAGTTCCTACACCCGTTGGTATAAGAATGCGAAAAACAAATAATCTTGCCGCAGTCATAGCACGATATGTTCCATGGTTAGGTTGGGTTGGTCTTGTGAATTCAATTTACCAAGTATCAAGGAGAACTCAGGCAAAATACAACCTAATAGCACGCCCTAAAGATCGTATACAATGGACATCCTTTTGATGGACACAATTCAGCAAGAGGTGTTAGCACTCTTCCGTGAAGAGATTCCCGGATATTTAGACAGCAATTGGAAAGAAATCCCATTAGAACTTGATTCTGATTTATTTGAAGCTCCAGGCGATGACCTGCATGAAGCTTTGGATAAATTTGAAAAAAAATTTAATGTAGATTTATCACAAGTTAAATGGTCGTGTTATTTCCCTTGGGAGAATACTCCACTGCTTACACGATGGTTTAAATTAAAACGGGAAGATGTAGAACGAACTCGTAAGCCTTTAACAATCAGAATGTTTTCTGAATCAGCGAAAGCTGGGAAATGGCTTTATGATTAATGAAAAATATGTCGAATTAATCAGGAGCTAATTACTATGAATTTTGTTAATCGATTAAAATTAAAAGTAGTAAATTTCATATACTTTTCAAATTAAAATAATGTGTTGTATCTACCTTTCGACCACCAGTAACTCTGACGCCATCCGTTTTAAATTGACCATTTGGTTCTGGTGGTATATCGCGAGTAGATATTTCTGAAGTGCTTGACTATTCACTCTTTTTTAGCCTGCATGTATGGTGGCGACGATGCTGTTACATAGGTACCGGTATATTACCAAATTGATTCTGCCAGATATCCCGCCTCACGTAGAGCATTCATAATTTTATTCGCTAATTCATACTGATATTCATACGAGGTATTCTCCATGGAAAATACCGTTAATTCATATTTATAATACAGCCAACCATCATTCTCATTTATCAACTTAGGATTACAGTCATAATTTCTTTCTATTGTAATCATTGTATTTTCGTATCTTAAATATAATAAGTTCACTTTTATTATGTCTGGAATCCCTTGGGATAAAAAATCAATTAACTCATATTTATCCAGATCAGACTCAACAACGATTGTGAATTCAGAGTTAACTTCTTCCATTATGGAACCTCAATATATGGGCCTCTATTAAACGGTGATGATTGTTTCATTACCGATACCTGTATTTTTGTTACATCATCCGGATGAAAGTGTAGGATATACATCCTCCCATATGCCACCTTCATCACCAGGGCCTAATGCACGCCGTTGAGCCTTTGTTGATTTTTAACCTTCTGATCTTACTCAGCAATAGTGGACACGCAACTAAGTGAGTAAACGCTCAAGCAAGAGGTGACTCACATGACAAAACCAGCATCAACCACCAATAAGCCACGCAAGCAGCACACGCCTGAAAGCCCTGAAACTGGCGGAACGCATTGGGGTGGCCGCTACCACCAGCGAGCTTAACCTGTATAAATCACAGATCTACAGCTGGCGAAACTCAGCTCTCTTCTTCTGAACGTGAGCAGAAGATGTCCGCCGCTTAGGGTTGTGTCCCTATTACGCGGGTAGGATCAATCAAGCAGTTACGGCAAAAAAGAGAATCATGAATATATTTAGCAAACTCCCTGATGATACGTAATCAGTGAGATTAAAGTAATGCAATCGCGATAAACCGAAGTTAATCCCCTGTTTAAAGACAGTGAACGACCTTCTTGCCATGCCTGGACTATATCAGCCTCATATGTACGCCTTGAAAGCGTACATATATGTATTATAATTGTACATATTGTTCATAAACAGGAGGATGAAAACCATGCCTCAGATAGCTATAGAATCTAACGAAAGGCTGTCGTTGCGTGTATCGACGGATGCCAAAAAGTTGATAGTCCGCGCTGCGGCAATCCAGCAAACCAACCTGACGGATTTTGTGGTCAGTAACGTACTACCTGTCGCACAGAAGATTGTTGATGCCGCCGAACGGGTATATCTGACGGAGCGCGATACTCAAATGATCATGGAAATTTTAGATAACCCGCCAGCGCCGAATGAAAAGCTTCTTGCCGCTGCTTTCGCCCTGCCGGACATGAAGAAATGATGTTTACAGACTGGCATGAGGCCGCGATAGGAAAAACCCACAATCGAATGAATTTTGATTGTGGGGATGCCGATCTGAACCAATTCCTGCAACGCCATGCACGACAAAATCATGAGAAAGGGACAACGAAAACCTATGTTGCGCTTGATAATTCGGATGTTACACGTATCCACGGCTTTTACTCAGTCAGTCCTGCATCACTGATATATGCACAGGTTCCCGGCGCAATCAGCAAAGGATTAGGGAGATACGATGTGCCAGTGTTTCGTCTGGGTCGTTTAGCCGTAGACAAATCTATGCAGGGGCAAGGGCTGGGAGCACAACTTTTGTTATCTGCCGGAAAGCGTTGCATACAGGCGGCTTTGCAGGTCGGTGGCGTAGCCCTGCTTATTGATGCCAAAAATAAACAGGTCTGCGACTGGTACAAAGGATTTGGCGCAGTACCATTAAACGATCAACCCCTTTCCTTGTTGCTGTCGTTTAAAACGCTTTATGCTGCTTTATCTGCATCTGGTAGGTTATGACAACATGAGGCTTTGTTGAATAATTCAGAATCGGCCAACGATAAGGATACAGGACTCCCACAGGAGCACTCGTTATACGAGCCTGACGCTGGTCGGCATTGCCAACAACGTCATCCGGTTCAGCGCTTTGACCATCGCCATCACTTCACCCACCTGCGCGTCATAGTTCCGCAGGCTCAAATGGCCGCCCAGCAAGGTTTTGATACGGAACATGACCGTTTCCGCTACTGAACGACGGTGATAGCCCACTTTCTTTTTCCAGACCTCATTGCTGCCGCTCAGATGTTGATTCGCCACCGCGTGGTTACGCTCATGGTACTTGCCCGGCCAGTATCGCGCACCGCTTCGTGGCGGGATTAGCGGCCTGATTAATAACACATCATGGCAATAGCGCGTGTCATAAGCGCCGTCAGCCGAGGCTTCCCTGATTTTACGGTGAGTCTGGCTAATCAGCCCCGGCAGTGCCTGCGCATCTGTCGAGCCTCTGAGCGGGAAAGTATGCCTTTGCAATTAATCAGGAAAGTGTTGCGCGAGAAATAGTGCATCTTTCAAGCACATCGTCTACTTTAATTAACCGATTCATAAAATATATATTCTCTGTTCATTTCTAGCTTGTAGGCTATTTTAATAACTGTGTATTTTAAAGAATAAAAATTAATATTACCCTACTTCTTTGTTATAATACCAGCCTCCAAAATTGTGCTATAGGAACATCATGGAATTAATCCGTTATGCTGACATCAACAGCGATCTCTATCGCCACATTTGGGTCGTTGGTGATATTCATGGATGTTACTCCTTATTGTTAACCAGACTGGCTCAATTAAATTTCTCTCCTGATACCGATCTCTTGATCTCCACTGGAGATAACATTGATCGAGGAAAAGAAAACCTTGAAACACTGAGACTGTTAAATACCCCATGGTTTATTTCTGTAGTGGGTAATCATGAAGCTATGGCGCTTGACGCTTTTGAAACACAGGATGGCAATTTCTGGTATGTAAACGGTGGTTACTGGTACGACTCGGTCACCGAAAAAGACAGGCAAGAAGCCACTGAGCTATTACTAACTTTTAAGCAGCGTCCTCACATCATAGAAGTTGAAACGTCCTCAAAGAAGTACGTGATTGCCCATGCCGATTATCCAGATGACAGCTACGATTATGGGAAGCAAGTTGATATTGATAGCGTTCTATGGTCACGCGATCGTCTGCTTGGTTCGTTACAGGGGAATATCCATCCAATACGCGGTGCGGATACTTTTATCTTCGGCCATATGATTGTTGACTACACAACAACATTCGCCAATCAAATCTACATTGACACCGGTTCTTTCTGTTCAGGCAATCTGTCTTTTTTTAAAATAAAGTAATCTGGAAATAGAATTATATAATATCAACCCTCCCTGCATTATGGGCAATGATATAGCCTTCAATAAGTACCATTGCCCATTCGTAATAGCGTCTAAATTTCGCGTTTTTCTGCCCATTTCAGCATTAAGATCGCAGGCCAAAAAAACGAAGCCGTCATCCGACGCAGGTAGTTACTCGAGCGCCTGAGACGAGTAAAGATCGCACATCTCAAGATACCTATCGGAAGAAAGCGCAATAACCGTGGTGGCGAAATGGATCGGCTTGCCTTCATGCAACACAATCTTAATACCGGCGGCGGCCGGGATGAAGTTAATGCTCTGTGAATGCCAGGTGTTTTCGGCGATATTTGTCCAGGCCGCGAATTTGCCATTACAGAAGCGAATACCTTCACGACTGATGGTGACTGCCGGCTTTGCCGCGCTTAAAAATGAGCGAGCCAGGCGCACAATAAATAACAGACTGCCGCAACAAATAAGCCCCATAAAGACGGCACCGCCAGTTTTGGGCTCCTCGGGATCGGTGGCCATACTCACCGCCAGCGCAATAAAAACTCCCATCATACAAATCCAGAACACAATACCAACCAACGTTTTAGATCTGGAATAATAGATATTGAACTCCACAGGCATGTTTTGCTGGCTGGTTTTTGATACGTACAGTTCCATTGATTCATCCTTGTATAAAAATGTCGTCAGGCGGGTAAACGCTGGGAAAGAAAGTTGAGCAGCAGCGGCTCATTGACGATAGTGGAGCGGTCGATTTTGCAGATCCGGCCCGTAGCGGTGCTAATCATCAGATAGCTCATTGAACTGCCAGCCCCCTCCTCGCGCTGGGTGCGAATACTGGCGATCTGCGCATACGGCACCGCCCGGTTTTTGTGTTCAAGCCGATCCGCCAGCGCGGTCACTTTGCCGAATTTAAGACGTCCATCGGCGGCGAGGCGCGCCCCCAGCGCAGAACCGTGTCGCCGGACAAGTTCAGCAGCCAGTCGGTCGTAAATTCCGTTGCCATCGTTCCAGAAATCAAGGTAGATGACGTACTTCTTGCCGCCACTGTGGCGCAAGATGAGTTTGTCGGATTGGTGGAGCAGACGCATTGATTCAAGCGCATCGTAATGGATAACACGATGCCCGGCCTGCAACGCGGTTTCGGTTAACGTCATCCTGCGCGGCGTAAACAGAAACAGAACTGTGACGCTGAATTTCCAGATGATAAACAACAGGCCCACCAGTAGCGATATACCGGAAAGCCGATAATTCACGGTGGCTGTTGCTATGCTGAGAATAAAAAAACCGATCCCGATAGCAAACCATTTCAGCTCCGAAAGCGAAAGATGCCGGGTGTATTGACGACTTTCCATGATGGTATGGTATCCCTGATTTTACTGTCGGCGTATTACGTCAGGTTGAGTAAGGAAGCTATATCCGTTATGTTTTAGGTTATATACACTTCATCCTTCAGGCTGCCGGAGCAACTATTGTACGCTCCCGGAGATTAATGAGAGACATCCTGCCTCTCACCGAAGACCAACCACGAGCCTATACACCATTCGGTGTAAATGCCTTTCTCGGAAGTGAACGTCCAGGCGGCTACCGAACCCGAGCGTGATAATAAAGCGACTCGTTGTCATGAGCCAGTCCCTTAGCGACATTGTCCATTTTCGGATGTCGGCCTGAATTGCCAGTCACACGACCTTTTTCACTGACTCGTCCGTCGGAAACACCGTACGCTTTTTAATAGCATGTTGATTATCTATGCCGGAAATGCGGGTCTGGTTTTTCTTCAGCAGACGATCGAACGGGCTGAGATCTTCAGGTATTTTGAGATTTTGGCCAGTGCATTAGCCAGAGCCTGCAACTGTTTTTCGTCCATAAAGCAACCAGCTTTTGATGTTGAATCGAACATATCAAAATCAGGCAATTACACAATTTTAATTACAGTCTCATTTTGAGTTCGGAAGCATCCGTTTCCCTCTTAATTTTGTTGGGATTTCTCTTTGTTGCGAGCATGGTCTGAACTAATTGCCTGGCTACTTGCCTTGTTTCGTCAATATTTGGAAAATCGAACACATTTCCAACTTTTACTTTCAAGACAGAACTTGGCTTCCTACCCTCACTGACATTACGATCTGACGAGGCTACTCTTCGCTGGATTACGTAGGTTTTTTTCGTCAAACTGGCTTTTACCCCGAAACCAGCAGGAGCTTCTCTGTGGTCATCGAAAACAGTGTAGAGTTTTTGAGCTGGGTTAGCTTCGAAAACGATTTTTCCAGAGCGACTGAGTGCAGGCTTAACATTGATACTTAACTTGTTGATAATGAAAGGCTGGCTGAGAGTTGTTTTCAAAGTATCACCCCTGTTGTAGTCCAGGAATGATGAGAATGTAACCTGTCACATTTTAGGCTACAGGTGAGCTACAAATTTATGGGTTTATGTGAGTTTATAAGGGTTTTACCTGGGGCCACATGAGCACTTGAAAGAATAAAAAAACGAGTAAAATCAATATGAATGAGTCATTTGATAAGGACTTCTCCAACCACACCCCGATGATGCAGCAGTATCTCAAGCTGAAAGCCCAGCATCCGGAGATCCTGCTCTTTTATCGTATGGGAGACTTTTACGAGCTGTTTTATGACGACGCAAAGCGTGCGTCGCAGTTGCTCGATATTTCGCTGACCAAACGCGGCGCATCGGCTGGCGAACCTATCCCTATGGCGGGTATCCCGCACCACGCCGTAGAAAACTACCTCGCGAAACTGGTCAATCAGGGCGAATCCGTCGCTATTTGCGAACAGATTGGCGATCCGGCCACCAGCAAAGGTCCCGTTGAACGTAAGGTCGTGCGTATCGTTACGCCTGGCACCATCAGCGATGAAGCCCTGTTACAGGAGCGTCAGGATAACCTGCTGGCGGCTATCTGGCAGGATGGTAAAGGCTACGGTTACGCCACGCTGGATATCAGCTCCGGGCGCTTTCGTCTGAGCGAACCCGCCGACCGTGAAACGATGGCCGCAGAGCTGCAGCGCACCAATCCCGCCGAACTGTTGTATGCCGAAGATTTTGCTGAAATGGCGTTAATAGAGGGACGCCGGGGTCTGCGCCGTCGCCCGTTGTGGGAGTTTGAGATTGATACCGCCCGCCAGCAGTTAAATCTGCAATTCGGTACGCGGGATCTGGTCGGTTTCGGCGTCGAAAATGCCTCGCGTGGATTATGTGCGGCAGGCTGCCTGTTACAGTACGTAAAAGATACCCAGCGCACCTCCCTGCCGCATATTCGTTCCATTACGATGGAACGCCAGCAGGACAGCATCATTATGGATGCCGCGACCCGCCGCAATCTGGAAATTACCCAGAACCTGGCCGGCGGTGTCGAAAATACCCTCGCCGCGGTGCTTGACTGTACCGTGACGCCAATGGGTAGCCGAATGCTTAAACGCTGGCTGCATATGCCGGTACGAAATACCAACATATTGCGTGAACGCCAGCAGACCATCGGCGCCTTGCAGGACACCGTCAGCGAACTGCAACCGGTGCTGCGTCAGGTCGGCGATCTGGAGCGTATCCTTGCGCGTCTGGCGCTGCGCACCGCGCGTCCGCGCGATCTCGCCCGAATGCGTCACGCCTTCCAGCAACTGCCGGAATTGCACGCTCAGCTTGAAACCGTTGACAGCGCGCCGGTACAGGCGTTGCGTAAAAAAATGGGCGATTTCGCCGAGCTGCGCGACCTCCTGGAACGCGCCATTATTGACGCGCCGCCGGTACTGGTCCGCGACGGCGGCGTTATTGCGCCCGGCTACCATGAAGAGCTGGACGAATGGCGCGCGCTGGCGGACGGCGCCACCGATTATCTCGATCGTCTGGAAATTCGCGAGCGCGAGCGTACCGGGCTGGATACGCTAAAAGTCGGCTATAACGCGGTACATGGTTATTACATTCAGATTAGCCGTGGTCAAAGCCATCTGGCGCCCATCAATTATGTGCGTCGCCAGACGCTGAAAAATGCCGAACGCTACATTATTCCTGAGCTTAAAGAGTACGAAGATAAAGTTCTGACCTCGAAAGGCAAAGCGCTGGCGCTGGAAAAACAGCTATATGACGAATTGTTTGATCTGCTGTTGCCGCATCTGGCCGATTTACAGCAGAGCGCCAACGCGCTGGCGGAGCTGGATGTGCTGGTTAACCTGGCCGAACGCGCCTGGACGCTGAATTACACCTGCCCGACATTTACCGATAAACCCGGTATCCGTATTACCGAAGGTCGCCACCCGGTGGTTGAACAGGTACTGAATGAGCCGTTTATCGCTAACCCGCTCAATCTGTCGCCGCAGCGCCGAATGTTGATCATTACCGGCCCCAATATGGGCGGTAAAAGTACCTATATGCGACAAACGGCATTGATCGCCCTGCTGGCCTATATCGGCAGTTACGTTCCGGCGCAAAACGTGGAAATCGGCCCCATCGACCGTATTTTTACCCGCGTCGGCGCAGCGGACGACCTGGCCTCCGGGCGTTCGACCTTTATGGTGGAGATGACCGAAACCGCGAACATTCTGCATAATGCCACGGAAAACAGTCTGGTATTGATGGATGAAATCGGGCGCGGTACCTCCACGTATGACGGGCTGTCGTTGGCCTGGGCCTGCGCGGAGAATCTCGCGAATAAGATTAAAGCGTTAACGCTGTTCGCTACCCACTACTTCGAGCTGACCCAATTACCGGAGAAAATGGAAGGCGTGGCGAACGTCCACCTGGATGCGCTGGAACACGGCGATACTATCGCGTTTATGCACAGCGTGCAGGACGGCGCGGCAAGTAAGAGCTATGGCCTGGCGGTCGCGGCGCTTGCGGGCGTCCCTAAAGAAGTCATCAAACGCGCGCGCCAGAAACTCCGCGAGCTGGAAAGCATCTCGCCCAATGCGGCGGCAACGCAGGTGGACGGCACGCAAATGTCGTTGCTTGCGGCCCCGGAGGAGACATCGCCTGCCGTTGAAGCGCTGGAAAATCTCGATCCGGACTCTCTGACGCCACGCCAGGCGCTGGAGTGGATCTATCGGCTGAAAAGTCTGGTGTAAACGTGTCAGACCCGATAGCACCGCGCTATCGGGTCCACGTCCCGGAACAGGCTTTTCAGGCTGTGACTGTCGTTTCATGTAAATGACGCCAGACTATCCGTTCTCTTTCCCTTTTTAAAATGACCGTCGACCAGCGTACCGTCTCGGCCTGGCCCGGCAGTTGCTGTCGCTCGCGATAACGCAGCGCGGCGCCTTCCGGCCACTCCGCCACAAGGTCAATGTGCTCAACCACGATAACCAGCCCCGGGCGACACCCGCGCTGCGCCTGGAAAAAAGCGCCAAGCGCCGGATAATCCAGACAAACACCGCCTGGCGTTATCATCGTAAAATCAGCAGAGAAACGCGCTATCAACGCCTCCAGGCTCCCCATCCCCTTGCTAAGCCAGTTCTCAATCGCCGCATGGGCGTGAGTAATTTCTTCTTTATATGGATTCATGGTCTTTCCTTTTTCAGGCACAGAAGTGCTTGTCTATTGTTTAGACAGACAGCGTAAATAAGGGGCAGCAGGGTGATACCGGCGGCGGCAATAAAGGTCCAGCGATAAGCAACCTCAAGCGACATAACGCGCTGGAGCGCATTTAACAGCAGCGTCAACAGCGTCGCGCCAAGGAAAAAGCTGATCTGACGATTAAGATTCCATAGCGCGCTGGCGTCAGGCATGTCCCGGCGAGCAATAGTCAGGAAAGCGCCACTCTGCGCGGTACTGCTGCACAAACTGCCGCCAGCGCCCATTAAGGCGAATATCATCATCAGTACACGGTGCGATGTCGCAGGCGTAACGTTAGTTAAAAGCAGTATCCCTGCGGCCTGAAGAAGACAGCCGACGATAATCAGCGGACGCGGCCCAAGCCGATTGAAGTAACGTCCGGTAAGCATAATGGCGACAAATGAAGCGATCGACCAGGGGATCATCAGCGACCCCGCCGCCGCAGGCGATAGCTGCGCGACGTTCTGTAGATAAAACATCCCGACCACGCTGATACCAATGAACATACCCGGTACGCACAGATAGACGATCATGGCAAAACGCAGCAGCTTGTCCATCAACAAAGGCAGATGGAGCAATCTTGCTGACGCCATTGTCGTCGACGCAACGTTAAGCCAACAATAAGCGAGCAATAAAGTGAGAACGGCCACCGGCAGCGTGGCAAAGAATATCCAGCGCCAGCCGCACGTTTCCACCAGCAGCCCGCCAATCGCAGGCGAACATGCCGGCGCCAGTAGCGCCACCATCATGACAACCGATGACACGCCAGCGCGTTCATGCGGTTTAAACTGTTGCCAGGTTAACGCCTGACCAACCGGGATCAATAAGCCACCGCCCGCCCCCTGCACAATACGCCAGAAAACAAGGCTGTGTAAGGAATCGGCAAAACCTGCGGCAGCGGCGGCAACGCTAAACAGAATGAGCGAAAATATGATCAGCCGTCGTGCGCCGAGATAACGCGAAAGAAACGCGCTAAACGGAACGATCAGCGTTAATCCTGCGATATAACCGTTACTCACCCATGCCAGCGCCGATATGGACGTATGCAGCTCCACGGACATCGCAGGAAAAGCCACGCTGGCAATAAACAGATTAATCAGATCAAGAAAGAAGCCGAGCAGGTAAACCACTGCCACTTTACTGCGATACGTCATTATGCATCCTCCGTCAGAGGCGCTAATGTAGCCGTCCGGAGAAAGCCAGATAAGTCCGCGCTTCAACGATATACTGTCAAAATAATTTTGACAGTAAAGGAGCTCGCCATGCTCAATTTGCAGCGTATGTCGCTGTTTATCGCCGTGGTAGATAGCGGCAGCTTCACGGCCGCCGCCGCCGCATCGGGTCAAACAAAAGCGGTAGTGAGTTTTAATATTCGGCAGCTTGAAAAAGAGCTTGGCGTAACGTTACTGCTACGTTCCACCCGACGACTGACGCTCACAGACGCCGGCGTCCTCTTTTACCAAAAAGGCGTGAATTTACTCAATGCCGCGAAAAATTTGCAGGATGAAGTGCGTGCCAGCCATAGTGGGCTGGGCGGCGAGTTACGTATTACCACTACGCCCGAGTTTGGCGAACAGGTGGTCATTCCGGTACTGGCGCAGTTTAGTCAGCGCCATCCCGATCTCCGTATTCGGCATATGTCCTCATCACATCATGCCGATTTAATTGCCGAGCGCTTTGATGTGGCGATTCGGCTTGGCTCGCTGGCCGACTCCCGCTATCGCGCCGCGCTGATATCCCGCTTTACCATTCTGCCGGTCGCCGCGCCGCAGTGGCTCGCCCGCCACCCCGTGTCGTCGCTGGAGTCGTTGGCTCAGGCGGAATGGATTATTCATGAGCGATTACCTACGCCGCTACGGTGGTCAGTAACGAATAATCATGGCCAACACTCACGCCTGGAGATAAGCAAAGCCGGCAAAATTTCTGTCGACAGCGCGCGCTCGCTGATGGCCTTCGCTCTCGCGGGAAGCGGCGTCGCATTACTGCCGCAATGGTTAGTCAACACCGCACTGGAGGAGGGAACGTTAATTCACCTGTTACCCGACTATCATTTTCCCCGTCAGGGCATTTATGCCGTTTACCCGGACGCCCGCCATGTATCGACAAAAGTACGCGCATTTATTGATTTTTTACGTTCGCAATGGGATTGCGGGGAGCACGCCCCATCATCGTAGCCAGTCCGGGAGCATTGCGCTCCCGGACGGATAATACCGTCTTAATCCTTAACTACCAGCTTGTCTTTGATCCCCTGCGCCTGCCAACGCACCCACAGCATAATTGCCGCCAGAACGACAATCGGCAGTAACGGATCGAGCCAACTGCCGCCGGAACCGAACAGCAGGTTAATCAGCGCCACGCCGGTGCCGCCAATCGCCCAGGCAATGGTCGTCGGTACAGACCAAACCACCATCTGCTGTTTGACATCAGAGACGCCCATCATGCGGTTAACCACCCAGAACAGGCTATCGTTGAAGTAGCCGAAAAACAGCGACCCCATCGTTGCGGCCTGAGCGGCAAGCAACATATTGATGCCGGGGATCTGCGCCAGGATCGGCGCGGAAATCGAGGCGGCAGTGATCATCGCCACCGTCCCCGATCCCTGAATCAGGCGTACCAGCGTCGCCACGATAAACGGGATCAGGATCGGCGAGATCGGCAGGTTGGCAACCTGCTCCGCCAGCTGTTGCCCCGCGCCGCTGTCGCGCAGGATCGCGCCCAACGCGCCGCCAGCGCCCGTGACCAGTAAGATAATCCCGGCGCTTTGCAAGCCCTCTTCCAGACGCTCTGCGGTGGTATGTTTATCCATACGCGGCACCAGCGTATACACCGCCAGCAGAACGCTGATGGCCAACGCGATCACTGGACTTCCCACAAAGTTGATTGCCTGTACCACCGGATGCGTCGCCAGGCCGGACCATCCTTCTACAGTGGCGAGGGTGGAACAGATAGCCTTCAGGAAGATCAGCACGATCGGCACCACAATAGGCAGCAGAGAGAGCGTCAGGCTCGGCAGATCCTTTTGCTCTTTCTCTTTATTGTACTGCTCCAGCGCGGCATTGACTTCATCGGCGTTCAGCGTACGCGGCACGAAATCAGGGTAGCGTTTATCCAGCCACTGCGCATAGAACACAATGCCGATCACACAGGGCACCGCCAGCGCCATCCCGGTCAATAACATTGCGCCGATGTCGACGTTAAAAATCCCGGCTACCCCCAGCGGGCCTGGCGTCGGAGGTACCGTATGGTGAGTGACCACCAGCCCGCCCGCCAGCGCGACGCCCAGCGTCAGTAGCGAACGTTTACCGCTTTTCGCCAGCGCTTTCGCCACCGGATAAAGAATGACAAAAGCGGAATCGACGAAAATGGGGATGCTGACAATATAACCCGTGATCGCCAGCGCCCACTCTTCACGGCGTTTCCCCAGCCATTTGATAAAGCTCCAGGCGATACGCTCCGCCGCGCCGGAAACCTCCAGCAAGCGCCCCATCATTACGCCGAGACCAATCACCAGGCCAATGCTGCCCAGCGTCGTACCGAATCCGCTGGTGATGACAGAGAGCGTTTTATCAATGCCCATTCCCCCCAACAGACCGGCGATGCAGGCCGCCGCCAGCATCGCGATCAGCGCATGAACACGGGTGCGTAACACCAGCCATACCAGCACGAAAACGGCAACGATCAGACCGATAATTGGGGTCGGTAAACTTGTCATGACCTCCCCTCCATATCATCTTGTCGAAAGCGTTCGATAATGTCATCGAAGCGTTTATCGGCGACAAAACCTAACGCCAGCGCACGCTGGTTATCGATACGTCCCGGCCAGGAGGCGACAATTTTCTCGACGCCTTCATCGCGCTGATGCGTAACCCGATCGCGCGCCGCCTGGCCGCCCGCCTGACGCAACGTTTCCAGCATCTCGCCCACGGTTACGCTGATCCCCGGTAAGTTGATGCTGCTCGCCTCGCCAGGCGCGGGTAACGTTGCGGCCAGCGACAGGTTATGGATCACCGTCGCCGGGCTGGAAATCCACAGCCGCAAACTTTCCGACACCGGGCAGACGGTCGTCTCGCCCTGCAACGGTTCACGAATAATCGCGCTGACAAAAGAAGAAGCGGCGCGGTTTGGTTTACCCGGGCGAACACAGATCGTCGGCAAACGCAGCGCCAGCCCATCCACATAGCCTTTGCGGGTATAGTCGTTGACCAACAGTTCACAGGCGGCCTTCTGCGCGCCATAAGACGAGCGCGGCGTGAGCGCGGTGGTATCGGTGACGCATTCCGGCAGCGTACCGCCATAAACGGCAAGCGAGCTGGAGAAGACAAAACGAATTTTCTGCGGTTGCCAACGACACGCCTCAAGTAACTGGCGGGTAAGATCCAGGTTAACTTTCCATCCCAGATCAAAATCGTCTTCCGCATGACTGCTGACAATCGCAGCGAGATGATAAACAACAGAGGTATTAGCGGTAATCACATTCTCCAGCACGCCCGGCTGGGTTAAGTCAGCTTCCAGGCAGCGTAAACGAGGGGAATCTGATAACCGTGCAGGCATTTTTAAATCAACAAGAAGCAGTTCGTTAAACGCCAGCGATGAGTTTAATAAGGCGCTTGCGAGTTTCTGGCCTAAAAAGCCGCCCCCGCCGGTAATGATAATCTGCATCCGGATGTCCTCTTTATTGTTGTGTAGGGTAGTTCAGGGTTAGCGCCAGGCGTTAAACCAGCCAAGCCCGTCCTGCGTGGTATTCCGTGGTTGGTATTCGCAGCCTATCCAGCCGCGATAACCTACGTCATCGAACAGCCGGAACAGCCACGGGTAGTTGATCTCGCCATCATCCGGTTCATGTCTGTCCGGTAGCGAGGCGATTTGTACATGGGCATAGCGGCCCGCATACTCGCGAATCAGGTGACTCAAATTGCCATCCACTTTTTGCGCGTGGAAAGTGTCGAGCTGGATGAACACATTCGGGCGGTCAACCTCTTCTGCGATGCCCAGCGCCTGATATTGGCTGGAAAAGAGGTAGCCGGGTTTAACGCCGGGACTCAGCGCTTCGATCAAAATACGTTTATCGTGGGCGGCAAACCGGTCGGCGGCATAACGCAAATTATCGATAAACGTGGCGCGATAACGTGCGCCATCAGCGCCATCCGGCACTACGCCCGCCATGATGTGAACCTGCTCGCATTCCAGCGCCAGAGCGTATTCCAGAGCCAGATCGATATCGGCGCGCGCGTCGTGTTCGCGCCCCGGTAGCGCGGCACGTCCCCATTCGCCCGCCGCGGTATCGCCCGCCGAAGTATTAAACAGCGCCAGCGTCAGATTATGACGCGATAGCTGGGCTTTAATCTCGCTGGCGGCAAAGTCATAGGGGAACAGAAACTCAACGGCCTGAAAACCGGCTTCGGCAGCGGCGGCAAAACGCTCGATAAACGGCGCTTCGGTAAACATCATCGACAAATTGGCGGCAAAACGCGGCATCGGGTTATCTCCTTAACTGCGCAATTTCTTCGGTGGTTAAATAACGAATCGGGCGTTCGCCAAGGATGAAAATCAGCTTTGCCGTCTCTTCCAGCTCCTCGGTATTATTAGCGGCTTCCTGCAAATTCTCCCCGCACACGACCGGCCCATGATTAGCCAGTAAAAAGGCCTGATGCCGGGCCGCCAGCGCGGCCAAATCGCGGGCAATTCGGTCATCTCCCGGGCGATAGTAGGGAACCAGCGGAATGTCCCCCATCCGCATCACCACATAGGGGGTAAACGGGCGAATCACATTTTGCGGGTCCAGTCCTTCGAGACAGGAAAGCGCCGTTGACCAGGTGCTGTGCAGATGAACCACGGCCTTGCAGCAAGGGTTATTGCGATACAACGCC
This sequence comes from Salmonella sp. SAL00670, assembly GCF_046552235.1. Lineage (NCBI taxonomy): Bacteria > Pseudomonadati > Pseudomonadota > Gammaproteobacteria > Enterobacterales > Enterobacteriaceae > Salmonella > Salmonella sp. SAL00670. Next base: position 231,209 of record NZ_JBGDUO010000002.1, read on the forward strand.
AGATGAAAACGCACCTCTTTAGACGGTTTATCGCCGCTGAGCCATTCGCCTTGCGGGTCCACTTTGGATAGCCGCTGCGGGTCGAGATTACCCAGACACGAACCGGTGGGCGTCGCCAGAATATTGCCGTCCGGCAGTAACAGCGAGAGGTTGCCTGCCGAGCCGGTAGCATAGCCGCGCTGGAAAAACGAGGCGGCTATCCTGACCATCTCTTCTCGCAAAGCGTGCTCTTCTTTTGCCAGTATCGTCATACCTGAAACTCCCTTTGAGCGCGGATGAAAAAGGATTCATCGCCAAAATTACCTGACTTTAGCGCCAGCGAGACTGGCGCATGGAGCGCGTTGACCCACGGCACGCCGGGTGAAATGCACGGTCCAATGTGAAAACCGGTAATACCGAGGCTTTGCGTCACCACGCCCGAGGTTTCGCCGCCCGCCACGATAAACCGGGTGATACCGCCTTCCGTTAAGCGAGCGGCCAGCAGGGAAAAGAGCGCCTCTACCGCATGGCTGGCTTCGGTAGCGCCATATTGCTGCTGGATGGCGGCCAGCGCCTGCGTGGAGGCGGTGGCGCTAATCATTGGCGCCAGTTCGCTGTCCTGACTGAGCACCCACTGCGCCAGCGCTTCAGCGTAGGCCTCGCGCGCCTCGGATGACAGGCAGCGCGCCACGTCAACGTCGCGTGTGGGAGCATGTTGTCGATAGAAGGCCACCTGCTGATTCGTCATTTGCGAACAGGAACCGGAAAGCACCACCGCGCGACCGCTCAGCGGATAGCCTGCGGAACGGGCCTGAGAAACGCCGTGCTTCGCCCACTGACGCGCCAGCCCCATTGCCAGCCCGGAACCGCCGGTCACCAGCGGGGCATCACGCAAAACCTCGCCCTGGATTTCCAGGTGCCGCTCATTGAGCGCGTCAAGTACCGCGTAGCGATATCCTTCCTGCTGTAAACGCGACAGCGCCGCACGGGTCGCGGCAACGCCTTCATCAAGCGTCTGAGCCGGAATAACGCCGCAGCGCCCTTGCGCCTGCGCTTCCATCAGACGCGGCAGGTAGCTGTCGGTCATCGGATTGATAGGGTGGTGGCGCATACCGGACTCCGCCAGCAAGTGGTTCATGACAAACAGATAGCCCTGATAAACCGTGCGTCCGTTAACCGGCAGCGCGGGAGAAATCACGGTAAATGAGGTATCCAGCGCCACCATCAGCGCATCGGTGACCGGGCCGATATTGCCTTCGGCGGTACTATCGAAAGTCGAGCAATATTTGAAATAGACTTGCTGGCAGCCCTGTTTTTTCAGCCATACCAGCGCCGCCAGCGATTGTTTTATCGCCTCTTGCGCCGGGCATGAGCGGGTTTTCAGGCTGATAACTACCGCGTCGCATCCTTCCGGTTGCGTCCCGGTTGGGACATCATTGATCTGCACTGTCGGCATCCCGTTTTCGACCAGAAAACTGGCGATGTCAGTCGCGCCGGTAAAATCGTCGGCAATGACGCCAATTTTTAACATGACGACTCCTCAGGCGTAACGCCAGGCAGAGTAATCCCTGAGAAAATTTTGATCACAGCGCTGTCATCCTCTTTGCCATAACCGGCGTTACTGGCGCTGGTGAACATATTTAACGCCGTAGAGGCCAGCGGTAAGGGGAAGCGCAGCGCTTTCGCCGTGTCGGCAACCAGCCCCAAATCTTTGACAAAAATGTCGACGGCCGAACGCGGGGTATAGTCGCCGTCAACGACATGCTGCATACGGTTTTCGAACATCCAGGAGTTGCCGGCGGCATGGGTCACGACGTCATACATCACGTCCAGAGGAATACCGGCCCGCGCGGCCAGCGCCATCGCTTCGGCCGCCGCCGCAATATGCACTCCAGCCAGCAGTTGATGAATGATTTTGACGGTTGAGCCTGCGCCCGGTGTATCGCTGATGCGATAAACGTTGCTGGCAACGGCGTCCAGCACAGGCTTCAGGCGGGTAAACGCCGCCTCGCGCCCGGAGGCCATCACCGTCATTTCGCCCTGCGCCGCTTTTACCGCGCCGCCGGAAACCGGCGCATCCAGCATGTTAAGATTCAATGCCGTCAACGCCGCGGCGATCTCTTGCGCGTCGGCGCTTGAGATCGTAGACGAAACCATCACCGCGCTTCCGGGTTTCATCAGATGGGCGACGCCATCCTCACCGAATAACACCTGTCTGACCTGGGCGGCATTGACGACCAGAATGACTAACGCATCCACGACGCCGGCGAACTCCCTGGCGCTGGCGGCAGCCCCACAAGCCCCTTCAGCGAGCAGATTCGCGCACGCTTGCGGGTTAAGATCGGCCCCCCATGTGGAAAGCCCGGCGCGCAGGCATGAACGCGCAGCGCCCATTCCCATTGAGCCAAGCCCCACAATGCCGACATGAAAATCAGTTCCTGTTGTCATTATCACTCCATGTTAATTTACGTGATATTATGTTTTGTTATGTGAATATAGGCGTTTTTGTAAACAATTGCGGTGAGTTGTTTCACAAAAAATAACAAAATGTGTTATTTTTTGTGAAGGCAATCCTCATAGAACTTCACACGCTGTGACGAGAAATCGCGTAAAATCGCGACAGGACTAAAGAAAGGAGCAGACGTTGATACCTACTGAGCGTCGACAAATCATTCTTGATATGGTGGCGGAGAAAGGCATCGTCAGTATCGCTGAACTGACCGAGCGCATGCATGTATCCCACATGACTATCCGCCGTGATTTACAAAAACTGGAGCAGCAAGGCGCGGTAATCCAGGTCTCTGGCGGCGTGCAATCATCGACTCGCGTGGCGCACGAACCCTCGCATCAGATCAAAACCGAACTGGCGACGCCGCAGAAAGCGGCGATTGGCAAACTGGCCGCCAGCCTGGTACAGCCAGAAAGCTGTATCTACCTTGATGCAGGTACGACCACGCTGGCGATTGCCAGGCAGCTGGTTACGATGAATAAACTTACGGTGGTGACCAATGATTTCGTTATCGCCGATTACCTGATGGACAATAGCAATTGCACAATTATTCACACTGGCGGGGCGGTATGCCGGGAAAACCGGTCGTGCGTCGGTGAAGCCGCGGCGACGCTTTTGCGCGGGCTGATGATTGACCAGGCCTTTATTTCCGCCTCTTCCTGGAGCGTGCGCGGTATTTCAACGCCGGCAGAAGATAAAGTCACGGTGAAACGGGCCGTCGCCAGCGCCAGCCGCCAAAAAATTCTGGTGTGCGACGCGACCAAATACGGCCAGGTCGCGACGTGGCTGGCGTTACCGCTGGCGGAATTCAACCAAATCGTCACCGATGACGGCCTGCCGGAAAGCGCAATTCGGGCGCTGGCTAAAGTGGATATCTCACTGCTGATGGCCAAAAAATAGCAAAGCGGCGCAAGCCGCTTACGTCATCATCTTGCGTACCAGTTGCGTAAACTGTTCGCGTTCTTCAGCGCTCAGTCGCCCCAAAAATTCATCGTCAACGCGATCCCCCAGTGGTATCGCGGCGGCGAGCAACGTTTGGCCCTGAACGGTGAGATAGACAAAACGCCGACGTTTATCCAGCGGATCGTTTTCTCGCTTTACCAGCCCACGATTTTCCATCCGGCTTAACATCTCCGCCAGCGTCGCTTTAGTGCTGACCGCCGCTTCGGTCAGGTCGACCTGTTCAATACCCGGATGTTCAGCAATAACGCGCATCACCGCATATTGAGGTTTGGTGAGCTCCGGTAGTTCATGCTGCCAGCGTGCGGTATGTTGCTGAAAAAGTTGGCGTAACAGATGAAACGCGGTGTTTCGTAACTCCATGAGCGCTCCGGATAAATTAACTTTTTCTATCATAACGACTTATGCACGGTTTTTTAATGACGAATGCTTTAGCTAAACGTGCGCAGGCGTCGGGAGCGATCTTGTCGCAAAGGCCGTGTGGGCGTATTTTGATCAAAATGTTCGTATACGAACGATATTTGAGGTAAGAAATGAGATTGATTGTGGGGATGACCGGTGCGACCGGCGCGCCGCTTGGCGTCGAGCTACTCCAGGCATTGCGGGCGATACCTGATGTTGAAACGCATCTGGTAATGTCAAAGTGGGCGAAAACCACTATTGAACTGGAGACGCCCTACACGCCCGCTGAGGTAGCCGCCCTGGCAGATTATTGTCATAGCCCGGCCGATCAGGCGGCGACCATTTCCTCCGGCTCATTTCGTACCGACGGCATGATTATTATCCCCTGCAGTATGAAAACACTGGCGGGGGTTCGCGCCGGCTATGCCGAGGGGCTGGTGGGACGCGCTGCCGATGTCGTGTTGAAAGAGGGTCGCAAGCTGGTGCTTGTGCCGCGGGAAATGCCGCTCAGCACGATTCATCTGGAAAACATGCTAGCGCTTTCTCGTATGGGGGTGGCGATAGTGCCGCCCATGCCCGCGTTCTACAACCTGCCGCAAACCGTTGACGATATTATCCAGCACATCGTAGCGCGCGTTCTCGACCAGTTTGGTCTGGAGCATACGCGCACGCGCCGCTGGCAAGGACTGCGACAGACAGCAAATTTTTCACAGGAGAATGGATAATGGCATTTGATGATTTGCGCAGTTTTTTACATGCGCTGGATCAGCAGGGACAACTGCTGAAAATCAGCGAGGAAGTGAATGCGGAGCCGGATCTCGCAGCCGCTGCCAACGCAACGGGACGCATCGGCGATGGCGCGCCCGCGCTGTGGTTTGACAATATTCGTGGTTTTACCGACGCCCGCGTGGCGATGAATACCATCGGTTCCTGGCAGAACCATGCCATCTCACTGGGTTTGCCGCCTAACACGCCGGTTAAAAAACAGATCGATGAATTTATTCGCCGCTGGGACAATTTTCCGGTAGCGCCGGAACGGCGGGCGAATCCGGGCTGGGTGGAAAATACCGTCGACGGCGACGCGATCAACCTGTTTGATATCCTGCCGCTGTTTCGTCTGAACGACGGCGACGGCGGATTCTATCTGGATAAAGCCTGTGTGGTATCACGCGATCCGCTCGATCCCGATAACTTCGGCAAGCAGAATGTCGGCATCTACCGCATGGAAGTTAAAGGCAAGCGTAAGCTGGGTCTGCAACCAGTGCCGATGCATGATATCGCATTGCACCTGCACAAAGCTGAAGAGCGCGGGGAAGATCTGCCGATTGCGATCACGTTGGGTAACGATCCGATCATTACCCTGATGGGCGCAACGCCGCTGAAATACGATCAGTCAGAGTATGAAATGGCAGGCGCGCTGCGTGAAAGCCCCTATCCTATCGCCACCGCGCCGCTGACCGGTTTTGATGTGCCGTGGGGATCTGAAGTCATTCTTGAAGGGGTCATCGAAAGCCGTAAACGTGAAATTGAAGGACCGTTCGGCGAATTTACCGGCCACTATTCCGGCGGTCGCAACATGACCGTGGTGCGTATCGATAAGATCTCTTACCGCAGCAAACCCATTTTTGAATCGCTCTATTTAGGTATGCCGTGGACAGAAATCGACTACCTGATGGGGCCGGCGACCTGCGTGCCACTGTATCAACAGCTGAAAACCGAATTTCCGGAAGTGCAGGCGGTAAACGCCATGTACACCCACGGCTTGCTGGCCATCATCTCGACCAAAAAACGCTACGGCGGCTTTGCCCGTGCGGTGGGCCTGCGAGCGATGACGACGCCGCACGGTCTGGGATATGTGAAGATGGTGATCATGGTCGATGAAGATGTCGATCCATTCAATCTGCCACAGGTGATGTGGGCGTTGTCGTCGAAAGTGAATCCGGCAGGCGATCTGGTACAGCTACCGAATATGTCCGTCCTGGAACTGGACCCGGGCTCAAGCCCGGCGGGGATTACCGACAAGCTGATCATTGACGCCACCACGCCGGTTGCGCCAGATAACCGTGGTCACTATAGCCAGCCGGTTGTTGATTTACCGGAAACTAAAGCCTGGGCTGAAAAGCTGACCGCCATGCTGGCCAACCGTAAATAAGGAGTAACCGATGATTTGTCCACGCTGTGCCGATGCACATATTGAACTCATGGCGACTTCGCCGGTAAAAGGAGTCTGGACGGTATATCAGTGTCAGCATTGTCTGTATACCTGGCGCGATACCGAACCGTTACGCCGTACCAGCCGCGAACACTATCCACAAGCGTTTCGCATGACGCAAAAAGATATTGATGACGCGCCAATGGTGCCGAGTATCCCGCCGCTGCTGGCAGAAGACAAACGGTAAAAAAAAGGCCAGTCTGTCGACTGGCCTTTTTTTGACAAGGGTACTTACTCGCGGAACAGCGCTTCGATATTCAGCCCCTGCGTCTGCAGAATTTCGCGCAGACGGCGCAGGCCTTCAACCTGAATCTGACGAACACGTTCACGCGTAAGACCGATTTCACGGCCTACATCTTCCAGTGTCGCAGCTTCATATCCCAGCAGACCGAAACGGCGCGCCAGCACTTCACGCTGTTTGGCGTTCAGTTCGAACAACCATTTGACGATGCTCTGTTTCATATCGTCATCTTGCGTGGTGTCTTCCGGACCGTTCTCTTTTTCATCGGCCAGGATGTCCAGCAACGCTTTTTCGGAATCACCGCCCAGCGGGGTGTCTACCGAGGTAATGCGCTCGTTGAGACGAAGCATACGGCTGACGTCATCAACCGGTTTATCCAGTTGCTCTGCAATTTCTTCCGCACTCGGTTCGTGGTCCAGTTTATGCGACAACTCACGTGCGGTGCGCAGGTATACGTTCAGCTCTTTAACAATGTGAATCGGCAAGCGAATCGTACGGGTTTGGTTCATAATCGCCCGTTCGATTGTCTGGCGAATCCACCAGGTTGCGTATGTTGAGAAGCGGAACCCGCGTTCCGGGTCAAACTTCTCGACTGCACGGATAAGCCCCAGGTTGCCCTCTTCAATCAGGTCCAGCAACGCCAGTCCACGATTGCCATAACGGCGGGCAATTTTTACCACCAGACGCAGGTTACTCTCAATCATGCGACGGCGAGAAGCGACATCTCCACGCAGTGCGCGACGCGCAAAATAGACTTCTTCTTCGGCTGTTAACAGTGGTGAATACCCAATCTCACCAAGGTAAAGCTGAGTCGCGTCCAACACACGCTGTGTGGCCCCTTGCGATAACAGCTCTTCTTCAGCCAGGTCGTTATCACTGGGTTCCTCTTCACTCAAGGCTTTTTCGTCAAAAGCCTCTACTCCGTTCTCATCAAATTCCGCGTCTTCATTTAAATCATGAACTTTCAGCGTATTCTGACTCATAAGGTGGCTCCTACCCGTGATCCCTTGACGGAACTAGCAAGTCAAAGCCTGGTTCCGCCGCTTTATCGCTGCGGTAAATAACGCAGCGGGTTTACGGATTTCCCCTTGTAACGAATTTCAAAATGCAAGCGTGTAGAGCTGGTGCCGGTGCTACCCATAGTAGCGATTTTTTGCCCCGCCTTAACTTCCTGTTGTTCCCGGACCAGCATCGTATCATTATGGGCGTAGGCACTCAGGTAATCATCGTTATGTTTGATGATAATAAGATTACCGTAACCACGCAGTGCGTTACCGGCATATACGACGCGCCCATCAGCGGTTGCGACGATAGCCTGTCCCTTACTGCCTGCAATGTCGATCCCTTTATTGCCCCCTTCGGAAGCGCCAAAGTTTTCGATCACTTTGCCATCCGTCGGCCAGCGCCATGCGGAAATCGGCGCGCTGGTTGACGTACTGCTTGCATTTGGTTCGGTCGTGCTTACCGTTGGTGCCGTTACAGGCGCTGTGACAACCGTCCCAGCAGGCTTGTTGTTTGGCAACATTTTGTTAGCACTTTGTTCACCTGAGCCCTCAGAATACGTAATTGTTGGTTGAGACGCAACTGCAACGGTGGAATTTTGTGCAGACCTGGTCACAACTCCTTGCTGTGCTGCATCCGCCTGGGTGATCGCATTTCCGCCAGTAATTGGCGTGCCGGATGCGTTACCAACTTGCAAAGTTTGCCCTACATTCAGGCTATACGGGGCAGAAATACTGTTTCTCTGGGCCAGATCGCGGAAATCGTTCCCGGTAATCCAGGCGATGTAAAAAAGCGTATCACCCTTTTTCACGGTGTAAGTACTGCCACCCGTATAGCTACCTTTCGGAATATTCCCATACTGGCGATTGTATACAATTCGCCCATTTTCCATCTGCACGGGTTGTTCCGTGACCGGTTGAGTTTGCATGGGCTGCGTTACAGGACGCTGAACGGGTTGAATTTGCGGCGCTTGTTGCGGCGTTTGTTGCGTCGTCGCGCCCATTTTTGGCGGCGGTGTGATCAACATCCCGGAATTGGTATTTGATGACGAACCACTGTCCACAGACGTGACCGGCGCCGGAGGGTTTGACGAACTGGTACAACCTGCCAGCCATAGTGAAACCAGTGATAGTGCCGCAATGCGACTAACGGTGAATTTTGGGCTTCCCGCGCTCATTTATCCCCCAGGAAAAAATTTGGTTAACAACCAGTGACGTAAGAACCGTGCAACGCATTAAGTGAACACGGGAAAATGTGTTCACGATACGCTTAACCCACCGGGAATAACCAGGAAAACTCCAGGTATTCGTTTCGGCTTCATCAGGCGTAAGAGTGGGTGTTTGCAGGGCAAACTAGGCCAGCTCTCCCTTGACTAACGGGACGAAGCGAACGGCCTCCACGGTATCGATAATAAATTCGCCGCCCCGGCGACGCACGCGTTTCAAAAACTGCTGCTCATCGCCCACGGGCAGAACAAGAATGCCGCCTTCATCCAACTGTGCCATGAGCGCGGTAGGAATTTCCGGCGGCGCGGCCGTCACAATGATAGCGTCAAACGGCGCACGCGCCTGCCAGCCTTGCCAGCCATCGCCATGACGGGTAGAAACATTATGTAAATCGAGCTGCTTCAGGCGGCGACGCGCCTGCCATTGCAGCCCCTTAATCCGCTCAACGGAGCAAACGTGATGTACCAGATGCGCCAGAATCGCCGTCTGATAGCCGGAACCGGTGCCAATTTCCAGCACCCTGGATTGCGGCGTCAGTTCGAGCAGTTCCGTCATTCGCGCCACCATATAGGGCTGCGAAATCGTCTGACCCTGGCCTATCGGCAAAGCGATATTTTCCCAGGCCTTATGTTCAAACGCTTCATCAATAAATTTCTCGCGCGGCACTGCAGCAAGCGCATTAAGCACCTGCTCATCTCTGATGCCCTGCGCGCGCAATTGTTCAAGAAGAGCCTGTACACGTCCACTTACCATTGCGTGCCAACTCCCACGCTGTCTAACCAGTCTGAAACCACATCATGCGCGCTGTGCGCGGTTAAATCCACATGCAACGGCGTGACGGAGACGTAGCCTTCATCCACCGCCGCGAAATCGGTATCCGGCCCGGCATCGTATTTATCGCCCGGCGGGCCAATCCAGTACAATGTATTACCGCGCGGATCTTCCTGCGGGATTACTTTATCCGCTGGATGGCGGCTACCACAGCGAGTCACGCGGATGCCTTTAACCTGCGCTAACGGTAGATCCGGGACATTCACGTTGAGAATACGCCCGGTACGCAACGGCTCCCGGCTTAACCCTCGCAAAAGCGCGCAAGTCACGGCTGCAGCCGTATCATAATGTTGATAGCCGTTAAGGGAGACCGCTAATGCCGGAAAGCCGAGATGACGACCTTCCATCGCCGCGGCGACAGTACCGGAATAGATCACATCATCGCCCAGATTCGGACCCGCGTTAATACCGGAAACGACAATATCCGGACGCGGACGCATTAAGGCATTAACGCCCAGATAGACGCAATCGGTCGGCGTCCCCATCTGTACGGCGATATCGCCATTATCAAAGGTAAAAGTACGAAGCGAAGATTCCAGCGTGAGGGAATTAGACGCGCCGCTGCGGTTACGATCCGGGGCTACGACCTGTACATCAGCAAACTCACGCAGCGCTTTCGCCAGCGTTTGTATACCGGGCGCGTGAACCCCGTCATCGTTACTCAGCAATATGCGCATAATCACCCATTGTGTTGATCAGTTCCCTTACTACGCTGGTGGCAAAACTGCCTGCGGGCAGCCAGAAACGTAACTCGACGGTAACGTCATCCCACCAGTTCCAGCTTAATTGTTGCGGATAAAGCAGCATCGCTCTGCGCGACGCCTCTACTTTTTCGCGCAGCAACAGCGATTGCAACACCGTTTCCTGGGCAATGGCATCTTGCTCAAACGCCAGCGCCGCACGCTGTGTTCCCCACTCTCCGCTGCCCGGCAACGACGCTGTAATCATCAGCTCTTTTTCGTCTACCCGGCGCTGCAATTCAGGCAGTTCTTCAGATGTCGCGACGAACCAGCTTCCACGCCCCGCTAATTGTAGCGCATCGCCGTCAACAACTTGATTAAAGTCTGGTTTCTTCAGCCGCTGGTGAACAATTTGATTAAACAACGCGCTACGTGCCGCCGACAACCAAAAACTGCGTTTATTGCGATCGCGCACCGGCGCGTTACTTTGCGCCCAGTGCAGCGCGCCCTGCAAGTTGCTGCCGCCAATGCCGAATCGCTGTGCACCAAAATAGTTCGGCACGCCGCCATCGCGAATCGCCTGCAATCGTGTTTCGACATCGCGGCGATCGCTTATTTCACGCAACACCAGAGTAAAGGCATTGCCTTTCAGCGCGCCTAAACGCAGCTTACGCTTGTGACGCGCGTATTCCAGCACTTTACAACCTTCCAGCTGAAAGGCGCTGAAATCGGGCATCTCTTTCCCCGGCACGCGCGCGCACAGCCACTGCTCGGTAACGGCGTGTTTATCTTTTTGCCCGGCAAAGCTCACTTCGCGAGCGTGAATTTTCAGGAATTTCGCCAGCGCGTCAGCGACAAAACGGGTATTGCAACCGTTTTTCAAAATACGCAGCAGAATGTGCTCGCCTTCACCATCCGGCGTAAAGCCTAAATCTTCGACCACCACAAAATCTTCCGGATTCGCTTTCAGCAATCCGCTACCTTGTGGTTTTCCGTGCAGCCAGGTGAGATTGTCAAACTCTGTCATTTCGCCGCCTTCATCAGCAACGCGACCGCTTCGCAGGCAATGCCTTCTCCGCGTCCGGTAAATCCGAGCTTTTCCGTCGTCGTCGCCTTCACGTTAACGTCATCCATATGGCAACCGAGATCTTCGGCGATAAAGACGCGCATTTGCGGAATATGCGGCAGCATTTTCGGCGCCTGCGCAATAATGGTGACATCCACGTTGCCGAGGGTGTACCCCTTCGCCTGAATACGACGCCAGGCTTCACGCAGTAGTTCGCGGCTATCCGCTCCCTTAAATGCCGGATCGGTATCCGGGAAGAGCTTGCCGATATCGCCAAGCGCCGCCGCGCCCAGCAGCGCATCGGTCAGCGCATGTAACGCCACATCGCCATCGGAATGCGCCAATAGCCCTTTTTCATAAGGGATACGCACGCCGCCAATAATAATCGGCCCTTCTCCGCCAAACGCGTGTACGTCAAAACCGTGTCCAATTCGCATTATGCTTTCTCCTGGTGGATGGTTCGGGTCAGATAAAATTCCGCCAGCGCCAGATCTTCCGGACGGGTGACCTTGATGTTATCCGCGCGACCTTCTACCAGCGCCGGATGAAAACCACAATACTCCAGCGCTGACGCCTCGTCGGTGATGGTCGCGCCTTCATTCAGCGCACGCGTCAGACAATCGTGCAAGAGTTCGCGGGGGAAAAACTGCGGGGTGAGCGCGTGCCATAAATCGGCGCGCTCTACGGTATGGGCAATCGCGTTTTTCCCCGGTTCGCCGCGTTTCATGGTGTCGCGCACCGGACTGGCGAGAATACCGCCGACCCGGCTGTTTTCGCTGATGGCCAGTAACCGCGCAAGGTCATCCTGATGCAAACAGGGTCTTGCCGCGTCGTGCACCAGCACCCACTGCGCCTCTGCAACGGCCTGTAACCCGGCCAAAACGGAATCAGCGCGTTCGTTGCCGCCATCCACAACGGTGATTTGCGGATGATCCGCCAGCGGAAGTTGGGCAAAGCGATGATCGCCAGGGCTGATAGCAATAACAACGCGTGTCACCCGAGGATGCGCCAGCAGCGCATGAACTGAGTGCTCCAGAATGGTTTTATTACCGATTGAGAGATACTGCTTAGGACATTCTGTTTGCATTCGGCGGCCAAATCCGGCCGCCGGCACCACGGCGCAAACGTCCAATAAAGTGGCTGCCATGTTAAATCCCTGGATGGTTTATCGATGAGTTTGCCCCGCCGTTGCCGCGCGTTTTGAGGCGTCAGGCACCAGACGATAGAAGGTTTCGCCCGGTTTGGTCATGCTAAGTTCGTTGCGCGCGCGCTCCTCAATCGCTTCCTGGCCGCCATTGAGATCGTCAATTTCGGCAAAAAGCTGATCGTTACGCGCTTTAAGTTTGGCGTTTGTCGCCTGCTGCGCGACCACATCATCGTTGACGCGGCTATAGTCATGTATGCCGTTCTTACCGAACCACAGCGAGTACTGTAGCCAGACCAGTAAAGCCAGCAACAGCAGCGTTAGTTTACCCATCCTGCCCCCTGAAAAACGGCATCATCATCCCATAACGTCCTCTGTGACTCCACATTCAGGACGGGATTGCCGCGACAACGCCGGCAAATGTACCACATTTGCCGGATGTTACGTATACCCGAGTAAGGAGAACATAATCTCATTGTTGGTTACGGTTTGAATTATGACCGGAGGCGCAGTGATAACCCGTCTACCCTAATAGCCATATGAATAACGCGCCGAACAGCGCGCCTACGGCCAGTAGAGTAAACATGATGCTAAAAAGTATTTTGCCCTTTACCAACAGATGCAACGCAATGCCGATAATCACCGATACCGGCATTAACGCGAGGAAAAAGGGCCAGGTATAGAGGAAAAAAAACAGCGTGTTAGGGCCATAAAGCAGAAAAGGGATCCCCAACGCCAGCAGCCATGACACAAAGCCGACCACCGCCCCCGGAAATGCACTGGTGGCGTCATCGTCGACCATGAAGGCGTCTGACCTTGTGAAAGTAATGTTATGGCTATTACGCATATTAAATCCTGTAACCTTGACCATACCAGGCATACAAGCCCGGTGGTGTCTCAGGATCTGATAATATCGCGCCGTCTCAGCAGGTCTAATAATTGGGAAACCAAATTTGTTACTAATTGTTCACCATTAAGATGAACCTGGGGCGAGTCAGGCGCTTCGTAAATGGCGTCGATGCCGGTAAAGTTACGCAACTCGCCCGCGCGCGCTTTTTTATACAACCCTTTAGGATCGCGCTGTTCACAGATAGCCAGCGGCGTATTGACATAAATCTCGATAAAACGATCGTGGCCGACGCGCTCTTTTACCAGTTGCCGCTCGGCGCGGTGCGGAGAAATAAATGCCGTCAAAACAATCAGGCCGGCGTCCGCCATCAGACTGGCCACTTCGCCTACCCGCCGAATATTTTCCTGGCGATCGGCATCGCTAAAACCTAAATCACGGCACAAACCGTGGCGCACATTATCGCCATCCAACAGGTAGGTACTGACGCCACGCTGATGTAACGCCTCTTCCAGCGCGCCGGCCACCGTTGACTTTCCCGAACCGGAGAGTCCGGTAAACCACAGCACCACGCCACGGTGGCCGTGGAGCTGTTCACGGGCGGCGACAGTAACGGGATGAGAGTGCCAGACCACGTTCTCATCATGCAGCGCCATGTTTATCTCCCAGCAAATCTCGGGCGTCCCAGTGCGGAAAATGACGGCGTACCAGCGCATTCAGCTCCAGCTCAAACGCACTGTATTCCACGGGCGGCGTCGCTCCGCGTTCATCCAGTTCCCGCACCATGCCAGCGCCCACGGTAACGTTAGAAAGTCGGTCGATAAAAATCAGTCCGCCCGTCACCGGATTTTGCTGATAAATATCCAGCGCGAGCGGCTCATCGAATGTCATCTCCACCAGACCAATACCGTTTAACGGCAGGCTCTCGACGTCTCGTTGGGTCAGATTGTTGATATCAATCTGATAGCGAATAGCCTCGATACGCGCGCGGGTTTTCTTACCCGCAAGTTTAACATCGTAGCTTTGGCCCGGCGCCAGCGGCTGTTCCGCCATCCATACCACGTCGATCGCAGCGTGCCGCGCAGGTGCCAGCGTCTCGTTTGCCGCCAGCAGCAGATCGCCGCGGCTAATATCAATGTCGTCGTTGAGTACCAGGGTAATGGCTTCGCCCGCACAGGCTTCTTCTTTGTCGCCATCAAAAGTGACGATACGCGCCACGCTGGATTCCACGCCGGACGGCAGCGCTTTAATGCGCTCTCCGACTTTGACGCTACCAGACGCCAGAGTGCCGGCATACCCCCGAAAATCAAGATTCGGGCGATTGACGTATTGTACCGGAAAGCGCATCGGCTGACGGTCTACCGCACGCTGTATGTCTACCGTTTCCAGGACTTCCAGCAGCGTCGGACCGCTGTGCCAGCGCATATTCGCGCTCTGCGCGGCGACATTATCCCCTTCCAGCGCCGAAAGCGGGACAAAGCGAATATCCAGATCGCCCGGCAACTGTTCAGCAAAGGTCAGGTAATCTTCACGAATACGGGCGAAGGTCTCTTCGCGGTAGTCAACGAGATCCATTTTGTTGATTGCCACCACCAGGTGTTTGATCCCCAACAGAGTGGAGATAAAGCTATGGCGACGCGTCTGATCCAGCACGCCTTTACGCGCGTCGATCAGTAGGATCGCCAGATCGCAGGTGGACGCTCCGGTCGCCATATTCCGGGTATATTGTTCATGGCCCGGCGTGTCGGCGATAATAAATTTTCGTTTTTCCGTGGAGAAATAGCGGTACGCGACGTCAATAGTAATGCCCTGCTCACGCTCGGCCTGTAGCCCATCTACCAGCAGCGCCAGATCGAGTTTTTCTCCCTGCGTGCCATGACGTTTACTGTCATTATGCAGAGAAGAGAGCTGATCTTCATAAATTTGCAGGGTATCGTGCAGCAAACGACCTATCAACGTACTTTTACCGTCATCAACGCTGCCACAGGTTAAAAAACGCAGCAGGCTTTTGTGTTGTTGGGCCATCATCCAGGCTTCGACGCCGCCTTCATTGGCGATTTTTTGTGCAAGTATGGTGTTCATGGCGGCTCCTTAGAAATACCCCTGACGTTTTTTAAGCTCCATCGACCCCGCCTGATCGCGGTCAATCATCCTCCCCTGGCGCTCGCTGGTGGTAGAAACCAGCATCTCTTCGATAATTTCCGGCAGCGTTTGCGCGTGGGATTCCACCGCCCCGGTGAGCGGCCAACAGCCAAGTGTACGGAAGCGCACCATCCTTTTTTTGATGACTTCGCCAGGCTGGAGATCGATACGATCGTCATCCACCATCATCAACATGCCGTCACGTTCCAGAACCGGGCGTTCAGCAGCCAAATACAGCGGCACGATGTCGATGTTTTCCAGCCAGATGTATTGCCAGATATCCTGCTCTGTCCAGTTGGAGAGCGGGAAGACGCGTATACTTTCGCCTTTATTAATCTGACCGTTATAGTTACGCCACAACTCTGGACGCTGATTTTTCGGGTCCCAGCGATGGAAACGGTCACGAAAGGAGTAAATACGTTCTTTCGCACGGGATTTTTCCTCATCGCGCCGTGCGCCGCCGAACGCGGCATCAAAACCGTACTTATTCAGCGCCTGCTTTAACCCTTCGGTTTTCATAATGTCGGTGTGCTTAGCGCTACCGTGAACGAACGGATTGATGCCCATCGCCACGCCTTCCGGATTTTTATGTACCAGCAACTCGCAGCCATATGCGTTGGCGGTACGATCGCGAAAGGCGTACATCTCACGGAATTTCCAACCGGTATCAACGTGCAATAGCGGGAACGGTAACGTACCCGGATAAAACGCCTTACGCGCCAGATGCAGCATGACGCTGGAGTCTTTACCAATGGAGTACAGCATGACCGGATTAGCGAATTCCGCTGCCACTTCACGGATAATGTGGATACTTTCCGCCTCCAGTTGCCGCAGGTGGGTGAGTCGTTTTTGATCCATAACCGTTCCTTTGCAATACCGTTTTTTGCTAAACATTTCGATTACACGACTATAGGGAGCGCAGGAGAGTGAATGAAATGACGAATTGGAATGAGTAGTTCCTCAAAGGAATAACGCGGCCCAAAAACCAATATCAAAAAATGCTTAACGTACCGGATTGCCAGCATTTAGGAGCAAATGAAATTGTATTAACACGATCGCGGTTTCATACTAGCCACGTAAAATTTTGTTCTGTATTTAAGGACTCATTATGTTTTCCGCAACGCGCCGCTTTGCCGTCATTCTGGCGCTCGGCGTAGGCTTTATCCTTCCTGCACAAGCAGCATCACCAGGGCCTGGTGAAATAGCGAATACTCAGGCACGACATATCGCCACCTTTTTTCCCGGGAGAATGACGGGCTCCCCCGCCGAGATGTTGTCTGCCGATTATTTACGCCAACAATTTACCCAGATGGGATACCAAAGCGATATTCGAACGTTTAATAGCCGATTTATTTATACCACGAAGGATAATCGCAAAAACTGGCATAACGTGACGGGCAGCACGGTCATCGCCGCCCATGAAGGGCGCGTGCCGCAACAGATCATCATTATGGCGCATCTGGATACGTACGCTCCGCAGAGCGACGCTGATGTCGATGCCAATCTGGGCGGTTTAACGTTACAGGGAATGGATGATAATGCCGCGGGATTAGGCGTTATGCTGGAACTGGCGGCGCGTCTGAAAGATATACCGACCCATTATGGGATTCGTTTTATCGCCACCAGCGGGGAAGAAGAGGGAAAGCTAGGCGCGGAAAATTTACTCAAACGAATGAGTGACGCTGAGAAGAAAAATACGCTGCTGGTGATTAATCTCGATAACCTGATTGTTGGCGACAAGCTCTATTTTAATAGCGGGAAAAATACGCCGGAAGCGGTGCGTACACTGACCCGCGATCGAGCATTAGCGATTGCGCGCCGTTATGGTATCGCCGCCAACACCAATCCGGGACGCAATCCATCCTACCCCAAAGGAACGGGTTGCTGTAATGATGCGGAGGTTTTCGATAAAGCGGGAATATCGGTGCTTTCTGTTGAGGCGACGAACTGGAATCTGGGTAAAAAAGACGGATACCAGCAACGCGTGAAAAATGCATCCTTCCCGAACGGCAATAGCTGGCACGACGTACGGCTTGATAATCAACAGCATATTGACAAGGCGCTGCCTGGGCGAATTGAGCGCCGTAGCCGCGATGTAGTGCGGATAATGCTGCCGTTGGTAAAAGAGCTGGCGAAGGCGGAAAAAACGTCCTGATATGCTGGTGAAACGTGTTTATCCCCGCTGGCGCGGGGAACACCGTTGGCTGGAGATATGGGAGTACCTTTGGAACGGTTTATCCCCGCTGGCGCGGGGAACACATATCCAGCCTGCGATAGAGATAGTTTTCCGGCGGTTTATCCCCGCTGGCGCGGGGAACACCGTAGTCAGTGAGAGAAATATTAACAAGCCCCCGGTTTATCCCCGCTGGCGCGGGGAACACGCATTCTGTCGTTGCCAGCTGAAGAACTGGCGCGGGGAACACATGAAGTCCTTATAGTACATTTCAAATACTCCCGGTTTATCCCCGCTGGCGCGGGGAACACAGCAACGGCAGGATCCCCATCGGGTCGTCCGGCGGTTTATCCCCGCTGGCGCGGGGAACACGAGGTGGCAAAATATTGTCAGCGGGATTTTTTCGGTTTATCCCCGCTGGCGCGGGGAACACGACCGTGCGAATTTCAAAGCGCGTTTTCGCCCCGGTTTATCCCCGCTGGCGCGGGGAACACTTTACCAATCTGTAAATATTTTTCATCTGCTGCGGTTTATCCCCGCTGGCGCGGGGAACACAGTTCGCTCTCGATCGTCGCGGCATACATCGCCGGTTTATCCCCGCTGGCGCGGGGAACACGATTGCACAGGGGGTGAGTATGGAACAGCTGACGGTTTATCCCCGCTGGCGCGGGGAACACGAAATTTCCACCGTGGATATTTCGGTTATTGGTGGTTTATCCCCGCTGGCGCGGGGAACACAATACTGACGTGTTTCACGCTGCTGCCGTCTGCGGTTTATCCCCGCTGGCGCGGGGAACACCCAACAGTAATTGCAAAATCCTGTTGTTTAATCGGTTTATCCCCGCTGGCGCGGGGAACACGGGATCAGCACCGACAACCTAAAACCACTGTTCGGTTTATCCCCGCTGGCGCGGGGAACACGAGCGAAGGTGCAACATTATCACCATATTCGGCGGTTTATCCCCGCTGGCGCGGGGAACACAATGATAAATTATCCGTTACCGCAATAACAATCGGTTTATCCCCGCTGGCGCGGGGAACACGTGCCAGTTCTCTGGTTGACGATCGGGAATGCCGGTTTATCCCCGCTGGCGCGGGGAACACCCTGCGTAGTTGATCACGATTTCCGGGATAATCGGTTTATCCCCGCTGGCGCGGGGAACACTTATAGAGTTGACTCAAATTCATTTTTATTCCCGGTTTATCCCCGCTGGCGCGGGGAACACTAGCCGGGTCTGTATCGAATACCAGCCCCGCGCGGTTTATCCCCGCTGGCGCGGGGAACACTCAATAACCCCTTTTAAATACTGCCGTTCCAGCGGTTTATCCCCGCTGGCGCGGGGAACACCCTAAATCTACCCAATTGAATTTAAATACTTTTTTAGCGCACAAAAAACCCACCAACTTTTCCTAATTTTTAAAGATCTATAACTTATTGATTTTCAACAGGTAGAAACGACACCAATCGCAGTCCATCAAGATCTACCGGAATACGTCGATTTACACCAAAAGTCTGAAACTCAAAACCTGATTCTGTATTTGTCGCCCACGCCATAACAACATTTCCCTCATCTGCCAGAACGGAAACCTGTTGCCATATCATCTCGCGGATCTTTGCGGAAACATCACCAACATACACACCAGCTCGAATTTCCAGTAACCAGACGACCAGCCTCCCCCGCAGACGAGGAGGAACATTTTCGGTAACGACAACCAGCATACTCATCGTTAGGTACTCCGATGACCGGAATCTCCCAACGCAACAGGAAGAGGGATCGCTATGGGTTGTGAATCTTCAGGAGGTAACGGCGGTTGAATTTCCCCTGCCGCGAGAACATCTTCAATAAGAGGAATCAATTTCGCCAATGTTTTTCCACTGCGGAAGATATCCCGGCAGGCAATACGGACATCACGATCAGGCTCGGCAGGATTACGTCGCGCAATTTCAAATGCTTTCGGTACAACGGTCTCAAATTTAATGATATCGGCAATATCATAGACAAAAGAAAGCGGCTTGCCGGTGTGCACAAATCCAATCGCGGGCGCATATCCGGCAGCCAGTATTGCCGCCTCCGTTACGCCATAGAGGCAGGAGGTTGCCGAGCTGATACACTGATTAATGACATCGCCTTTCTCCCAGTCTTTCGGATCGTAGCGACGTCCCTGCCATTTCACGCCATACTGCTTAGCAAGTAGTGCATAGGTTGCCCACACACGGCTCCCCTCAATACCACGCAATTGATCTACAGAACGACGGCTCGGCGCGGGTTCGCCAAAACGTAATTCAAACATTTTACGCACGACCTTCAGCCGCAAATCTTCATCCAGTGCAAGTTTCGCCTGATAAAGCAATTTGTCGGAACGGGCACCACCAGGCTGCCCCGAAGCGTAAACGCGTACGCCCGCTTCCCCCACCCACACCAGTAACGTACCCACCGTTGCCGCAAGTCGCACGGCGGCATGGGAAACCCGCGTCCCCGGTTCCAGCATGATGCAGGCCACCGATCCAACAGGAATATGGGTACGTACACCCGTTTTATCGATAAGCACAAACGCACCGTCGATCACATCTATTTGTCCGTACTGGAGAAATATCATCGAAACACGGTCTTTCAACGGGATGGGATTCAGCGGCAGCCAGCTCATCAGCGTTTCCTTTTTACCATCAGCATTCCGCAGCCCAGCGCTTTACTTTTACCTAATCCGGAAAATAAAGCCTGTTTAAACAGTGCTGCATCGGTGATACAGAGCGCACCGCTAAAATCAACGCTACTGAAAGTGATTGGGGTTTCCTGGTCTTTACGGACAAAACGATGCTGCTGATACGCTTGCACGCATCCACAATGCGCCTGCAATTCACTGTACTCGTCACCAGCCCACATAGCGAAATCATCAGGTTCCGGTGCAATCAACCGGAAACCATGCTGCTGCCCTTGTTGTTCCAGCCACGCCTGCGCGGCCTGCTGTTGAAGCTCCCACCACCGCTCTTTCTCCACACCATTCGCCTTCGCCTGATGTTTCGCGTTCATCATCACGTCACTGCGCTTACCGTTACGGGTTATCACCGGGTTAGCTCGTAGTTGAAAATCAAGCTCAAGACCATTTGTCAGTTGCGGATTAAATGGTTTGGTTTCAATAAGAAACAGGGTGTGCTGCAATAACGGCGGTATTGCCGAGAGCATAAAAAAGCCGCCATGCGCCTCTTCGCGAAACAGAAACTGACGCAATTCCTGTTCCGGAAAGAGCTGCCATAACCACTGGTGGCTGGCATAAGGCCTGGCTGAATTCCACTTTGCCAACATCTCCGGTCGCAAATTATTAAACCGGAGTTGAATACGAGAAAGATACATTATGTTCTCTCCTGCAACGGCCCATTGAAGCGGGTGTAGCCGCCAAACTGCCAGCGTTGGCGGCTAACTGGCTGGTTATTGCTATGCTGCTTTTGTTGCCAGACCAGACTCTCCTCATCAGGATCATCCCAATAACAAATGCCCTCACGCAGGGTAAATCCACTTAATTCTGCTGCGGAAATCTCCTCCACAGCATGGGTGAATACCTCTTTTAAGGTGCCGGTCATTAAACGCGCCGCTAACGGTAACGCCAGCGGGCAGGATTTTCTCCCCAGATAGAGCGGAAAATGCGGTGTCAGCAGCGCCTCTCGCAATTCGCTAAGCGAATGTGGTGCATCAGGCGTGGCGCTTATTGCCACATGCCAGTAGCCGTCGCAGCGATATTCTCGCTGCGAGATAAGCGTCCCCACTTCATCCGGCGCAAGAGTCAGTTCATCCCGGCGCGTGTAATAACGATACTTTTTGTTTTCTCGCGGCGCGCCAACGGTGTGATAATCTCGCAACCAGCGATCTTGTGAAGCCAACGCGTGCACCGCCAGATGATAGTGCTGGTTAAAGTTATTCAGCAGCGCTTCTTCGTCGCGACGAATTCCTAATGCTGCGGCAAGCAGACCCAATAGCGCAGAGCGCGTGGGAACCGTAGCTGAGTGGCGAATCTCGCCAGACGCTTCTTCCCCCCACGACGCCAGCGGCGCATAGAGCTGAAAAACCAGATATTCCTTCATTATTCATCCTTACTGGCTAACAAAGGCCAGTAATTCCGCCAGAGATCCCGTACCTTCCTGAACGTTCAACTCGCGATAATCGTCTGCACAGTTTCCGTATACGCTATCGAAGCTGGCGCGCTGCTGTTTTAAACGGGTTATTGCCGCAGGAATTTGATCGGTATCGCGTACCGGCTGGAAAAATGCCGCCGCCAGAGAACGCGGTTGTTTTTGCCCGACTTCGGCCAACGCATAGGTGGCATAGGCACGAGAAGCGAAGCTGTTTTGTTTACCGGTTGGCGAGACGGTTAACGCTGTTTCAGTGAGTGCCGCGATAGTACGCTTCGCCAGTTCTTCGTTACCACCCAGGTTTTCCACCAGCAGATCGCGGCTGATACAGACATAGGTATAGAAAAGCGCCGAGGCAAAACCCTGCTCGCCCATATGCCCGGAACCTGCGTCTTCCTCTTTATTATTCAGATCGTCAACGGCGGTGAAAAAATCAGACTCAACGGTCACGGCACTTACGCCCAACGCATGGGATACCTGACAAGCAGCCTCGACGTTGAACTCAGGCGATGACGCCAGCATACGGCCAAACAGCGCCATATCTACGCTACGCTGCTCTTTGCGCAGAAGCTTCACTTCTTCATCGTTAGGTTCGCGTTTGTCGGCAATTAGCGTATCAACCAGTTGTTTAATCAAACTAATTTCATGGTTACTGACGTGAACGATCTGCTCAATTTCGAGATTTTTTTCCGGTTTCGCATCTTTATCACTTTTAAGCTTGCCAAATTGCTTAGCGATTAACTCAGACGAACTCTTAGCAATTTTTTCTTCAATTCCGGCATCTTTCATCGGACGATAAACATAATCCACGCCAATTCGACGAGTACGCTTACCCATAAAGCCATCCATTGCCGCTTCAAAAGTTTCCGACACCCGCCAGGCACGCTTCAGACTTTGCGACGATACGCGTAAACGCTCAACTCCTCCCATAAACGCGGTCTTCGGTCTGCCAGACTCATCACGGTTCAGGTTAGCGGGCGCATAAGCAGTCAATAAATGCAGTTGAATAAAAGTTGTCATTATCAAATCCTTCTAAAAATGATTATTTGCCACGCGACGTGGAAAGATATTCGTTCGCCCAACGGATGCAATTTCGTTCAAAGGGGTTACGGAATTCCGGCTGATGGTTTTCGCGTCGTTGCCACTCTTCCATCCACAGGAAAATGCCATCGGCAAGTGAAAGAACATTCACCCCCTCCGTACCGCGAATCTTCACTGCCTGAATCAACAACTGGCAAAATGTTTCCGGGTCGGACGCTTTTTGCAAACGTTCAAAACGCAGACCAGAAACGCACGACGTGGAACCTTTAAGCTTTTCCCCTAACTGCGCAGCGAAACTAATATTCGCCTTATGACTCTTAATATGCACAGCGACGCTGACAAACAGAGCCAGAGCCATCTCATCAAGAGGTTGCAGTCGCATATGTTTAAGCAGAGCCTGGCGGAGAGCGTCATGCCCTTCACATATCATTACGCCATATGGCGGCGCCATTCTTTTCAACTCAGCCCGCCAGGCGCGACCGTTGACTCGTTTACCATCCTTGCACTCATAACGCTCAGACAGCGTAGCAAACCAGTCAAGTAGTGCCTTCTGCGCATCGGGGTGGAGAATTCTGCATAACACTGCTGTATTGCTATTCAGCATATTTGGCTTCCTTCTGTTATTCGACCAGCGCCAACACATCCTTGCGCGCTTTATGTTTACGATAGCTGCTGGCTAAATCCTGTCGGGCCGTCAGCTGGCGCTGCAGGATATCGTCCGGGCAGTCGGGGTTGGTCAGGGCATCACGGTCAAAAACGTGAAATAGATAGTGTGCTAATTCCGCCTCCCACTGACTTACTGCGTGGCGAGTCTGCGTATCCTGCCGAAGCGGATCGACAGCCAGCGCCTCTTGCAACGTCCGAAAAGCGGGTTCGGTTTCCTGCCAGAAGGCGATATCCACCATACTAAAATCCATTTTGGCTTCTTTCGGACAATCGAATTTGGCGCTCTTTAACGCGTTCCGTAACAGCGACAGCGACTCACTAGCCAGCACCAGCACGGTGTTAAGTGCAGCGAGAAATTGCTCTTCGTGCAAAACGCTAATGAGCGGAATACGGTGCTGATACCAGCAGCGGACCTTGGCCTTATCCATATCCCAGGCAAAGCACCACAGGCTCATTTTGTTCCGCTGACCAGCGGCACGAACGACCTTTGCAGGCTGCATTTTGTTGAACTTATCCTCACGATTGAGCATCAGCCCCAACCAGTCTTTATAACTTGACCCGCCCGGCTGCCCTTTAAACGCCAGCCAGGGTGCGGATGGATCTTTCAATGCCTGCCGATATGGGGAGAAGGGATGTAGCCAACTGTCGTACTGAACGCCATAATTTTTACTACACATTTGCAGTAGCAGTGATTCGTGATGCTCCCCGCACAAATCGCAGATACCTGCCACAGTGTGGGTGAAATCCAGTTCTATGCGCCGCGGCATCCCCCAGTAGGCTTGCAAGGGGTGCGCATTATCCGGTGTGACCACATTCCCCGCTTTTTCGCTGGTTTTCGTCGGCGCAAGCCAGGGAAAAATGAGTGGATGCTGTGTAACATTCGGCGGCTCTTCCTGCGGCAAAACGTTAAGCCAAAGTTTTTTCCATAGTGGATATTTATCTTCTTCCTGCGGTACCACCAGCGTAGTCAGCGGACCACCGCCGCGCATCCCTACCCGGTAACCCGCCCCGCCGGCAGGTGAATTGGTTTGAATCGCAAATAGCGCTATCGCCGCGCAGTGAGGACATATTTGTTCTACGTTGCCACGTTTTACAAAATGATCTTTATTGAGCTTGAGCGCATTCCCGCCCGGCGCATCCACCAGCAGCCCGGCAATAGAACCATATTCACTATCGAGAGGATCAAAACTTTGCAGGAAGGAAGGTTTTTGCTCGCCGAACTGTAGAGCCAGAGAAATCGTATTTAACGCCTTCTCCCATTGTTCGAATTCGATACTTTCATGCCAGATATCTGCCCATTCTTCTTTATCTTCCGGCGCGACGGTACATTGTAAAATACCAATCAGCATTTGCCATGCCGCCCCCTGAAAATCAGCCCGAGGATAGGCAAGATCCTGAATGCGGTTATCCAGAAGATCGCGTAATGATATTTTCTTTTTATCGCCGTTTGAGAATATGACGGGAAGCCATTTCTCTTTGGTTAAATCCATACCTTTACTCCTGCAGGGCTATTTATTAAGCCAATTTGGAATATTACCTACCTATAGGTAGGTTCCGTCCTGAGGTATCTCTTAAATACTGTCATCGGAGTTATACTACATTTTCTCGAAGACGAAAATATAAATAAAAAGTAGATACAGTCTTAAATCAGACTATGTATTTTTTATAGTTATCTGTTATCTTTAATACGTTCCCTAAAATTATGGGATAAACCGTAAATACAGTCTTAATAGCGCAGCGTTCCCCGCGCCAGCGGGGATAACCTAATCCAGACAAAAAAACTGGCCAATTACCCGTATCCCAATTTATTATCGATTTCATTGTAATCCCCCTGCTACAGGAAAAAGATGACACAGATAGAATATCTGGACTACCTCTGCTATTGGGGGAAAACTGATAAATCAACAAAAAACATAATCTGTAATTATCATTTACTGGCATACCATTGCCTGGACGTTGCTGCATGCGGGAAATACATAATAAAAAACAATATATTCAATTCATGTAATATATTAAAGGAATGTAATATCTCAGGTACAAATGCAGAAAACTGGATAATCTGGTTTCTTACCAGCCACGATATCGGAAAATTCGCCAGAGGATTTCAAAAATACGCCGAATTCCCAGACTCTCCCTTAGTCTCTCCCATTAGCGGTGTTTCCGTATTTGAGAGACATGATTCCTTAGGCTTCTATTTATGGGGTAAATTATTTGAAGCGTGGAGTTCAGGCAGTAATGAAATTATCGCAGGTATTGAACCAGAAAATCGCGCCAGGTTTGAAAGCGCTTTAAATAGCTGGATGCTTATTAGCACCGGGCACCATGGCATCCCGCCGGACACCATGAAAAACAGAAGCTCGCTGGCATTCACCGATGAAGACATTGTCGCAGCAACGCATTATCTGGAAGCATTAAGTGAATTATTTCCTTTCACTCTACCTCAGGAGTGGAAAACCAAAGCAGGGAGAAAATGTTTAAAACAGCACAGTTGGTTTTTCGCTGGGCTTGTCACCCTTGCCGACTGGATGGGCTCGGATGAAAGCCAGTTTCCACTGCTCAGCAGCGCCATGCCATTGAAAGATTATTGGCCTCTCGCTTGTGAAAAAGCCCAACAGGCCATCCTCCGAATGCCGCCGTTATCTCAGCACAGCCATTATCAAGATCACCGGGCACTATTTCCGTTCATTCAGACGCTCACCCCTCTTCAGCAACGGGCAAGCGAACTGGATATTTCAGCACCCGGTGCACAGCTGATTGTCCTGGAAGACGTTACCGGAGCAGGCAAAACAGAGGCCGCGCTGATTCTGACTCACCGCTTAATGTCAGCCAATAAAGGCCACGGTCTCTACGTTGGGTTGCCGACAATGGCCACCGCAAACGCCATGTATCAGCGCCTGGCATCGGCTTATCATGCGCTATTTACCGATGAGTCCAGGCCATCGCTCATCCTGGCACACGGTGGGCGAGAAATGTCGGACTCTTTCCGACAATCCATCTGGCAGCCAACAGAAAATATAGCTGAAGATTATGCCCGTGATGATGGCAACGCGACTACTGAGTGCCATACCTGGTTTGCAGATTCACGCAAAAAAGCGCTGCTGGCGGAAGTCGGCGTAGGTACGCTGGATCAACTCTTAATGGCGGTGATGCCTTTTCGCCATCAATCGCTCCGATTGCTAGGGATGCGCGACAAAATCCTGCTGCTGGATGAAGTGCACGCCTATGATGGTTATATGGTTAAATTGCTGGAAGGTTTATTGCGCTTCCATGCCGCCCAGGGCGGTAGCGCTATTATTCTGAGCGCCACTCTTCCCGCCGCTTTACGGGAAAAATTACTTAATGCGTTTAGCGATGGCGCGGGATTTATGAGCGCTGGTGGTAGCGATAACGCGGGTTATCCATGGTTAAGCCACCTCACTTCCTCCGGTCTGTTAGAGCAACCACTGGCCACACGTCCCGAAGTCCAAAGGACTGTAGCCGTTAATTGGATACAGCAGCGCCAGGAAGCACTGGACATTATTTATCGCGTTGTGGCAACCGGACAGTGCATTTGTTGGATCCGCAACACGGTTGATGATGCGCTGGACACTTACCAGCAGTTGCTACACGAGGGAATCGTTCCAGAGCAGGATCTCTTGCTTTTCCACAGCCGTTTTGCTTTTATCGATCGTATTGCTATTGAAAATAAAACGTTAAACTGGTTTGGTAACAATGCCCCCGTTTCTGAACGACGTGGTAAGGTATTAATCGCCACACAAGTCGTTGAACAAAGTCTCGATCTGGACTTTGACTGGATGATCACCGATCTGGCGCCGATTGATTTATTGATCCAGCGCGCCGGTCGCCTGCAACGCCATATCCGCGATGCCCATGGGCAACGAAAATCTACGCTTCCGGATGAACGCCAGCCACCAGTATTGCATATTCTGGCCCCTCACTGGCAGGAGCAGGCAGAAGAGGGCTGGTTGGGGCAAGAGCTAAAAGGTACCGGCTTTGTTTACGCCGATCATGCCTGCCTGTGGCGTACACAGGCGCTGCTGCGTCAACATGGTGAGATCCGTATGCCGGATAATGCCAGAGCACTCGTTGACGGCGTATACGAGCAGAAAATTGCTGCGCCAGCAGGCTTGCAGACGATCTCTGACGTTGCCTTTGGCAAAGTCCTTAGCCAACGTTCAGTGGCTGCGCAAAATTTATTACGTTACGATCTCGGTTACGATCGAGAAGCCAGCGACTTTTTATGGGATAAAGATAGAGAATTTTCTACCCGTCTGGGTGAAGAGAGTGTTGATGTTTATCTCGCCAGAAAAGACATTAATGGACAGCTACGCCCTTTAGTTGATGAAATAGATTTCTGCTGGGAAAAAAGTCGCTTATCCGTCCGAAAATCATGGTGGCAAAAAAATTCTGGTACATTCCAATGTCCAGATGAGGAAACATTAGCCTGTTTCAGAAAACGCCACCATCGCCCTTCCGGACAGGTTGTGCTGGTATCTGATGCCGGAGAAGCTAGCTATTATAGTAAACGTTTTGGATTGGTTGGATAACGGGTATTATTCTAACTCCGTTGTATAGAGAAGTTATTACATTAGATTCACTAAAATCTTTGCAGCTTCTCTATCTACATCCATTTCCATGAATACCATTAATTAATTAAATTTAACTACTTCATTTCATCATACTTTATCTCTCAGCATCAACACCATTCATGACAAACCAAAATTTAAAAAAACGACCATTTGCGGCGAATCATCTACCTTTTGTCTGAATTATCGTCACCACAAAGGGTTACCAACCATAAATGTGCTGTATTAATAATGCCGTTCAAATTCTCTCCTGTAGTAAACCTTATCTGTTTAATAAAAAAGAGCGAATTGAACGATATATTTTACTCCGGATATTGAATAATATAAATTTGAAGGAAAATATTATGCCAGTCACTTTAAGCTTTGGTAATCATCAAAATTATACGCTTAACGAAAGTCGGCTTGCTCATCTGTTAAGCGCAGATAAAGAAAAAGCAATCCATATGGGGGGCTGGGATAAAGTCCAGGATCATTTTAGAGCGGAAAAAAAGGACCATGCGCTGGAAGTGTTACACTCCATCATTCACGGGCAGGGCCGTGGTGAACCTGGAGAGATGGAAGTTAACGTAGAGGATATAAATAAAATTTACGCCTTTAAACGGCTACAACATCTGGCCTGCCCGGCTCATCAAGATCTGTTTACTATCAAGATGGACGCTTCTCAAACACAATTTTTACTTATGGTCGGCGACACGGTGATCAGCCAAAGCAATATTAAGGACATCCTTAATATATCAGATGATGCAGTGATAGAATCTATGAGTAGAGAGGAGAGACAATTATTTTTACAAATATGTGAGGTGATTGGTTCGAAGATGACCTGGCACCCGGAATTACTTCAGGAGTCGATTTCAACTCTACGAAAAGAAGTGACGGGCAATGCACAAATCAAAACGGCGGTTTATGAGATGATGCGTCCCGCAGAGGCTCCAGACCACCCGCTTGTCGAATGGCAGGACTCACTTACTGCAGATGAAAAATCAATGCTGGCCTGTATTAATGCCGGTAACTTTGAGCCTACGACTCAGTTTTGCAAAATAGGTTATCAGGAGGTACAAGGTGAAGTCGCTTTTAGCATGATGCATCCGTGTATCTCCTATTTACTACATAGCTATTCACCGTTTTCAGAGTTTAAACCAACAAATTCTGGTTTTTTAAAAAAACTTAATCAGGATTATAACGACTATCATGCAAAAAAAATGTTTATTGATGTAATTCTTGAAAAGCTATATCTAACCCATGAACGTTCTTTGCACATTGGTAAAGATGGGTGCAGTCGTAATATATTACTGGTATAAAGATAGTCAGTAATATACCCTTCATACTTCAAGTTGCTTATGTGTTGGCTACGCTCGTTCACCCCAGTCACATAGTTATCTATGCTCCTGGGGACTCACTCCCTTGCCGCCTTTAAGCAACTCGAATTATTTTGGGTATATAACCAATTTAAAATCCGGCTGCCTGCCGGATTTTTCATAGCAGCAAGTATAATCATACCGCGTAAGGACAATCACCCTTCATGCAGCCCGCACTCGCGCTTCAGCCCGAAGAACCGCGTCTCTTCTTCCGCCATGCCCGGCTCCCACTTGCGGGTAGTATGTATATCGCCCACCGACAGATAGCCCTGATCCCACAGCGGATGGTATTTCAGACCGTGCTTTTGCAGATACTGGTAAACCGTGCGGTTATCCCAGTCGATAATCGGCAGCACTTTAAACACG
Source organism: Salmonella sp. SAL00670 (assembly GCF_046552235.1). Taxonomy (NCBI): domain Bacteria; kingdom Pseudomonadati; phylum Pseudomonadota; class Gammaproteobacteria; order Enterobacterales; family Enterobacteriaceae; genus Salmonella; species Salmonella sp. SAL00670. The sequence continues at coordinate 260,760 of NZ_JBGDUO010000002.1, forward strand.
CCGCGCTGGATAGCGAGAACGGGTAAATGCGCGCGGCTGCCGGACTGCTCGCGACGCAGACCCGCAAACCACGTCTGCGCTTTCAGCTCTTTTAGCGCCCGGTTCATCGGCTCGACTTTGTTGATGTCATTGTATTTCTCAATGCCCTCAACGCCCTGCTCCCACAGCTTGCCGTAGCGCGCTTCCTGCCAGGCCGGACTTTCGCCCGCGCGGTAAACTTTCAGGTTGAGTTTGAGTTTGTCCGTTAGCTCATCAATAAACTGGTAGGTTTCCGGGAACAAATAGCCGGTATCGGTGAGGATCACCGGGATATCCGGGCGAATCTGGTTCACCAGGTGCAGGCTCACCGCCGCCTGGATGCCAAAGCTTGAGGAGAGCACGTATTCGCCGGGCAGATTTTCCAGCGCCCATGCCACGCGTTCTTCGGCGCTCAGTTTTTCCAGTTGGGCGTTGGTTTCCGCCAGAGCCATTACGCGATCGACTTTTGGCAGTTCATTCAATGCGTTGAGATCGAGTTGGGACATGAGTTCCTCACTGTTTGCCTTGCCTGATGGCGCTGTGCTTATCAGGCCTACACAGACGCCATCCGGCAATTCAGGTTATTCCCAGAAATCACGCGCGGGATCGAGCACCGGGCGAATGATGCCCGCACGCACCGTAAAGTCGCCGAAGCCTTCACCCGCTTCACGCTCTTTCGCCCAGCGCCCAATCAGTTCATCCAGCGAGGCCAGAATATCCGGCTCGGTGATATTTTCTTTATACATCCGTGGGATACGACTCCCAATACGGTTTCCACCAAGATGCAGGTTATAACGACCAGGCGCTTTCCCTACTAAGCCAATTTCCGCCAGCATCGCGCGACCACAGCCGTTCGGGCAGCCGGTCACGCGCATCACGATATGCTCATCAGGAATGCCGTGTTTTTCCAGAATCGCTTCCACTTTGTCCGTGAACGACGGCAGGAAACGCTCGGCTTCCGCCATTGCCAGCGGGCAGGTCGGGAACGATACACAGGCCATTGAGTTTTCACGCTGCGCGCTCACGGCATTCATCAACCCGTGGTCGCGCGCCAGCGTCTCGATCTTCGCTTTCTGGCTTTCCGGCACGCTGGCAATAATCAGGTTCTGGTTAGCGGTGATACGGAACTCGCCCTGATGAATCTTCGCGATCTCCAGCAGGCCGGTTTTCAGCGGACGCCCCGGATAATCCAGGATACGGCCGTTCTCAATAAACAGCGTCAGGTGCCATTTATCATCAATGCCTTTCACCCAGCCAATCCTGTCGCCACGCCCGGTAAACTCATACGGGCGGATCGGCTCAAATTTGATCCCCGCGCGACGCTCGACTTCTTCTTTGAACGTGTCGACACCGACGCGCTCAAGCGTATATTTGGTTTTCGCGTTTTTACGATCGGTACGGTTGCCCCAGTCACGCTGGGTCGTCACCACCGCTTCGGCTACCGCCAGCGTATGCTCCAGCGGTAGATATCCAAACTCGCTCGCGGTACGAGCATAGGTTTTCTTATTACCGTGCTCAATGGACAGACCGCCGCCAACCAGCAGGTTAAAGCCCACCAGCTTGCCGTTCTCGGCAATCGCCACAAAGTTCATGTCGTTGGCGTGCAGATCGATATCATTTTGCGGCGGGATCACCACCGTGGTTTTAAATTTACGCGGCAGATAGGTTGCGCCGAGGATCGGTTCTTCGTCAGTGGTCGCGACCTTCTCCTGATCGAGCCAGATCTCCGCATACGCACGGGTGCGCGGCAGCAGATGTTCGGAGATCTTCTTCGCCCACTCGTAGGCTTCCGCGTGCAACTGCGATTCGTACGGGTTGGAGGTGCACAGCACGTTACGGTTCATGTCGTTAGCGGTTGCCAGCGCATCCAGCCCGACCGAATGCAGCATCTGGTGCACCGGCTTGACGTTCTTCTTCAGAATACCGTGAAACTGGAAGGTCTGGCGGTTGGTCAGACGGATACTGCCATAAATCGTGTTATCCGCCGCGAATTTATCGATCGCCTGCCATTGCGTCGTAGTAATCACCCCGCCCGGCAGACGGCAGCGCAGCAGCATGGCGTGGCGCGGCTCCAGCTTCTGCGCCGCACGCTCGGCGCGAATATCGCGGTCATCCTGCTGATACATGCCGTGAAAGCGTATTAGCAGGAAGTTGTCGCCTTTAAAACCGCCGGTGAGACCGTCGTTCAGATCTTCCGCAATGGTACCGCGCAGGTAGTTGCTTTCCAGCTTCATGCGCTCGGCATCGGACAGTTTACCTTCGACCACCAGTGGGCCTGGATGTTTTTCGCTCATTAGTAGACATCTCGCTGATAACGGCGCTCTACGCGCAGCTCACTTAAATATTCATCTGCCGATTCGAGGTCCATACCGCCGAATTCAGCGATCACTTCCAGCAATGCTTTTTCGACATCTGCGGCCATACGCCTGGCGTCGCCGCAGACATAAATGTGGGCACCGTCATTGATCCAGCGCCACAGCTCCGCGCCCTGTTCGCGCAGTTTGTCTTGTACGTAGATTTTTTCTTTTTGATCGCGGGACCAGGCCAGATCGATCCGGTTCAGCACGCCTTCTTTCACGTAGCGCTGCCACTCCACCTGATAGAGGAAATCTTCGGTAAAGTGCGGGTTGCCGAAGAACAGCCAGTTCTTGCCTTCCGCCCCTTCCGCCGCACGCTGTTGCATAAAGGCGCGGAACGGCGCGATGCCGGTGCCGGGGCCAATCATGATCACCGGCGTCTGCGGGTTAGCTGGCAGGCGGAAGTTATCGTTATGCTCAATAAAGACGCGAACTTCGCCCTCTTCTTCCACGCGGTCGGCGAGGAAGCTGGAGGCGCCACCGGCGCGGGCGCGGCCTTCAATGTCATAACGAACCACGCCAACGGTGACGTGGACTTCGTTTTCAGTTTCCGCCTGCGAAGAGGCGATAGAGTAGAGGCGCGGCGTCAGCGGTCGCAGCAGGTCGATTAGCGCCTGAGCATCCAGCTGCGCCGGAGAGAAACGCACCATATCAACAATGGGCGTGGTCGCGGCGTAGTGCTGGAGCTGCGCTTTGTCGCCCACTAATGGCAACAGCGACTCACTGCGCGTCAGGGTCGCGTAGTTCTCAACAATGTTGGCGGTATTCACCGTCAGCTCGAAGTGCCACTCCAGCGCTTCGGCGAGCGGCAGGGTTTTACCATCAACCGTCACCGGCTCATCGCCTTTCAGCCACAGCAACTCAACCAGCTCCTTCACCAGAGCCGGATCGTTCTGATACCAGACGCCCAGCGCATCGCCCGGCTGATAGCGCAGGCCGGAGTCGCCTAAATCAATCTCAATATGACGCACATCTTTTTCCGAGTTGCGACCGGTGATTTTCTGATTCACGGAGAGGGTCGCGGCCAGCGGCGCGTCTTTGGTATAGGGGCTGGTGTGGATGTCGTTTACCGCGCCAGTAGCGACGGATTGCGAAGGTGCCGCGACAGGTGCGCGGGACTTCAGAACATCAACCACGCGGGCGCGCCATTCGCTGGCAGCTGCCTGATATTCAACGTCAGCATCGACACGGTCGAGCAGGCGTTCACCGCCCAGTTCCGCCAGTTTGCTGTCGAAATCTTTTCCGGACTGGCAGAAAAATTCATAAGAGGTGTCGCCGAGGCTAAACACGGCAAAAGCGGTGTTTTCCAGTTTCGGCGCTTTTTTCGAGAACAGGAACTTATGCAGCGCGACGGCCTCTTCCGGCGGCTCGCCTTCTCCCTGGGTGGACGTCACTATCACCAGCAGTTTTTCACTGGCAATCTGTTTGAATTTGTAGTCGCCGGCGTTCACCAGTGTCACATTAAGGTTGGCCGCCAGCAGATCATCACGCAGCGCTTCCGCCACACGACGCGCATTGCCGGTTTGCGAAGCGGAGATAAGCGTAACCCCCGGCATCTTCCGCTCAGGAACAGGCGTGACGGCAACAGCGCCTGAGCGCGGGTTCAGTACGCCCCAAAAATAGCCGGAGACCCAGGCAAGCTGTTCGGGAGTAAGGTCGGTTGTCGCGGCCTGAAGGCGCGCCAGTTGCTCCGGATTAAGCGGAAGCAACCCAGTCAGTGGAGCCGGTGTCGTCATGCGTCGTTATGTTCCAGTAAGCAAAGCGGATCTATACACAAAATCATTCAAGTTCGCCGTAAGCTGAGCGCGCCCCAGGAGCGTACATAAATACGTGACTGGGGTGAGTAAACGCAGTCAACACAGATGCGGCTTGAAAGATGAAATGTATAAGCGATAAATCCCAAACTGAGGATAAGGTTAACGGTGAGAGGAATAACAATTAAAGAAGGGTTGGAAATAACAAATAACCAAATGAACTAACCTGTTTTAGTTATCGTTATTAACGCCAAAATCGATTTTATAATTGATTGATAATTATTAAATTTTCTGGAAATTCTTAAATTAATTGCCCGTCACAAGGCGGAGAATGGTTTTAGTTAATGATAAAAAATGCGCTTTCCGGTACCCTACGGCGGTTTTTTTATTGCCTGAGAGTTCATCATGTCCACCACGTTGTATAAAGATTTCACCTTTGAAGCCGCTCACCGCCTGCCTCACGTGCCTGAAGGGCATAAGTGCGGCCGCCTGCACGGACACTCGTTTATGGTGCGTCTCGAAATTACCGGTGAAGTCGATCCGCATACCGGTTGGATTATGGATTTCGCGGATCTCAAAGCGGCGTTTAAACCGACTTACGATCGTCTTGATCACTACTATCTGAATGATATTCCAGGGCTGTCCAATCCCACCAGCGAAGTGCTGGCAAAATGGATTTGGGATCAGGTTAAGCCCGTCGTGCCGCTACTGAGCGCCGTGATGGTGAAAGAGACCTGTACAGCCGGCTGCGTCTATCGCGGCGAATAAGGTTTATTAACGCGTGGGCTGGATGTCAAATTGATTCCAGCCTATCCACACGACGTTTTATCAGTGAAAACATTGTCCAGCGCGGTGTTAAAAGCGCAGCACATCACCGGTTGCAGGTGCGGTTATTTCCGGTAGCCACAACCGCCCCCAGGCCCCTGTACAGTGACAACCGCATAGTTTTTCAGGTTTTTGTTCTTGCAGAAAGCGCCTGACTCGCCACAGCGTGAACGGTGATGCGCAGCGGAGATGAAATCCGCCGACAAGCGCGTAAATCCGCTTTATACCGGTAATGTTCTGACAGTGCCGGACAATATTTGCGATCCCCCGATGCCCGCATCCCGTAATGATGACTAATCCTTTTGTCGATTGGTAAATCAGTACGCCCTCATCCAAAATAGAGTCCGGCTCCGCATCGTGGCCGCCAAAAATACCGTAGGCTTCAGGCGCGACCACCGGTATTTCCCCTGACCAGATAAAGTTTTCGCCAATCGGCAGGGGGCCACGCGTGTACATCATTCGGTAGCGTGAATAGTCCACCTCACACGACAATTTTTTTATTTTTCGGGTAATACCGAGAAAAGTCATTGCCGCATAACGTTCGCGCGCAATATCGGGATGGCAGATGATTCGACTGTTATCAGGAAGCCACGGCACGCCGCCGCAATGATCGTAATGACCATGCGAAAGCACCACAGCAGACACATCGGACAGGTCGATCCCCATCGCCAACGCGTTTTGCATAAAACTGCCATCAGGGCCGGTATCGAACAAGATAGACGTAGGCTCATCCTCGACCAACAGGCTTAACCCTGGCCGGGCCTTCAACGATTTATCCGCTCCAGCTCCCTTATGATTTTCGAGCAATACCCTGATCCTTAACGCCATGGCCTTCTCCTGTATAAAAGCCTCCCCGGGAAAACGCGGCCTTTTTACTTTACAGGTTTGTAGCTGCCATTACTGGTACACAGATTATGATTATGCAACGGCTATCCTTGTTGGCGCGGGGAACACACGGCAACGGATGCGACCGCCAGCGCGATCCCCGGTTTATCCCCGCTGCGCGGGGAACACTTGATGAAAGTTCATCTAATAATGATTGTGCTGGGTTTATCCCCGCTGGCGCAGGGAACACGAACCGCTTTTATTTTTAGACATAGAGCACCGCGGTTTATCCCCGCTGGCGCGGGGAACACTTCAAACTGCTTGCGGTAAGAAACTGTTGCACCGGTTTATCCCCGCTGGCGCGGGGAACACTGATACTGGTAAAATCACCGGCGTTGCACTACCGGTTTATCCCCGCTGGCGCGGGGAACACGATATTGCGCCGAGCCGAGAAACGCGGGCGCCCGGTTTATCCCCGCTGGCGCGGGGAACACCGTCAAAACTGTACGAGCCGTCCATGCCCGTACGGTTTATCCCCGCTGGCGCGGGGAACACCGTCCCCGGAGTTCTGTCCAGCAACGACAACGCGGTTTATCCCCGCTGGCGCGGGGAACACCGGTAGAAACTCAAAACTATGGCACCAGCCTGCGGTTTATCCCCGCTGGCGCGGGGAACACGATTGATACCTCGACGGGCTGGCCGTTCTTCACGGTTTATCCCCGCTGGCGCGGGGAACACTGGCGGTGTAAATTTTTACGTTTTTCATATCTCGGTTTATCCCCGCTGGCGCGGGGAACACAGTCCTGTAAGTTTTTTTCTTAGCCATGGTTACGGTTTATCCCCGCTTG
>NZ_JBGDUO010000002.1:267482-720657 GCF_046552235.1 Salmonella sp. SAL00670
CTGGCGCGGGGAACACGAGACTTTTCACACTGATAATGTTGTTATTTTCGGTTTATCCCCGCTGGCGCGGGGAACACGAGACTTTTCACACTGATAATGTTGTTATTTTCGGTTTATCCCCGCTGGCGCGGGGAACACGTTGTCGCGGTAGTATTTAGTCGAAAGCATGACGGTTTATCCCCGCTGGCGCGGGGAACACATGGCGTGTCTCGATTGCGCGCTGCCGCACTGCGGTTTATCCCCGCTGGCGCGGGGAACACTTCCCATTTAGCGAGTTCTTTTGCCGCCAGCACGGTTTATCCCCGCTGGCGCGGGGAACACACTAAACGGATATCATTGTTTATAAACTACTTTTTATCAGCATTACATTCTACCAACATAATCGCAACAATTTAAATTATTAAAGAACAGCTAATTTGCTGATTTTGATGCAAAAAAGTTCATAGAATGATTTTTTCTTTAAATTTACCAAAATAGCGTGATCCGTGCATCGCTATGGAAAAATTTATCAGCGCTTTTATACACTCATCGAAATTCACATAGAGAAAATAAACAATGCAAGGTAATGGATGAGTCACAGACGGCATCGGCAGGCCGTCCGTAAAATTGATAGAGCATCAGGCGATATTTAAATATTTATGCGTTTGCATAGACAGCCGCCAGTTACGTGCAATACAAGTTTCAATACACAGACGCGTCGCGTCTTCTTTCTGGCTAATGGGCTGCAAAGCAATCACGCGCGGTTTATCATCGCTCAACGTGGCTAACAGTTCATCCAGCGCCTCAATATCACGAACTCGCCCAACGGGATGCTTGATTTCATTGGCGCGCTCCAGCGCCTGGGAAAGCACGTCATATCCCCCGCGCATATTCACTTTTGGTGAAACCGTGACCCAGGTGTTAGGCGTACAGCGCACTTCGTGCGTCCCGCTGGTCTCAATCTGACAACTAAAACCACTCTTTTCAAGCAGATCGGTGAGCGGCATGAGGTCGTGAATACAGGGTTCTCCACCGGTGATGACAACGTGACGCGCGGTATAGCCCTGACGATTAATTACTGCCAGCAAGTCTTCACTGCTCGCAGCACCCCATTTGTCGCTCTCTTTGGTTTTTGCCAGAATGCTGAACAGAGACACTTCCCGATCGCTCAGTTTATCCCAGGTATGCTTAGTATCACACCAGGCACAGCCGACCGGACATCCCTGTAAACGAATAAAAATAGCGGGGACGCCGGTAAAATAACCCTCGCCTTGTAGGGTCTGGAACATCTCGTTAATCGGGTACTGCATAGCGTTCTCTGTTAAGGGGATAATCGTTAATTATTGCAGATTTCGTCTGCCCGGTCATGCACAGCGGCTGCGCTATTGAACAGATACAAAAAAACCCGCCGAAGCGGGTTTATACGTTAAGAGGTAAAAGCAGGATTACGCCTGGCCTTTGATCTCTTTACGACCGTTGTACGGTGCTTTTTCGCCCAGAGCTTCTTCGATACGAATCAGCTGGTTGTATTTAGCAACGCGGTCAGAACGGCTCATAGAACCGGTTTTGATCTGGCCTGCAGCGGTACCAACAGCCAGGTCAGCGATGGTAGCGTCTTCAGTTTCACCAGAACGGTGAGAGATGACAGCAGTATAGCCAGCGTCTTTCGCCATCTTGATTGCAGCCAGAGTTTCGGTCAGAGAACCGATCTGGTTGAATTTGATCAGGATGGAGTTAGCGATGCCTTTCTCGATGCCTTCTTTCAGGATTTTGGTGTTGGTTACAAACAGGTCGTCACCAACCAGCTGGATTTTGTCGCCCAGTACTTTGGTCTGGTATGCAAAACCGTCCCAGTCAGACTCGTCCAGACCATCTTCGATGGAAACGATCGGGTACTGTTTGGTCAGTTCTTCCAGGAAGTGGGTGAATTCTTCGGAGGTGAACGCTTTGTTGCCTTCGCCAGCCAGAACGTATTTACCGTCTTTGTAGAATTCAGATGCTGCGCAGTCCATCGCCAGGGTGATGTCTTTACCCAGCTCGTAACCAGCCGCTTTAACCGCTTCAGCGATAACAGCCAGCGCTTCCGCGTTGGAGCCCAGGTTCGGCGCATAGCCGCCTTCGTCACCCACAGCGGTGTTCATGCCTTTGCCTTTCAGCACTTTTGCCAGGTGATGGAAAACTTCAGAACCCATACGGATGGCTTCTTTAACCGTTTTCGCGCCAACCGGCTGGATCATGAATTCCTGGATGTCGACGTTGTTGTCAGCGTGCTCGCCGCCGTTGATGATGTTCATCATCGGAACCGGCATGGAGTATTTGCCCGGAGTGCCGTTCAGTTCAGCAATGTGCTCGTACAGCGGCATACCTTTAGCGGCAGCAGCAGCTTTGGCGTTAGCCAGAGAGACAGCCAGAATGGCGTTTGCACCGAAGTTAGATTTGTTTTCAGTACCGTCCAGGTCGATCATGATTTTGTCGATGCCAGCCTGGTCTTTAGCGTCTTTGCCAAGAATAGCCTGAGCGATCGGGCCGTTAACCGCGCCAACAGCTTTGGTTACGCCTTTACCCAGGAAACGGGATTTGTCGCCATCGCGCAGTTCCAGCGCTTCGCGGGAACCAGTAGAAGCACCTGACGGAGCCGCCGCCATACCTACGAAACCACCTTCCAGGTGTACTTCAGCTTCAACAGTCGGGTTACCACGGGAGTCGATGATTTCACGACCGATGACTTTAACGATTTTGGACATTAGGTTTTCCTCAAGTCACTAGTTAAACTAAAACTTCAGACAAACGGTGCACCGCTGAGGGTGCACCGCCGTTCTAACTTTTTTACTTCGCCTGACGTTTCTGATGCTCGTTGGCGGCTTTAACAAAGCCAGCGAACAACGGATGTCCATCACGCGGCGTGGAAGTAAATTCCGGATGGAACTGACAGGCCACGAACCACGGATGATTCGGTACCTCAATGATCTCGACTAACTGATCATCACCGGAACGGCCTGCGACACGCAGACCCGCTGCTTCAATTTGTTTCAACAACATATTGTTGACTTCGTAACGATGACGATGACGTTCAACAATCGTCGACGCGCCGTACAACTGACGTACCAGACTGTCATCGCTAAGCTGGCACTGCTGCGCGCCCAGGCGCATGGTGCCGCCCAGATCGCTCTTCTCGTTACGGACTTCAACGTTACCGTCTTCATCGCGCCACTCGGTAATTAACGCCACAACCGGGTACTTACAGTCTGGCACAAATTCCGTTGAGTTGGCGTTGTCCATGCCGGCCACGTTACGAGCGAACTCAATCAACGCAACCTGCATCCCCAGGCAAATGCCCAGATAAGGAATATTGTTTTCACGCGCATAGCGCGCAGTGGCGATTTTACCTTCAACGCCACGATAGCCGAAGCCGCCGGGGATCAGGATAGCGTCCAAATCTTTCAGAATTTCGACGCCGCGCGTTTCAACATCTTGCGAATCGATCAATTTGATGTTGACGGTAACGCGGTTTTTCAGACCACCGTGTTTCAGCGCTTCGATCACCGACTTATAGGCATCCGGCAGTTCAATATATTTGCCGACCATGCCGATAGTCACTTCGCCTGCCGGGTTCGCTTCTTCGTAAATGACCTGTTCCCATTCAGACAGGTTAGCTTCCGGACAGTTCAAGCTGAATCGTTTACAAATATAATCATCAAGCCCCTGAGATTTCAACAGGCCTGGAATTTTATAAATGGAATCGACATCTTTCATTGAAATAACGGCTTTTTCCGGCACATTACAGAACAATGCAATTTTTGCACGCTCGTTGGCAGGAACCGCGCGATCGGAACGACAAATCAGAATATCGGGCTGAATACCGATAGACAGCAGCTCTTTCACGGAGTGCTGAGTCGGTTTAGTTTTCACTTCGCCCGCAGCCGCCAGGTAAGGTACCAGCGTCAGGTGCATAAACAGCGCGTGTTCACGACCGATATCTACCGCCAATTGACGAATCGCCTCAAGAAACGGCAGCGATTCGATATCACCGACGGTACCGCCGATTTCCACCAGTACCACATCGTGGCCTTCGCCACCTTCCAGCACGCGCTCTTTAATCGCGTTAGTGATGTGAGGGATTACCTGTACGGTTGCGCCCAGATAGTCGCCACGGCGTTCTTTACGCAGAACGTCGGAGTAGATGCGGCCAGTCGTGAAGTTGTTGCGGCGAGACATCTTGGTGCGGATGAAACGCTCGTAGTGCCCCAGGTCCAGGTCGGTTTCAGCGCCGTCTTCAGTAACGAACACTTCCCCGTGTTGGATTGGGCTCATAGTACCCGGATCGACGTTGATGTACGGATCCAGTTTCATGATGGTCACGTTGAGACCACGGGCTTCCAGAATGGCTGCGAGGGAGGCTGCGGCAATGCCTTTACCCAGAGAGGATACGACCCCGCCGGTCACAAAAATATAGTTCGTTGTCATGCGGAACCTGAGAAGTTAGGTTTAAAAGACGATGGAATAACCAGGACGGGAAAGCAGTATACCCGAACATGACCTACGCCACAAACTTTCATTATTCCTCCTCTTCGTCAGGCTGACATTCACACAGGGAGGGAGAAAATAGCCCCTTTGAGGTAAATGTTTTTGACGTAAATCAAGCGCTTGTTATTTAAAAAATCACACAAATCGCTCTTGACCGCCTAAAACCTTTAGAGATCAATTTCCTGGCGTTTTACTTCCTGCCAAACTTCTTCCATTGTTTCCAGGTCTACCCCGGTCATTTCCAGGCCTCTGGCTGCGACAATACGTTCAACTTCGCGAAAACGACGTTCAAATTTATCGTTCGCTTTTTGCAAAGCGAGCTCCGCTTTCGTACCTAAATGACGCGCCATGTTGACCGTGGCAAAGAGCAAATCGCCCATTTCCTCTTCCAGTTTAGCCTGATCAACAACCGCCTGCCGCGCCTCGAACATCACCTCATCGATCTCTTCATAGACCTTATCGACGACCGGTCCCAGCGTCGTCCAGTCAAAGCCCACGTTTGAGCAACGTTTCTGGATTTTTTGCGCGCGCATCAAGGCCGGTAAGCTGCGCGGAATATCGTCCAGCGCGGAATGCTGCGCTTTTTGCGCGCGCTCTTCCGTTTTGATTTGCTCCCAGCGAACTAATGCTTCTTCGCTATTATCCGCGGAAAGCTCGCCGAAAACATGCGGATGGCGGCGCTCCAGCTTGTCGCTGATGGCAGCGCAGATATCATTAAAATCGAAGCGGCCTTCTTCCTGCGCCATCTGCGCGTAAAACACCACCTGGAACAACAGGTCGCCCAGTTCGCCGCGCAAATCGTCAAAATCCTCACGCGCAATCGCATCCAGTACTTCATAGGTTTCTTCCAGCGTATAAGGCGCGATGCTGGCGAAGGTCTGCTCTTTATCCCACGGGCAGCCGTTTTCCGGGTCGCGCAGGCGCTGCATGAGGGTGAGAAGACGGTCAATTTGATGGTTAGTTGTCATGGTTTTTAATCGGTTGTAAATACTAGCGACAATTGTAACGTATTATTCTTAACCATTCACGCACAGAGACACTACGACAACGCCTATATAATAAAATATATTGTTAACAGGCGTTGAATGCTACCTTTCCCGTATAACTTTAAAATTATTAATCGATACACAACAATATAATATATCATATAACTAATTTATTAAAAAAACAGATATTTGCACCAGGCATTATAAATAACATCAATTAAGTAAAAAAATTATGCAAACACTATAAGCCTCCCCCCCCAAAGAGCCTTCCCTTTCAAAAAAAAATAAATTATTTCACTTTTACGGAAAAACGAGTAGCATGCACGCCAGTTTAATATTCAAAAAAGACCGCTTTTTTGTTTTTTCTGGAACATACATGAAATAAATATATTGAAAGTATTACATATAATATTCTATGAGCAGGTACGATCATTCAGCTCATAAGAATATACTCATAAAAATGTAGAAATATAATATTTTTATTATGACCTATTTTTTACCCAAAGCCCGCAGCATGGCTCTATGCCGCATATCCCTTGGTATACGCGTACAAAATGTTGCCATAAAACACGTTAATTAAGGATAACACGATGAAGTCATCTCATTTTTGTAAACTGGCAGTAACTGCATCTTTAGTTATGGGAATTGTCTCCGGCGCTCAAGCCGCGGGTAGCAACACAGCGAAGGTCACTTTCCTTGGTAATATTGTTGACTCCCCCTGCTCCGTCACATTGGATACGGAAGATCAAACAGTCAATATGGGTTCAAGTATCGGTAATGGCACGCTGAGTAATGGTAAAACGACCATCAACAATGCCCGTACCTTTCATATCGATCTTGAGGGTTGTACCTGGGCTACCGAGAAAAATATGAATGTGGTATTCACTACAGGTAGTGGAACCACAGCGGCTACAGGCGCCACGGATAATCTCGCGCTGATGAAGACTGACGGCACCGGCGCTATTAGCAATGTAAGCCTGGCAATCGGCGATGCTGGCAAAAACAATATCAAACTGGGTGATACCTATACACAGGCCATTGCGGACCTGGACGGAGATACCATTCTTGATGAGAAGCAAAGCCTGAATTTCACCGCCTGGCTGGTTGGCGCAGCAACCGGCACCGTAGGCACAGGTGAATTCAGCAGCGCCGCCAACGTCACTATCTCTTACCTGTAATTCAGTTAACAGAGTCACGACGATAATACCCTGCCGCTTTAGGTAGGGTATTCCTGTTGAGTTTTATTGCGGAATATATTTGATGAATAACACATGGAAAAGTGTTCTTTGCCCAATAGCGTGCGGAGTGGGAATGCTTCTAAGCGTCTCCCCTTATAGCGCGTCAGGCAAAGACATCGAATTTAATACCGATTTCCTCGATGTAAAAAATCGCGATAACGTTAACATTGCACAGTTTTCTCGTAAGGGTTTTATTCTGCCAGGCGTCTACCTTTTACAAATTAAAATTAACGGACAGACTCTGCCGCAGGAATTTCCTGTTAACTGGGTTATTCCAGAACATGATCCACAAGGAAGTGAGGTTTGCGCAGAACCAGAATTAGTTACGCAATTGGGTATAAAGCCGGAACTCGCGGAAAAACTCGTCTGGATAACGCACGGCGAACGACAATGTCTGGCGCCAGATTCACTGAAAGGCATGGATTTTCAGGCCGACCTGGGGCACTCCACGCTGTTGGTGAATTTACCCCAGGCGTATATGGAATACAGCGATGTCGACTGGGACCCACCCGCCCGCTGGGATAATGGTATTCCCGGCATCATTCTGGATTACAACATTAATAATCAGCTCCGCCACGATCAAGAAAGCGGCAGCGAAGAGCAAAGCATCAGCGGCAACGGGACGTTAGGCGCGAACCTGGGCGCATGGCGACTGCGGGCCGACTGGCAGGCCAGCTACGACCATCGTGACGATGACGAGAACACTTCCACTCTCCACGATCAGAGCTGGAGCCGCTACTACGCCTATCGCGCACTACCGACGCTCGGGGCCAAACTTACGCTGGGCGAAAGCTATCTCCAGTCCGATGTTTTCGACAGCTTTAACTATATCGGTGCCAGCGTCGTTTCTGACGATCAGATGCTGCCGCCGAAACTGCGCGGCTATGCGCCGGAGATCGTGGGTATTGCGCGCTCTAATGCAAAAGTCAAAGTCTCCTGGCAGGGGCGCGTACTGTATGAAACGCAGGTGCCCGCAGGACCGTTCCGTATTCAGGATCTCAACCAGTCCGTTTCCGGTACGTTGCACGTCACCGTGGAAGAGCAGAACGGTCAGACCCAGGAGTTTGACGTTAACACCGCATCGGTTCCCTTCCTGACGCGCCCCGGCATGGTGCGCTACAAGATGGCGCTGGGCCGCCCGCAGGACTGGGATCATCACCCTATTACCGGCACATTCGCCTCGGCGGAAGCTTCGTGGGGGGTCACCAACGGCTGGTCGCTATATGGCGGCGCAATTGGAGAAAGCAGCTATCAGGCCGTGGCGTTGGGAAGCGGTAAGGATCTTGGCGTGGTGGGCGCGGTGGCGGTTGACATTACGCACTCCATCGCCCACATGCCGCAAGACGACGGGTTTGACGGCGAAACGCTGCAGGGTAACTCATATCGCATCAGCTACTCCCGTGACTTTGATGAAATCGACAGCCGACTAACCTTTGCCGGATACCGCTTCTCAGAAAAGAACTTTATGAGCATGAGCGACTATCTGGATGCGAAAACCTATCATCATCTCAATGCCGGTCACGAAAAAGAACGCTATACGGTCACCTATAACCAGAACTTCCGTGAACAGGGCATGAGCGCCTATTTCAGCTACTCACGCAGTACCTTCTGGGACAGCCCGGATCAGAGTAACTATAACCTGTCTCTTTCCTGGTACTTCGACTTAGGGTCGATAAAAAATCTCAGTGCGTCGCTGAACGGCTATCGCAGCGAATATAACGGTGATAAAGATGATGGCGTCTATATCTCGCTGTCTGTTCCCTGGGGCAATGATTCCATCAGCTACAACGGTACGTTTAACGGTAGTCAACACCGTAATCAGCTCGGCTATTCCGGCCACAGCCAGAACGGCGATAACTGGCAGCTTCACGTCGGGCAGGATGAACAAGGCGCACAGGCAGACGGTTATTACAGCCATCAGGGCGCGCTGACGGACATCGATCTGAGCGCGGATTATGAAGAAGGATCGTACCGTTCGCTGGGCATGTCGCTGCGCGGCGGCATGACGCTGACCACCCAGGGCGGCGCGCTACACCGGGGAAGTTTAGCGGGCAGCACACGTTTGCTGGTTGATACCGACGGCATTGCGGACGTCCCCGTTAGCGGTAACGGCTCGCCAACCTCAACCAACATTTTCGGCAAGGCCGTGATTGCGGATGTCGGAAGCTATTCGCGCAGCCTGGCGCGTATCGATCTGAACAAATTGCCGGAGAAGGCGGAAGCTACTAAGTCGGTTGTGCAGATCACGCTCACCGAAGGCGCCATCGGCTACCGTCACTTTGACGTGGTCAGCGGCGAGAAAATGATGGCGGTTTTCCGGCTGGCAGACGGCGACTTCCCACCGTTCGGCGCCGAAGTGAAAAACGAGCGCCAGCAGCAGTTGGGCCTGGTGGCCGATGACGGCAACGCGTGGCTGGCGGGCGTAAAAGCCGGGGAAACATTGAAAGTATTCTGGGACGGCGCGGCGCAGTGTGAAGCATCACTCCCGCCCACGTTTACACCGGAGCTATTGGCTAACGCGCTATTGCTGCCGTGCAAAATTCTGGAAGGTCAGCCCCCCACCGCACCGCAGAAAAGTTCTCCGCTGCCTGCGCAACCGCTAATCCAGGAACATACGCAAACCGATGGCCAACCGGCCGCGCCGGTGGCGACAACCACTCAAACCCCGCCCATACCGCTGGCTGACAACCATGCGGTGAATCGCAAGGATATGGAATAAAGGGAACCTGTAATGAACAAGACCAACCATTTTAAGCGCCAGGCGCTTATCGCTTCGGTATTACTGGCTGCGCCGCTGGTATCGCACAGCGCGATTGTGCCGGATCGTACCCGCGTTATTTTTAACGGCAATGAAAATTCAATCACCGTCACGCTGAAAAACGGCAACGCCACTCTGCCCTACCTCGCACAGGCGTGGCTGGAAGACGATAAGTTCGCCAAAGATACCCGCTATTTTACCGCCCTGCCGCCGCTGCAGCGTATTGAGCCAAAATCCGACGGGCAGGTTAAAGTCCAGCCGTTACCAGCCGCGGCTAGCCTACCGCAGGACCGGGAAAGTCTGTTTTATTTCAACGTGCGGGAAATTCCGCCGAAAAGCGATAAGCCTAATACGCTCCAGCTGGCGCTGCAAACGCGTATTAAGTTTTTCTACCGCCCGGTAGCCGTCGCCCGGCAGGTGGATAAGACGCACCCGTGGCAGACGAAGCTCACGCTGACCTACCAGGGCGATGGTGTGATCTTCGACAACCCCACACCGTTTTACCTCGTCATCAGCAATGCCGGTAGCAAAGAGAACGAAACCGCCTCCGGCTTTAAAAACCTGCTGATTGCCCCGCGTGAAAAAGTGACCTCTCCCATCAAAGGTGCCTCGCTCGGCAGCTCGCCGGTGGTGGGCTACGTCGATGATTACGGCGGCCATCGCCTGCTGGTTTTTACCTGCTCAGGGAATACCTGCAAGGTCAATGAGGAAAAAACCCGTGACGCTGAGAAGAAAGCGAATAAGTAATCCTGTGCGAAAGAGATCTATGACGATGTTGACTCGCTGGAAAATGCTGGTGCTGCTGTGCGGTGGATTCGTTACCGGCACCGAGGCTGCCGGCACAAAAACCGTGCAACTGGAGCTGCATCTGGTCGTCACTCAACCACCGCCCTGTACGGTAGGCGGCGCTTCCGTAGAGTTTGGCGATGTCCTGACCACCAAAGTTGGCGATGCTTCTCAAACGAAACCTGTGGGCTACAGCCTGAACTGCGATGGCAGAGCGAGTGACTATCTGAAGCTACAAATTCAGGGAACCACCACCACCATCAGCGGGGAGCAGGTTCTGCAAACTTCGGTGCAGGGGTTAGGCATCCGTATTCAGCAGGCGGGCAATAAGCAACTGGTTCCGGTTGGCATAACGGATTGGCTGAACTTCACCCTGAGCGGCAGCAATGGGCCGGAGCTGGAAGCCGTACCGGTTAAAGAGCCCACCACGCAGTTAGCGGGTGGCGATTTTAACGCCAGTGCGACGTTAGTCGTGGATTACCAGTGATGGAGAGATTCATAGTGAAAAGGGTGCTTATCCTGACGCTTTTAATCACCCAGTTTGCCTGCGCCGACAATTTGACCTTTCACGGCAAACTGATAAACCCGCCCGCCTGTACTATCAATAATGGTGAAACGCTGGAGGTCAGTTTTGGTAGCGTGATTATTGATAATATTGACGGCGTCAATTACCTGACCGAGATCCCGTGGACCCTTACCTGCGACAGCAGCTTTCGCGATGACGCATTAACTTTTACGTTGAGCTATCTGGGCACGGCGACGCCTTACTCCGCAAATGCCTTAACCACCAATGTCCCTGAGCTGAGCATTGAACTTCAGCAGAACGGCACGGTATTTCCTCCCGGCACGTCGCTAACCATCGATGAGTCATCGCTTCCCACATTAAAAGCCGTGCCGGTAAAACAGCCCGGTAAAGAGCCTGCCGAAGGCGATTTTGAGGCTTTTGCCACGTTACAGGTGGATTACCAATGAACCGTATTTTTCAAACTGCCGGGCATTTGATCGGAGGCGTAATGTTATGGGCGGTTTGCAATACGTTACCTGCCGCCACGCCTAATGTGCACTACAGCGGTAAGCTGGTTGCCGGCGCCTGTAACCTGGTAGTGGATAATGACACGATGGCGACGGTGGATTTTCATACTATTGGCAGTGACAATTTCGACGCCAGCGGGCAAACGACTCCTGTTCCATTCAAACTTAGCCTCCAGGATTGCAAAACAGCGCTAGCCAACGGCGTGCTGGTGACCTTTCAGGGCGTTGAAGACAGTACCCTGCCCGGACTGCTGGCGCTGGAGCCCTCGTCGGAAGCCAGTGGTTTTGCGATTGGCGTGGAAACGGCTGCACAGCAACCAGTGAGTATCAATGCAACAGTGGGTACAGCTTTTGTGCTGAAAGAAGGGATTACCACCATCAACTTGCAGGCCAGGCTGCAAAAATACGCTGGTGAAGAGGTTATGCCGGGGGAATTTTCGGGTAGCGCAACAGTGAGTTTTGAATATCAGTAACTTCTCAAGTTATATACTCATTTCTAATATTTTATTTAAATAATGGAAATTTAAATGAATCAAAAAGTATTATTTTTTCTAAGTATAATTGCATATCCTGGGATAACTCAGGCCATTAACCAAAATGTAATGATTGAACCATTAGTAATACGTGACTCAACAAATTATTTAGTACTACCTCAGGCTCAACAGGCTGAATTCTCACAATGCAAAAGCTGGCCGCATGATAGCACTGTTATTCCAGCAAAATATGAGGCAACCCTGCTTAATGGAAGTCTCATATCTATGTTTATTGGTGGCATAACAGTTAATTTATATACAACAGCAGATGTCAAAGTTAATACAGATGCCCAGTGTACATTACTCAATGGTAATTTTCCTGGTTATTACGGCATAACATGCTTTGTTACTGGTTATGACACAGACAAAGCTGTACCTGTAAGGACAGATAATGGCATGTCAATTATCGAAAGTAAATTATATGCTACAGGAACAATGAGATATACAACAGAGATCCCGATGGATGGCAGTGGCTTTCAGGGTATGGCGATTGGTGGTGCAGTAGTAATTAATACAGGCGCAATAACACCAACCCCTAATACGGGTGTTATTTCTAACATAACAATGCCACCACTATATGATCCCGGGTTTATTTTTACGGTACCTGGATGCGGTCAATACAAATATCATTCTGGGACAGGTTCTGTTTTTACGAATAACAATTCAACTTATACGGTTGCATCGCCGATTGGTTTCATAACTGCGTCTTTGGATAAGAACTCCGTGTTAAATTATAATGAACTTCATTATAACGATAAGGCAGAAAATATAGAACTAGGGAAAATTTATTTGATGTATAAGGAGAAAAATGTCACGTGGGGTGAAGGATTCGATTATACATTGGAAAATAGCACGATCAATGTAGTTTGTGCTGATAGCAGGATTAAAACAAATGTAGATTATCAATGTAGGAATGGTGATATGGGGGCATGCAACAATGGCGAACTGGGAAGAATAATCGGCAACTGGGAACGAATAAACGTTGATACTAATTGCAGCGTGACAGTTATTTTGCCCTGGCAATAGTATTTTTCTTAATAGATCTGAGTTTACGATTGCATACTTTTATACTCATATACCCTAAATAATTCGAGTTGCAGGCAGGCGGCGACGCAGTGACAAATTCGTCTAATACGAATTTGAACAGCCGAAGGCTGCCTGCGGTGGGGGACAAGGATGTCCCCCATCAATCCCCGGGGCTTACGCTGGTCAGTGACTGGGGGGAGCGAGGACAAATTGGCAAGGCCGATGTGAACGCCACTTACGGCGGCCCTTTAGGGCGAGGCCCGGAGAGCCGGGCCATGCAAACACACAGGCAACGTAAAGTATAACGGGTAGATATATCAGACTACTTTGTAGATAATAACGTTTCACTTTACCCCCCGTGCAGTCGCCGTGCATCAATCACATCCGGCACCTGGTTCAGCTTACCGAGCACGCGGCCCAGCACCTGCAGGTTGTAGATCTCGATGGTCATATCAATGGTGGCGATCTGCTGTTTAATGTCGCTGCGGCTGGCGACGCCCAGCACGTTGACTTTTTCGTTAGCCAGAATAGTGGTGATATCGCGCAGCAAGCCGCTGCGATCGTTGGCCTGGACGCGCACCACCAGCGAATATCCCGCCGAGTAGCTTTCGCCCCATACCGCCTCTACGATCCGCTCCGGCGCATGGGAGCGCAGTTCCGCCAGCTGTTCGCAGTCGGCCCGGTGCACGGAAATCCCTCGCCCTTGAGTAATGAAGCCGACAATTTCATCCCCCGGAATCGGCTGGCAGCAGCGGGCGATGTGGTGCATCAAATTACCCACGCCTTCTACCACCACGCGCCCGTCGTCTTTACGACGATTTTGCGGCGCGTATGTTTTTTGCTGAAGCTGTTTCAGCGCCGCTGCATCCTGCTCCTCTGCACTCGGCTTATTGAACTGTGATTGCAGGAAATTCACCATCTGATTAAGACGGATATCGCCGCCGCCTATCGCCGCCAGCAACTCTTCCAGCTCATTAAAGTTGTAGCGCGGCAGCAGATGTTTCTCGGCCTCTTTCAGGCTAATCCCCAAATGCGCCAGCTCATCGTCGAGGATCTGCCGTCCAGCCTGGATATTTTTGTCACGATCCTGCTTGCGGAACCAGGCGTGAATTTTCGAGCGTCCGCGGCTGGTCGTCACATAGCCCAGGTTTGGATTCAGCCAGTCGCGGCTGGGATTCGGCTGCTTCTGCGTGATAATTTCAACCTGATCGCCCATCTGCAACTGATAGGTGAATGGCACAATACGGCCGCCGATTTTAGCGCCAATGCAGCGGTGCCCAACATCGCTGTGGATGTGGTAAGCAAAATCGAGCGGCGTAGATCCGGCAGGCAAGTCAACCACGTCGCCTTTTGGCGTAAAAACGTAGACCCGATCGTCAAACACCTGGCTGCGCACTTCATCCAGCATTTCGCCGGAGTCGGCCATCTCTTCCTGCCAGGCGATCAGCTTACGCAGCCACGCAATTCTGTCTTCATGACCGGAACGCACGCCGCCGGACGCGGCGCCTTCTTTATACTTCCAGTGTGCCGCCACGCCCAGTTCGGCGTCTTCATGCATCTGTTTGGTACGGATCTGGATCTCAACGGTTTTACCGCCCGGCCCCAGGACCACGGTGTGGATAGACTGGTAACCGTTCGGTTTGGGGTTAGCGACATAATCATCGAATTCATCCGGCAGGTGACGATAGTGCGTATGCACTATCCCCAACGCGGCGTAGCAGTCTTGCAGACGTTCAGCGACGATACGCACGGCGCGCACGTCAAAGAGTTCATCAAACGCCAGATGCTTTTTCTGCATTTTGCGCCAGATGCTATAAATATGTTTTGGTCGTCCGTAGACTTCCGCCTGCACGCCTTCGTTTTTCATTTCGGCGCGCAGATGTCCAACAAACTCTTCGATGTAATGTTCGCGATCGAGACGGCGCTCATGCAGCAGTTTGGCGATGCGTTTGTATTCCGCCGGATGCAGGTAGCGGAAACAGTAGTCTTCCAGTTCCCACTTCAGTTGCCCGATGCCCAGACGATTAGCGAGCGGCGCATAGATGTTGGTACATTCTTTCGCCGCCAGCACGCGCTCATCTTCCGGCGCCTCTTTCACTTCGCGCAAATGAGCGATTCGCTCGGCCAGTTTGATCACCACGCAGCGGAAATCATCCACCATCGCCAATAACATTCGACGGACGTTATCAACCTGCTCCGAAGAAACAGAGTCGTTATGAGTGGCGTTTAACTGGCGGATCGCCGCCATATCGCGCACGCCATGAATCAGGGTAACGATAGATTTGCCGACGCTTTCGCGCAGTACATCTTCGCTGACTACGTTGGCGTCGGCCAGAGGGAACAGTAGCGCCGCCCGCAGCGTGTCGATATCCATACTCAGCGTGGAAAGAATTTCTACCATCTCCACGCCACGCCACAGCAACAGATCCGCATCCGGATGTCCTTGTGTCTGTTGCAGGCAATACGCCCAGGTTTCGGCTAAGCGCTCACACGACTGCTGGCTGGAAATTCCCAGGCTTGCGATCCACTTCTTCGGATCAAATTCACCAGCTTTATTAATATGTGCACTTCTTACCGCGACCATCGTCCTCTCCTTAAGGGACCAGGCCTACCGAAGTCGGTAAGCCGGTAATCATTACATGCGCTCGAACAGAACCATTGATTCCAGATGTCCTGTGTGCGGGAACATGTCGAGCATCGCTAAACGCGTAACCTCATATCCCGCATTGACTAGCGCTTCACTATCGCGCGCCAGCGTCGCCGGGTTACAGGATACATAAACAATGCGAATAGGTTTTAATTTTATAATATGTCGCATCACTCCTGTAGCCCCCGCACGCGCAGGATCGAGTAAGACTTTGTCAAAGCCGTTTTTCGCCCACGGCTGCTTCGTGACATCTTCCTCCAGGTTCTCATGGAAGAATGTCACATTATGTAAACCATTGCGGATGGCGTTTTCACGGCCTTTTTCTACCAGCGCCGGAACGCCCTCAACCCCTACCACGCTTGCCGCGCGCGTTGCCAGCGGCAGCGTAAAATTCCCCATTCCGCAGAACAGATCCAGGACACGATCCTCGGCGCGCACATCAAGCCACTCCAGCGCGCGGGCGACCATTTGCTGGTTTACCGCCTCATTAACCTGAATAAAGTCTCGCGGACTGAAGGCTAAACGTAAGCCGTGCGAATCATACCAGGGCGCCTCGCCAGATACCGTTTCCAGTATCTCGCTAAACGGCGCCAGAAACAGAGACAATCCCTCAGAATGCGAAAAGCGTTCCAGTTTTTCTTTATCCGCCGCACTTAATGGCGCGGTATGGCGCAGAATCATCAGCGTACCGCTTCCCGCCTGTACCAGCTCAACATGCCCAAGATGTCGGGTGCCGTGTAAACTCGCCAGACACGCCCTGATTCGGGGCAGCAATGCTGCAAGCTGGGGCGCCAAAACAGGGCACTGTTCGACATTGACGATATCGCTGGAACCCGCTTTGCGAAATCCCATTTGCAGCGGTTTATCCGGCGGGCAATTCAGACTTAACCGCGCACGACGCCGATAACCCCAGGGCGCGCCGGCGATGATGTCATTCACCTCGTGTTTCATCAAACGCGCCAGCGCCGCGCTTTTGCTACGTTGTTGCAGGGCGATGCTGACATGCTGCTGCTGACAACCGCCGCAGACGCCAAAATGCGGGCAGCGCGGCGTTTCTCGTTCCGGGCTATCATTCAAACGGCGCGAAACGCGTGCGCGGGCAAATTGCTTTTTATCTTCTGTAATAATGACTTCTGCGCTTTCCTCAGGCAATAAACCGGGGATAAACAGCGCCTTTCCGTTATGACGGGCTACGCCCTGACCAAATGAATCGAGGTCATTGACTTTAACGGTTATGATCTGACGCGTCGTCACGCGCCGTTTTGCAGAGTAGAATTGCGCCATCGACCAGCTTTTTCTCAATTTAACAGTGTGACCCTAATTGTCCCATAACGGAACTCCATGACCAACTACAGCCTGCGCGCACGCATGATGATTCTGATCCTGGCCCCAACCGTCCTGATAGGTTTGCTGCTCAGTATCTTTTTTGTAGTGCACCGCTATAACGACCTGCAGCGTCAACTGGAAGATGCCGGCGCCAGTATTATTGAACCGCTCGCCGTCTCCAGCGAATATGGTATGAACTTACAAAACCGGGAGTCTATCGGCCAACTTATCAGCGTCCTGCACCGCAGACACTCTGATATTGTGCGGGCGATTTCCGTTTATGACGATCATAACCGTCTGTTTGTAACGTCTAATTTCCATCTGGACCCCTCACAGATGCAGCTTCCTGCCGGAGCGCCGTTTCCACGTCGTCTGAGCGTTGATCGCCACGGCGATATTATGATTCTGCGCACCCCGATTATCTCGGAGAGCTATTCGCCGGACGAGTCAGCGATTGCTGACGCGAAAAATACCAAAAATATGCTGGGGTATGTGGCGCTTGAACTGGATCTCAAGTCGGTCAGGCTACAGCAATACAAAGAGATTTTTATCTCCAGCGTGATGATGCTTTTTTGTATTGGTATTGCGCTAATCTTTGGCTGGCGGCTTATGCGCGATGTCACCGGGCCTATCCGTAATATGGTGAATACCGTTGACCGCATTCGCCGCGGACAACTGGATAGCCGTGTGGAAGGATTTATGCTGGGCGAACTGGATATGCTGAAAAACGGCATTAATTCCATGGCGATGTCGCTTGCCGCCTATCACGAAGAGATGCAGCATAATATCGATCAGGCCACTTCAGACCTGCGTGAAACCCTTGAGCAGATGGAAATCCAAAACGTTGAGCTCGATCTGGCGAAAAAGCGCGCCCAGGAAGCGGCGCGTATTAAGTCGGAGTTCCTGGCGAACATGTCGCACGAACTGCGAACGCCGCTGAACGGCGTCATTGGCTTTACCCGCCTGACATTAAAAACGGAGCTGAATCCCACCCAGCGCGACCATCTGAACACCATTGAGCGTTCCGCGAATAATCTGCTGGCGATCATTAATGACGTGCTTGATTTCTCCAAGCTGGAAGCCGGTAAGCTCATTCTGGAAAGTATCCCTTTTCCACTGCGCAACACGCTGGATGAAGTGGTTACGCTGCTGGCCCACTCGTCGCATGATAAAGGGCTGGAGTTGACGTTAAATATTAAAAACGACGTCCCGGATAATGTGATTGGCGACCCGCTGCGCCTGCAACAGGTCATTACTAATCTGGTGGGTAATGCCATTAAGTTCACCGAGAGTGGCAATATCGACATTCTGGTAGAAAAGCGGGCGCTTAGTAACACCAAAGTACAGATTGAAGTGCAGATCCGCGATACGGGGATCGGCATTCCGGAACGCGACCAGTCGCGACTGTTTCAGGCGTTTCGCCAGGCCGATGCCAGTATTTCTCGCCGTCACGGCGGCACCGGGCTTGGGCTGGTGATTACGCAAAAGCTGGTCAACGAAATGGGCGGGGATATCTCTTTCCACAGCCAGCCTAATCGCGGCTCGACCTTCTGGTTTCATATTAATCTTGATCTTAACCCAAATGTTATTATTGACGGGCCGTCGACCGCATGTCTGGCCGGAAAACGGCTGGCTTATGTCGAACCGAATGCTACCGCCGCGCAATGTACCCTGGATCTACTGAGCGACACGCCGGTGGAGGTGGTTTACAGCCCGACCTTCTCCGCGCTGCCGTTAGCGCACTACGATATTATGATTTTGAGCGTTCCGGTGACCTTCCGCGAGCCGCTCACCATGCAGCATGAACGTCTGGCGAAAGCGGCGTCAATGACGGACTTTCTACTGCTGGCGCTACCTTGCCATGCGCAAATTAACGCCGAAAAGCTGAAACAAGGAGGCGCGGCGGCCTGTCTGTTAAAACCATTGACGTCAACGCGCCTGTTGCCAGCGCTGACGGAATATTGCCAGTTGAATCACCATCCTGAACCGCTGCTAATGGATACCAGTAAAATCACCATGACGGTTATGGCGGTTGATGATAATCCCGCCAATCTGAAACTTATCGGCGCGTTACTGGAAGATAAAGTCCAGCACGTAGAGCTTTGTGATAGCGGACATCAGGCGGTGGATCGGGCGAAACAAATGCAGTTTGATCTGATTTTGATGGATATTCAGATGCCGGATATGGACGGCATACGCGCCTGCGAATTGATTCACCAGCTTCCTCATCAGCAGCAAACACCGGTTATTGCCGTTACGGCACATGCGATGGCCGGGCAAAAAGAGAAGTTGCTCAGCGCGGGCATGAACGACTATCTGGCTAAACCGATAGAAGAAGAGAAGTTGCATAATCTGTTGCTGCGCTATAAACCTGGCGCCAACGTAGCAGCGCGCCTGATGGCGCCGGAACCGGCTGAGTTTATCTTCAATCCGAATGCGACGCTCGACTGGCAGCTTGCGCTCCGCCAGGCTGCCGGTAAGCCCGATCTGGCACGGGATATGCTGCAAATGCTGATTGATTTTCTGCCGGAAGTGCGCAACAAAATTGAAGAACAACTGGTGGGAGAAAATCCCAACGGTCTGGTCGATCTGGTCCATAAGCTACACGGGAGCTGCGGCTATAGCGGCGTACCGCGGATGAAGAACCTTTGCCAGCTTATTGAGCAACAGCTTCGCAGCGGCGTCCACGAAGAGGAGCTGGAGCCTGAGTTTCTGGAGCTGCTGGATGAGATGGATAATGTCGCGCGTGAAGCGAAGAAGATATTAGGCTGATATTCGCCGGATGGCGGCGTGACCGCCTTATCCGGCCTACAACTCAGCGTAATTGTTGCCCCGCTTTCAGCGTTGCAGCCACGTTGCGCGCGGTCATTCGTACGTTTTCACTCGCATTCTTCAGCGCGTCCTCCAACGTGCAGATGGTATAAATCACGCTGAAAACGGCATCAAGCCCATGTTCATGAACCACGCCAACGTCCGCCGTCAGGCTACCCGCAATACCAATTACCGGCTTGTTATACCGTTTGGCGATGTTTGCCACGCCAATAGGGACTTTACCGTGAATGGTCTGGCTGTCGATGCGTCCCTCGCCGGTGATGACTAAATCAGCATCCGCAAGACACGCTTCCAGATGAAGCGCATCGGTGACAATCTCAATACCACGCCGTAGCTGCGCGCCGCAAAACGCGTATAACGCCGCCCCCATGCCGCCTGCCGCGCCGCCGCCTGCCAGATCCAACACATCGACATGCAGATCGCGGGCAATCAAATGCGCATAGCGAGTCAATGCCGTATCCAGGCGTTCAATCATTTCCGGCGTCGCCCCTTTTTGCGGACCAAAAACCGCAGACGCGCCCTCTTTGCCGGTAAGGGGATTCGTGACATCGCAGGCGACCTCTATATGGCACGCCGACAAACGCTTATCCAGGCCGCTGATATCAATGCTGGCGAGTGTTTCCAGCCCAATGCCGCCTTGCGCAATATCATTGCCCTGCGCATCCCGTAGCCTGGCCCCCAGCGCCTGTACCATCCCCGCGCCACCATCGTTGGTGGCGCTACCGCCGATACCAATAATGATATGCTCAACGCCCGCATCCAGCGCATGACGGATCAGCTCGCCGGTTCCCCATGACGTGGTCTTCAGCGGATCGCGTTGCGCGGGCGGCACCTGCTCCAGCCCGCTGGCGGCCGCCATTTCAATGAACGCGGAACGCGCATCGCCGGAAAGCCCATAAAACGCATTGACGCGATGCCCCAACGGCCCGGTGACCTCAACATGCACGATTCGACCCGCCGTCGCTTCAACCATCGCTTCGACAGTACCTTCTCCGCCATCAGCCAGCGGCAATTTCAGGTAATCGGCGTCAGGCCAGATCTCGCGAAATCCTTGTTCAATGGCGGTCGCTACCTCAAGAGCACTCAAACTTTCCTTATACGAGTCTGGTGCGATCACTATTTTCATAAGTCGTCCTTACGCATGTTGATCCTGTTAAGCATACACCCAGAGAAGCACCGGTTCCTTACGGAACCGGTTCTGACTTAACGCACCATGCAAGGACGCTTATTATCAAACGTCCAGCCAGGAATTAAGTACTGCATTCCCATCGCGTCGTCACGCGCGCCTAAGCCATGTTTTTGATAGAGCTCATGCGCTTTCATCACCTGATCCATATCGAGCTCAACGCCCAGCCCCGGTTTGGTCGGTACTTGCACCATGCCGCCTTTAATTTCAAACGGTTCTTTAGTCAGACGTTGGTTGCCTTCCTGCCAGATCCAGTGGGTATCGATCGCGGTGATCTTGCCCGGCGCCGCCGCGGCAACATGGGTAAACATCGCCAACGAAATATCAAAGTGGTTGTTAGAGTGCGAGCCCCAGGTCAGACCGAACTCATGACACATTTGCGCCACGCGTACAGAGCCTTGCATAGTCCAGAAGTGCGGGTCCGCCAGCGGGATATCGACGGATTGCAGCGACAGCGTATGCCCCATTTGACGCCAGTCGGTCGCTATCATATTGGTGGCCGTCGGTAATCCGGTCGCGCGACGGAATTCCGCCATCACTTCACGCCCGGAAAAACCCTGTTCCGCGCCACACGGATCTTCTGCATAGGCCAGAGAACCTTTCAGGTATTTACCAATGCTGATCGCTTCGTTCAGCGACCAGGCACCGTTTGGATCGAGCGTGACGCGCGCTTGTGGGAAACGTTTCGCCAGCGCTACTATTGACTCGGCCTCTTCTTCGCCCGCCAGCACGCCGCCTTTCAGTTTGAAGTCGTTGAAGCCGTATTTTTCATAGGCCGCTTCCGCCAGACGCACTACCGTTTCCGGCGTCATCGCCTCTTCATGGCGCAGACGATACCAGTCGCATTGCTCATCCGGCTGGCTCTGATACGGCAGCGGCGTAGCCTTGCGATTGCCGACAAAGAACAGATAACCCAGCATTTCGACTTCGCTGCGCTGCTGACCGTCGCCTAACAGCGAAGCGACGTTGACGCCCAGGTGTTGGCCCAAAAGGTCAAGCATTGCCGCTTCAATGCCAGTCACTACATGGATAGTGGTACGGAGATCGAATGTTTGTAAACCGCGTCCGCCCGCATCGCGATCGGCAAACTGGTTGCGAACGGCGGTCAGGACATTTTTATATTCACCCAGCGTTTTTCCCACCACCAGTGGGATCGCATCTTCCAGCGTTTTGCGAATTTTTTCGCCGCCCGGAATCTCGCCGACCCCGGTATGGCCGGAGTTATCTTTAATAATGACGATGTTGCGCGTGAAGAACGGGGCGTGCGCGCCGCTCAGGTTCATCAGCATACTGTCATGACCCGCAACCGGGATAACCTGCATTTCAGTCACTACAGGCGTCGTAAATTGAGTACTCATAACTGTGTCCTTATTCAGAATTAGTGACGACCAAAAACAGGGCGTTTGCGGTCAAAAGTCCAGCCGGGGATCAGGTATTGCATCGGGCCTGCATCATTACGCGCGCCGCCTGGCAGCTTTTTATACGCGTCATGCGCTTTTCGCACCTGTTCCCAGTCAAGCTCCACGCCCAGTCCTGGCGCATCCGGAACGGCAATTTTGCCGTTTTTAATTTCCAGCGGATTTTTAGTCAGGCGGCAATCGCCCTCCTGCCAGATCCAGTGCGTATCAATAGCGGTGGGTTTGCCTGGCGCCGCCGCGCCGACATGGGTAAACATCGCCAGTGAAATATCAAAATGGTTATTCGAATGGCAGCCCCAGGTTAGCCCCCAGTCATCGCACAGTTGCGCCACGCGAACGGCGCCGGTGAGAGTCCAGAAATGCGGGTCGGCAAGAGGAATATCTACCGCGTTGAGCATCACTGCATGCCCCATTTCGCGCCAGTTGGTGGCAATCATATTGGTCGCCACCGGCAGTCCTGTCGCGCGGCGGAACTCCGCCATGACTTCACGACCAGAGAATCCTTGCTCCGCGCCGCACGGATCTTCCGCGTAGGTCAGTACATCTTTCAGCCCTTTGCACAACGCAATGGCTTCATCCAGTAGCCAGGCGCCGTTCGGATCCACGGTAATACGCGCGTCCGGGAAGCGTTTTTTTAGCGCGCGAACGGTATCAATCTCTTGTTCGCCCGGTAGCACGCCGCCCTTGAGTTTAAAATCTTTAAAGCCGTAGCGATCCTGAGACGCTTCCGCCAGCCGCACGACCGCGTCGCTGTTCAGCGCTTCCTGATGGCGCAGACGATACCATTCATGACTGCCCGGCGTGCTTTCCAGATACGGCAGATCGGTTTTAGTGCGATCGCCAATATAGAAGAGATAGCCCAACACGGTGACGGCATCGCGCTGTTTACCTGGCCCTAACAGTTCACAGACCGGCACATTAAGCGCCTGTCCCAGTAGATCAAGCAGCGCCGCTTCCAAAGCCGCCACCGCGTTAACCCGCAGTTCAAACGTCCATGCGCCTTTGCCAAAGGTGTCAAAATCAGCGGCCTGGTTGCCTTTATGCACCTGCTGCACCACTTTGTTCAGGCGGGCGACTTCCTGGCCTAATACCATCGGAATAGCATCGACCAGCGTCTGATAAATCACTTCTCCGCCCGGCGCCTCGCCGACGCCAGTATGCCCGGCGTTATCGGTGAGGACGACGATGTTACGGGTGAAGTACGCGTTATGCGCGCCGCCGATGTTGAGTAGCATACTGTCATGTCCGGCAACCGGAATGACCTTCATGTCCGTAATAACGGGACTAGATTGCGTTGTCATGATAATTGTCCTGCGACAGGTTTCAGTTCAATACGCTTAATATCACCTACCAGCACCAGATAGCTGATGATGGCCACCAGGGCATGTACGCCGACATAGATCAACGCGCCGTTGAAGGAACCGGTGGTGCCAACGATGTAACCAATCGCGATTGGCGTCACAATACCGGAGATATTGCCGAACATATTAAACAAGCCGCCGGAAAGACCGCTGATCTCTTTCGGCGCGGTATCCGCCATTACTGCCCAGCCCAACGCGCCGATACCTTTACCGAAGAAGGCCAACGCCATAAAGCCAATGATCATCCATTCCACGTTCACATAGTTACAGAACACCATAACCATTGACAGCAACATTCCCAGCACAATCGGCGTCTTGCGCGCGATATTCAGGGAGCCAGTACGACGCATCAGCCAGTCGGAAATGATGCCGCCCAACACGCCGCCGATAAAGCCGCAGACCGCAGGAACCGAGGCGACAAAGCCCGCTTTGAGAATCGACATGCCGCGCGCCTGGACCAAATAGACCGGGAACCAGGTAATAAAGAAATAGGTCAATGCGTTAATACAGTACTGACCGATGTAAACGCCAATCATCATACGAGAGCCCAGCAGCTGTTTGATCTGGCCCCATTTGACGCTAAACGGTACTTTCGCTTTGGTGTCTTTCTGATCCATATTGATCAGCGCGCCGCCTTCTGCGATGTACTCCAATTCTTTCTTATTTACGCCCGGATGGTTATTTGGTTCATGGATAACTTTCAACCAGATAAAGCTGATGATGATCCCTAACCCGCCCATAAAGAAGAAGACATGCGACCAGCCCACTTCGTGCGTCAGCCAGCCCATAATCGGCGCGAAAATAACCGTGGCAAAGTATTGCGCGGAGTTAAAGATGGCCACCGCCGTTCCCCTCTCCTGCGCCGGGAACCAGGCTGCAACAATGCGACTGTTGCCCGGGAAAGAAGGCGATTCCGCCAGACCAACCAGGAAACGAAGCGTAAAGAGGGCGACAATAATGCCGAAACCACTAAAGATATCGACAAAACCCTGCAACAGGGTGAAGACTGACCAAATAAAAATAGACCAGAAATAGACGCGTTTGGAACCAAAGCGGTCCAGCAGCCAGCCGCCCGGGATCTGCCCGATAACATAGGCCCATGAAAAAGCAGAAAAAACATAGCCCATGCCTACCGGATCAAGGCCGATATCTTTGGCCATTTCTGAGCCGGCAATGGACAATGTGGCGCGGTCGCCGTAGTTGAAGGATGTGACGATAAACAGCATCACCACTATCCAGTAGCGGGCGTTCGTGCGTTTCTCCGCACTGCTCGCCGCGTGACTTAATGAACTCATTGTTGCACTCCTGAAATTTCGCGTTAGCTACGCTCACTCTGAACTGCACAACCGGTAGGGAATCAGAGATAACGTTTCCTTGTTGCAGCTTTTATTAGGTCGTTTGCTTTGCACGCTGCATGCTTTTATTCACTGGCAGGAGAAGTATAAAAAGCGCGCCACACACACTCACCGTGCAACAACACAGTATTTTGGCGATGAATTACGCCTGTTTATGGCAAAAGCCCAGGACAGTGGAAGCCACTTCACGGAAATGAAATCAGAAGGCGTCAGGCGTCGACGCAGGAGGAGTAAAAAGAGAAGAATGTGAAACAGGTCGCTTGATTACATGAAAACGCCCGTAAAAAACTGCCGCTTTTGCGGGCATATGCCCAAAGCTAACACGATTCAGTTACTTTACACTGTATACAGGTCGTGATTTTGCTTACTGGCAACGCAAGCAAACGAAAAGGTACCCTCCCGTAGGGGGGAGGGATTTACCTCAGGAAAGTAAAGTTCCCCAGTTTTCAACCCAGGGATTGGACTGGCTCTCCGGCTCCGGATGTTCGCTGGCGTCAATGAATAACATCTCCCCCACCCGCTGCGCGCTTTGCTCTTGCAACAGGGCATCAAACTGTTTACCGCCATTACAGAAATTGGGGTAGCTGCTATCACCTAGCGCAATCACCCCGTAACGCAGGTTTGGCTGAAAACCCAACGTATCTTTAATGCCGTGAAAGAGCGGCGCAATGCTATCCGGTAGATCGCCCTGCCCGGTCGTCGAGGTAACGACCAGCGCAACCTTATCCTGATATTGCTGCCAGTCGGACAGTTCAGGATCTTCAAACACGGTCGCGCTGTGGCCCTGTCTGGCGAGGATCGCTTCCGCTTCTTCCGCCACCAGCAGTGAGTTGCCATACATGGTCCCGACAAAAATACCAATTTCTGCCATTATGCGTATCTCCCTGAATTATGCCTGATGAGTCTCATCCTGCCGGGACGCCGCCGTAAACTCAACCCTTTCATTGTCAGGGAGAAGTCCACGCCAGCCAAACTGTGTCAGCGCCTGCATCCAGGTTTCATCCAACCCGGCCTGAATTATCAACGGCTGTCCGGTAAAGGGGTGCGTCAGTTCAAGCCGACTGGCATGAAGCATCAGGCGACGACAGGCAAAATGCTCTGCGGCGCTGCGGTTTTGTCGCAAATCGCCATGCTTGCTGTCGCCGATGATAGGATGACGCAGATGCGCCAGATGACGACGAAGCTGGTGCTTGCGTCCCGTTTTTGGTTCCAGCTCAACCAGACCATAACGCGTGGTGGGATAACGTCCGGTCGGCACCGCCATTTCGACCGTCGCCAGTCCGCGATACTGCGTTACAGCCGGCTGGGGCGCTTTATCTTCGCGGGCGAATTTATCGGCAATTTTATCGCGCTCTTCCACCAGCGGATAATCCAGTACCGCGTCATCCATCAGCCAGCCGCGCACAATGGCATGGTAGCGTTTACGGATGTGGTGCTGCTCGAACTGCTGCGCCAGACGGCGTCCCGCTTCGCTGGACAGCCCCATTAACAGTACGCCCGACGTGGGTCTGTCGAGACGGTGGGCGGTAAAAACATGCTGGCCGATTTGGTCGCGCACCGTTTGCATGACCACGACTTTTTCGTCGCGATCCAGCCAGCTCCGGTGAACAAGCCAGCCTGCGGGTTTATTCACGGCAACCAGCCACGGGTCTTGATAGAGGATCTCCAGCATCAGGATTCATCGCGGGCGAATAGCGCATCCAGATCCTGCAAAACCGCCAGGATCGCCTCCCGCTGCGGATGATCCGCCGCCAGCGCCATTTCATAATAAGGGGCGACGGCAAACGCCTCGGGCAGCGGCTGCGCATTATCAAGTAGGGTATGCATACGTGGGATCAATACCCATTGCAGCCATTCCAGCGGTTCCATGGTATCCATAAAAAATGGTTGGGTGCTGGTAAACAGGTGCGCCTGCGGCGCATCCTGCCGCCAGTGGCGATGCTCGCGCAGCAGCGTTTCAAGCGCATGTAACTGCTGACGCACACGGTCATGAGTCGTCATGTTAAAACCTCAATGATGAAAATCTGGCGCGAAGAATAACAAAAAAAAGGGAGCACTGTATAAACAGTGCTCCCGGTTCGTTTCGCAGCATTCCAGCTACTTTTCGTGCTCCCTGCTCATCCGTGACAACTTTTCCTGTGACCTTACGGCCTGTTCATCCTGAACGTTTGCATCCTGCGCACATCGCCCGATGTGATAGCTTCTTCCTGAAGCGTCCCTGGTCATCCAGACCCGCCGAACATCCTGATCGGCTCTCGTTCTCCGTCCTGGAGGTGTCCTTTAACGCATCCTGCGCTTTCCACTTTGCTTCATCCTGAAGCCTTTCCTTGTAACACCATCCTGGCGTGTCCTGCTGAAGCGTCATCATCCTGACGTTCGCTTCGTTGTACGACTCCCTGTCGACGAAGATAGAATCGCCTGTTTCACCTTGTCTTACAAGACGCTTACAGACAATACCTTAAGTAAATTTTCATATGAAAGTGCGCAAAAACATTTTAATTAGTTGTTTTATATAGACTTACATAAGAAAACGGGGCTCAGTATCCGCTGATATCCTGGCGATCTCCTACAGACTTTGTAAGAGATCTCTCACACCTGTTAGGGCAAACGATTACAGAAGAGGATTAAGTTGCGTAAGGAATTCCGCAAGCGTTGCGGCAAGAACGGTACGATTGCGGGTGCCCAGCGTTTCTTTAATCACCTCGCCGGACAGATTACAGACCGAAATGACCTCAAGCTCATTTTCCTGCGTCGCAATAAAAAGCGTGGGAGGAAGCTTGAGCCGCTTTTGCGTGACCAGGTGGCCTATCAGATTTTCCTGCACGCGCCGAAAGTCATCCTGACTCCAGGTTTGCAGTAGCGTAAGCTTTTCATCCGCAAACTGCGCGGGCATGTCGCCAGCAAACTGCGTGGTGTAAAACGCGTGGAGCGCAGGTTGTACCATAATATCAAAGGCGCGTTCAACCGCGTTTACATTTTCTTCGCCTTCAAAAGGTTGCGGCTGCCAGTAAACGGCATCGCGGGTTGAAGAAATAATGCACGGAGAAGGTACGCCATACAGTTCTTCGCTCAACGGCCAGCTACCGTGTTTTTCTTGCCACGCGTCGCAGTAACGCGTCGTAAAGGCTTTCAATGCCTGCGCTGTCAGTTCGTCCACCAGTTTCTCTCTTCATAAAAGCCAGGATACACTTGGCGCATAGTGTATCTGGTTTATGACGGTGAAACATGTCTTCTTATGAAAACCATCAGGCTCTCGATGGCCTGACTCTCGGAAAATCAACGGATTACCGGGACAATTATGACGCCAGCCTGCTGCAGGGCGTACCGCGCAGTTTGAATCGCGACCCGCTCGGATTAACAGCCGATAATTTGCCGTTCCACGGCGCGGATATCTGGACGTTGTATGAACTTTCCTGGCTTAACAGCCAGGGTCTTCCGCAGGTCGCCGTCGGGCATGTCGAACTGGATTACACCAGCGTTAATTTAAT
The DNA here is from genome assembly GCF_046552235.1 of Salmonella sp. SAL00670. NCBI lineage: Bacteria > Pseudomonadati > Pseudomonadota > Gammaproteobacteria > Enterobacterales > Enterobacteriaceae > Salmonella > Salmonella sp. SAL00670. The sequence continues at coordinate 295,958 of NZ_JBGDUO010000002.1, forward strand.
CGAATCCAAAAGCTTTAAACTGTATCTGAACAGCTTTAACCAGACGCGCTTTGACACCTGGGAGACGGTGCGCCAGACGCTGGAGCGCGATCTGCGCGCCTGCGCGCAGGGCAACGTTAGCGTGAGGCTTCATCGTCTTGATGAGCTGGAAGGACAGCCTGTCGCCCATTTCCACGGCGCCTGTATTGACGATCAGGATATCAGTATCGACAACTACCAGTTTACTACCGACTATCTGCAACATGCGGTCAGCGGCGAGAAGCAAGTAGAAGAAACGCTGGTCAGCCATCTGTTGAAATCCAACTGCCTGATCACCCACCAGCCGGACTGGGGCTCGATACAAATTCAGTATCGCGGGCGCAAAATCGACAGGGAAAAACTGCTGCGTTATCTGGTCTCCTTCCGTCACCATAATGAATTTCACGAACAGTGCGTAGAGCGTATTTTCAATGACATTCTGCGCTTCTGCCAGCCGGAAACGCTAAGCGTTTATGCGCGCTATACCCGCCGCGGCGGGCTGGACATTAATCCCTGGCGCAGCAATACCGATTTCGTGCCCGCCACGGGCAGGCTGGCGCGACAGTAATTTTTTTGTCAATTTTGCGTGCCGGATTGCGCATGTAAGGTTGTGAAAGGTCATCAGCCAGGGCTATTGTAATCAACAGGGAATGGCGTGTTGCGTCCCATAAGGAGTTTACTTGATTACACATATTAGCCCGCTTGGCTCAATGGATATGTTGTCGCAACTGGAAGTGGACATGCTGAAACGCACGGCCAGTAGCGACCTGTATCAACTGTTTCGTAACTGTTCACTTGCCGTTCTTAACTCCGGCAGCCTGACCGACAACAGCAAAGAGCTGCTGTCCCGCTTTGAAAATTTCGATATTAACGTACTGCGCCGCGAGCGCGGCGTGAAGCTGGAATTGATTAATCCGCCTGAAGACGCCTTTGTTGACGGGCGGATTATTCGTGCGCTACAGGCTAACCTGTTCGCGGTGCTGCGCGACATTCTCTTTGTGAATGGACAGATCCACAATGCTGGTCGTTTCCAGCATCTGGATCTTGAAAGCTCAACACATATCACCAATCTGGTGTTCTCCATTTTGCGCAACGCCCGGGCGCTGCACGTCGGCGAAGCGCCAAACATGGTGGTATGCTGGGGCGGCCACTCAATTAACGAAAACGAGTACCTGTATGCCCGTCGCGTCGGCACGCAGTTGGGATTACGCGAGCTGAACATCTGCACCGGCTGCGGCCCTGGGGCGATGGAAGCCCCCATGAAGGGCGCGGCGGTCGGTCACGCGCAACAGCGTTATAAAGACAGCCGCTTTATCGGCATGACTGAACCTTCCATTATTGCGGCTGAACCGCCTAACCCGCTGGTGAATGAACTGATCATCATGCCGGATATCGAAAAACGCCTGGAAGCGTTCGTCCGTATCGCACACGGTATCATCATCTTCCCGGGCGGCGTGGGTACGGCGGAAGAGCTGCTTTATTTGCTGGGGATTCTGATGAATCCAGCCAATAAAAATCAGGTGCTGCCGCTGATCCTGACCGGACCAAAAGAGAGCGCCGATTACTTCCGCGTGCTGGATGAGTTTATTACCCATACGCTGGGCGAAGCGGCCCGCCGTCATTACCGCATCATCATTGACGATGCGGCGGAGGTAGCGCGGCTGATGAAGAAAGCGATGCCGCAAGTGAAAGAGAATCGCCGCGATACCGGCGACGCCTATAGTTTTAACTGGTCGATGCGTATTGCACCGGATCTGCAGGTGCCGTTTGAGCCGTCGCATGAGAATATGGCCAACCTGAAACTGTACCCGGATCAGCCGGTTGAGATTCTGGCGGCGGATCTGCGGCGCGCCTTCTCCGGTATTGTCGCGGGGAACGTGAAGGAGGTCGGGATACGCGCCATTGAAGCTAATGGTCCGTATAAAATCCACGGCGATCGAGAGATGATGCGTCGCATGGACGATCTGCTGCAGGGATTCGTCGCGCAGCATCGTATGAAATTGCCGGGTTCCGCCTACATCCCCTGTTACGAGATCTGCGCTTAACGCTTATGCCCGGTTGCCGCCAGCAGCCGGGCGCTTCTCCCATTCCTTTCATTGCGGTATGGCGATTCACGTATGCCTTCATTTTTTATGATGATCATCAGAGGCATAGCCCGCATTGTTTTATAAACACCATTTATAATTCACCATAAATAGATTGCCAGGCAAACGTTTACCTGACTCCTCTTACCGTGATTTATCGGTTCAAACTCTCATTCTTCGCAAGAATCCACTAAAAACCTTGATTTTTATAGTCAAACCTCCGTATCTTGCGCCCCAATCTTTCCGGCCTTATATCGTTAATGGTAGCCTTCGCGCCCGGAAATTCGTTATGACGTTTTTTTAATAGATTAATGGTCCAAATTTATCCATGTAAGAAGCGGATTATTGCATTTGAGATCGGGATCACTGATAGATTCATCACTTAAATGTATCTTTCCGCCCGAAAATTATTACGGCGAAAAATTATATAAAAAGCGTCCCTAAGCAGATTTCATTTTACGATCAGGTCTTTTTTCATTGGATTAGACCAGCAACCTGATTTTTAGCATCCTCCAGGAGAAATAGATGGAAACCACTCAGACCAGCACGATTGCTTCGATTGACTCTCGAAGCGCATGGCGCAAAACGGATACCATGTGGATGCTGGGCCTTTACGGCACGGCAATCGGCGCGGGCGTTCTGTTCCTGCCGATCAACGCAGGCGTCGGCGGCATGATTCCGCTCATCATCATGGCGATTCTCGCTTTCCCGATGACCTTTTTCGCACACCGTGGTTTAACCCGCTTCGTGCTGTCCGGTAAAAACCCGGGTGAAGACATCACTGAAGTCGTTGAGGAACACTTCGGTATCGGCGCAGGTAAACTGATTACCCTGCTCTACTTCTTCGCGATTTACCCCATCCTGCTGGTTTACAGCGTGGCGATTACTAATACCGTGGAAAGCTTCCTGACCCACCAGTTAGCGATTAATCCGCCGCCGCGGGCGATTCTTTCACTGATCCTGATTGTTGGCATGATGACCATCGTGCGCTTCGGCGAGCAAATGATCGTTAAGGCGATGAGTATCCTGGTATTCCCGTTCGTCGCTGCGCTGATGCTGCTGGCCTTGTACCTGATCCCGCAGTGGAACGGCGCGGCGCTGGAAACGCTGTCCTTTGATTCCGCCGCGTCTACCGGCAACGGTCTGTGGATGACGCTGTGGCTGGCGATTCCGGTGATGGTTTTCTCTTTCAACCACTCCCCGATCATCTCCTCCTTCGCGGTTGCGAAGCGTGAAGAGTACGGTGAAGGCGCAGAGAAGAAATGTTCTAAAATTCTGGCCTTCGCCCACATCATGATGGTGCTGACCGTGATGTTCTTCGTCTTCAGCTGCGTGCTGAGCCTGACGCCGGCGGATCTGGCAGCGGCAAAAGAGCAGAACATCTCTATTCTGTCTTACCTGGCGAACCACTTTAACGCGCCGATCATCGCCTGGATGGCGCCGATCATTGCGATGATTGCTATCACCAAATCTTTCCTCGGCCACTACCTGGGCGCGCGTGAAGGCTTTAACGGGATGGTGATTAAATCGCTGCGTGGTAAAGGTAAATCCATCGAAATCAACAAACTGAATAAAATTACCGCGCTGTTCATGCTGGTCACCACCTGGATTGTGGCGACGCTGAACCCCAGCATCCTGGGCATGATTGAAACCCTGGGCGGCCCGATCATCGCGATGATTCTGTTCCTGATGCCGATGTATGCCATCCAGAAAGTACCGGCAATGCGTAAGTACAGCGGTCATATCAGCAACGTATTCGTTGTGATTATGGGCCTGATTGCCATCTCCGCTATTTTCTACTCACTGTTCAGCTAAGTCCTTTAGCGCCGCTTACCGCGGCGCTTCTCTATGATACAACCGCAATGGATGCCCTATGATTAGCGTATTCGATATTTTTAAAATCGGCATTGGCCCTTCCAGTTCTCACACCGTCGGACCAATGAAAGCAGGCAAGCAGTTCACGGACGATCTGATTGCCCGCCATATCCTTACAGATGTCACCCGCGTCGTGGTGGATGTCTACGGCTCTCTGTCATTGACGGGTAAAGGCCACCACACTGATATCGCCATTATTATGGGCCTGGCGGGGAATCTGCCGGACACCGTCGATATCGACGCCATTCCGTCCTTTATCCAGGATGTGAACACCCATGGGCGTTTACTACTGGCCAATGGGCAGCATGAAGTCGAATTTCCGGTCGATAAGTGCATGAATTTCCACGCCGACAACCTGTCTCTGCATGAGAACGGGATGCGTATTACCGCGCTGGCGGGCGATAAAGTGCTCTACAGCCAAACCTACTACTCCATTGGCGGCGGCTTTATCGTCGATGAAGAGCACTTTGGTTTGACGAATAGCGAACCCGTTAACGTACCATATCCTTATAAAACCGCCGCGGATTTACAGCGCCATTGCCAGGAGACGGGTCTGTCGCTCTCCGGTCTGATGATGCAAAACGAACTGGCTCTGCACAGTAAAGAAGCGCTGGAGCAGCACTTCGCCAGGGTCTGGGAGGTGATGCGCAGCGGTATTGAGCGCGGTATCACCACCGAGGGCGTATTGCCGGGCAAACTGCGCGTTCCGCGTCGCGCGGCGGCGCTGCGTCGGATGCTGGTCAGTCAGGATAAGACCACCACCGATCCGATGGCGGTCGTCGACTGGATCAATATGTTCGCTCTGGCGGTGAACGAAGAGAATGCCGCAGGCGGACGAGTAGTCACTGCCCCGACTAACGGCGCATGTGGTATTGTTCCGGCGGTGCTGGCGTACTATGACAAGTTTATCCGCGAAGTAAATGCTAACTCGCTTGCTCGCTATATGCTGGTCGCCAGCGCGATTGGCTCGCTGTATAAGATGAACGCCTCTATTTCCGGCGCCGAAGTGGGTTGTCAGGGAGAGGTCGGCGTGGCCTGTTCCATGGCGGCAGCGGGTCTGGCCGAGCTGCTGGGCGGTAGCCCGGCGCAGGTGTGCATCGCCGCAGAAATCGCCATGGAGCATAATCTGGGGTTAACTTGCGATCCGGTTGCCGGCCAGGTCCAGGTTCCCTGCATTGAGCGTAACGCGATTGCTTCAGTCAAAGCGGTCAACGCCGCGCGTATGGCGCTGCGCCGTACCAGCGAACCGCGTGTATGCCTCGATAAAGTGATTGAGACCATGTACGAAACCGGTAAAGACATGAACGCTAAGTACCGCGAAACTTCGCGCGGCGGCCTGGCGATGAAGATCGTTACCTGCGATTAATTCTCAGCACATTTTAGGATCTGTAGGCCGGATAAGGCGCTCGCCGCCATCCGGCTTTGTTGCCTGATGTCGCTTCGCTTATCAGGCCTACGGATAGCGCTATTTCGCAATGCTCGCCTCCCCCCGCCGTGAATGTTACCCTACGCGCAGGTTTGTAAGGGAGAACACCGTGGCTGCTCATCTGCTTATCGTCGACGCGCTCAATTTGATTCGCCGTATTCACGCCGTTCAGGGATCGCCCTGTGTGGAAACCTGCCAACACGCGCTCGATCAATTGATTATCCACAGCCAGCCAACCCATGCCGTAGCGGTATTTGATGACGACGCGCGCAGCAGCGGCTGGCGTCATCAGCGTTTACCGGACTACAAAGCAGGACGTCCGCCGATGCCTGACGATTTACATAATGAAATGCCCGCCCTACGCGCCGCGTTTGAACAGCGCGGCGTACGCTGTTGGGCATCAGATGGTAACGAAGCGGACGATCTGGCGGCGACGCTGGCGCTAAAAGTTACCGAAGCCGGACACCAGGCAACCATTGTGTCAACCGATAAAGGCTATTGCCAGTTGCTCTCTCCGGGATTGCGCATTCGCGACTACTTCCAGAAACGCTGGCTGGACGCGCCGTTTATTGAAAAAGAGTTTGGCGTACTCCCCCGGCAGTTGCCGGATTACTGGGGGCTGGCAGGAATCAGCAGTTCGAAAGTCCCCGGCGTTGCCGGTATCGGCCCCAAAAGCGCGACCCAGCTATTGATTCAGTTTCAAAATCTGGAGGGAATTTACGCCCATCCGGACGAGGTGCCGGAAAAGTGGCGCAAAAAGCTTGAGACGCATAAAGAAATGGCATTTCTCTGCCGCGATATTGCACGTCTGCAAACCGATTTACATATTGACGGAAACTTACAGCAGCTACGGCTGGCGCGGTAGTTTTGTTGCCGGATGGCGGCGTGAACGCCTTATCCGGCCTACAGAACTGCACGAAATGTAGAGCGGATAAGCGCTGCGCCATCCGGCAAAATTACCAGGCGGTATGATACAGTTCGACAATATCCGCCAGACTCGCTTCACGCGGATTGCCGCCCGTACAGACATCATCGAACGCCGCCTGTGCCAGCGCCGGGATATCCTCTTTTCGAACGCCAACATCACGCAAATGCAGCGGAATTCCCACATCGCGATTTAGCGTAAATACGGCTTCCACTGCGGCATTACGCGCCTCTTCAAGACTCAATCCTTCTACCTTCACCCCCATCGCCCGGGCGATATCACGGAATTTCTCGTTGGTATACCCGGCATTAAAACGCATCACATGCGGAAGCAAAATAGCATTCGCGACGCCGTGCGGCGTGTTGTAAAACGCGCCCAGCGGATGCGCCATCCCATGCACCAGTCCCAGCCCCACATTGGAAAACCCCATCCCGGCAACGTATTGCCCCAGCGCCATCGCCTCACCGGCCTCTTTTTCTCCGGCTACGGCGCCGCGTAGCGCGCCAGCAATAATCTCAATGGCTTTGATATGTAAGGCATCCGTCAGCGCCCATGCGGCCCGGGTAATATAGCCTTCAATAGCATGGGTTAGCGCATCCACGCCCGTTGCCGCTTTCAGCGCGGGCGGCATACCGTCCATCATATCGGCATCGATAAATGCCGCCTGCGGAATATCATGTGGATCGACACAAACGAATTTGCGCCGTTTCTCTTCATCGGTAATCACATAATTGATAGTGACTTCCGCCGCGGTTCCCGCCGTTGTCGGGATCGCCATAATCGGCACGCTGGGTTTACGGGTCGGCGATAGCCCTTCCAGACTGCGCACATCGGCAAATTCCGGATTGTTACTGATAATACCGATCGCTTTGCAGGTATCCTGCGGAGAACCGCCGCCAATGGCGATGAGATAGTCCGCGCCACTTTGGGTAAAGACCTTAAGCCCTTCCTGGACAACAGAAATCGTAGGATTAGGGATCACGCCCGCATAGATCTCCCACGCCAGCCCTGCGGCATCCATTCTGCTTGTCACTTTATCGACCACACCGCATTGCACCAGCGTTTTATCGGTAACAATCAGCGCTTTATGATAACCGCGGCGCGTCACCTCATCGGTTAATGCGTCCACCGCTCCCCGGCCAAACCATGCCGTTTCATTCAGAATCATTCTGTTCGCCATCGCCAGTCTCCTTACATCACTCTTCAATACGTAATCCGTAAGTTTTAAATTTCTCCAGTACGATAGCGATCGCCTCGTCATCCAGTACCGGTACCGGATCGACAATGGCCAGCGTACTTAAATAGAGCTGCGCCAGCACTTCCACTTCATGCGCCAGCCACAACGCTTTGTCTAAATTTTCTTCACAAGCGATAAGCCCGTGATGCTGTAACAGCGTCGCTTTACGATTTTTAAGCGCCACGGCAACATGGTCAGAAAGTTCGCGGGTGCCAAAAGTGGCGTAGGGCGCGCAGGGAATAGAGTTTCCTCCTGCGGCGGCAATCATGTAGTGAATCGCCGGAATCGGGCGATTGAGGATCGAGACTGCCGTACAATGGACAGCGTGGTTATGTACCACGGCATTGGCGTCAGGGCGCGTCTGGTATGCCGCCATATGAAAACGCCACTCGCTGGAAGGCAGCTTGCCCTGCTCATGCTGACCGTCTGCATCAATAAAGACAATGTGCGACTCTGTCAGCTTCTCGTAGGGGATCCCCGTCGGCGTAATCAGCATTCCGCCCTGATAGCGTACGCTCACGTTACCTGCCGTCCCCTGATTTAACCCTAACCGCGTCATTTCCAGACAGGTATCAATAATCTGCCGCGCCAGTCTATTCCGTTCCATTATTTACCTCTCTCTGTGATTCAAAATGAGACAACAAAACCGCCTTTCGCATCGCGCTGCTGTCCTGTTGAAATAATCAAATAGTTAGCAACTATCATCATACTGAATAAAGAGAAGGGAATTTAAATAACGATATTTTGTGATTCACATCAATTAATTCGCCACGATAAACCAGACGACTACCGTTTCTCTCGCCGATAAATGCCCGCTCTTAATAATATTTTTTAAAACGGGCAAAAATGAAGAATAAGTTACTACTGCCCGTTTTCGTGGCAATAATTTAATTCGGGCATTCAGTCTGTGGTTTTTTAAATTAAACATCTCAAACGGTCATTTTTTTATGGAAATTAAAGTGATGATAATCACAGAACGCTCTGCTCTCAGGTATAAATGTGACCGCCATCATATTAAAAGGCCTTTTTTATTTGAAAATGAATCCATGAGTTCATTCCGGACGCCAATTTATTACCGGAAAGAAAAGCGAACTCACCTAATTTTACGGTCTGGTGACCAGAACCGACCGCACGCAAAAGCTTCTGAACCGATGAGGATGCTATGGGAAACACAACAATACAAACGCAGAGTTTTCGTGCTGTGGATGCAGAGCAAAGCAAGAGCAAGCGCTACATTATTCCATTCGCCTTACTTTGCTCGCTATTTTTTCTGTGGGCCGTCGCCAATAATCTGAATGACATTTTATTACCGCAGTTTCAACAAGCTTTTACGCTAACTAACTTTCAGGCTGGGCTTATTCAGTCAGCGTTTTATTTCGGTTATTTCGTCATTCCAATCCCCGCTGGGATTTTGATGAAAAAACTCAGTTATAAAGCAGGGATTATCACCGGGCTTTTTTTGTATGCTGTTGGCGCCGCATTATTCTGGCCTGCCGCCGAGATAATGAATTACACATTGTTTTTAATTGGCCTGTTTATCATCGCCGCCGGTTTAGGTTGCCTTGAAACTGCAGCCAACCCTTTTGTTACGGTATTAGGTCCAGAAAGCGGCGGACATTTCCGGCTTAATCTGGCGCAAACTTTTAACTCCTTTGGCGCTATTATCGCCGTTGTGTTTGGGCAAAGCCTTATTTTGTCTAACGTGCCGCATCAATCGCAAGAAGCGCTTGATAAAATGACGCCGGATCAGCTTAGCGCCTATAAACACAGCCTGGTGTTATCGGTACAAACGCCATACATGATTATCGTCGCCATCGTATTAGTAGTTGCGCTGCTGATTATGCTGACCAAATTTCCGGCCCTGCAAAGTGACGATCATAGCGATGCTAAACAAAGCTCTTTCTTATCTTCTCTCTCCCGACTCATCCGTATCCGCCACTGGCGCTGGGCGGTGCTGGCGCAGTTCTGCTACGTGGGGGCGCAAACCGCCTGCTGGAGCTATCTGATCCGCTACGCCATTGAGGAGATCCCTGGAATGACGCCCGGTTTCGCCGCCAACTACCTGACCGGCACGATGGTGTGCTTCTTTATCGGCCGTTTCACCGGGACCTGGCTTATCAGCCGCTTCGCGCCGCATAAAGTGCTGGCCGCCTACGCCCTGTTTGCCATGCTCCTGTGTCTGATTTCCGCCTTTAGCGGCGGACATATCGGCCTGCTGGCGCTGACGTTGTGTAGCGCATTTATGTCAATCCAGTACCCGACCATCTTCTCGCTGGGTATCAAAAATCTGGGACAGGACACTAAGTACGGCTCGTCTTTTATCGTCATGACCATCATTGGCGGCGGTATTGTCACGCCAGTAATGGGCTTCGTTAGCGACGCTGCAGGCAAAATCCCGACCGCCGAACTGGTTCCGGCATTGTGCTTTGCCGTCATCTTCATTTTTGCCCGTTTCCGTTCACAAGCGGCGACAAACTGAACATTTATCCGAATAACGTGAGGAATCTGTCATGAAAAAAATCAGCTTACCGAAAATCGGTATCCGCCCGGTGATTGATGGACGTCGTATGGGCGTACGCGAGTCGCTCGAAGAGCAAACCATGAACATGGCGAAAGCGACGGCGGCGCTCATCACCGAGAAAATCCGCCACGCCTGCGGGGCTCAGGTGGAGTGCGTCATTGCGGATACCTGTATTGCCGGAATGGCGGAATCCGCCGCCTGTGAAGAAAAATTCAGCAGCCAGAACGTGGGCGTGACCATTACCGTTACGCCGTGTTGGTGCTATGGCAGCGAAACCATTGATATGGACCCGATGCGTCCGAAAGCCATCTGGGGCTTTAACGGCACAGAGCGTCCCGGGGCGGTTTACCTTGCCGCAGCGCTGGCGGCGCACAGCCAGAAAGGCATTCCAGCGTTCTCCATTTATGGCCATGACGTGCAGGATGCCGACGATACCTCCATTCCTGCCGACGTCGAAGAAAAACTGCTGCGTTTTGCGCGGGCAGGGTTAGCGGTAGCCAGCATGAAAGGCAAAAGCTACCTCTCCGTCGGCGGCGTGTCGATGGGGATCGCGGGTTCCATTGTCGATCATAACTTCTTTGAGTCCTGGCTGGGCATGAAGGTGCAAGCGGTAGATATGACCGAACTGCGCCGCCGTATCGATCAAAAAATTTATGATGAGGCCGAACTGGAGATGGCGCTAGCGTGGGCGGATAAAAACTTCCGCTACGGCGAAGATCAAAACGCCTCGCAGTATAAGCGCAATGAAGCCCAGAACCGCGCGGTGCTAAAAGAGAGCCTGCTGATGGCGATGTGTATTCGCGACATGATGCAGGGCAACAAGACGCTGGCGGACAAAGGGTTAGTTGAAGAATCGCTGGGCTACAACGCCATTGCCGCCGGCTTCCAGGGCCAGCGCCACTGGACCGATCAATACCCGAATGGCGATACCGCCGAAGCGCTGCTCAATAGCTCTTTTGACTGGAATGGCGTACGCGAACCGTTTGTCGTCGCCACCGAAAATGACAGTCTGAACGGCGTAGCGATGCTGTTCGGCCATCAACTCACCGGTACCGCGCAGATCTTCGCCGACGTGCGAACCTACTGGTCGCCGGAAGCCGTAGAACGCGTCACCGGCCAGGCGCTCAGCGGACTGGCGGAGCACGGCATTATTCACCTGATTAACTCCGGTTCTGCCGCTCTGGACGGTGCCTGTAAACAGCGCGACAGCGAAGGCAAGCCGACCATGAAACCACACTGGGAAATCAGCCAACAAGAGGCGGATGCGTGTCTGGCGGCCACCGAATGGTGCCCGGCGATTCACGAATACTTCCGCGGCGGCGGCTACTCATCCCGTTTCCTGACCGAAGGCGGCGTGCCATTCACCATGACCCGCGTGAATATCATCAAAGGCCTGGGACCAGTACTGCAAATCGCCGAGGGCTGGAGCGTCGAACTGCCGAAAGCGATGCACGATCAGCTTGATGCCCGCACCAACTCTACCTGGCCTACCACCTGGTTTGCGCCGCGTCTTACCGGCAAAGGCCCGTTTACCGATGTCTATTCGGTGATGGCGAACTGGGGCGCTAACCACGGCGTACTCACCATCGGCCATGTAGGGGCGGATTTTATTACTCTCGCCGCAATGCTGCGTATCCCGGTATGTATGCACAACGTGGAGGAGGCGAAGATCTACCGTCCTTCCGCCTGGGCGGCTCACGGTATGGATATCGAAGGCCAGGATTATCGCGCCTGCCAGAATTATGGCCCGCTGTATAAACGTTAATGCGGCTTAGCCCGGTGGCGCAGGCTTACCGGGCCTACGGGCGCGTGAACCGTAGGCCGGATAAGCGTAGCGCCATCAGGCGGCGTTTATGGAGTTATCTATGAAACAAGACGTTATCCTGGTTCTCGACTGCGGTGCGACTAACGTTCGGGCGATCGCCGTTGATCGCCAGGGGAAAATTGTCGCCCGCGCCTCAACCGCTAACGCCAGCGACATTGCCGCAGAAAATAGCGCCTGGCATCAGTGGTCGCTGGACGCCATCCTGCAACGTTTCGCCGACTGCTGCAGGTCACTCTCCAGCGCCCTGTCGGAGTGTGTTGTTCGCGGTATTACGGTGACTACTTTCGGCGTCGATGGCGCGCTGGTCGATGCGCAGGGTAAGCTGCTCTACCCGGTCATCAGTTGGAAATGCCCGCGAACCGCTGCCGTGATGGAAACGATTGAGCGCTTTATCTCGCCCCGGCAATTGCAGACGCTCTCCGGCGTCGGCGCGTTCAGCTTTAACACGCTGTATAAACTGGTCTGGCTTAAAGAGAATCATCCGCGCCTGCTGGAACAAGCTCACTGCTGGCTGTTTATCTCGTCGCTGATTAACCACCGTCTGACCGGTGAGTTTACGACCGATATCACTATGGCAGGCACCAGCCAACTACTGGATATCCATCAGCGCGACTTTAGTCCGGAAATCCTGCAGGCGACGGGCCTGGCGCGCCGCCTGTTCCCGCGTATCGTGGAAGCGGGCGCCCCGATAGGCACGCTACAGACAGACGCGGCCAGGCTACTCGGTCTCCCGGCGGGTGTGCCGGTGATCTCTGCCGGACACGATACTCAGTTCGCGTTATTCGGCGCTGGCGCGCAGCAAGGTGAACCAGTGCTCTCCTCCGGAACCTGGGAGATTCTGATGGTGCGCAGCGGTCAGGTGGATACCTCGCTGCTCAGCCAGTATCCGGGCTCGACCTGTGAACTGGACAGTCAGTCGGGGCTTTATAACCCCGGAATGCAGTGGCTGGCCTCCGGCGTACTCGAATGGGTACGAAAACTGCTGTGGACGCCGGAAACGCCATGGCAAACGCTGATCGACGAAGCGCGCGCTATTCCCGCTGGCGCGGAAGGCGTGCGGATGCAGTGCGATCTGCTCGCCTGCCAAAATGCAGGCTGGCAGGGCGTGACGCTCAATACCACCCGCGGCCATTTCTATCGCGCCGCGCTGGAAGGCCTGACGGCGCAACTGCAGCGTAATCTGCGCACGCTGGAGAAAATCGGCCATTTTAACGCCACAGAACTGTTACTGGTTGGCGGCGGCAGTCGCAACGCTTTGTGGAATCAAATTAAAGCGAATCAGCTTGCTCTCCCTATCAAGGTGCTGGACGACGCGGAAACCACCGTGGCCGGCGCTGCCATGTTTGGCTGGTACGGCGTAGGCGAATTTAGTAGCCCCGAGCAGGCGCGCGCGCAGGTCAATTATCAGTATCGCTATTTCTGGCCGCAAACCGAACCTGAAATTATTGAGGGAGTATGAAATGCTAAAAACCATTTCACCGTTAATTTCCCCGACACTGCTCAAAGTGCTGGCCGAGATGGGCCACGGGGACGAAATCATTTTTTCCGACGCTCACTTTCCCGCGCATAGCCTGGGCCCGCAGGTGATTCGCGCCGATGGTCTTAGCGTCAGCGATCTACTGCGGGCAATTATTCCGCTCTTTGAGCTGGATAGCTACGCCCCGCCGCTGGTGATGATGGCCGCCGTGGAAGGCGACACGCTCGATCCCAGCGTTGAAGCGCGCTATCGCGATGCTTTGTCATTAGAAGCGCCGTGCCCGGATATCGTTCGTATCGACCGCTATGCGTTTTATGAGCGGGCGCAAAAAGCGTTTGCGATCGTTATCACAGGTGAGTGCGCGAAGTACGGAAATATTCTTTTAAAAAAAGGGGTAACGCCGTAATCTCTTGCCGGTGCGCCCGCATGACGCGGGCGTTCATCGAATGATGGGGTGAGAAAAATGAAAGCGGCACGCCAACAAGCGATAGTCGATCTGCTGATCAATCATAAAAGTCTGACCACCGAAGCGCTGGCCACCCGGCTTAACGTCAGTAAAGAGACCATCCGCCGCGATCTCAGTGAACTACAGACGCAGGGAAAAGTGCTGCGTAATCACGGACGAGCTAAATATATTCATCGTGAAAATCAGGACAGCGGCGATCCATTCCATATCCGCCTGAAAAGCCATTATGCGCATAAAGCCGATATTGCCCGTGAAGCGTTAGCGTGGATAGAAGAAGGAATGACGATTGCGCTGGATGCCAGTTCAACCTGCTGGTATCTGGCCCGCCAGTTGCCGGATATTCCCATTCAGGTTTTTACCAATAGCCATCCTATCTGTCAGGAGCTGGGAAAACGCGAACGCATTGCGCTGATAAGTTCCGGCGGCCAGCTTGAACGTAAATATGGCTGTTACGTTAATCCGTCGCTTATCTCACAGCTAAAATCGCTTGATATCGATCTGTTCATCTTTTCCTGCGAGGGGATCGACAGCGGCGGCGATCTGTGGGACTCCAATGCGATCAACGCCGATTTTAAATCTATCCTGCTCAGGCGCGCCTCGCAGTCTTTATTATTGATTGATAAAAGTAAATTTAATCGTTCAGGAGAGGCGCGCATCGGCCATCTGGATGACGTGACGCATATTGTTTCAGATGCGCCGCAATCGTAGACCGGATAAGCGTGCGTCATCCGGCGCTGATGACGCGCCGGACGACGGCAACGCGTTTTTATCGCTCGTCGCGACGCCCGCCAACAGCCGCCCACAACCGACGCACGTGTACCGTCACTTCTTCGCGATCGTGATAAAGCTGACGCGCCTGGATCTGCGCATTAACGCCGTGCTCATCCAACTGCGCCTGAAGATACGCCAGGTTATGCGACACCTCTTCATAGCGTTTTTTCATCGGCAGTTTAAGGTTAAAAATCGTCTCCCGACACCAGCCGTTCACCAGCCACTGCGCCATTAACGCGGTGACTTTGGCCGGCTTCTCCACCATATCGCAGACCATCCATGAAATATTATTCCGGTTCGGACGGTACCTGAAGCCATCCTCACGCAACCAGGTCACCTGCCCGGTGTCCATCAGGCTTTGCGCCATCGGGCCGTTATCTACGGAGTAGACCCACATATTGCGCTTCACTAACTGGTACGTCCATCCGCCGGGACAGGCACCCAAATCCACCGCATACATGCCGTTCGCCAGACGTTCATCCCACTCATCTTCCGGGATGAAAACGTGGAGCGCCTCTTCCAGTTTCAGCGTTGAGCGGCTCGGCGCATCAGACGGAAACTTCAAACGCGGGATGCCCATATAAAACGGTGAATTGTTATGCGCGAACGAATAACCGGTATAGCAGCATCCTGGCGCGATAAAAAAGACATGAACGACCGGACGCTTCGGCGTTTCATAATTCGTCAATACGCCCGCATCACGCAAAGCCGCGCGCAGCGGCACCGTAAATTTGCGGCAGAACTTCATCAGTTCTTTACTTTCATTGGTGTCGGCGACTTCAACTCGCAGCTCGCCGCCCTTTTCCACTACGCCCTGCAACATGCCGACAATCGGCGTAATTCTGTCTTCCGGCGGTAAATGTTGCAGCAGTTCCCCCACCACAAACCACTGGCGGGCGAAAATCAGCGAACTGAACGGCAGTTCTGAAATCAGCTTTTCGCCATCTTCCGGCTGGTAGCATTCATAAATGACATAGCCTGCGTTCTCTTTTACGCGTGCAAAACCAAATATTTCCCGTTTTCCCGCTTTATCGGTAATTTCTGCAGCGCACTCTTTTTCAAACCCCGGACGGCAGAGCAATACAACTTTATTCATGGCTCGCGCCCTTACGTTTCATACGAATGGCGCCAATCAGCAATAGCGCCCAGCCCACCAGGAAACTGACGCCGCCGACAGGCGTGATATACGCCCACAGGCGCAGATGCGAAAGCGCAAGGCAGTACAGGCTGCCGCTAAACAGCACCGTGCCCAGCGCCAGAAAAACGCTGCTCCAGTAAAACCAGATGCTGATACGGCGCTGCATCGCCACCGCCAGGCCAAAGATCGCCAGCGTATGGAACGCCTGATATTGCAGGCCGGTCTGAATCCAGCCCATTTCAACCACGCCCAGGGTTTTACTCAAAACATGCGCCCCGAACGCGCCCAGAGCAACGTAAATAAAACCGCTGATAGCGGCGACAATCAGCATAAAACGGCTGGTCATGGTCATACCCTAAGTTAATTATTGTTCGTAACGAAAACGGAATTTTTCTTGCTCCGTCGCCGCCTTCGCCAAAATCCACTGACGGAAGGCGGCTATTTTACCCAGTTCTGCCTGGCTGTCATGACAAACCAGATAAAAAGCATTCTTACTCACCAGAACATCGTTAAATGGACACACCAGTCGCCCGGCTTCAATTTCCGACTGCGCCATAACATTATTCGCCAGCGCGATCCCCTGTCCGTGAATAGCGGCCTGTAGCACCATCGCGCTGTGGCTAAATATCGGCCCTTGCTGAACGTTAATATGGTTGAGCCCTAACTGACGAGTATAGGCCTGCCAGTCACGCCGGGAGGCATCGTGCAATAACGTGTGTTTCGCCAGATCTTCCGGCGTTTTTAACGGTTTTTCGCCTGTGAGTAATAAAGGAGAACAGACGGGCAGTAAATATTCTGCGTATAATTTTTCGACGCGCAAGCCCGGCCAGTTTCCCCGGCCATAAAAAATCGCGACATCGACATCGTCTGCCAGTTTATCTTCCTGACGGTCAACGGCTTGTATCCGAACGTCAATTCCCGGATAAGCTGAGTTAAAGCTGGAGAGCCTGGGCACCAGCCACTGGATGGCAAAACTGGGTGGTAAACTCACCGTCAGCGCCCCTTTAGCACTGCGCGCCTGGAGCTTACGCGTTGCTTCCGTGAGCTGGGAAAATATCTCTTTAATGTCGAGAAAATAGCTTTGGCCTTCTTCCGTCAGCAGCAGCGAACGATTGCGGCGGCGGAACAGTTTTAGCCCCAAAAAATCCTCAAGTGACTTAATTTGGTGGCTTACTGCGGCCTGCGTCACAAAAAGTTCTTCCGCTGCTCGCGTAAAGCTCAAATGGCGCGCGGCAGCATCAAAAACGCGTAACGCATTTAAAGGAGGTAATCGTTTTGACATGGCCTCTGGACTTAATGTCGAATGAATTTAACAAATAGGTAACAACATGTAACCTATTAGTTTTTTTAATCTGAGACATTATAAATTGTCCGTTGAGGTTCTACCAGCAAATACCTATAGTGGCGGCACTTCCTGAGCCGGAACGAAAAGTTTTATCGGAATGCGTGTTCTGATGGGCTTTTGGCTTACGGTTGTGATGTTGTGTTGTTGTGTTTGCAATTGGTCTGCGATTCAGACCACGGTAGCGAGACTACCCTTTTTCACTTCCTGTACATTTACCCTGTCTGTCCATAGTGATTAATGTAGCACCGCCATATTGCGGTGCTTTTTTTTGTATAACAAACGGTTAGTTTTCCAGAGCCACCATCTCTTTCACGTCAGTACGATTGATCTGCTGTTTGTTGCCATTAGCGTCTTTATACGAAATCATACCGGTATCGTTATCGGTCTGGGGTTTACCGTCGGTCACAATGCTACGTCCATCATTGGTGTGCATAACGTAATTAGGACCGGAACAGGCGCTCAGGGCAAAAGTCAGCATACATGCAGAGATAATTGCGGCAGTCTTTTTCATCTTCTTCTCCTTAAAGCTGTTTGTGCTATTTAAAGCGGACTCCGTAACAGGCTTAAACATTCGCCTAACATTATTCAGCATAACCTCCTTTACATAATTCGCCAGGATATACAGACGATTCCGATGGTTAGGACAAACCTTGTATCAGCCGCGCTTTTACGCCACGATCGGTAAACTGAACCGAGGAATATCATGAACGCTTTTAATCCCACGCAGTTTCGCGCGCAGTTTCCCGCGCTAGCCGATGCGGGTGTTTATCTCGATAGCGCCGCCACGGCATTAAAGCCACAGGCAGTCATTGACGCCACGCACCAGTTTTATTGTTTGAGCGCCGGTAACGTTCATCGTAGCCAGTTTGCGCAGGCGCAGCGCCTGACGGCGCAATATGAAGCGGCCAGAGCAAAAGCAGCGCGGCTGTTAAACGCGCCCGATGAAAAAAGTATCGTCTGGACACGCGGCACCACCGAAGCGATCAACATGGTGGCGCAGTGTTACACCCGTCCTCGTCTGCGTCCCGGCGATGAAATTATCGTTAGCGTCGCCGAGCATCACGCCAACCTTGTGCCCTGGCTGATGGTGGCGCAACAAACCGGCGCGCAGGTCATAAAACTGCCGCTTAATGACCGGCGTCTTCCTGATGTTGAGCGTCTGCCGGAACTGATCACGTCGCGCAGCCGGATACTGGCGCTGGGGCAAATGTCGAACGTAACGGGCGGCTGTCCGGATCTCACAGGCGCTATCAGCGCCGCTCACGCGGCGGGAATGGTCGTGATGGTAGATGGCGCGCAAGGCGCGGTACACTTCCCGGCGGATGTTCAGCAGCTTGATATCGATTTTTATGCTTTTTCCGCTCACAAACTGTATGGTCCAACCGGTATCGGCGTGCTGTACGGTAAGCCGGAGCTTCTTGAGGCGATGTCGCCCTGGCTCGGCGGCGGCAAGATGATCCGTGACGTTAGCTTTGAAGGCTTCACCACTCAAAGCGCTCCCTGGAAACTGGAAGCGGGGACGCCGAACGTCGCCGGGGTCATCGGCCTGAGCGCTGCGCTGGAATGGCTGTCCGATATCGATATTGAACAGGCCGAAAACTGGAGCCGGGGGCTGGCAACGCTGGCGGAAGACGCACTGGCGAAACGCCCGGGCTTTCGTTCGTTCCGCTGCCAGGACTCCAGCCTTCTGGCCTTTGATTTTGTCGGCGTGCACCACGGCGATATGGTGACACTGCTGGCGGAATACGGTATTGCGCTCCGGGCCGGGCAACATTGCGCCCAGCCATTGCTGGCGGAACTTGGCGTCACAGGGACTCTGCGCGCCTCTTTTGCGCCGTATAATACCCAACATGATGTGGATGCGTTGGTTAACGCCGTTGACCGCGCGCTGGAACTGCTGGTGGATTAATGACAAACCCTCTTTATACCGGACACCCGTTCGGCACAACGGTAACGGAAGAGACGTTACGCGCTATCTTTCTCCCGCTGACCCAGTGGGAGGATAAATATCGTCAGTTGATTCTGTTAGGAAAACAGCTCCCCGCTCTGCCGGATGAATGCAAAGCGCAGGCGAAGGAGATAGCCGGCTGCGAGAACCGCGTCTGGCTGGGCTTTACCCGATCAGATAACGGAACGATGCACTTTTTCGGCGACAGTGAGGGGCGGATTGTCCGCGGCCTGCTGGCGGTATTGCTCACCGCGGTGGAAGGAAAAAACGCCGCCGAATTACAGGCTCGTTCACCGCTGGCGCTGTTTGATGAGCTGGGTTTACGCGCCCAGCTTAGCGCCTCACGCAGTCAGGGGCTGAACGCGCTGAGCGAAGCGATTGTTGCCGCAACGCATAAGCGTTGAAATAGCGTAAATATTCTGTCGCCTGACAGCGCCGTCCGCGGCGGTCAGGCGATGCAGATAAAATAATCCAGTCACTTTATTAGTTTCGGCGTCAGATTTCCCTGATAAACATTCTTTTGATTTTTATCAGCTATCACAATGAAATTACAATGTTAGAATCCATGTTAAAACGGCGTGAAGATTTTAGAGTAAATAAAGCCACTCGATGTAGCGTAGCAGGAGAACTGGAAAATTCATACGCATCGGGTGAAGTTATAACAGGATATGGATAAGTGGAAAAATATCTGCGTAGCGGTACCATGTTTGTGGTACTGGCATTTATATTATGGGGGTTAACACCCTTATATTATCAATATTTATCAGGGGGAAATCTCGCACAAATATTGATATACCGGGTGTTCTGGTCAATCCCATTATTACTGGCAGTAAGATTGTTATTTCGGCAGCGAACGCGATTTCATGATGCCTGGAAAGATAAAAAATCTTTTTTCTTCTGCATGATCGCCGGACTTTTGATGATTGTCTCATGGTCATCTTTTATTTATGCGCTAACCCATCATCTGGTGCTTGATGCCAGCCTCGGCTATTTTATCAACCCGCTATTTGTTATTGCGCTGGGATGCATTTTTCTTAAAGAAAAACTGTCTTTGTTTCAGGCCATCGCCGTTTTTTCTGGTGTCTGTGGCCTGACTTTTCAAATTATCATGTTACGGCATTTCCCGGCGCTGGCGCTAACCATGGGATTATCATTTGCGCTATATGGCCTGGCGCGAAAGTTTATACATTATGATGTGATGACATCGATAACGATTGAAACATTATGGGCATTGCCTGTATCACTATTAATTTTTCTCTTTAGCGATAGCGGACCAATTATATCCGCTAATACTCCTTTCTTTTTGTATGTCATGACGGCGCCAGTGACGATCATTCCACTGGTATTATTTGCCATCGCGTTAAATCACACCTCGTTGATTGTGACCGGACTGGCGCAATATATAGAGCCGTCTTTACAGTTCTTACTTGCCATTATGATATTTGGCGAACACATTAATTATGCGGAACTGCTCTGCTTTTGTGCAGTATGGTTCGGGTTGTTTCTATGCATATCTGAAAATTTATATTCCCATTATCTCCGCGCCCGTCTGAAACCGGTGTTCGGCAGGGTACAGCGCTTCTTTCGCTAACGAAGGGCGCAGGGCCGGATACGCGTCTGCGTGACACTCCGCCCCGTCCTTTTATTCTTGTCGCGCCGCTTTAGCCATGATCTTCTTCAGCGCATGGGAAACGGCGACAAAACCGAACGTTGCCGTCACCATCGTCGCCGCGCCGAAGCCAGAGGCGCAATCCATCCGTTTTGGCCCTTCTGCGGTAGCTTTCATCGCGCATACGGAACCGTCCGCCTGTGGGTAAACCAGCGCTTCGGTGGAAAAAACACAGTCCACGCCCAGCTTACCTTTACTGTTCTTCACTACGCC
Organism: Salmonella sp. SAL00670; assembly: GCF_046552235.1. NCBI lineage: Bacteria > Pseudomonadati > Pseudomonadota > Gammaproteobacteria > Enterobacterales > Enterobacteriaceae > Salmonella > Salmonella sp. SAL00670. Next base: position 316,896 of record NZ_JBGDUO010000002.1, read on the forward strand.
AAAATTATGTTTCAATCTCTCACGCAGTTTTGCCGCCAGCGGATCCTGGATGGTTTTCGCCAAATCAGCGACCTGGATTTGCGTCGGATCGATCTGCCCGCCTGCGCCGCCAGTGGTCACTAAAGGAACCTTATATCGGCGACAGTACGCAATCAGCGCGGCTTTTGGACGAACGCTGTCAATGGCGTCAATGACATAGGTAAAACCCGCGTTCATATAACCCGCCACATTATCCGGCGTGATGAAATCATCGATAACCGTTACCCGGCACTCCGGGTTAATTTGCCGAATCCGTTCGGCCATCACTTCCGCTTTCGCCAACCCGACGTTATCACGCAACGCATGGATCTGACGGTTCGTATTGGTCACGCAGACATCGTCCATATCAATCAGCGTAATCGCGCCGATGCCCGTACGCGCCAGCGCCTCTGCCGCCCATGATCCCACCCCGCCGATTCCTACGACGCAGATATGCGCCTCAGCAAACCGCTGCAGCGCTTTTTCACCGTACAGACGCGCGGTGCCGCCAAAGCGTTGGCGCCAGGCATCACTTATCACCACTGACATATGACCTCAGAATAAAAAAAGGTGAGGTTATTCCTCACCCCTGCTCACTATTTTCAGGCCCGATAGCGATCGCGTTATCGGGCAATCCGGTTGTCGCAGAATACCACAATCAGCCGCTAAACACGTTACCGGCGCCCGGCGCGCTTTTTAACACCCAGACGCGACCATAGTGATTATACCATCCGGCACGATGCCCGGCATCCGGGCCAATTCCCTGGTAAATATCAAAGTGCTGGCCTTTAATCGCTCCGCCGACATCCAGTGCGACCATCAAACGTAGCTCATACTGACCGCTAAATTTACCGTTGTTATCCAGCAACGGTACTTCCGCCAACAAGGTCGTGCCAGGCGGAATGATGCTGCGGTCGGAGGCGACGGATGCTCGCCCAATCAGCGGTACAGCGCTGGCGCCTTTGACCGGCGCAAAAGATTGCGGCTTAAAGAAGACGAACGACGGGTTCTGCTCCAGTAATTCACGCACTTCCGCTTCGCTGTGCTTCTCTCCCCATTCGCGTATAGCCTGCATCGACATATCTTCTTTTTTCACTTCACCGCGCTCGATAAGCACTTTACCAATACTGCGATAAGGCCAGCCGTTTTTACCGGCATAACTAAAGAAGTTCAGTGGACTACCGTCACCGAAATCAATATAGCCGCTGCCCTGGACATCCATAATAAAGTTATCCATCAGCGAATTACTCCAGGCCAGGATGTACTTATCGCTCAGCGCGCCTGCGTAGATCTGGGCGCGGGACGGTAAGCGCCCGCGTTTTGGCGGCATACTATAGATAGGGTACTGGAACGCGCCCTGGCGCGTATGGCGAGCCTGAACGACGGGCGTATAGTAGCCCGTGAACTGGACGTTACCGTAGTTGTCGGTACCTTCCATCTGCCAGGCATCGATACCAAACTGACGCATAGTGCGCGTATCGCCTCCGGAACGTAACCAGTTCTGGACAGCGTTATAGACGTTGCTTTGATTGGTGTATAAACGCGGCGACGCGGAACGGATCTGGTCGACCTGCTCGGCAAAGTCACCAGCATTAATCGGCGCGCCCACCGCGTCCGGCTGGTTTACCAGGGAGAAGGGCTGGGTAAATTTCCCGTCCTTATATTGCTGACCGCGATCGGTCGGTTTTGATGAACAGGCAGCCAGCATTGCCAGCATTACGCCTGTCGCCACATATTTTGCCCAACGTCCTTTCATGGTGTCTCGTCTTCTGCGTAATCGAAAGTGCCCGGTGAAGATAACAAACCGTCCGGAGTAATGAAATGCGATCGCGATCTCATTATGTAAATTCGTTTAAAAATCGCGCTATCTGCGGTGTATTTGCGCAATTCATGAGAAATTAGCGATTTATATGAAAAAAGGGTTGCAACAAAAGCTCAGCGGAGTATAGTGCGCATCCACGGACGCGGGGTGGAGCAGCCTGGTAGCTCGTCGGGCTCATAACCCGAAGGTCGTCGGTTCAAATCCGGCCCCCGCAACCAATTACAATGAGAATGCAAGTTTAGACGGACGCGGGGTGGAGCAGCCTGGTAGCTCGTCGGGCTCATAACCCGAAGGTCGTCGGTTCAAATCCGGCCCCCGCAACCAACTTAATGAACACCCTTACGGGTGTTTTTTTGTATCTGTCGTCTGGTCCGCAACGACAGTGCGGGCAGCATCCTACTTACCCGCGCAATAAACTCGCCGTCATCTCAGGTTAACTTCTTCTCGCCAGCGTCGCCCCATCGGCAAAATACGCTTTAATGCCCGCCAGAATCGACTCTGCGACCTGTTGCTGGAACGTCGCGGTCTTGAGCTTGCGTTCTTCTTCAATGTTACTGATAAACGCCGTCTCGACCAGAATAGATGGAATATCGGGCGCCTTTAACACCGCAAACCCCGCCTGCTCGACCTTGTTTTTATGCAGGTCATTAATTTTACCAAGCTGCTTCAACACCGCTTTACCGAATTTCAAACTATCGGCAATGGTCAGCGATTGCACCATATCGAACATCGTATGGTCGACATAACGGTCACCGCTTTTGCTCACGCCGCCAATTAAGTCCGAGGCGTTCTGCGTTTGCGCCAGATATTTCGCCGCGGTACTGGTGGCGCCTTTGGTCGATAGCGCGAATACGGATGAACCGCTAGGCTGCCGGCTGGTGAAGGCATCCGCATGAATAGAGACAAACAGGTCGGCGCGCTGTTTCTGCGCTTTCGCCACCCGGACTTTTAACGGAATGAAGATGTCTTCATTGCGCGTCATATAGACCTTCATGTTGCCTTCTTTTTCGATCAACGCGCGCAGGCGGCGGGCTATCTGGAGCACCACGTCTTTTTCACGCGTTTTGTATTTGCCTATCGCGCCGGGGTCTTCGCCGCCGTGTCCCGGATCAAGCATAATGACAATGGGACGATCGCGCCCCGCTTTACCGGGCTGCGGCCCGCTTTGCGAAGGCGGCACCTGTTTATCCAGATCGCCTTTATTGTAGTCTTCCAGCAGCGCCAGCAGCGGATCCTGCATATCCTGCGCATTGGCAGGATAAAGATCCATCACCAGACGTTCTTTAAAGCCTGCCACAGGCGCCAGCGCAAATAGCTGCGGCTTCACGTTTTGTTTTAGCTCAAAGACCATACGCACAGTCTTAGGATCAAACTGCCCTACCCTTGCGGATTTGATATACGGATCGTCGCTGCGAATCTGCGCGCCAATGCCTTTAAGCACCGAGTTCAGATTCACATCCTCAATATCTACTACCACGCGGTCCGGGTTACTTAAGGCAAATTGTTTATATTTCAGCAGACGATTCGACTCTACCGTGACGCGGGTATAGCTGGACGCAGGCCAGATACGCACCGCAACGACCTGGCTTACGGCAGCCAGCCCGACCTGGCTCACGCTTAATAGCCACATGGCGCCCGCGCCTTGTAGTAAACGGCGACGGCTGATTGCTGAATTGGCTCCCGACATGCTTCTCCCGAGCAAAAACTAAATAGAGATCATACAAAGTTCATCCAAATTGACCGGAAACTTTAGCGAATGACGCATAATCTGTCATCTATAAAAGGGTAAACATTCTTTTTATATTCACGGCATTACTAAGAAAAGCGATCGGACCGCATAAAATTTACGCTTGCACAGAGGGCAAAAACAGAATAAAAATACACTAATTTCGAATAATAATTCACTAGTGGGGCGCGCAATGATAAAGGAACGTAAAACCGAACTGGTAGAAGGGTTTCGCCATTCAGTTCCCTATATCAACACCCATCGCGGAAAAACCTTTGTCATTATGCTCGGCGGCGAAGCCATTGAGCATGACAATTTTTCCAGCATCGTTAGCGATATCGGGCTACTGCATAGCCTCGGTATTCGCCTTGTCGTGGTGTATGGCGCGCGACCGCAAATCGACGCCAATCTGGCCGCGCATCATCATGAACCGATTTACCACAAAAACACGCGGGTGACGGACGCCAAAGCACTGGAGCTGGTGAAACAGGCCGCCGGTTTACTCCAGCTTGATATTACCGCCCGTCTGTCGATGAGTCTGAACAATACGCCGTTGCAGGGCGCGCACATTAATGTCGTCAGTGGCAATTTCACCATTGCGCAGCCGCTGGGCGTTGATGATGGCGTGGACTACTGTCATAGCGGCCGTATCCGGCGCATTGATGAAGATGCGATCAACCGCCAGTTGGATAACGGCGCGATCGTTCTGATGGGGCCGGTCGCCGTCTCAGTGACCGGCGAAAGTTTTAATCTGACCTCAGAAGAGATTGCCACTCAACTCGCCGTTAAACTGAAAGCGGAAAAAATGATCGGTTTCTGTTCTTCTCAGGGCGTTACCAACAGCGAGGGCGGCATCATTTCTGAACTCTTCCCGAATGAAGCACAGGCGCGGGTGGAAGAGTTGGAAGCGCAGGGCGATTACAACTCCGGAACCGTACGTTTTTTGCGCGGCGCGGTAAAAGCCTGTCGTAGCGGCGTTCGTCGTTGCCATCTGATCAGCTATCAGGAAGATGGCTCGCTATTACAGGAATTGTTCTCGCGTGATGGTATCGGTACGCAGATCGTCATGGAGAGCGCCGAGCAGATCCGCCGCGCCACCATCAACGATATTGGCGGTATTCTGGAGCTTATCCGCCCACTGGAACAGCAGGGCATTCTGGTACGCCGTTCCCGTGAACAACTGGAGATGGAGATCGATAAATTTACCATTATTCAGCGCGATAATATGACTATCGCCTGCGCGGCGCTGTATCCTTTTGTGGAAGAGAAAATAGGCGAAATGGCCTGCGTAGCGGTACATCCGGATTACCGCAGCTCATCGCGTGGAGAAGTGCTTCTGGAGCGGGTTGCCGCCCAGGCGCGGCAAATGGGGCTGCGTAAATTGTTTGTGCTGACGACGCGCAGTATTCACTGGTTCCAGGAGCGCGGTTTTACGCCTGTCGATATAGAGTTACTGCCTGAGAGCAAGAAAAAAATGTATAACTATCAGCGACGTTCAAAGGTGCTGATGGCAGATTTAGGATAACAAGGGGGGCCTGATGGCGCTGCGCTTATCAGGCCTACGCTCGAAAGCATCATTTGGAGGCCGGATAAGACGCTACGCGTCGCCATCCGGCGAGAACTCGTCTTATCCGGTACGACTGACTTCATCAAATAAGGTGGCTAGCCCGCTGCGCCGCTCCGTACGCGTCACAATCGCGCCTGCCAGGATCCGTTCATCGGCATACAGCGATAACCGCCGCCGCGCTCGCGTAACCGCGGTATACACCAGCTCCCGCGTCACGACCGGCGAACGCTGGCTGGGTAAAATCAGCGCGGCGTGATCAAATTCAGACCCCTGTGATTTATGTACCGTCATCGCCCAGGTTGTATCATGTTCCGGCAGACGGCTGGGCTGAACGGACTTGATCGTGCCGTCCGGCATCACAAACCAGACGCGTAACCCCTGCCCGCGATCGAGCGCAATACCAATATCGCCGTTAAATAGCCCCAACGCGCTATCGTTGCGCGCAATCATTACCGGACGCCCTTCGTACCAGCGAGAATGCGGGTGCCGCTGAATTTTTCGTTGCTGCACCATCGCCTGCTCAATGCGGTCATTCAATCCCCTCACGCCAAATGGGCCTTCGCGCAGCGCACAAAGCAGTTGATACTCATTGAAAGCCTGAAGGATTGCCTCCGGCGTCGCTTTTTCATGCAGCAACCGCAGGTAGCGACCATAGCCCGCCAGCGCTTCATCCAGCATCCCGGCATAATCGTCGCTGCTTTGCAATGTACGCTTCTCTATATCGCTAAACCCCTGCTGAAAAACAGCCTGGATTGCCGACCTGTCGCCGCAGTTAATCGCCGCCGCCAGCTTGCCGATACCAGAATCGCTGCCGAAACGGTAGCTCTTTTGCAACAAACAGAGGCTATCGCGTAAAGACGCGGCTTGCGTTCCGGCCCCCGCCGGAATGGCGCTCCCTGTTAGTCGACTTAGCTGTCGGGCGCGTTCCGCCGTAAACCCTGCGTTGACATAGGCGCAAATATCGCCCAACACAGCGCCCGCCTCAACGGATGCCAACTGATCGCGATCGCCAAGAAAAATGACCCGTCCGTGCGGCGGCAGAGCGTCAATCAAACGTGACATCATCGGCAAATCAATCATTGATGCCTCATCGACCACCAGCACGTCCAGATGCAGCGGGTTGCCCGCATGATGGCGTAATCGCTGGCTGCCGGGCTGTGCGCCCAGCAGTCGGTGCAGCGTACTGGCGTCCTCCGGTATACGCTTTTTCTGCGCATCGGTAAGAGGAAGCTGACACAACGCCGCGCCAAGCGACTCCGTCAGGCGTGCGGCCGCTTTCCCGGTCGGCGCCGCCAGCCGGATACGGCAACGTTCGCCATCCGCCATTTGAATTAATGCCGCCAGCAGCTTCGCGACGGTGGTGGTTTTACCGGTGCCGGGACCGCCTGAAATCACGGAGATACGGCGAGTTAGCGCTACGGCGGCGGCCACCTTTTGCCAGTTCACCTCGTCTGTCGGAGGGAATAGCGCGTCCAGAATACGGGATAACTGATCTTCATCTACGGCGATGGCCTGGTTAACCTCGTTAAAAAAGCGCGCAACCGTACGTTCGTTGCACCACATGCGATTCAGGTAGAGACGCTCGCCGCACAGAATTAACGGCGCGGGGCTATCGCCACAGCTAACCGCCGCAGACGCCAGTAACCGTTTTTTCCAGTCGATTGGCGTAGTCGTTTCGCTTATCCAGGCGACCAGTAAGGGATGCGCCTCCTCCGTTAACGTTAAACGCGACAACGGCAGACACACGTGACCTTCACCTGCGTCATGACTAAGCAGCGCTGCCGCCAGCGTCACGGCGGGATCGTCGTTACCGGCGACGGTTAAAGCAAACTGGGCATCAATGGGCCGTAAGAGTTTTTGTTCAACGGCCTCCAGCAACCGCTCCTGGATTGTCATTGCGCCTCCTCACTCATTTCACCTGCAAACATATCATCCAGTTGGTTAATTAACGCCGCCGCAGGACGAGTGGTAAAAATACCCTGCTGCGGACGTTCGCTATCCACCCCGCGTAAAAAGAGATAGATGACGCCGCCGAAATGGCGTTCATAGTCGTAATTCGCCATTCGATGACGAAGGTAACGGTGCAATGCCAGCGTATAAAGCTGGTACTGCAAATCATAGCGATGCGCCTGCATCGCCGCAGCCATCGCCGTCTGGGTATAAGCGGCGCTATCCTCGCCCAGCCAGTTAGATTTATAGTCGAGCAAGTAATAGCGCCCCTCATAACGGAACACCAGGTCGATAAAGCCCTTTAACATGCCGCGAACCTGCATGAAATCCAGCGCAGGGCAACCTGCTGAAAGCGGGTCGTACCGACGAATCAACGCATCCAGCTCTCCGGCGGTAAGCGGCTGGGCAATCGGCAGATAAAACTCCATTTCGACCTGTTTTTCACGCTCGGTCAGCACGCTCAGACTAACGCCCGTCTCGTTAAGGGGAACGTGTAACACGGTGTCCAGCCAGCGGGTAAGTACGGGCTCCCATCGCGTTTCAAAACCACTCAGCTCCAGTTTTTCCTGTACCCATTGGGGGTCTATCGGTTGAGTAAAATCAAGCTCTTCAAACAGGCTGTGCAAAAATGTTCCCGGCGATGCCCCGCGAGGAAAGTGATGCGGCGTCATTGCCGGCGCTTCCGCCGCTTCGCCAACGCCTGCGGCGTCAATGTCGAGACGAGGAATAAGATCTTGCGCCACGCTATGTCCCCGCTGCTGCAAACCGGAATAACTGGTGACGCGCCAGCTATCATAAAGCAGGCGTTGCAGCGTTCTGGCGCTGAGTTCCGCGTGCGATGCAGCGGCAATTTGCCAGCGGTCGTTATCCGTGTTGCCTGGCGTTCGACACACGATATCCTCGTCGCATAGCGCCTCAATACAGGCGCGAAGGCCTGCGGCATCCATCGGTTCGCCTTTTTGCAGGAGTCGCCCAAGCGCGCTTTGGTGCACATCCGTCTCGCCTTTCTTATCGCTGCGACGCCGTACCAGCGGCGCGACGCCGAGGCTGCAATGCCACACTGCACGGGTCAGCGCGACATAAAGTAGGCGCAGGTCTTCCGCCAGGCGTTCGGCTTCCGCCAGTGCTATGCTCTCTTCGGCGTGACTAAGGTCCAGCACCGCCTCGTAGGAGTGCCTGTCGTGATAAAAAGCCTGGTCCTGCACGCGGAAATGGGTGATAAAAGGTAACCAGACCAGCGGGTATTCCAGACCTTTCGATTTATGAATGGTGACGATTTGCACCAGATGCTTATCGCTTTCCAGACGTAGTTGCTGGCTGGAAGCATTGCTATCGGGTTCAAGGATATGTTGCGCCAGCCAACGCACCAGCGCATGTTCGCTTTCCAGCTGCGAACCGGCTTCCTGTAACAGCTCGCTAATATGCAAAATATCCGTCAGCCGACGTTCGCCTCCCGCCGTCGCCAGCAGGTTTTCAGCAATATTGCGCGCCGACATTAGCGCGCGCAGCATAGGCATCACGCCGCGTTTATGCCAAATCTGCCGGTAGCCATCAAACTCTTCGACAACCGTATCCCACGCATTTTCATCATTGTTAAGCGTTTCGATATCCAGCGCGGTAAGGCCCATCATTGATGTCGCCAGAGCGCTACGCAGCGTATTCTCACGTTCGGGCGCCATCACCGCCTGCAACACCCACAGCATCTCCTGCGCTTCGAGCGTTTCGAATACGCTGTCGCGGTTAGAAAGATAGACGGAGGGGATCGCCAGTAAGGTCAGCGCATCCCGTATCAGCGCGGCTTCCCGCCTGCTGCGCACCAGCACGCTAATATCCGAGGCGCGAACGGGCCGCGACGAATCGCCGTTCGTCAGCAGCGCGTCGCCCGTTTGCCCGGCACGCAGCCAGTCGCGAATTTGCGTGGCGCACACCTGCGCCATATAACTTTGATAATCGCCCGAACCGCAGCTTTCTCCCTCCATTAGCCACAGGGTCATCGCCGGTTGAGGCGCGTCATTCACTTTAAATTGCAGCGACTGGTTTCTGGGCGCAAACTTTACCGGACTGAAGGGAATATCGCGGAACATAAAGGTGTCATTCATCTGACTGAACAGCTTGTTAACGCTATTCACCATCCCCGGCGCGGAGCGCCAGTTAGTGTCAAGGGTATAGTGCGCGCTCACTTCGCTGCGAGCCTTCATGTAGGTAAAGATATCCGCGCCACGAAACGCATAAATCGCCTGTTTAGGATCGCCAATCAGCAATAGCGCCGTATCGGGTTGATGTCGCCAGATACGGCGAAAAATACGGTACTGTTGTGGGTCGGTATCCTGAAATTCATCGATCATCGCCACCGGAAAACGGGTACGAATCGCCGCAGCCAGCGCCTCGCCGCTTTCACTACGCAGCGCGGTATCTAAACGGCTGAGCATATCGTCAAACCCCAGCTCGCCGCGCCGGCGTTTTTCCTGAGCCACCGTTTCACGGATCTCTGATAGCGCTCGGGTAAGAACCAGATCTTTAATCGATAGCGGTTCGCCCAACAGGTTATCGATGGCGACAAACAATGGGTGCTGGGGCGTCACGCCGCCAGCTTTGGTGCGCTCAGCTAAAAAACGCTGTGAAAATTTTCCCAACGCCTCGGGTAATTGATAGTTTTTCGTCTCTTCTTGCGCCCACGCGGTGATCTTTTCGATCCATTTCGCCTGATTGCCGCGGTTGAACTTTCTGCGATCGATGCCGGATGATTCGATCAGCGCGTCCAGCTCGCTAACCGCCTCACACCACTGCTGCTTCACCTGGTTGATGCGCGCCAGGATCTGTTCATGACGCGATGCCAGCGTCTCCTCCTGCGATGGCGGCGCTTTAATGACCGGCGCTTCGCCCTGCAGATAACGATCGATATCCTTTAAGAGCGCCTTCGGTCCCTTCCACACGTCAAACACCACCTGCGCGATGTCGCGCGGCAGCGGATAGCAATGACGCCGCCAGAAATCGGCGCAGGCCTGATAACGCAACAAAGATTCGTCTTCAATAAGCTGTTGCTCAAACAACATACCGGATTCGAAAGCGTTCAGGCTGAGCATACGCTGGCAAAAACCGTGGATGGTAAAAACCGCGGCCTCGTCCATTTGTCGTTCCGCCAGTAATAACCACTGTGCGGCCTGCTTTTTGTCGCTAATTTCTTCCAGCAAGCGGGCATAAAGCGGATTATCCGTGCTTTCCCGCAGACAGGCGATGCGCAACTCATGGATATTACTGCGGATTCGCCCACGCAGCTCTTCAGTGGCGGCCTCCGTAAAGGTTACCACCAGCAGTTCTTCAACGGTCAACGGACGGGGAAATGCGGCGCTGCCGCCTAAACCGAGCAGTAGCCGCAGATACAGCGCCGCGATAGTAAACGTTTTGCCTGTGCCCGCTGATGCTTCAATCAAACGCTCGCCTGTCAGGGGCAAGCGCAGAGGATCAAGAGTCTCGGCGACATCATTCATTCTTTTCGCTCATTAGAGGTAACGTTTGCTGCAAAGCGCTGACGTTATCCCACACTTTCCAGCCTGTCGGATGCACGTATTCTGCTTTTCCATTCTGGCTACCGGCAATCTGTGACAATATTGCCATACCTTGTGGTTCCACCACCGCCTGGTGGAAGAAATCGGCAAGCTTTTGTGGCGTCAGCAATTTTATCTGAGCGATGATTTTATCACGCGAGTCAAAGCGCATATTACCCCGATCGAAATCCTTGCTTAAACGGGATGCTTCTTCGCCCAACGTTTGCGGCGCCTGGCGCATTTGCGTAATGATCGCCTGCTGAATTTGGGCGAACTCTTCCGGCTTCATCGCCCTCAGCTTCGCCTCGGCGTCAGGGAAAAATGCCTGATAGCGTTGCCACAGGTAAGAGGGCTGTTTATCGTTGCTCTGTAGCAGGAACCCCATTCCCCACTGACGGCCAACGCTCATCGGAAAGGCGAAAACGGCGTATCCCAGTTGCTCTTCGGTTCGTAGCTGATTGTAAAACCACGGTTGAACAATCTGACCTAACATCGCGCTGTAGGCAGCGCTGACGTACTCGTCGTAGCCGACCGGAACAAAGACCGCGGCTAACGCGGAGTCGGTGCTACTGCCCGCTTTTTCAAATATTACGGACTGCTTTTTCTCAACCACCACGTCTTTGTTGCGACACCACGCCGATCCGTTCGCCGCGAGCTGTTTTTGAACATCTTGCGCCAGAGAGGTCGCCTGGGCTTCGCTCATATTCCCTATAACCAGAAATTCCGGACGAGCGCCCGTTTTTAACGCATTACGATAGGCCATTACCTCTTTCAACGTAATGGACGGCAGCAAAGCGCGACGTTCATCACGGGAAAAATAAGGCACCTGCGAAATCATCTGCACCGGCATAATCGCCTGCTCGTAGGCTTTTCCCTTCTCCGCAGAATCCATCATCTGCGTATACCAGGATTTCGCCTGCGCCAGCTGTTCCTCCGTGGCGTCGTAGCTAAAATATCCTTCCAGCAACGCCAGGAAAAGCTGCGGCAAACGCTGGGTATAACCGTTCGCAGTGACCATCAGACCATTGTTGGCGTTAGTAGAAAAGCTAATGCCGCCCACTGCCGCCTGGTTGCTGAGCTGATCGAGCGCCATTCCCGCCAGATAATCATTAAGGGCGAACAGTACCTGATTGCGGGCGCTGTCCATCGCCTGCGGGTTACGCAATACCACGCTCACGTCAGCTTTTGGCTCGCTGGCGAAATAACGACTCGGCGCATAAACCACGCGCAAATCCGCTTTATCGACAATCAGTTCTGGCCGCACGTAGTTTTTGTCATTCTTAACAAGCGTAAAATCATCAGGAATATAGGGGTTTAACTCCGGCAGCGACAACGCAATGCCCTGTGCTTTTTGCTGCCAGTTTTTAAACGTCTGTTCGCTAATCTTATCGACCTGATAAGGCGCATCCACAAAATACGCCGTCTTATTATGGGGTTCCTGGGGACTGATGTACCAGATGCGCGCATTCTGCGGCGTCATCATCGCCAGGCGATTTTTGATAGCGGCAGGATCGTAACGATCGGCGATATTCGCCGCATCCAGCGTATGCGCTACCGGGACGCGGATCATAGTGTCCGCCAGCCATTCGACATAGTCCATATCGCGGGTAATCGACGGATAGCGGAAGTCGAGATCCAGCACATGCGCCAGCTCGTCAAAGTAACGTTTATCTATCCCTTTTTCACGTAACATATTGAGATAGCTGAAAATAGCCGCGACGACTTCATCACGATTGGCTAAACCTTTATCGGTCAGCGTTGCCGAAATGGCAAATACGCCGCTGTTACCATTAACAATCGGATCGGAATCCGCGCTAATACCTTCGACCAGTCCTTGTTTTTGCAGCCAGTCAGAGAGCGTCCCTGGGCTACGATTGCCAATTAGATAAGAGACCAGTTCATCGGTCTTGCTGCGGAACTGCGCGCTATTGTTATCAATACGAAACTCCACGCGCAGCACTTTACGCGGTAGTGCCGGCACGTAATGAATAATGATGCCCTTCTGCGCCTCGGTGATGACAGGTACGGTAATTTCCGGTTTTTTAATCTGTTTATTCGGCACGCGACCATAGGTTGCGGCGGCAATACTCGCCAGTTCCGGCAAGGGTTTATTACTGTAAATCACCGCCTTCATCAGATTAGATGAATAGTATTTTTCATGAAAAGCGATCAACGCCTGTTGCACCGGATTTCCCGGCTTATCGCTTAGCGTTTCCAGATTGCCGCCAGAAAAGTGCGAGCCTGGATGCGCCGGGTTAATGGTTTCGGCGCTTACCTGCGCCATACGCATACCGTCGCGGGTGCGCGCCATCGTCAGCTCGGCATTCACCGCGTTTCGTTCGCGTTCGGCATACTTTTTATTGAGCAATGGCGCGGCAATGGCGTCGGCCAGTCGATCTACGGCACCTGGAAGCGCGTCGTTTTCAACCTCCAGGTAGAAGGCTGTTCGATAAGGCGCGGTGCTGGCGTTGTGGCTACCGCCATGTCTTTTAAGGTATTCGGCAAGGCTATCCGCCTGCGGATATTTTTTTGACCCCATCAGGCACATATGCTCAAGATAATGAGCAAGCCCCTGATGAGCCTCAGGATCTTCAAGCGATCCAACGGGCACCACTAACGCTGAAAGCGACTTTACAGCCTGCGGATCGGATACGAGCAACACCACCATGTCATTATCAAGACGTATCGCCTGATACTGCCGGGTATCTTTATCGCTTTTACGGATAGTTTCTTGCAGCGGTTGCCAACCGATATCCGCCTGAACTGCAGGCCCCCAGAGGGCGACCAATAACAATAACGCTTTGAACCAGGTGCTGCGGGGCATTCACGGACCTCATCATTAACTTTCATTCCCACTCATCTGTATGGTCACGTAAACCATCGACCTGAGCAGAACGGGATATTATTGTGCTGAACCAGGCAGCATTTTTTTATCAGTAATCAGTCCGTGACGAAGAGCGCATCATAGTCGAAGCCTTTTAATGGCGCGATTTTCATACAATCAACGAGACTGATTAAAACGAAACAGCGGTAACAGGTAATGCCGTGACTGCGCAATGATAGCCTGCAACGTTTCAGATTCCAGCTGACGCCAAAGACGTTGATACCAGATATCTTCGCCTTCGCCGCTCACCATCATGTTGCCTTCATAAGCCTGTAGAAACTTTGTCCTGGCCTTCTGTAAAGTATCATCGTCGTCTAACATGACATCATTTTCAGCGTCATAACAGGCTTTTATCCATGCGCCGCCGCTTTCCGGCAGTACCAATAGCGGAGAAGACATGCCTTCCCGGTAGCCTTCAATCAGTTGCGCCAGGTAAGCCATTGCCTGCGTTTTATCAAGAGGCGGAAATCGCCACTCTCCCTCTTTACGCAAAAACAGGCGACTTTCGCCACTACCGCCGCTGGCACAATAGACAAGGTGTTCCAGCCAAAGTTGCACACCTTGCGCCACGCTGATTAAAGCGGGACGCCAGCGCAATAATCCATCCTCCTGTACCTGCGGCAGCCAGCCGGTTAGCTGAACGCCATTGCAAAGCAGATCCACTTCCAGGCTTTGGCTCGGCTTACGGCAGGCGATGACCCGGCTTGCCAGTTGCTGCATCTCCTGACATTGCGCATCCCAGAATATTTCGCCAAACGCGCCGTAAGGCAACTCTCCCGCAGCCCGGAAACGGCGGAACAAGCGTTCGGCGTCGTCCTCTTCAACCAGCGTATTGAGCAACTGTTGGTTAAGTTGATATCGCGTCAATCCCTCTAATTCAAACGGTTCCGCATCAGGAATCTCACTCTCTTCCGAGCGGAAATTAACCTGAAGCCGCATCTGAAAAAATGCGCGTACCGGATGGGCCCAAAAACGCTGCAGACTTTCCAGAGTCAATGTTTCCGGCATCGTAAAAGGAAGCGGCTGCACAAAGTCAGAATGCGCTTTTCCCGACTGACTCGCCGCGGGCAACCACTCTCTGGCATAACTTTGCTGTTCGCCGGGTTGGTAATTTTGCGCATCAAAAGGCATACGGGTATGCAGACGCGTAATATGCGCTTTGACTCGTGCTTCGCTCTCATCGCAGGTCAGCGTTTCGTCGCCCGGCAAATAGTGGCTTTGTCCGATGTAATCCACCAATTCTTGCACCAGTACAGAGGGAAAGCGTTCGCTATTATCCTGGATGGAGCGACCGATGTAGCTGATATACAGCGTCTGCTGCGCCGAGATTAACGCTTCCAGAAACAGGTAGCGGTCATCGTCGCGACGGCTACGATCCCCGCGCATGGGTTTTTGGCTCATCAGGTCAAAGCCCAACGGCGCAAGCTGGCGCGGGTATACGCCGTCGTTCATTCCCAGCAGGCAAACGACTCTAAACGGAATGGAACGCATCGGCATCAGCGTACAAATATTGATGGGGCCCGCCAGGAAGCGCTGGCTAATACGTTCCTGATCCAGACGCTGCGCCAGTTCATCCCGCAGTAGCGAAATCGGTACCGCGTCGCCATATTCCGCCGCGACGCCTTCGGCGATAATGGCCTGCCACTGCTGTTCAATCAATGTCATTGCCGCTTCCGTGTCCGCATCGGGCAGGAAGAAATCATTGAGCATATCGCGACAAACGGGCAGCCACTCTTCCAGCGGTCGCTCCTGCGCCAGACCGCGCCGCCAGATATTAAGCTGCATCAGCAGCGAAGCCAGATGCCCGACCAGCTCAGCAATCAGACCGCTGGATTCGTCATAAGGCAGAACCGACTGCCACTCGCCCTGGGCGCTTTCCATCGCATACCCCAGCAGCATACGCGTCAGGCCAAATTGCCACGTATGCTGCCCCGTGGCAGGAAGTTCCAGCTCGCGTACGTTGTCATCGTCAATTCCCCAGCGAATGCCTGACTCATTGACCCACAAGCGCAAATAACGCAGCCCTTCTTCGTTGATCGTAAAGCGGGCAGCCAATACCGGTACGTCTAACAACGCCAGAACATCCTCGGAGACGAAGCGGCTGTCCGGTAACGAAAGCAGGCTGATAAATGCCTGTAACACCGGATGTGACTGACGCGCCCGCCGATCGGAAATGGCATAAGGCAGATAGCGCTCCGTTGGCGCGCTACCAAATACCGCCTGGATAAACGGGCTATAGCTGTCAATATCAGCCACCATAACGATAATGTCGCGCGGCGTTAGCGTCGGATCGGCTTCCAGCATCGCCAGCAGGCGATCGTGCAGTATTTCCACCTCGCGCTGCGGGCTGTGACAAACGTGAAAAGAGAGGCTGTTATCCTCGGGATCGAGCAGACGCTTATTGTCGCTGCGCGAATACTCCTCAAGATTTACGCCCGCCACCGCATGGCTTTCCAGTTCAAGAATATCCGCCTGAATCCGATGCAAAAGATTATCTGGCGTAATATCAACAAACGCATCCAGTTCCTGGCTGTTTTCCAGTTCAGATAGCAGGTAGATATAATCCCGCCCCAGTTTTCCCCATGAGGCCAGTAGCGGATTACCGATATCCTGTTCACCGTCGCTGTTAAATAAGGCTTCCGGATTCTGGTTTTCACGGAACAACGGTAAATGACGGTCTTCAAAACTGTGACGACGCTGGCGAGCCATGAGTTTTGCCAGCCAGGCTGGGTCTTTTATATCCCCCCAGTAATACCGACACGGATTAGTAAAAAGGAGATGGATTTCAATATGTTTACCCAGCGCCTGCAATGCTCTGAGATACACTGGCGGTAACGCGGAAATGCCGCAAATAAAAACGCGGGACGGCAACCCTGGCGGGCAGGCGGTCGCGCTTTCCAGCGTTTGAATAAAGCGTTGGTAGAGATTGGCGCGATGCCAGCGCGGCTGCCCCAGCGCGGCGGTATATTCCACCAATGCTTTCCACAACGGCGCCTGCCAGTTTTGCGCCTCTCCCAGACCTTCCACGGTTTTTCCCGCTTCCCACTGCGTAAGCCAGTCAGGCCGATAAACCAGATACTGATCGAACAGGTCGGCGGCGCGCGCGGAAAGCTGAAAGAGTTTGCGTTTATCGGTGTCGTCGGTCAGATAATGGCGCAGCAGTACAAACTCATCCTTATCCAGCAACTGCGGCAGCAAGGTCATCAGTTTCCAGCTCATGCTTTGTTTGCTGAAAGCGCTTTCTTTGGGAATATCCGGCAACACGCGGACAAACATCTCCCAGATAAAACTCGCCGGTAACGGAAAAGCGATATTCGCCGCAATACCAAACTTTTGTGAAAGGGTCATCTGCAGCCACTGCGCCATACCCGTGCTTTGTACCAGAATCATTTCTGGTTCAAAGGGATCATCCAGCCGCTCGCGTTCGACGATGAATTCCATCAACGCTTCCAGCACATCCAGACGATTGGAGTGGTAGACCCTTAACATAATTACTCCTGACGATTAACGATTTGGACAATGCAAGCGCGTCATCTGCCCCTGCCTGCCAGAGGGTGAAACCATCGTGACGCTGATGCTGACACATCCCGATTGCGTTGTCTGCATCCGGTTGGCCTTCCAGCTGTCAGCAGGCGAAAATGGATACAGCGCCGTTTGCTGCCACGCCTGCCGCCAGATCTGGAGATACTGGTGTCGTAATGCAAAACTGTGCATTAATACCCGCTGATAGCCTGACAGCGCGGTGACGATCATTACCATTAGAACCATCGCCACTAAAACTTCCGGGAGGCTAAACCCGCGTTGTAAATTCAGGGGATGCGACATAACGCCACCTCTTTTAACGGACAAAAATCGCTCCAGCCGTGGGGAGAAAAGACAATGCTTCCCTGAATGACGTTGCCCAAACGCCATAACGTCATGCCGTCATCTTGCGCCGCCATCACCACCTCATCCCCCGGTAACCTCCGCAAACAGACTCTTGCCCCTGAAGAGGAATAGCGCCGACATTCCATTTCGGTTACGCCTGACCATAGCTGCCCCCGCCCCCATTCCAGCGCCGACTGCACAAGCGCCTGGCGTTGTATCGCCAGGCTCTGCGTCGTCACGCGGGCGGCATAGCTGGCCTGCTGCTGATTTACGCCTTGCAGTAGCAGACTACCCAGAATCAGTATTAAAAGCGCCAGTATTAGCGAAGAAGCGCCACGTTCCCGATTCACAGATTAAATCCCGTTACGCTGTATTGCGCGTCAATAACCGTCTGAGGCTCGGCTTTGCTGGCGCCGCGCAGATGCAGCATGAGCACTGGCGAGAATCCCGCTATATCCCGGCGCTCAACGGTAAACGCCGTGATGAGTACCGTATTGGGATCGGTCATTTTTTCCCATCCCTTACCCTGGCAAGATGTTGCTCCGCGTAATGTCTCCAGAACGTTATCCTTCATACGGAACCCGGTCTGGTCGGCCTCTTTCGCCGGTATGGTATCCCAGACCCCGTTATTATTCCCGTCCCACTGAACGATGACGCATTGCCCCTGTTCGGCAAGATGTAACCCTTCGCCAATACAGTGGCCATGACAGTAACCCGCACGTTGAAGATGCTTCGCTACGGTATAGGTTCGCTGCCAGATTTCATCTTCCAGCGATAACTGTCGCGTGTTGTGCCAGATTTCACGCTGTAGCGCCGGTAAAAATCGTGCGGACCCAAGCAGTAAAATGGAACCTATCGCCATCGCCAGCACAACTTCCAGTAGCGAGAACCCCCGCGTGGTTATTGACACGTGGCGGCCTCATTACGCTCGCATAGCCTGATTCGCCCCCAGGAGGAGACGACCAGACGCCACTCTCCGGCAGCGTTTTTCAGTACGATGTGCCCTGCCCATGCCGTATTGCGCAGGCCAAAGAAGGCTAACGACGGCGTGATATCGGCAAGGACGACATCACGCCAGTCGGGCGTAAACACAAAGGGGGAAGATGGCGTACACGATGTTTGCGTAGCAACAGAGCTGACAAAGCACCATGAACCGCCTTCGCTGACCACGCGAAGAATGTGATCGCGGTTATGCCAGTGAGCATCCTCACGAAGTTGCAGCAGGTAATCCCGCACCTGACATGCGGTTTGCCACAGGCGCTGTTGCTGCTGCCAGCGTTGCCAGCCATAAAGTCCTGTGGCGCTGAGAATGATAATGAGTGACATCGCGACCACCGTTTCAATGAGCGTATAGCCCTGTTGTTTTTTCATGTCGGCAGTATGGCGGGCGGAAGAAAAATAACGAGCGCCAAATACAGATTGTTCGGCACGTTACGGAAAAAAGTTCATGTCTTGCAGCGCGTTGCAAAATTTCAGGAATCCGCGCCGAAGATTGAGACGAAGGGTAAAAAAAACCGACGCGCAATGACGTCGGTTATGGCAGGATCGTCAGCGCTTAGATAGCGACCGGCGCTTTAATACCGGGGTGCGGATCATAGCCTTCAATTTCGAAATCATCGAACCGGTAGTCAAAAAGCGAATCGGGTTTACGCTTAATGACCAATTTCGGCAGCGCGCGCGGTTCACGGCTTAATTGCAGGTGCGTCTGCTCCATATGGTTGCTGTACAGGTGCGTGTCGCCGCCGGTCCAGACAAAATCGCCGACGTCCAGGTCGCACTGTTGCGCCATCATATGCACCAGTAACGCGTAGCTGGCAATGTTGAACGGCAGACCGAGGAACACATCGCAGGAGCGCTGATAAAGCTGACAGGAGAGTTTTCCATCTGCGACATAAAACTGGAAAAAGGCGTGACACGGCGCCAGCGCCATCTTATCCAGCTCGCCGACGTTCCACGCAGAAACGATAATACGACGAGAGTCCGGGTCGTTTTTAAGCTGGCTTAAGACCGTGGCGATCTGATCGATATGGCGGCCATCCGGTGTTGGCCATGCACGCCACTGCTTACCATAAACCGGGCCTAAATCGCCGTTCTCATCAGCCCATTCGTCCCAGATGGTGACATTATTTTCGTGCAGGTAAGCGATGTTGGTATCGCCCTGCAAAAACCATAGCAGTTCGTGAATAATTGAACGTAAATGGCAGCGTTTCGTCGTCACCAGAGGAAAGCCTTCCTGCAGGTTAAAACGCATCTGATGGCCAAAAATGGAAAGCGTGCCGGTGCCGGTACGGTCGTTTTTCTGTGTGCCTTCATCCAGCACTTTTTGCATCAGTTCTAAATACTGTTTCATGGTTCCTCAGGAAACGTGTTGCTGCGGGCGGCGGCGATATGCCCAAACCATCATGATCGCGCCAGCGATAATCATCGGGATAGAGAGAATCTGCCCCATGCTGATGTACTGTACCCACGCGCCGGTAAATTGCGCGTCCGGCTGGCGGAAGAATTCAACAATGATACGAAACGCGCCATAGCCAATCAGGAATAATCCGGAGACTGCGCCCATCGGACGCGGTTTGCGAATAAAGAGATTAAGGATGATAAACAGCACCACGCCTTCTAATGCCAGTTCATACAACTGGGAAGGGTGGCGCGGCAATACGCCGTAGGTATCAAAAATAGGCTGCCATTGCGGATGTGACGGCAGCAGCGCAATATCTTCCGCGCGTGAGCCAGGAAAGAGCATGGCAAACCGGAAGTCAGGATCGACGCGCCCCCACAATTCACCGTTGATAAAGTTGCCCAGACGCCCGGCGCCCAGGCCGAACGGAATTAACGGCGCAATAAAATCAGACACCTGAAAGAACGAGCGCTTCGTGCGCCTGGCGAAGATAATCATCACCAGTATCACGCCGATAAGCCCGCCGTGGAAGGACATGCCGCCGTCCCAGACGCGGAATAAATAGAGCGGGTTATCCAGAAACAGAGGGAAGTTATAAAACAGGACATAGCCAATACGCCCCCCCAGGAAGACCCCCAGGAAACCTGCATAGAGTAAATTTTCAACTTCGTTTTTGGTCCAACCGCTTCCCGGACGGTTAGCGCGACGCACCGCCAACCACATCGCGAAAACGAACCCCACCAGATACATCAAGCCATACCAGTGAAGCGCGACGGGCCCAATTGAGAAAATGACCGGATCAAAGTCCGGAAAATGCAGATAGCTACTGGTCATCTGTCACCACAATTTCTTGTTATTTCGCTGAAGAGATAGCGATTGATAAGCGCGCCTGCGCGTTGCAGACGCTCCAAAGGTGCGAATAATAGCACAAGGGTTAAAAGCGAGATGCCGATTACCGTTAAAAGATATGTATACGCATTGTCTTTCATCTTGCAGGCGTGTTGTCTGCGCCGTGAATCCACAGTCACTCTCTTTTCCCGCTCCAGTCGTTACAACCCTCCTCGAATCAATCCCCCCATCCCGCGGCGCTCCATAAACGCCGCCACCTGATGACGCACTTCGGTCGCCATCTGCGCCTCAAGGCTGCGTCTGGCAAGGGTTTGCGCGTCTTCAAAATCGATATGCCGCAGCAGATATTTCACACGCGCTACCGAACGGCCATTCATCGAAAGATGGCGATATCCCAGACCGATAAGAATCGCCACGCACATCGGATCGCCCGCCATCTCGCCGCACAAGCGAAGATCGAGGCCATGTTTTTCGGCTTCCTGCGCGATCATGGACAGTGCGCGCAGCATAGCCGGATGCAGACTGTCGTAAATACTGGCCACGCGGGTATTGTTGCGATCTACCGCCAGGATATATTGCGTTAAATCGTTGGTGCCGACCGAGATAAAGTCGATCCGGTTAGCCAGATGCGGCAGCATAAATACCATTGATGGTACTTCCAGCATAATGCCGATACGCGGTTTCGGGATCGCATAGCCGATCATCTCCTCGACCTCGCGCCCGGCGCGTTCGATCAGACGCCGCGCTTCATCGACTTCATCAATACTGGTGACCATCGGCAGCAAAATGCTGAGGTTGCCAGTCGCCGCATTGGCGCGCAGCATCGCGCGGACCTGGATCAAAAAGATCTCCGGCTGATCCAGCGTAATGCGGATCCCGCGCCAGCCCAGACACGGGTTCTCCTCGCTGATCGGCATATAGGGCAGTTGCTTATCCGCTCCCACATCCAGGGTCCGCAGCGTCACCGGTTTATCGTTAAACATTTGCAGCATCCCTTGATACTGCGCCACCTGCTCTTCTTCCGAGGGAAACCCGCTTTGCAGCATAAAGGGAATTTCAGTACGGTACAGGCCGATACCGTCGATCCGACTGCCTAACTTTTCCTCATGCTCGGGACTGAGCCCGGCATTCAGCATCACTTTGACTCGCTCGCCGCTTTTCAGTTGGGCGGGAAGATTGACGTCGTCCTCCGCCAGACGACTGAGTTCTATCTCTTCACTAATGAGCCGCTGATATTCCTGAATAAGCACGGGTTCAGGATCGACCAGTAATTCACCGCGATAGCCATCCACCACCAACGTACGGCGATGTAGCACCGAAGGTTGGATATCCGCGCCCATGACGGTCGGGATACCGAGCGCGCGCACCATAATCGCCGCATGCGAGTTTGCCGCGCCGTCGCGCACCACAACGCCCGCCAGCCTGTCCTGCGGCAGCTCCGCCAGGGTGGTCGCCGACAGCTCATCCGCGACCAGAATAAAACGTTCCGGCCAGGCGTTTGGCCCCTGAACTGAATCATCAAGATGGAATAACAGCCGCTGCCCCAGCGTGCGTAAGTCTCCCGCACGTTCTTTGAGGTAGTTATCGGTTAGCGCCGCAAATTGCTCGGCAAATTTTTCGATGATTTTTTTAACGGCCCACTCCGCAACAGCGCCTTTGTCGACCTCGGCGAAGAGTTCGCGACGCAGTCTGGCGTCTGAAAGCAGGTGTGAGTACAGATCGAAAATGGCCGCCGTCTCTTTTTGCGCGCCGGCGGCAAAGCGTTTGCTGTATCGTCGGAATTCGTTCGCCGCCTCTTCCAGAGCGCCGGTCAGTCGTTCGCGTTCAAGAGAGGTATCCAGCGTAGACGCTTCGTAAACCTGTTCCATCAGCGGCATGGTCGCGTCTTGCCAGCCCGTTGCGATAGCCACGCCCGGCGCCGCAGGAAGCGCGCGGATTCGCGTCTGCCGGTATTGCCCGAACAGCGCTGTGACCTGCGACTGTGACAGGATAGCCGCCATCTGCGTAGCGAGCGTGACGAGGAAAGACTCTTCGCTTTCATCGTACTGGCGCAATTCGCGCTGCTGTACGACCAGCACGCCGAGAAGTTGGCGACGCTGAATGATCGGCACGCCGAGAAACGCGCGAAAACGCTCCTCTTTTACCGAAGGAATGTATTTAAAGCTGGGATGTTTTTGCGCATCGGCAAGGTTAATAGGTTCCGCCAGTCTGCCCACCAGACCGACGATCCCCTCATCAAACGCAAGCGCAACGGTTCGACCACGCGGTTTTTTCAACCCCCGCGTCGCCATCAGGTAATAACAGCGTCGGTCATGATCGGCCAGGTAAACCGAGCAAACCTCAGTATCCATCGCAAGACAGATATCCGTGACCAGAATATTCAGCGCCTCGTTCAGACGCGGCGCACTGGCCACTTTTTCGACTATTTCGCGCAGGCGAGTGAGCATAATTTGCGTGGCTTAACCTCTTTTACGTCGATAAGCAGGCGCGCTTTGTAGCTTAGGGGGATTATCCTGAAGCGCCATGACAACACTTGCAAACTCTTTCATTACCCTGCGGTAGACATCGCGTTTAAATGACACCACTTGTCGAACCGGATACCAGTAACTTACCCAGCGCCAGCCGTCAAACTCCGGCGTACTGCTGGTTTGCATATTGATTTCGGCGTCGGCGCTCATTAACTGCAAAAGAAACCACTTTTGTTTCTGGCCGATACATACCGGCTTTGTGTCCCAACGCACCAAACGTTTTGGTAACTTGTAACGCAACCAGTTGCGAGTAGAAGCAAGGATCCGCACATCTTTACGGCTTAACCCAACTTCTTCAAACAGTTCCCGGTACATCGCCTGTTCTGCCGACTCCCCTGGATTTATCCCGCCCTGCGGGAACTGCCAGGAGTGCTGACCAAATCGCCGGGCCCACATCACCTGCCCCTGACGATTACAAATTACGATACCTACATTTGGGCGGTAGCCATCGTCATCAATCACCGGACTACCTCAACATAAACCTTATATATGAACGATTGTTTCATACTCCAGTGAGGCGGTAAACCACTCTGTAATAGTGACACAGCCTAATAACAATTGAATAACTCACAGTAAATAGCCGAGTTATAAACAGATGATGACGCCCTTGCGCCATTTTATTCACCTTTTCTGTGGATATAGTTGTGAAGAAGTATGGAATTACCACGGGAAAACCCAGAACAGTCTGAATTCCTCATGCTGGAGACAGTAAAAATAGTGCCTTATATTCATTGCGTTATAGACAAATCTTACATGCTACCTTCATAAAGCGTGACCAGCATCACATCTAAGATCCTTATGCTGATGAAAGATCAACCAGCGTCGGTTTTATCCACAGATTGTGCCAATAACTTACGCACTATTTGTCTGAATTTTCGATTTTCGTCGCACGTCAAGGCTGTAAATGGAAACAGTAGTGGTGGTTTTACACAGTTATCCCAACTTTCTGTGGATAACATAGTGTAAGATCCTGTTCATTGTCAGTGACCAGAATTGGAAAACCCGCTTCAGCGTTGCGCAACACGAAGAAACAACACAAAAAAGGCAATAAAAATCAGTCTATTGAATATAAGACACAGAAAAAGATAAACTCTGCCCATACGGTATAAAATCACTGCTCATTTTTTGACCTAAGGTAATTGTCATGTCCGCTCTTTGTCCGCTACTGACTCCGCCTGCTTCGGAAGCATTGCTGTTAGCCCAGGCGCGGCAGCTTTCCGGCTATACGTTAGGCGAGCTGGCGGCGATGGCCGGCATTACCACGCCTAAAGATTTGAAGCGAGACAAAGGCTGGATCGGCGTCTTGCTGGAGATCTGGCTCGGCGCCAGCGCCGGGAGCAAGCCGGAGCAGGATTTCGCCGCATTAGGCGTAGAACTGAAAACCATCCCGGTGGATAGTCTGGGTCGTCCTCTGGAAACAACCTTTGTCTGCGTGGCGCCGTTAACCGGTAACAGCGGCGTGACCTGGGAGACAAGTCACGTACGGCATAAATTGAAGCGCGTGCTATGGGTGCCGGTCGAAGGCGATCGCAGCATACCGTTAGCCGAACGCCGCGTAGGTTCGCCGCTACTCTGGAGTCCGAGTGAAGAAGAGGACAGGCAGCTACGCCTCGACTGGGAAGAGCTGATGGACATGATAGTGCTGGGCCAGGTGGAACGCATTACCGCCCGTCATGGCGAAGTCTTGCAACTGCGACCCAAAGCCGCCAATGCCAGGGCGCTCACCGAGGCTATCGGCGCGCGCGGGGAACCTATTTTGACGCTACCGCGTGGATTTTATCTGAAAAAAAATTTTACGCAGGCGCTGCTGGCTCGCCATTTTTTATTGCAAAATCCGTAACGTCCATTACACGCAAATGCGCCTCCGCTATGGCTACGCGTCGGACCGACGCTCGATAAACGTAAGCGTATTGTCGCCGCTATTTTACACCGTTCCTGGTTGCGCAAATTCAGCCTGGGCTTTCGCCCGTCACTCGACGGGCCTATAATTACCGCTTCTTTTTTTGGCAGGACTTTGTTCGATGTTATTTGCATGGATAACCGATCCTAATGCCTGGCTGGCGCTCGGTACGCTGACGCTGCTGGAGATTGTACTTGGGATCGACAACATTATTTTTCTTTCTCTGGTGGTAGCAAAACTTCCTACGGCGCAACGAAACCACGCACGGCGGCTTGGGTTGGCGGCGGCGATGGTTATGCGCCTGGCGCTGCTGGCGTCAATCGCCTGGGTCACCCGGCTGACTAATCCGCTGTTTGAGCTTTTCGGCGAAGCGATTTCCGCCCGCGATCTCATTCTGTTACTGGGCGGGTTATTTTTAATCTGGAAAGCCAGCAAGGAGATCCATGAGTCCATCGAAGGCGAAGAAGAAGGGTTAAAAACCCGGGTTTCTTCTTTCCTGGGCGCAATAGTGCAGATTATGCTGCTGGATATTATTTTCAGCCTTGATTCAGTTATCACAGCGGTTGGCCTCTCCGATCATCTGTTTATTATGATGGCGGCAGTCGTTATTGCCGTGGGCGTCATGATGTTTGCGGCACGGCCCATCGGCGAGTTTGTCGATCGTCATCCGTCGGTAAAAATGCTGGCGCTCTCCTTTCTGATCCTGGTTGGCTTTACCCTGATTCTGGAAAGTTTCGACGTTCACGTTCCGAAAGGGTATATCTATTTCGCCATGTTCTTCTCTATCGCAGTAGAGAGCCTGAACCTGTTGCGTAATAAAAAGAATCCGCTGTAATCCTGTCTCGCTCCCCCGCCGGGGAGCGAATACTCACTTTATTTCCTTTCTTCTCACAGATTAAGATTTTGCTGCTTCCGACATGCAGAGCTGCGCGTTATTACTAGACTATTATCAGACATATGATTAACAGACTATTATCAGATGCAGGCTATGTGAGGACAAACGGATGAAAAAGTGGGCAGTTGTAATTTCCGCAGTAGGGTTGGCTTTTGCGGTATCCGGATGCAGCAGCGATTATGTAATGGCGACGAAAGATGGTCGTATGATCCTGACCGATGGAAAACCGCAAGTTGACGATGATACCGGTCTGGTCAGCTATACCGATGCACAGGGAAACGAGATGCAAATCAACCGTGACGAAGTGTCTCAAATCATCGAACGTTAAGCGGTGGCCTGTGATCGAGGTCAGCGTTCTGCAAGCCTTCAGGCTGCGTCCCGTAACGGTGCGTGGCGACCACGCCCGGTAACAATTACGCCGCGCAGCCTGCAATTTTACTTTCCCTTTTGCCTTCCCTCTGCCATTTTTATTGTCCTTTGTCGGGAATTTCTGACTTCATAATAAAAAGGAAACGGCTATGCACTATCACCGTATACCCCACAGCTCGCTCGAAGTAAGTACGCTAGGGCTGGGCACAATGACATTTGGTGAACAAAACAGCGAAGCCGACGCTCACGCACAGCTCGACTATGCCATCGCAAATGGCATTAACCTTATCGATGCCGCCGAGATGTATCCGGTACCGCCGCGCCCGGAAACACAAGGGCTGACGGAGTCCTATATCGGTAACTGGCTCGCCAAACGCGGCAACCGTGAAAAACTGATCATCGCCAGCAAAGTTAGCGGACCGGCACGTAATAATGATCAAGGCATCCGGCCTCATCAGGCGCTGGATCGTAAAAATATTCGCGAAGCGCTACACGACAGTTTGACCCGATTGCAGACCGACTATCTGGATTTGTATCAGGTGCACTGGCCGCAGCGCCCCACTAACTGCTTCGGTAAACTCGGCTATAACTGGACGGACTCCACGCCAGTAGTAAGTCTGCTGGAGACGTTAGACGCGCTAAGTGAGTTTCAGCGAGCGGGTAAGATTCGTTATATTGGCGTTTCAAATGAGACAGCGTTTGGCGTTATGCGCTATCTGCATCTGGCGGAAAAACATGACCTGCCGCGTATTGTCACGATCCAGAACCCCTATAGCCTGTTAAACCGCAGCTACGAGGTCGGGCTGGCGGAAGTCAGCCAGTATGAAGGTGTTGAATTGCTCGCCTACTCCTGTCTGGCGTTTGGCACATTAACCGGTAAATACCTGAACGGGGCCAAACCCGCAGGCGCGCGGAATACCTTGTTCAGCCGCTTCACACGTTACAGCGGCGAACAGGCGCAAAAAGCCGTTGCCGCCTACGTCGATATCGCGAAGCGTCACAATCTTGATCCGGCGCAGATGGCGCTGGCCTTTGTTCGCCGCCAGCCGTTTGTCGCCAGTACGTTACTGGGCGCAACCACGATGGCGCAGCTCAAGACGAATGTGGAAAGTCTGCATCTGACGTTAAGCGAAGAGGTTCTGGCGGAGATTGAGGCGGCGCATCAGGTTTATACCTACCCGGCGCCGTGATGGTCAGTGCCCGGTGGCGCTACGCTTCCGGGCTTACAGAGACAATGTAAGCCGGATAACGCGCACTCGCCGCCCGGCATATTCACTCAGTATGATGCCTGCCGGCGCTGCCAGATCCACAGCGCCGCGATCGCCAGCGCGAACAGCACGCCAAAGCCGATACCTATCGCCACTGCCGGAACGCCAACCAGCACCGCCAGCGAGTACAGTCCCAGCATTAATAGCATGGCGCTATTCTCGCCCAGATTTTGTACGGCAATGGCATTCCCGGCGCCAACGCTCTTCTTACCGCGCTCCTGGAGCAAAGCGTTGAGCGGCACCACAAAAAAGCCGCCCAGCATACCTATCAACAGCAACAAGGCATAAGCAGGCAGCAATGCGTGCTGTAATGAGAAGATCGCAACCACAACGCCAATCAAAATCCCGGCGGGCATACAGCGCGATACGGTCTCCAGCGTCACCAGTTTTGCCGCCGCGCCCGCGCCGACCACAATGCCTACCGCCACCATGGCGTTCAGGTAAGTCGGCGTGGCGTTATCCGTAATCCCCAGCGCCACCGGCACCCACAGCACCAGCAGAAAACGCAGCGTCACGCCTGCGCCCCAGAATAGCCCGGTCCCCACCAGCGAAAAACGCGTTTCACCGTTACGCCAAAGGACAACGCAAGCGCTGAAGAAGCTACGCGTCATCGCCGACAACCGCCAGGATTGTCCTGGACGCGCCGCCACAAGCTTCGGGATAAACAGGTTCGCCGCCACTGCGCCAGCGTAGGCCAACGCGCAGGCAACCAGCGCGGCGATGACATGCCAGTCGGCTAATACGCCGCCCGCGACAGAACCGAGCAAAATCGCCGCAATCGTAGAGGCTTCCATCATGCCATTGGCTTTCACCAGCTTATCGCCCGTCGTCAGTTCACCCAGAATACCGTATTTCGCCGGAGAATAAGCCGCCGCGCCGATCCCGACCAACGTATAACCGACAAAAGGATTTACGCCGAGGCAGATACCTGCCGCTCCCGCCAGTTTAAGACCATTGGCGACCATCATCACCCGGCCTTTGGCAAAGCTGTCCGCTATCTGGCCGACAAACGGCGCAAAAAGAATGTAAGCGCCCACAAACACCATTTGCAAAACAGGCTGGCTCCAGTCCGGGTAAAACTGAGCTTTCAGCAGTGCCAGCGTCGCAAACAGCAGCGCATTATCGCCAAAAGCCGAGAGAAACTGCGCGACAATCACCGACAGCATCCCTTTCGACCAGATGGAGGTGTTAGTACGTACTGACTCACTCATGATGTTGTTCCGGCGCATCCATCCAACTTTTCAGCGTCACAAAATCGGGTTTCCCGCTGCCAAGCAAGGGAAGCTGTTTCAGATAACGGATATCACGCGGGACGGCAAGTT
This sequence comes from Salmonella sp. SAL00670, assembly GCF_046552235.1. Taxonomy (NCBI): domain Bacteria; kingdom Pseudomonadati; phylum Pseudomonadota; class Gammaproteobacteria; order Enterobacterales; family Enterobacteriaceae; genus Salmonella; species Salmonella sp. SAL00670. The sequence goes on from NZ_JBGDUO010000002.1 coordinate 345,804, forward strand.
CCGGAATACCGTGTTCACGGGCATAGTGCTGTAATTTTTCTCGGGTGAGTTCGCTGTCAGTCGTAAACAGTACCAGCGCTTCACCTTTGCTGGCATCGCTTTTAATGGCGGTAGCGTGCATTTTGTCCGCCGAAACGCCAAGCGCCAGTTGCTCGACCATCTCCAGCGAGACCATTTCGCCAGCAATTTTCGCAAAGCGTTTCGCGCGCCCCTGAATCTGCACAAAACCATTTTCATCGAAGCGTACAATATCGCCCGTGTCGTACCAGCCGCGCTCAGTTTCGCCTCTGGCGTTTTCCGCCGACGGCACCTCCAGCACGCCCGGTTTTTCCACGCGCAGATAGCCATTCATGATATTCGGCCCTTTCAGCTGTAGCCGACCGCCGTTTTCAATACCGGGCACCGCCAGCAGACGCGCGTCCATGCCAGGCAGAATGCGGCCAACAGTGCCAGGCTTAGCCGCCATCGGCACGTTAATCGAGACTACTGGCGCGCATTCCGTTACCCCGTAGCCCTCAAGAATGCGCAGACCGAATTTATCCTGCCACAGTTGTTTGGTACTCTCCTGAAGTTTTTCCGCACCGGCCACCACATAGCGCAGGCGATAAAAATCATACGGATTGGCAAAGCGCGCATAGTTGCCGAGGAAGGTTGACGTACCAAACAGCACGGTACAGTTACGGTCATAGACCAGTTCCGGCACAATGCGGTAGTGCAGCGGACTTGGATAAAGAAACACTTCCGCGCCGGTCAACAACGGCGTAAACAGGCCCACCGTCAAACCGAACGAGTGAAAGAGCGGCAGCGCCGACATAAAACGGTCATTGGCGGTGAAATCCGCAATCGTTTTTATCTGCTCGACATTCGCCAGAATGCTTTTATGGCTGTGCACCACCCCTTTCGGGTGCCCTTCCGAGCCGGAGGTAAAAAGAATGATCGCCGCGTCTTCCGGCTGCTGTTTTACCTGCGCCAGTCGCGGCGCCAGGAGGTGGGCAAAAATCCACATCTTGTCGGCGGGTGTGACGTCCGCTTTTAAATCTTCCAGGTAAACCCAGCGAACCTGCGTTAGCTGCTCCGGCAGGTGCCACAATTTACCTTTATCGAGGAACGGGCGGGAGGTAAAAATCGTTTTAATTTCCGCCGCGGTAATCGCGCTGGTCAGCCCTTTTACCCCCGCCGTATAGTTCATCATGGCCGGAATGCGGCGACGAGAAACCGCGCCGAAAATCACCGCCGCGCTGATGGCGGCATTCGGCAGCATTAAACCGATTTTCTCGCCCTCAACGCTGTACTTTTCCAGAATCCGGCCAACAAAAAGCGTCTTGGTCAGTAACTTACGATACGTATCCGGCGTAAAGTTAATGTCCTCAATACAGTTTTTACCCGCGCCGTAACGATATTGCGCCGCCAGCAACGATTCGTATAACGTCTCGCGCGGGCGCACCGCCATACGCGCTTCCATCATGATCTGGTGCAGCATCTCACCCGCTATCTTACGTCTGTCGCGCGCGCGCGGCGCTTCCGGCATCGGTATTTGCGTCGGCGGTAAAATATGAAGCTGAATGCGGGGGAATAAGCGCCGTTTAACCAGACCTTTCAGGCGACTGAAAGGGGTCAGCTCCGCGCCGTCAATGCGGAGCGGAATGACGGTTGCGCCCGATTTTGCCGCCACAAAGCCTGCGCCGTCATAAATTTTCATCAGCGAGCCGGTCACGGAAATCCGCCCTTCCGGGAAAATCACCACTGGACGCCCCTGTTCCACCAGACGCACCAGGTGTTTAATGGACATGGGTTTAGTGGGGTCGAGCGGCACAAAATCGATCAGCGGCGTTAACCAGCGCATATACCATTGCTGGCTGATGGAGGTATATACCGCAAAGACAGGCCGTACCGGCAAAAACAGCGCCAGTAGCATACCATCGATAAATGAAACGTGATTGGGGGTAATTAAGACCCGGTTCCCCTGTAGCGCCCGGACATCGCCAGTGACGCGCACACGATAAAGCACGCGAAACAGGTTACGGAAAAATCCAAACAGCATTTCAACTCCCTTTGGCCGACAATTCGCTAAAACATGAATTGTGGCAGATTACACGAGTTGCGTAACAGGAGCGATAGCAAAATAGGTTCGAAAAAAAACCTGCGCATCCGCGCAGGTTGGTGCAAGAGACAGGTACGAAGAGCGTACCGAATAATCTCACCAATCAATACCTCTGGGATCTTGATTGTGGGCTTCGCGCGTCTGCATCGCCAGTCCGAAAACGCAAAGGAATAAACGGAAATGCAACGAGTTGTGTAAATTATCCGTTACTGTTACAGGTTCAGGCGAAACAAAAAAAAACCTGCGCATCTCTACGCAGGTTGGTGTAATTCGTGTGATCAACAATGACGTTGATTCCACCTATCAATACCTCTGGGATCACCACTCTATCAACCTGACTCGCTGGCCTGCCAGCAGACAATCGCAACAGCGCTTCGCAAACTGTAACGAAAGATTTGTATTGTCACTTTACAGACGCATTTCTCCCGTGCAGGTCACATTTGCCCGACACGGCGGGGCAAGAGGCTTGAACAGACGTTCATTTTCCGTAAAACTGGCGTAATGTAAGCGTTTACCCACTATAGGTATTATCATGGCGACCATAAAAGATGTAGCCCGACTGGCCGGTGTTTCAGTCGCCACCGTTTCTCGCGTTATTAACGATTCGCCAAAAGCCAGCGAAGCGTCCCGGCTGGCGGTGACCAGCGCAATGGAGTCCTTGAGCTATCACCCTAACGCCAACGCGCGCGCGCTGGCACAGCAGGCAACGGAAACCCTCGGTCTGGTGGTCGGCGACGTTTCCGATCCTTTTTTCGGCGCGATGGTGAAAGCCGTTGAACAGGTGGCGTATCACACCGGCAATTTTTTACTGATTGGCAACGGGTATCATAACGAACAAAAAGAGCGTCAGGCTATTGAACAGTTGATTCGTCATCGTTGCGCAGCGTTAGTGGTACACGCCAAAATGATTCCGGATGCGGACCTGGCCTCATTAATGAAGCAAATCCCCGGCATGGTGCTGATTAACCGCATTTTACCGGGGTTAGAACACCGCTGTGTCGCGCTGGATGACCGTTACGGGGCATGGCTGGCGACCCGGCATCTGATCCAGCAAGGTCATACGCGTATTGGGTATATCTGTTCCAATCACACTATCTCTGATGCCGAAGATCGCCTGAGGGGCTATTACGATGCGCTGGCGGAAAGCCATATCCCGGCTAACGATCGGCTGGTGACGTTCGGCGAACCGGATGAAAGCGGCGGCGAGCAGGCGATGACTGAGTTATTAGGTCGCGGCAGAAATTTTACCGCGGTGGCCTGCTATAACGACTCGATGGCGGCCGGCGCGATGGGAGTATTAAATGATAATGGCGTGGGGGTGCCGGGCGAAGTATCGCTCATCGGTTTTGATGATGTACTGGTCTCACGCTATGTGCGTCCCCGACTGACCACCATTCGGTATCCGATCGTCACCATGGCGACACAGGCGGCGGAGCTGGCCTTAGCGCTGGCAGGGAAATGCCCTACGCCAGAAGTAACTCATGTATTTAGTCCGACACTGGTACGCCGACATTCGGTGTCCACGCCGACGGATACCGGGCACCTGTCGACAACCGATTAATCAGGGTAGCATGATGGCGACAATGCTGGATGTTTCCCGCCATGCGGGCGTATCAAAGGCCACCGTCTCACGAGTGCTGAATGGGACGGGGCAGGTAAAAGAAAGCACGCGCCAGAAAGTGTTTACGGCGATGCAGGCTCTGGACTATCGCCCCAACCTGCTGGCACGCTCGCTGGCGAATCGCACCAGCAACAGCATCGGTCTGGTCGTCTCTACGTTTGACGGCTTCTATTTTGGCAGTTTGTTGCGCCGGGCGTCGCGCCAGGCGGAGTTGCATAACAAGCAGTTGATCGTCACCGATGGTCACGATACGCCGGAACGAGAGCAGAAAGCCGTACAAATGCTGGCCGACAGACAGTGCGACGCTATTATTCTTTACACTCGCTATATGGATGAGCCGGCGATTTTGTCGTTGATTGACGCCACGGAAATGCCGCTGGTGATTATTAATCGCAACGTCACTCAGGCCCGCGATCGCGCTATTTTCTTCGAGCAGGAGACGGCGGCATTCCAGGCGGTGGAATATCTGATTACGCAGGGCCATCGCGATATCGCCTGTATTACGCTGCCTGTTCATACTCCCACCGGCACATCACGCGTAGCGGGTTATCGCAAGGCGCTGGAAAAATACGGCATCCCCTGGCAACCGGCAAAAGTGAAATACGGCGATTACACGCTGACGCGTGGCTATGACGCCTGCCGGGAATTGCTGGAGGAAGGCGTCACGTTTAGCGCGCTATTCGCCTGTAATGATGACACGGCGCTGGGCGCGGCAAAAGCGCTGCGCCAGGCCGGATTACGCATCCCGCAGGATGTGTCGCTGTTTGGTTTTGACGATGCGCCGGGCGCAACCTGGCTTGAACCGGGGCTTTCAACAGTCTATTTACCCATCGAGGATATGATAGCCACCGCGATCGATCAGGCCGTTCGTCTGGCGAACAGCGAGCCGGTCGCCCCGATCCCGCCCTTTACCGGCACGCTGATTCTGCGCGAGTCCGTCGCCGCGGGCCCGTTTTTTCAACGTCCGGCCTAATGATGCGCTTCAGAGCATCTCCAGCGCTAACAGCTCTTCAATGGTTTGACGACGGCGGATCAGCCGCGCCTGTCCATTGTCAAACAGCACTTCCGGCAGGAGCGGGCGGCTGTTGTAATTCGATGACATAGACGCGCCGTACGCGCCGGTATCGTGCAATACGAGGTAATCGCCGGGGATGACCGCAGGTAAGGCGCGTGTTTCAACCATTCCCCCTTCCTGCTGCGTAAAAACATCGCCTGATTCGCATAGCGGCCCGGCGACCACCGTCTCGACCCACGGGCCATTTTCAAGCGCGCGACCATCCGCCGCCAGCGCCGAAATACGGTGATAGCTACCGTACATCGCCGGGCGCATCAGATCGTTAAAACCAGCGTCGACCAGCACGAAATGGCGGCTTCCCATCTGTTTTACGCTACGCACCTGCGTTACCAGCACGCCCGATTGCGCCACCAGAAAACGTCCGGGTTCGATCTCAAGTTTGACCGCATGTCCCAGATGGCGGGCGATTTGCTCGCGCGCCGCGTTCCACAGGCCATAGTAATGGCGCGTATCAACGGGCTCTTCTCCCTCACGATAAGGTATCGAGAGTCCGCCGCCTGCCGAAATCGCCTCCACATCCTGACCACATTCCAGCACCTGGCGTACCATCGCGCCGCAAACCTGCTCCAGATGGCCATAATCGACGCCGGAACCAATGTGCATATGGATACCGACAAGTTTCAGTCGGTATTTCTGCATTATCGCCAGCGCCGCCGGAAGATCGCTATGCCAGATGCCGTGTTTGCTGTTTTCGCCCCCGGTGTTGGTTTTCTGGCTGTGGCCGTGACCAAAGCCAGGATTCACGCGCAACCAGACGCGATGCCCAGGCGAAACCTGACCAAGCTGCGTCAGCATATCTACCGAGCCGGCATTGACCGGAATATGCAGTTCGCTGACGCGCGCCAGCGTGGCGGCGTCAATCACATCGGCGGTAAAAACGATATCATCAGGGCACGTTTGCGGATCGTAGCCCGCCGCCAGCGCACGTTCGATCTCCCCCAATGAAACAGAATCCACCTTGACGCCCTGCGCGCGCATTAAGCGCAGGATATGAATGTTCGAACAGGCTTTTTGCGCAAAACGCACGACGTCAAACTGCTGCAGGGCGGCTATCTGACGGCGAATAATGTGCGCGTCATAGACCCAGACCGGACAGCCGAATTCAGCTGGCAATCTGAGCAAATTTTCAGCGTTAAGGTCAGTTTCAGCGTAATAATGCGGCAATGACATAACAAACTCCGGAACAGGCTTTTTAACGATTACGCCATACCTTAGAAAGAATAAAAAATATCGTTTTATTGTCAGTCTATGCAAAAATGATATGGGATAAATGATTCAGGGAAACGTATGGCTGCCGTTAATTTACGTCACATTGAAATTTTTCATGCCGTAATGACCGCCGGAAATCTCACCGAAGCGGCGCGGCTGCTGCATACCTCGCAGCCTACCGTCAGTCGCGAGCTGGCGCGTTTTGAGAAAGTGCTGGGATTAACGCTGTTTGAGCGCACACGCGGGCGCTTACATCCGACGGTGCAAGGGCTACGCCTGTTCGAAGAGGTACAACGCTCCTGGTATGGGTTGGATCGCATCGTCAGCGCGGCGGAAAGTCTGCGCGAGTTCCGTCAGGGCGAACTCTCTATCGCCTGCCTGCCGGTCTTTTCACAATCCTTTTTGCCGCCGCTACTACCGCCTTTTCTGGCGCGTTATCCGGATGTCAGCCTGAATATTGTGCCGCAGGAGTCGCCGTTGCTGGAAGAGTGGCTCTCCGCCCAGCGCCACGACTTAGGGCTGACGGAGACGCTTCATGCCCCGGCAGGAACAACCCGTACCGAGTTACTAACGCTAAATGAAGTATGCGTACTGCCCTGCGACCATCCGCTTGCCGCCAAAACGGTACTGACGCCAGACGATTTTCAGAGGGAAAACTTTATCAGCCTCTCCCGCCTGGACAGCTATCGACAGTTGTTGGATACGTTATTTGCCGAACATCAGGTGAAGCGCAGAATGGTGGTGGAAACGCATAGCGCGGCCTCCGTCTGCGCGATGGTGCGCGCCGGGGCGGGCGTTTCGATCGTTAACCCGCTGACCGCGCTGGACTATGCCGCCAGCGGCGTCACCGTTCGCCGCTTCAGCATTGACGTGCCCTTTACCGTCAGCCTGATTCGCCCGCTACACCGCCCCGCCTCCGCGCTGGTTGACGCCTTCAGTAAGCATTTACAAACGCACCTTTCGCGCCTGGTCGAACCGCTGGAGGTTATTCTGGGGCCGATGACGAAAGCATAAAGCTCACGGCATCTGCGGCATGAATTGCCGTGGTATCGAAAACCGGTAGTGCGCTTTGCGTCTGGGGAACAAGCAAACCTATTTCAGTGCAGCCAAAAATAACGCCCTGCGCGCCTTGCGCAGCCAGTTGTTCGATAACCTGTAAATAATAGTGGCGCGACGCGTCGGTGAATGTCCCCTGACAGAGCTCGTCAAAAATGACCTGATTGATACGCGCCCGATCGTCCGCCTCCGGCACGATGGTCTCAATCGCAAATTGCTGTTCCAGCCGCCCGCGATAAAAATCCTGCTCCATCGTATAGCGGGTCCCTAATAGCGCCACGCGATGCAACCCCTGACGAGCGATATCTCGCCCGGTAGCATCCGCGATGTGCAGGAAAGGCAGAGAACAACGAGATTCAATAATGTGCGCGATTTTATGCATGGTGTTGGTACACAGCACAATGCCTTCTGCGCCCGCCTGCTGTAACCCCTGCGCGGCCTGCGCCAGGATATCGCCCGCTTTATCCCACTCGCCGCGGCGTTGACATACTTCAATATCGTGGAAATCTACGCTATGCAGCAGTAAGCTCGCCGAGTGCAGGCCTCCCAGCTGCTGTTTAATGCCTTCATTGATTAAACGGTAATAAGGGATAGTCGATTCCCAGCTCATCCCCCCCAACAGCCCGATCGTTTTCACTGCGCTCTCCTTTTTTTAAAGCATTATGGCAGTGAAACAAACTTACACATCCGTTTCCAGTCTATTTTTCATCATGCCGGATAACAGGCGTCATCCGGCATGGGAGGGGTGATTACACGCCAATATTTCTTAGCTTCTCGCCCGCCATTAGCTTGCGTTCGATATGCTCCAGGGTGACATTTTTGGTTTCCGGAATCAGCCAGAAGGTGATGCCGATAAAAGCGATATTCAGCGCGGTGTAAAGCCAGAATGTACCTGCCGCGCCAATGCTGTCCAACAGTGTCAGGAATGTCGCGCCGATGATCATGTTCGATACCCAGTTTGTCGTGGTTGAACAGGTAATGCCAAAATCACGGCATTTCAGCGGCTGGATTTCCGAACACAGTATCCACACCACCGGAGCGGCGCTCATCGCGTAACCGGCGATACACATCATCGTCATCCCAACGGAAAGCCAGGAGAGGCCGCTTGATGCCGTACCGTTATCAAACTGCATCAGGCAGTAGCCCAACACCAATGTCCCTAACGCCATTACGCTGAAACCGATTTTTAACGCCGGTTTACGACCGGCCTTATCGACCGTAAAGACGGCGATAAAAGTCGCGAACATAAAGGTCAGTCCGACCACCAGCGTGGCGATCATTTGCTGTTCCGTGGTGGTAAAGCCGGCCATTTTAAAAATGCGCGGCGCATAGTACATAATGATGTTCATGCCGGTGAACTGCTGCATTGCCTGTAGCAGCATACCGAGGAACACGGCGCGGCGAACATTGCGGTTAGCTTTAAATAATGCCCACCCTCCCTGCTTGAGTTTGAGGCTTTCCCGAATCTCATTCAGTTCATCACGGGCTTTTTCCGAGGTATCGCGCAGCATACGCAGCACCTCTTCCGCTTCAATATGGCGACCTTTTTGCGCCAGCCAACGCGGACTATTCGGCAGGAATACCACCAGAATAATGAGCAACACCGCAGGCAGCGCCAGCACGCCCAACATCGCGCGCCAGTTGCCGCTGTAGCTGAATGCCGTATCGGATAAAAAAGCCAGCACAATGCCTAACGTCACCATCAGTTGATACATACTGATCATTTTGCCGCGAACATTTTCACTTGCCATTTCAGAGAGATAAAGCGGCGCGGTATAGGACGCAATCCCTACTGCTACGCCCAGTATCACGCGGGCGCCAATCAATACTTCCACGCTGGAAGCAAACGCCGACCCCAGCGAGCCGAGCACGAACAAAATCGCGCCAGCCATCAGGCTATACTTACGCCCCAGCCGGAATGAAAGCCAGCCGTTAAATAATGCGCCAATTGCCGCGCCAAGCATCATGCTGCTGACGACCCATTCCTGCAGCCGGCTGGTCAGTACGAAATGGTCGGTAATAAAAGGCAGCGCCCCGGCGATAACGCCGATATCCAGACCAAATAACAGTCCCGCTACCGCTGCAGAAACCGAAACAAACATATTCATACGTCGTGTGTCGCGAAGCGAACGCGGCGTTAAAGCAGAGTCATGATTAATAGAGACCATATTTTCCTGCCACAACAGAGTAAGACATAGCCTGAAAGTACGGGATACTCTTCCTCAAGTGTCAGGCTGGAAACGGCATAAATATGGATTAAATGGCTACGCTATAGCGATATGTGATGGATATTACACTTTTTAAATTTAACGCCGTTGCCGGGTATTTTTTCAAACCACCAATATTTCAATAAGTTAAAGCATTGATCATAGCTATTATTTAACAATATATGGATTAAGTTAAACCCACAATATGGACTATGCTAATAAGATCATAAAAAAACCCTGTACGAGGACAGGGCTTTATCAGTTTTTCGGCCAAAGCGTCGATTTTCCCAGAAACGCATTTGTCAGTAGCGGATTAACGCGCCAGCCAACCGCCATCTACCGCTATGGTATAGCCGTTAACATAATCAGCGGCGCTGGATGCCAGGAAGACTACCGGCCCCATTAAATCGCCCGGTAGTCCCCAACGTCCAGCCGGAATACGGTCGAGAATTTCGGCGCTACGTTGTGCATCAGCGCGCAATTGCTGGGTATTATTCGTGGACATATAGCCCGGCGCGATGGCGTTCACATTGATATTGTGTTTCGCCCACTCGTTCGCCATCAGACGCGTTATTCCCATTACGCCGCTTTTCGACGCGGTATAAGACGGAACGCGAATGCCGCCCTGGAAGGAAAGCATAGACGCGATATTAATAATTTTGCCGCCGTTGCCCTGGGCAATAAAATGTTTTGCCGCCGCCTGAGACATAAAGAACACGCTCTTGATGTTCAGGTTCATGACGTCATCCCAGTCTTTTTCCGTGAAATCAATCGCATCTTCACGACGGATCAAACCCGCGTTATTCACCAGAATATCAATATGACCGTATTCCGCCACCGCCCGTTCCAGTAGCGCCGGAATGCCATCGATTTGACGCAGATCGGCTGTCAGGCTTAAAAAACGACGTCCCAGAGCGGTGACGCGCGCAATAGTTTCCGTCGGTTCAACAATGTTAATACCGACAATGTCACAGCCCGCTTCCGCCAGCCCTAACGCCATCCCCTGCCCCAATCCGGTATCGCACCCCGTCACAACCGCGACTTTACCTTCAAGAGAAAATGCATTCAAAATCATTGTTAATCCTTATTTTTGTCATGCCTGTCACGCACAGGCGTTATCACCGGTCGCGACTAGCGCAGATCTTGTACCGCAACGTGATCCATGTCATCGAAGACCTGATTTTCTCCCACCATGCCCCAAATAAACGTATAGGCTTTGGTGCCAACGCCGGAATGTATTGACCAGCTTGGGGAAATAACCGCCTGTTCATTACGCATCACAATATGACGGGTTTCCTGAGGCTGCCCCATCATATGGAAAACGCAACTGTCCTCTTCCATATTGAAATAGAGGTACACTTCCATACGGCGCTCATGGGTATGGCATGGCATGGTGTTCCATAGATTGCCGGGCGCCAGTTCGGTGAGTCCCATGCTGAGCTGACAGGTTTCCAGTACATCCGGTACGAAGTATTTATTGATGGTGCGACGGTTACTGGTGAGGTTATCGCCTAAGGTGACGGGCGCAACGTCGGCAGGCGACACTTTTTTCGTCGGATAAGCGGTATGCGCTGGCGCGCAGTTGTAATAAAACTTCGCCGGTCTGCTCGCCTCATTGCTGACGAAGACCAGCTCTTTCGCCCCTTTACCAATATACAGAGCATCACGATGACCAATATCATGGCGCTGCCCGTCAACGATAATGGCGCCCGCGCCGCCAATATTAATGACGCCCAGCTCGCGGCGGTCCAGTAACCGGGAAACGCCAAGCTGTTTACCCACCTCTCCGCCGATTTCAACAGAATGGCTGACGGGCATAATGCCGCCGACAATAATACGGTCGATATGGCTGTAGACCATCGTATATTCATCAGCGACAAAAATATTTTCTATTAAAAACTCGCGTCGCAGCGCCTGGGTGTCCAGCGTTTTAGCGTGCTCGCTATGGATGCTTTGCCTTACGTCCACTTTTCCCTCCAATGATAAATCGATCGCAATGGCATAAAATTCAAAACACTGTTTTGATTTATTTAACGGCATCATAGTCGCCTGGATAAAGGTTTTCAACAATAAATAAAACAACGTTTCATTTATATGGTTGGTTATTTTTAAAACTGCTCTAGCGATCACGAACGGCGCTAAAACTTACGCACATGTCTGATTTTCAGACATGTGCGCCAGATGCTGTATGCGGTTACCCAGATAAAAATTGGAGCTTATTTTGGAACGGGGTCTGATGTGCGAATTGAATTAAAAGCGGTATGCGTCTGCAATGCCCGACGCGGCAAGACGTTCTGCGCTATAACGAAAAAGGGGGTTCTGTCACTGGCTTTGCCCTCGTGATAGAGGGCTTTTTACAACGGAATACTGAAGCAGGAAAAGGATGGCTGGCGCAGGATCAGTCGCGTTCAATGGTTAAAGCAACGCCCTGGCCGCCACCGATACACAGCGTCGCCAGACCTTTTCGCGCGTCGCGTTTAACCATTTCGTGCACCAGTGAAACCAGAATTCGACAGCCGGAAGCGCCAATGGGATGCCCCAGCGCAATCGCGCCGCCATTAACGTTTACCCGTCGCTCATCCCATTCCAGCATTTTTCCTACCGACAACGCCTGGGCGGCAAACGCTTCGTTGGCTTCGATAAGGTCGACCTCCGTCAATTGCCAGCCGGCACGCTCCAGACAGCGCCGGGTAGCATATACCGGCGCAATCCCCATTAGCGCAGGATCGACGCCGACGCTGGCAAACGCGCGGATGCGCGCCAGCACCGGCAGCCCCAGCGCCCGGGCTTTCGTCTCGCTCATCATCATCACCGCGGCGGCGCCATCGTTGATTGAGGAGGCATTACCCGCCGTCACCGAACCTAAACTATCAAACGCCGGATGCAGCAGGGCTAACCCCTCCGCACTGGCGTCGGCCCGCGGTTGTTCATCCGTATCGACAATTGCGGTCTGCCCATTACGTTGCGTGACGATGGGGACAATCTCATCTTTAAAACGCCCGGTATCAATCGCGGCCCTGGCTTTTTGCTGCGAACTGAGCGCATAAGCATCCTGTAACTCGCGGCTGATGCCATATTCCCGCGCCAGGTTTTCTGCCGTCACGCCAATGTGATAATCGTTGAAGGCATCCCATAAGCCATCATGTACCAGACTATCCACCAGATTGTCGGCATCAGGCAACGCGCCGGTACGGCTGTCATTGAGGACATGCGGCGCACGGCTCATATTCTCCTGCCCGCCCGCAATAACAATGTCCGCTTCGCCGCACTGAATAGCCTGCGTCGCCAGGTGCAACGCTTTTAAACCGGAACCACAAACGTCATTAATGGTAATAGCGGAAACGGTAGTCGGCAGCCCTCCTTTGATGGCTGACTGGCGCGCCGGATTCTGCCCGGCGCCAGCCGTCAGCACCTGACCGAGGATGACCTCATCGATAGCGTTAGCGTCCACGCCGGTGCGCTCAATTAACGCTTTTACGACCATGCTCCCCAGCTCGACGGCGGAATGACGGGCCAGCGTTCCCTGAAAACAGCCGATGGGTGTCCGTAAAGCCCCCACTATCACAACCTCTTTCATTACCACCTCAGCGCAAAATGACACCGCCATAGTAGAGCATTGTTAAAATTAGTTATCTTGATTGTTTAAAAAAAGTGAGTTTTATCACAAAGGAAATGACACTGATTTGACGGTGACGCAGCTTATTTCTGCTGCAAATGGTAGCGAAGCCAGTTCCCCGCCGTTCCGGGCGGCGTCTTCTTGTTCCACAACAAATCAATAGCAATCGCCCTCGGCCAGCCAGGAACATCCAGCTGCGCCAGCGGTTTTTCCGCCGCAAACTCTTCCACCAGCGCGCAGGGCAATACGCACCAGCCAAATCCCTGAACCGCCATGCTCAACAGCAATAAATAGTTTGGCGCTGACCAGGCCGGGCCGCGCGTAATGTTGGCGTTAGAGTCAAGGTAGGTATTCAGACGCAGCTCGCGCCAGGTATGCAGTTGCTCCCATTGCAGGTTCGTCTGCGACGCCAACGGATGCGTGGTCCCCACATAAACCCCCATCCAGCTTTGAACAGGCAGACGCGTCGCGCCAATGTCTGTGGGATAGTCATCACGCGCTTCAATCAGACCTATCTGGGCACGCCCTTTTTGCAGCAGGTCGATGACATCATCATTTTCTCCGATCAAGCATTCAAACTCGGTATGCGGAAATTGACGATCAAACTGCGCCATTAACTCTTCCAGACTGTCAGGGTGCAGGGTATCAGAGAGGACGAACGTGAGTCTTGCCTCCGTCTCGCCGGATAACGTCAGCGCCACCTCATCCAGACGGTCGCTCGCCGATAAAATAGCCTGAACATAGCTAAGCACCCGTTTTCCTTCTTCGGTCAGAACGGGCTGGCGCGAAGATCGATCAAATAATGAAAATCCCAGATCCGCCTCCAGATGCGCAATGGCGGTACTAATGGTGGACTGGCTTTTACGCAGGCGGCGCGCCGCCGCAGAAAACGAACCGCAAGAGACGGTCTCAACAAATGCCATTAACGCTTCAGGTGAGTAACGCATAACCTATCTACTTTATCGATGGATGTTATCTTTTAGGTATCACATTAAACGATAAAATAGCGGAAATTTCTTTAGCTTGATTAAGAGTAAGGTTTTTTCGTTTATGCAACATGACGCCATACAACGTCGCTCGCTGCCGGAGCGTATTTTCCATGCTGTCTGTTTTGAAGGTATTGCGACTGCGATACTGGCGCCAACGACCGCCTGGCTAATGCAGCGCTCGGTGCTGGAGATGGGCGGCCTGACGATATTGCTGGCAACGACGGCCATGATCTGGAATATCATTTATAACGCTCTGTTTGATCGATTGTGGCCCGCGCATCAGGTGAGACGAACCGCCAAAGTGCGCGCACTCCATGCGTTAGGATTTGAAAGTGGGTTTATTGTCATTGGCGTGAGTATTGTCGCCTGGGTACTGAATGTCAGCCTGCTACAAGCATTCACCCTGGAAATTGGTTTCTTCCTGTTCTTTTTGCCGTACACGATGCTGTACAACTGGGCATACGATGTTTTACGCCAGCGAATAGTGACCCGCCGCCAACAGCGCGTTAGTGCATGATATTGCTCTTTTTTGCCGGGATCGCAACGCTCCCGGCCCTCCTCCTCCACGACATCCATCTGCTTAAAACGCCCCCAACTGACGCTATTTATGGTAAATTGCGCTTCTTTTTGTGTGTTTTATAGTTGATAAATTCAAATAATGTCTAAAATTTGGTCAAAAGATGAGACTCTCTGGAGTTTTGCATTATACGGAACGGCTGTAGGCGCAGGCACTCTTTTCCTTCCCATCCAGTTGGGATCGGCAGGCGCAATCGTGCTATTTATTACCGCGCTGGTCGCCTGGCCTCTAACATACTGGCCGCATAAAGCGCTGTGTCAGTTTATTCTTTCCTCAAAGACTTCTGCAGGTGAGGGAATTACTGGCGCCGTTACCCATTATTACGGCAAGAAAATCGGCAGTATTATTACCACGCTTTATTTTATTGCGTTTTTTGTCGTGGTATTAATTTATGCGGTGGCGATTACCAATTCCCTGACAGAGCAATTAGCGAAGCATATTCAGATAGATATTCGCATCCGGATGGCAGTTAGCTTCGGCGTAGTACTTATCCTGAATATGATTTTCTTAATGGGAAGACATGCCACTCTTCGCGTAATGGGCTTTTTAGTCTTTCCACTTATCGCTTACTTCTTGTTCCTTTCGCTCTACTTAACCGGAAGCTGGCAACCCTCGTTACTGACCGGGCAGATGTCTTTGGATAGTCACACGTTGCACCAGGTATGGATTTCTATTCCGGTGATGGTTTTTGCTTTTAGCCATACGCCCATTATTTCGACGTTTGCCATCGACAGACGGGAAAATTTTGGCGATCAGGCCATGGATAAATGCAAAAAGATCATGAAGGTCGCCTATCTGATTATCTGCCTGAGCGTGCTGTTCTTTGTCTTTAGCTGCCTGCTCTCCATTCCGCCGTCATACATTGAAGACGCGCGCAACGAAGGCGTTACCATCCTTTCCGCGCTCTCGATGATGCCCAATGCGCCGGCCTGGCTCTCTATTTCCGGTATTATCGTTGCCGTCGTGGCCATGTCGAAATCTTTCCTCGGCACCTATTTCGGCGTCATTGAGGGCGCAACCGAAATGGTAAGAACCACTCTACAGCAGGTTGGCGTGAAAAAAAGCCGGGCGTTCAATCGCGCACTATCTATCATGCTGGTTTCCGGGATTACGTTTATTATTTGCTGTATTAACCCGAATGCCATCTCTATGATTTATGCCATTAGCGGCCCGCTCATTGCGATGATTCTGTTTATTATGCCCACGTTGTCAACGTACCTGATACCGGCATTGAAACCCTACCGTTCAGTAGGTAATTTCATTACGTTGGTCGTCGGTTTACTTTGCGTATCGGTGATGTTTTTCGGCTAAAGTAAAAGATAGCCGGGATATAACTCCCGGCTATTTTATATAAGAATCCAGCACCTTTAATATTACGTCCAGATCTTCTTCACGTCTGGCTTCATCACTCTGATGAACGATATGCTCGGTCAGATGCCCTTTAATCACCTCGCGCATTAAGCCATTTACCGCGCCGCGAATCGCCGCGATCTGTTGTAACACGGCCGCGCATTCATGCGGTTCATCCAGCATTTTTTTTAGCGCTATCACCTGCCCCTGAATCTTGCTGGTTCTGGCTTTAAGCTTTTGTTTGTCCCGGATGGTATGTGACATTACAACACCTCACTAACATTAACGAATACAAATTATAGCATTACGATGCTACTGGGGGGTAGTATTCCATACTGGGGGGGAGTAGAATGACGCCCCACATAAAACAACTAAGAATCATTCTCATGGGTGAATTTTCGACACTTCTTCAGCAAGGAAACGGCTGGTTCTTCATTCCCAGCGCCATTTTATTAGGTATTTTGCACGGGCTTGAACCAGGGCACTCCAAAACTATGATGGCGGCTTTTATCATTGCCATTAAAGGTACGGTTAAACAGGCTGTCATGCTCGGTCTGGCAGCAACGCTTTCTCATACCGCGATCGTCTGGTTAATCGCTCTGGGTGGGATGTATCTTAGCCGGGCATTCACCGCACAATCAGTGGAACCATGGCTGCAGTTAATTTCTGCGATCATTATTCTGAGCACCGCGTGCTGGATGTTCTGGCGGACATGGCGAGGCGAGCAGCAGTGGCTGGCGGGAAACCATCATCACAACCACGACCACGACCACGACCACGACCACGACCACGACCACGACCACGACCACGACCACGACCACGACCATCATGGTCACATACATCCGGAAGGTGCAACGTCAAAAGCGTATCAGGATGCCCATGAACGCGCCCATGCTGCCGATATTCAACGCCGTTTTGATGGTCAAACAGTGACTAATGGACAGATCCTGCTATTCGGCCTGACCGGAGGGCTTATCCCCTGTCCGGCTGCGATCACCGTTTTACTGATTTGTATCCAGCTTAAAGCGTTTACGCTGGGCGCCACGATGGTGCTGAGCTTTAGTCTTGGCCTGGCATTAACACTGGTGACGGTAGGCGTGGGCGCGGCGATAAGCGTTCAACAGGCAGCAAAGCGCTGGAGTGGTTTTTCGACGCTTGCCCGGCGGGCGCCCTATTTTTCGAGCATTCTGATTGGTCTGGTCGGCGTGTATATGGGAATTCATGGCTATACCGGGATCATGCAGTAAATATGTAACGCTTCTGCTCAGGCCGTATCATTCACGTCGGGTTTCATTCCAGAAGCGTTTTTACTTATCAAACGGTATGAAAGGCCATACATTCAGCGTCCCGCCTGAATTCTGTATTTTACTCCACTACACCACAGGCAAAAAATACCCCACCGCCACCGGGTTTAGCCGGCGTGTCAGTGTTTCCGGATAGGGTCGCCGGAGGCGGGTTATTGCGGAGCGATAAACGGGGTTCGCTGCAGTGATTTACAAAACCGGGTACCAAACAGCAGTTCCCGTAATCGGTTCCGCATTCCCAGCTTCACCAGTAACCGGTATTTGTCCTGCCAGATTTGCTTCTCCTGTGTATTCAGCCTTCCACACAACGCTGACAACCTTCCTCGTCCACGGTAAACTTCCTGAAGCAAGCGTAACTGGGCCAGGCTCACTCCGCATGCCAGTATCTCCCGGTGCATCAACTGATCCATATAGTTCATCAACCGCTTCGGATTGTTAAATATCGGTGGCACTTCCAGAAAGCCCGTCACCGGATCCGGAGATAACAAAAAGGCGTCCAGCGCTCCTGTCCTGCGCAGGCGTGCGCCCCCGGCCCACTGTTCATCCCGCCGCCACCGAATAAGTATCTCCGCCAGTTCCTGCTCCAGCAGCGCCGGGATGCCGCCGTATACCTTCAGTACCACCCGGTCGCTGAAAAACAGCTCATCGCTGATAATCATAACCGGGTAGTCCGGCAGTATCTGTCTCAGGGAATAGAACAAAAAGAGATGTTCACGGGGACGCAGACACAGTATCAGTATGGCCTCCGGTTTCCGACGTAATTGCTGCAACAGAACAGGCTGCCTGTATGCGGTTTCACAGTTGCAGCCCGGCATAAATCTCCGGACCAGGTGTGCCACGGCGATCGTCACCGGCCAGCAGTCACCGTAAACGATAATCTGCCGGGCCGGTATCCGGTTATGTTCCGTCATCCTCATCCTCCTTCTTTTTCAGGATCTTCCCCGCATTTCTGTTACTGCACAGCCGGTTCCACAGTTCATTTGCCATCGACCTGTCACCATTACCGACCCGGCGTTTTGATACCAGCGGCGGTCCGGCTTTTTCACGGCGCGTGGACGGGGTGGGACTGTCAAGAACCCGGATAACATAAATCTCATAGCGTCGTGCTTTATTAGGCAGGGTCTGGTGACGGCAGATGCTGACCACCCGCGATGTTTTGCTTCGCAGATAGGCAATCAGGTAGCTGGCCCGTCTGGCCGTGATGTGAAACGCCTCTGCTATCTGGTTACGCTGAACCCAGTTCTGCTGCAACAGGCACCAGTGTGCCACAATGATATACAGGGGCTCGCCGGCATACTGGCGGACACTTACCGGAATAAAACAGGCATCATGGTTGGTCTGTCCGGGATAATGAATATCGTTACCAGGGGTAAGGTACTGCTTTTTTGCGTGTGTATTATCAGGGCACATAAAACCTCTCCATAACTGGGTAAATGATTTCCCGGAGGTGAAGAACAACTCTTAAATAGTATTTATTATTAATGTGTGTTTATTCGGGATTAGTTCCCCGATAACTCAGTCAGTTCTTTTATTTTTATTATCTGCCCCCCCGATTAGTTATAGGTAACAGTAACGGGTATTGCAGCAGAAAACGTTCCTGTCTTTACACTTCCCCCCGGGGTCGGGGTTATTACTGCAGTATATACCTTCGACACATTACCGGTGACAGCTCCTGTAATAGTAATATCCCCCAGTACTTCTTGTTTATCAAAAGTAATCTCTTTTCCTTTATCATCTTTTATTGAAAGCCGGAGCCCATTAGGCTGACCTTTGTTGGGGCCATCCAGGCTGACAAGATTCAGAGTTTGCCCGGTATCCTGTGTCAGTGCACCTTTCCCGAAGGTGATGGCCAGAGGGATCGTGAATTCCTGTCCCATAGCCGGTCGTAAAACCTGCCTGGCGATCACTGTAAAATTTGCCTGTCTGGTCTGTGAAGGTTCATAAGTCGTATAAATATGCCCAAAGTTGACCTGTAATGGAACAATGTCAACTTTACCCAATCCGTTTCTGAGAATTCTCACATTAAAACCAGATAAAACAAATCCGTTTTGTCTCAAAGAATAAGAAAAAGGTACAATATTTAAAACATTACTTATCCCCGTAAAAGCTGTAACTGCACTACTCTCTGAATATGCTTTTGTATATAAGAAATCCAGTGTTATCCTTACTTTTCGTTCTGTAGTCCCAACAGGTAGTTTTGTGCCAAACTCTTTTCGTAACTCATTTCCTGACTGAGTACTCTTTATTTCATCCCAGGAGAACGAAACAACACTTGAAGCATTTCCTGTTTCTTGAATGGACATTCTGAATCCAAGTCCCATCGCATCTAGTGTCTTGGTAAATTTACTGAAGTAGCCCTGATTAAATACCAGCTGTGGAAATTGCGTGTCATATCCCATGTAACATTTAAAAACTGCATCCTGATTGATTGTATAGATAACCGAATCCGGGCCAGGTTTAAAATCATCGGTTGTCAAATTTATACTTCTTAAATTAATATTCTGACCGGAAGTGACTGCACATTCATTTATACCTAGCTCAACCGCATACACTTTAGTCACACATAAAGAGCACAACATCATCACCAGCACGGTCAGTTTTGTTTTCAGATTAAAAATCCATTCTGTCATGATGTCGCCCCTGCGTCCTTAAACGCGCAGTTCAGGGCATCGCAGGTGTAGCGATTCATCTGCAGTCCCCCGTAATCATCAATATACCCCACCCACAGCGTCCGGGTTTCTGCCGGCAGAACAGCCTTTAAAGGCAGGTTCCCCAGGGGCGGCACCATCACGCCCTCGCGGAAACCGCTGAGCCTGTGGCTACGGTCTGCTCCCAGCCACGCCACAGTGATGTAGTACGGCGTCGGGTTTCTGAGGGTCAGATGTCCCGCATTCCGCTCAGCAGTCAGCTTTCTTTCCGGCTGGTCACTGCTGCTTCTGATAATGGCTTTCGGACGGTAAAACAGTTTCAGCTGGCTCTGCATGGCCAGCTGCAGGACGTTGTCGTCTTCCGGCTTCGGGGGAACGCCCCGCACGTTAAACCAGAACAGTGTTTCCCTGTCCTGAGGGAGCTTATCTGTCAGCCCGCGAACCTGGGTGATACGGACCTGGGATTTCTGTCCGGCATCAATACGCTGCAGCGGCGGCAGCGCCATCAGCGCATCGGTTCTCACCCCGTCAGCATCCGTCACCCAGGACTGCGCCAGGAACGGCGTGGTTTTGTCATCGTTATTCAGCGTGATGGCCACCGTTTTCTGCGGCGCATCCATGATAATACGGGTCCGGTCAACATTGACGGCCGCCGGGCTGTACTGGCTCCATGCCGCCGCCAGTGCGAGTAAAATCACACGGCTTCTTCTGCTGTTTTTCACCTGTTTTCTCCTTTAGACCTGCTCTGTGACAGGGATATTTTTATCTGCAGGGCAGTAACAGCGGCCCCCGGCTGAGTGTCACCGTTTCCGGCAGGGTGAGTCTGCACTGCACCCGGCCATCCCAGGACACATTCAGGGTCCGGCGGTCTTCCCCGCTGAGACCTGTCAGGTAGGCCAGACCGCCATCTCCGACCATCCCCGCGGTTCTGCCGGTTTTCCCGGACACCACCAGGGCGCCAAACGGCGGACTTGCGCCATCAGCCAGCCGGATATGACCGAGCACCTGCTCCCCCTGGTTGGCGTCAATCTTCCGGTAGCCCACCGCGCCCTCCGTCAGCACCTGGCTGATGACGGAGCTGCTGACGTCCACGTCCTCCGGCAGGGCGGCCACATCAACCGAAATATCGCTGCGGCGATAGCTGCTGCCGGCGCTCACCACGCCCACCCCGAAGCGGTTGGTCACCCCGCTGTTGCCGTTCACCGGCACACCGGCCACGTCTCCGGTATCTATCATCATGCGGGGCTCATTCCCGGCCATCGACTGGCTGAAAGCGGCACCGTGGGCGGTGGCAGTCACCGAGCCGTACCAGCTCAGGCCCAGGCTGCGGTACTGTCCGGGCTGCAGGGTGGCGTCCGCTGCCGCTTGGCCCCACGGCAGACGGCTCTGCACGCTGCCGCTGAAGCTGCTGTTGCTGCCGGTGTCATAACGGTTATGACCGGCGCTGATGTTCCATGTAGTGTCCGGGTTATGGAAATCGCTGTAATTCACGGTCTGCTGCAGGCCGCCCCGGTTATCTTTCTGTACGCTGTAACTCACCTGGCGACTGTCTCCCCACGGGATACTGATGGTGGCGTAGACCTGGTTCTGGCTACCCCCGCCGGTGTACTGGTTACGGGCAAACGACACCGAGGCCGAGAGTCCCTGAAGGTCGCCGAGACTGAACACCTTGTTGAGGCTGAGCATGTAGTTATTGTTGGACTGTGCGTTCCAGTAATTGAGCCGGCTTACCGAGAGGGCCGCGCTCATGTTGAGTACCGGAACGGACTGGCTATAAGTCACGGTGTAGCTCTGTTTTTCATGCCATGCATCGCCGCCGTCAGTGGTCCGACGCTGCAGGTACTCCGGCATGGACAGAAAATGGCGGTCCGAGAAGCGGTATCCGACGAACGCCAGGGTACTGCCGGTTTTATCAAACGTTTTGGCATAGTTGATACGGTAGCTGTAACCGGACTGCTTCTGCCCATGCGGCAACCGCGCATCTGAGCGGGTGACGTCCGCAGACAGAGCGCCCAACAGCCCCATATTCTGGCCGATCCCGAGCGCCGCGGACTGGTAGTCGCCGGTGGAGGCAATGAGGCCGCCATACAGCGACGTGTTGTTAAATGCTCCCCAGGTGGCCTCCCCGAGCAGAAAGTCAGGGCTGACCGTGCTGTTGTTATGCGTCCCGCCGTACAGCGGACGTCCGGCGGCCACCTTATAGCGAACCTGTCCCTGGCGTGCCATAAAGGGGACGCTGGCCGTGTTGACCTGCCAGGTCCGGACGCTACCGTCGCTTTCCCGGACGCTGACATCCAGGTTGCCGCTGATATTCTGGCTCAGGTCGGGAAGCTCAAAAGGCCCCGGCGACACCCGGGTCTGGTACAGAATGCGACCATTCTGGCTGACGGTGACCTGTGCATTACTGTTCGCAATGCCGCTAATTTTCGGGGCATACCCCTGAAGAGAGGGCGGCAGCATGCGCTCATCGCTGGCCAAAGTGAGCCCGGCAAAGCGGAAGGAGTCAAAAATAGCGGAGCTGAGGTACGTCTGTCCGAGCGTCAGTTTTGAGCGCAGTGCTGGCAAGGCACGGAACAGATACGTCTGCGGCAGATAAAAATCGGACTGTGATGCGCCCTGCCCACTGTCAAAACGGCTGTACTGGTAATCGCTCCGCAATCGCCAGGCGCCGAGATTAAACCCGGCGGTGCCGTAGAGGCTGTAGCTGGTAGAGGTTTCCCCCTGCTGCGGCATATAGCGGTTGACCATCAGGCTGTAATCAAGCAGGCCGGCGGTGACGCCGTCGCTCCAGCGTGAAGGGGGCACCCAGTCCGGGTCCTGATAACGCATCCAGGCCTGGGGAATAATGAAGGTCAGACGCTGATTTTCAGCGCTGTACCGTACCTGACTGTCAGCGGAGCGCAGCTCAAGGCATTGCCCGTCCGGGATACCGGTAACGGGTTTCAGGCCATGAATAATCTTATCCTTAAGACCCAGCATGGCCACCATGTCTGTTGTCACACAGATGACGGCCGCGTCGAGTCCGGCAACCGGTACAACCCTGACCGGATACTGTTCCCGTACCGGCTGGTCATTGAGCCAGATATCGAGAATATAGTTACCGGGCGCCACATACCCCTCGCGGCTGAAGGCCGTGAGGTCCACGTTAGACAGGTTCCCGCTGTCCAGCAGGCTGGCATTGAACTCCGTGGCCTGCGACTTCAGGACGGAAAATGTCAGGGTAATCAGAATGGCAAGCCGGGTAATTTTCATGGCATGGCGCTTTCGTGTTGTCGTCCGTGTAACAGACAGCCCGCAGGCACAGTCAGATATAAAAGCCGTCCGATCCCCTCCGTGGACGGCTTCTCCCTGTCGTTATTTACCGCGTGAAATCACAGGTATTTCAGGGTGTAGGTGACGGATGCGTTAACATCGCCAGGAGTTGCGGCATCTGTCAGGGCTATCAGGCGGGCAAAGAAGTTGAGTTCGTTATTCCCGGCCTGCAGTTGCTGGGCGTCGCCATCCGGCATCGGGGTATTGGGTGTAATCAGTGAGGTGTTGTCACCTTTCAGAAGCTGCACACCAACATGCTGGGCACTGCCGGTGCTGACGTAAGCTTTACCTGAGGTATCTGCTGTGCCACTGAAAGAGACGGTTACTTTAGACATTTTCCCTGCGGAGCCGGCTATTGTAGTTTCATTCGGATCGAAGGCGCAGTTCTGCAGATGAATGGTGAACGGTTTTGAGTCCGTGGTTGCATTGGCGGTATTCAGTTTACGGTAAGAAATCTGTCCAAACGGAACGGTGATCGCATCGTCGCCCGGTGCGATATCACAGGGTGAGTTGGTGATGGTACCAGTGAAAAGAATTTTACCTGAGCCGAACGGGCCTGCTGTGGGTGTAGTATCGGCGGCAAATACAGAAGCACCATACATCATACCGGCAGCCGCCATGGCAAGTATTATTTTATTACGCATAGATAATATGTCCTTTGGGTGAATGAGAATTATTTTGCAAAGGCTGAAAACAACTCTGAGGGTATTAATGAAAGCGTTCAGAAAAGATTCGTATGAATAATAAACGCCTGGTGTTAAACGAAGCACCTGAACTTTCCATCGAAAAATATTGATTTCAGCTAATGCCTAATCAGTTGTAAGAAAATTCTTATTCAAATTAAAACAATAAAAATAGATCGATACGATCGATGATTATGATCGTAATTTAAGAATAATCATCAAAGAAATACTTTTTAATGTAATTATAAGCGGGTGAATACCTAACAGACAGATATTCGCAGCGGACATGAAATATTTTGTAATATATTATCTGGAATGTATGTTTTGCTTTTCCATTACACTGGATATTTACAAAACATAATACTAATCATATATAACAATGAAATTACTGGTAGCATAAAAAACTGGATATAATGCAAGTAAAAGGCATTTAATTCCAAAACATTAACTTAATAAATCATTATGAACCATCATAAGTGGAAGGAATAAAAAATAATAAATGAAATGATATTCTTCTGTATTTGTGATGGGCATCACAATAGATATAAATGCAGGTACCCTGACATTTCTGAACTTCGCGGATGAAATTTAAAAACAATGCCGACAGCAAAGAACAAACTGGTAATAGCTGTCAGACATAATGCTGCCTGCTGTAATGTATACAGCAGGCTGGGGGATATTAATGCGCGGCGTCGTGCTGCACGGAGTGCGTGGGTGATTCCTGAACTGACTGAGAGTCTACAACTATGCCATCCTGAGCTGATTTCAGTAACAGACCTGCCTGATAGTATTTTCCTTCGTTCATCAAGGAAAGCGCTGTGGTCACATCCTTACGGGTTTGCTGAAGAGGAATGAGTTCCTGATTTTCAATAACACTGACGCCTGCTAGTTTCAGGGCCTCTATAGTCCCTTTTTTATCTCCTTCTTTCATTTTCTGGTTTGCTTTATTAATAGCATCATTTTTCTGGCCCGCAGGGAGATAATCTTCTGCTACCGTAATCGATGAATTTATCCGAATATAGTGGTCTCCTTCAACTGGGGCTTTTTTATCTGATTTGACATACAGATTCCAGTCAGTGCTGTCATCGTTCAGGAGTTTTTCTGCTTGCGCAGCCAGTTGTTCCGCCTTTTGGGTGCGACCATTAAACAACTCGAATCGCGACATTCCGATATCACGCATGGCCTGCCAGGCCTGTCCGGATATCTTGTCATTATTCAGAGTAACGTTATCAGTCATGTTTGTTGCGGCCATAATATTTCCTGAAAACAGGATAACCATCAGCGCAACGCCTGGCATAATATGGCTTTTCATAATCCATCATCTCCACAAAGTAACATTTTTTATCGGATTATCCTATTCAGAACCGGTAACCCACGCCAAGATTAAAACCATTGCTATTAAGGCTTCCGCTGTTATGGGTAGCATCAAAATCCGCTCCCTCATAACCCAGAGTTATAGCGACACTACTGACCGGGGTATAAGCCACGCCAGCAGAATAACCATATCCGACCTTACTGTCAGACTCATTTATCCCGTGATCACGCTGATGCAATAATACGGGGCCCACTTGACTATACAGACTTAACTGGTTATTTATTTTCCATGAGGGGCCTGCAAGCAGGGAGTAATAACGGGTTGTTACACGACCATTACTGCTTTCATCGGAATAGCGCTGGCTTCCATTTAGCCATGCAAATGAGGTTGTCAGCCCCCAGTCCGGTGACATTTCATAGTTGTTTGCCAGCCGTACCCCACGCAACGTCCCGGCGTGATTAGTATGGGACTGGGCGTATCCAAGTGAAAATGTACTGGCATTATCGTCTGCCCATACCGGACTGGCTGCAGCAGACAGCAGAACAATACCGGTACTTCCGGCTAATAGCATTTTGTTCATCTTCTTCTCTCCGGTTATTTTACCTGATGCCTTACTGGCATGTATTAAGTTAAAATCTTTCCGTGATAACAAACTATAAATAAATCTTTTAAATTATGAGCACTGTTACGCCAGCAAATAACTTTATCTCCGGCTGTCGGGAGGCTATTCACGAAAATATATCCAGGCCAGAAACAGTATTTAATAATAAATAAACTGGAAAATAAAAACTGACAAAAATAGAAGTTCACTGATATATACCAAAAATAATTTGAGTTGCTGAAAGGCGGCAAGGGAGTGAGTCCCCGGGAGCATAGATAACGCTGTGACCGGGGAGAGCAACAAATCTGCCGGGAGCAGACTTGAACGTCGCATGCGACGGCCCGTCAGGGCGAGGCCCATGGATGGACTGAGTAATCCGTAGCTAACACATAAGCCACTTGAAGTATGAAGGGTATATAACGGGAAAGAAGGCCTATCGGCCTGGTAAATCAACGTCTGTGATTTAAGTTGCAGGAAACGGCTATGGAGAGGGGGATGCGGCAGTTATCGGGCAGTAACGGCATTGTTCAGTGAGTATCCAGGAAACAAAAAAAGAAGGGAGCGGTACTCCCTTCGTAAACATGTCAGAATACGACATTTTGGTACTCTTTTATTTATTATCTGGCCGTAAAAGTTATGCTGTTGGCAGATATCTCCAGTCAACATAAAAAAATACCACCAGCTAAAAATGTGATGCAAACCACCATTAAGCAGCTAACCAAATTGACTGTGCCACTACAATCCGGAAAAGAGTTTGAATCCGGGGATAACATCTGATGCAGAAATTAGCACCAGTCTTCGATTCGGATACCCGGAATGCGTTCAAATTCGCGGAGATTGTTTGTGACGACGACCAGTCCGCGGCTACGGGCATGGCCAGCAATCATCTGGTCATAAGGCCCGACAGGTGTTCCCTTGCGGGCCAGTTCGGCACGGATTTGACCGGTATGTATCGCTGCCTGTGTATCGTAATCCAAAACCTCAAGGCGGGAGATAAATCCCTCCACGACGGCAAGATTACGCTCCGGCGCCAGGCTTTTTTCAGCACCGTAAATCAGCTCCATTAAGGTGATGGAGCTGATACACATTCGGGATGTATTGAGGTTGAAGCGTTCTCTGATGTGTTCGGGCTTATTTTTGATGGTGAAAATACAGGTATTGGTATCAAGCATGAATTTCAGCATCAAAATCCTTCCCGTTCCTGTACTGCGGGTTGTTCTCTGGTACTCATAAAATCAGTACTGGCGCCTTCGCCATCGAACCAGCTGTCCCAGGATTCTCCGACTGGAGTAATGATTCTGCTTCTACCAACCGCAATGATTTCGACATGTTTCACATCCTCCGGAAAGGATATCGATTTAGGCAATCTGACTGCCTGGGTCCGGTTACTAAAAAAAAGTGTTGTGTGCATAACTGCCTCCTTTCTGGATATACAACGCGTATATCCATTATGAGTAGAGGCGATGTATATGTCAAAGAGATATACAGGAAAAAATAATCCAGTCGCTTAACGCGCACTCCGCAGGGCATCCTTGTCCAACCCCGGCAATCGGGGAAAACGAGTTTCCCCGACTCCGGCATTTCTGAATACATCCAATGAAGGAAATACCATGCAAACAATGCATAAAAAACATATGTGCCGATGGCTTCTGCCCGGTTTGCTCGGTCTGGCTCTGTGTGCGCCAGTACCACATACTTACGCAGCCATCATTGAGGCAGGATTTTATCCGGAAGGTACAGATCTCCAGCTTGTTCTTAAGATAATTGAGACCGCGCGACAGGAAATCCGTCTGATGGACTATTCCTTCACCTCTTGGGAGGTGGTCCGGTTCGAACATTCAGTGAATACAAAATTCTCCATGTCAAAGTGATCGTCAGCGACGACCGCCACACCGAGGTGGACGCGTCAGAATCGCTGATCGGACACGTCGCAATCTACACTCTGACTTATAAGCCAGCCTGAATGGGCATGTTGGCTTTGAGGATCAGGCAAAAAACAACTGCGAATAAAGTCGTATGATGATCTTCACATTTATCATCATCAGCGTTCAGATTACTCAACCTGTAATCAACCTCTGGCGTTTTTCTGTATCCATCACAACCATTTCCGGTAAAGGTAAAAAAGGGATTTGAACCTTTCCGGAGATGATAATGAAGGTAAATGCATGGACAATTTTGCTTATGTCGGCGCATCTGACGGCCTGTACCGTCCCTGGCACAGAAAAATATCAGACCAGCATGGACAGCGTTACGGCAGAAAAAGTAAGTCGGATTATCCAGTCGGATGTCATTCCTTATAAAGGCGAAAACCATGGAGAAGTTATCAGCCGCGTATCGTCTGCTTTTCTCGGAACACCTTATCAGGCAAATACGCTCATCGGTGGGCCCGGCACACCCGAAGTCCTTGTAGCGAATTTCAACGGCGTGGACTGCTTTACCCTGGCTGATTACGTTGAGGCCCTGGCCCGCAGCGATAATCAGAAATCGTTTCTGCATAATCTTGCCAGGACTCGCTACGCCGCAGGCAAAGTTGCTTATCTCAGCCGCCGGCACTTCTTCTCTGACTGGTTCGCCGCAGTACCGCGTAATGCACGGGATGTAACGCCGTATATCAGCCCTGATTATATCGTTGTTGACAAGCAGCTTAACCATAAACCTGATGGCGGCGAGTACATTCCTGGTCTGGGCATCCATCCTCGTAAAATAAATTATATTCCCGGAAGAGCCATCAACCAGCAGGTCATGAACCACCTAAAAAATGGGGACTATATCGGTGTCTACTCCCCGCTTGACGGGCTGGACGTTTCACATGTGGGTATCGTAGTTCGCCATGATGAACAGGTGTGGTTTCGGAACGCCTCCTCATTGGCCGCAAACAGAAAAGTGGTGGACACACCGTTTATGGAATACATGCATTCCAGACCAGGCATCGTTGTGCTGCGGGCTGAATGATAAAGTCATTACCAGAGTCGCCAGAGCCGTCCGACATAGGCATTGAAACCCTGTTCACTGTGGGGCCGACAGGAAAAATTGCTGTAAATTCGTGGGGTTAGTAAATATTAGAAGATATTTGTCTGGAGCGGGCGAAGGGAATCGAACCCTCGTATAGAGCTTGGGAAGCTCTCGTTCTACCATTGAACTACGCCCGCTTTGAGATGCGTAAGGCATTATAAACCTTACGTTCTGGTTGGCAAGAGACTTACTGGCTGACTGGCGATTAATTCACCGTCAGCACTTCGGTTTACTCCCCTGCGGCGGCAGATAACGCAGCGGATCGATGGCCGTCGCCCGGTAGCGAATCTGGAAGTGTAGCCTTACGGATGCGGCATCCGTGCTGCCCATCGTAGCGATTTTTTGCCCCGCTTTAACGCTTTGCCCATTATTAACCAGCATGGTGTCATTATGAGCGTAAGCCGTAATGTAATCTTCATTGTGCTTAATCATGATGAGATTGCCGTAACCACGCAGCTGGTTCCCGACATAGACAACTTTACCCGCTCCCGCCGCATAAACAGGCGTTCCGCGCGCGCCCGCAATATCGATGCCCTTATTTCCGCCCTCTGCGGTGGAATAAGGTAAAATCACTTTACCGTTGGCAGGCCATACCCAACAGCGCTGCCCCACCGGCGGCCAGGAGGATTTTGGCACCGAAGATGACGGTCTGACCGCGGCAGTTTTTGTTGCTGTTTTATTGCTGGTTTTGCGTGTTGAACTGCTACTCTTTGCGCTGCCGCGCACTTTAATTCGCTGCCCCACCTCAATAGTATAAGGCGGAGAAATGCCATTCAGTCGGGCCAGTTCTTTCACGCTGGTTCCCGTGGCGCGCGATATACGATACAACGTATCGCCGCGCTTAACGGTATAGACGGAGCCGGAATACGTTCCTGAGCCGGAATTACTGGAACACCCCGCCAGCAGCAGCCCTGTGCATAACAGCACCGCAATACCCAGGCTATTTTTGTTCAGGCGTCCTGCGCTCAAAACCATTCCTCACTCTATTGACAGACGCCTTATGATAGCAGCCAAATGC
This sequence comes from Salmonella sp. SAL00670, assembly GCF_046552235.1. NCBI lineage: Bacteria > Pseudomonadati > Pseudomonadota > Gammaproteobacteria > Enterobacterales > Enterobacteriaceae > Salmonella > Salmonella sp. SAL00670. The sequence continues at coordinate 375,498 of NZ_JBGDUO010000002.1, forward strand.
CGTATGCCCAATCCATTGACGCCGGAAAGGGGCCGCGTGGATGATGATGCCGCGAATATCCGATATGCCAGCATAATATCGACTCACGGCACAATGGCGCTCGTCTGCGTTCTGTCAGGGCCTGTTTTGGTAATGCCTTTCTTTCTGTTATGCGCTACGCTGATCGTCTGAGTATATGGCCTGGCCATGCTGCCGGGTCATTTTAATTTTCAGGAGCTTTCATGACTGAGGAACATGTCGTTTTATTGGATGAGCAGGATAAGCCTTCCGGCACACTGGAAAAGTATGCGGCTCATACGCTTAATACGCCTTTGCATCTGGCTTTCTCCTGCTGGCTATTTAACGAAGATGGTCAGTTGCTGGTAACACGACGGTCGCTGAGCAAGAAAGCCTGGCCAGGCGTGTGGACGAATTCGGTTTGCGGTCATCCGCAACAAGGCGAAACCACCGAAGAGGCGATCATCCGCCGTTGTCGGTTCGAACTCGGCGTGGAAATTACCGATCTCACCCCCGTCTATCCGCACTTCAGCTATCGAGCGACAGATCCAAACGGTATTGTGGAAAATGAAGTCTGTCCGGTATTTGCCGCGCGGGCAACCAGTGTGTTACAGGTTAACAGCGAAGAGGTGATGGACTATCAGTGGAGCGAATTTAAAAGCGTATGGAAAAGCCTTCTCGCTACGCCGTGGGCATTTAGCCCGTGGATGGTCATGCAAGCGTCAGACGAACAAGCGCGTGAACGACTGCTCAATTACTGCCAGCGTTAAAGATTGCCTGATGGCGCTACGCCTGAACGAAGAGATGCCGGATGGCGGCTGATGCCCCATCCGGCAATTTACATCTTATTTCACCGGACGCATCGCCGGGAACAGAATAACGTCGCGAATCGTGTGGCTGTTAGTAAACAGCATCACCATACGGTCGATACCAATTCCCAGACCCGCTGTCGGCGGTAAACCGTGTTCCAGCGCCGTCACGTAGTCTTCGTCGTAGAACATGGCTTCGTCGTCGCCCGCCGCTTTTGCATTAACCTGATCCAGGAAACGCTGCGCCTGGTCTTCCGCATCGTTCAACTCGCTAAAGCCATTACCGATTTCACGACCGCCGATAAAGAACTCGAAGCGGTCAGTGATTTCCGGGTTCACATCATTACGACGCGCCAGCGGAGACACTTCAGCCGGATATTCGGTGATGAAGGTCGGCTGAATCAGATGCGCTTCAGCGACTTCGTCAAAGATCTCGGTGACGATACGGCCCAGACCCCAGCTCTTCTCGACGTGAATGCCGATGCTTTCAGCAATCGCCTTCGCGGAGTCGAAGTTGTCCAGATCAGCCATATCCGTTTCCGGACGATATTTCTTGATCGCTTCACGCATGGTCAGTTTTTCGAACGGCTTACCGAAGTCAAACACTTCATCACCGTACGGAACCTGGGTGGTGCCCAGAACATCCTGCGCCAGCGTACGGAACAGAGACTCAGTCAGCTCGATCAGGTCTTTGTAGTCCGCATACGCCATATAGAGTTCCATCATGGTGAACTCAGGATTATGGCGCACGGAGATGCCTTCGTTACGGAAGTTACGGTTAATTTCGAATACGCGTTCGAAGCCGCCAACCACCAGACGCTTGAGGTACAGTTCCGGCGCGATACGCAGGTACATGTCCAGATCCAGCGCGTTGTGATGGGTGATAAACGGACGGGCAGACGCGCCGCCTGGGATCACCTGCATCATCGGCGTTTCGACTTCCATAAAGCCGCGAGCAACCATAAACTGGCGAATACCGGCCAGGATCTTCGAACGGGTTTTGAAGGTGTTACGGGATTCATCGTTAGAGATGAGATCCAGATAACGCTGGCGATAGCGCGCTTCCTGGTCCTGCAGGCCGTGGAATTTATCCGGCAACGGACGCAGCGCTTTCGTCAGCAGGCGCAGTTCGGTGCAGTGGATAGACAGCTCGCCGGTTTTGGTTTTGAACAGCTTACCTTTCGCGCCGAGGATATCGCCAAGATCCCACTTCTTGAACTGCTCGTTGTAAACGCCTTCCGGCAGATCATCGCGCGCCACATACAGCTGAATACGGCCGCCTACGTCTTGCAGGGTAACAAAAGAGGCTTTACCCATAATACGGCGAGTCATCATACGGCCCGCGACGGACACTTCAATATTCAGCGCTTCCAGTTCTTCAGCTTCTTTCGCGTCAAACTCTGCGTGCAGTTGGTCTGAGGTACGGTCACGACGGAAATCGTTCGGGAACGGGATACCCTGCTCACGCAGTGCAGCCAGCTTCTCGCGACGTGCCTTCATTTCATTGTTAAGATCGACTACCTCGTCAGCGCCCTGTGCGTTTTGTTCAGACATGTTGATTCCTCATAGCCCTGCTTTCAAACTTGCTTCGATAAATTGATCCAGACTACCGTCCAGTACCGCCTGTGTATTGCGGGTTTCCACCCCAGTACGCAGGTCTTTAATGCGGGAATCGTCCAGGACATAGGAACGAATCTGGCTTCCCCAGCCGATATCGGACTTAGTGTCTTCCATCGCCTGTTTTTCAGCGTTCTTTTTCTGCATCTCCAGTTCATAAAGCTTCGCTTTCATCTGCTTCATGGCCTGGTCTTTGTTTTTGTGCTGCGAACGGTCGTTCTGGCACTGCGTCACGATTCCGGTTGGAATATGGGTGATACGCACGGCGGATTCCGTACGGTTAACGTGCTGACCGCCTGCGCCAGACGCGCGATAGACGTCGATACGCAGATCCGCCGGGTTAATGTCGATATCGATATCGTCGTCCACTTCCGGATACACAAACGCGGAGCTAAACGAGGTATGACGGCGACCGCCGGAGTCGAACGGGCTTTTACGCACCAGACGATGTACGCCGGTTTCAGTGCGCAGCCAGCCATAGGCATATTCGCCGGAGATTTTGATAGTCGCGGACTTAATGCCGGCGACTTCCCCTTCCGACTCTTCAATGACTTCCGTCTTGAAGCCGCGCGCTTCCGCCCAACGCAGATACATACGCAGCAACATGCTGGCCCAGTCCTGTGCTTCAGTACCACCGGAACCGGCCTGAATATCGAGATAGCAATCGGCGCTATCGTACTCGCCGGAGAACATCCGGCGGAATTCCAACTGCGCCAGCTTCTCTTCCAGCGTATTCAGTTCCGCGACGGCTTCGTTAAACGTCTCTTCGTCGTCAGCTTCTACCGCCAGTTCCAGCAGCCCGGAAACGTCGTCCAGCCCCTGAGCCATTTGATCAAGCGTATCGACGATCGCTTCGAGCGATGAACGCTCTTTTCCCAGCGCCTGCGCGCGCTCAGGTTCGTTCCAGACATCCGGCTGTTCCAGCTCGGCGTTTACTTCTTCCAGACGCTCTTTCTTAGCATCGTAGTCAAAGATACCCCCTAAGAACGTTGGTGCGTTCCGTGAGGTCCTGAATGCGGTTATTCACCGGGTTAATTTCAAACATGGTCTGATTTCTTTTATTTGACTTGTCAAAATGCGGTTATAAGGGCGAAATATTAGCGGATTTCGCCCCTTAATTACAGCGAAAGTGTTGTTAAATCGCCCCGATCATAGCGGCCAAATATCATCGATAATAATCTGTAAACTACGGTTGCCGCGAAACTCGTTAATGTCCAGTTTATAAGCCAGTTCTACCTCCCGCACGCCGTTATCCGGCCAACAGGTCGTATCAATATTAAATGCGATGCCATCCAACAGCGGGCCGCCGCCGACAGGCTCCACCATCACCTTGAGGTGACGCTCGCCCACCAGACGCTGCTGTAGCAGACGGAAACGACCATCGAATAACGGTTCCGGGAACATTTGCCCCCACGGTCCGGCATCCCGCAACAGTTGCGCCACTTCCATAGACATCTCCGCCGCGCTTAATGGACCATCGGAGATCACCTCGCCTTGCAATAGGGCAGGATCGAGCCATTCCGTCACCAGCTCGCCAAAACGTTGCTGAAACTGCTCGAATTTATGCTCTTCCAGCGACAATCCCGCCGCCATCGCATGACCGCCGAACTTGATCATCAGATCAGGGTAAAGCGTATCCAGCCGTTCCAGCGCATCGCGCATATGCAGCCCCTGAATCGATCGGCCTGAGCCTTTTAGCGTGCCGTCGCCCGCAGGCGCAAAGGCGATCACCGGGCGGTGAAAACGCTCTTTAATGCGCGACGCCAGAATTCCGACCACGCCCTGGTGCCATTCAGGATGATACATCGCCAGACCGCCCGGAAGCGTTTCACTACTGCGCTCAAGCTTTTCGCACAGGATAAGCGCTTCCGCCTGCATCCCCTGCTCTATTTCTTTGCGCGTCTGGTTAAGCGCATCCAGCTCGCTGGCCAGAACACGCGCTTCGCCGAGGTTGTCGCACAACAGTAACGCCACGCCAACGGACATATCATCCAGCCTGCCGGCGGCATTCAGGCGAGGCCCCAACGCGAAGCCTAAATCACTGGCGGCAAGCTGCTGCGGATCGCGATTCGATATCTCCAGCAACGCTTTAATTCCCGGACGGCATTTCCCGGCACGAATACGACTTAGCCCTTGCCAGGTCAGAATACGGTTGTTAGCGTCCAGCGGCACAACGTCTGCTACCGTTCCCAACGCCACTAAATCCAGCAGCTCCGCCAAATTCGGCGGCGCAATGTTGCGCTCGTCGAACCATCCTTTGTCGCGCAAAAATGTTCGCAACGCCAGCATCAGGTAAAACGCCACGCCGACGCCCGCCAGCGACTTAGACGGGAATTCGCAGTCGCGCAGATTGGGATTAATAATCGCTTCGGCCTCCGGCAACGTGTCGCCTGGCAGGTGGTGATCGGTCACGATCACCGGAATCCCCAACGTCTTTGCATGCGCTACGCCGGCGTGGGATGAAATGCCGTTGTCTACGGTGACGATAAGCTGCGCGCCGCGCGCCTTCGCCTGATCGACCACTTCCGGGCTTAAACCGTAGCCGTCCTCAAAGCGATTAGGCACCAGATAACTGATGTTGTCACATCCCAACGCACGCATTCCCAATACGCTTAGCGCAGTACTGGTCGCGCCGTCGGCGTCAAAATCGCCAACAACAATAATGCGGATACCTTCGCGAAAGGCGTTGTAGAGGATCTCCACCGCGTTATCTATGCCGCTAAGCTGTTGCCAGGGCAGCATTCCTTTCACGCTGCGCTCCAGTTCGCGGGCGCTACGAACGCCCCGGCTGGCATATAAACGTCGTAGTAATGGAGGAAGATCGGCGGGGAGTTCCGCCGTCTCATCAGCCTCGCGCCGACGAAGTTGTCTCTGTTGTTTCACGCGTATTATTTACCACTGGTCTGTTTTTGATGCTCATCAAGAAACGCTTTCATCTCTTTCGGTCCCTGATAGCCAGGCACCACATAGCCGTTACTCAATACAATGGCTGGCGTACCGCTAACGCCCAACTGCACGCCCAACGCATAATGATCAGCAATGTTCACGTCACAGCTTGCCGGTTTCACGCCCTTACCTGCCATGGCGTCATCAAACGCTTTGTTTTTGTCTTTGGCGCACCAGATAGATTTCATATCCTGCTCCGCCTGGCTTTCCAGCCCCTGGCGCGGGAAGGCCAGATAACGTACCGTGATCCCCAGCGCGTTATAATCTTTCATCTCTTCATGTAGCTTATGACAATAGCCGCAGGTGATATCGGTAAAAACAGTAATGACATGTTTCTCATCCGGCGCTTTATAGACGATCATCTCTTTTTCCAGCGCATTTAGCTGGCTCATCAGCAGTTTGTTCGTCACGTTTACCGGATGCGCGCCGCTCACGTCATACATCGGCCCTTGAATAATATGTTTGCCGTCATCAGTGACGTACAGTACGCCGCTGTGAGTGAGGACGGTTTTCATCCCTGCCACTGGCGAGGCCTGAATTTCCGTACTCTGAACGCCCAACTTAGCCAGCGACTGACGGATAGCCGCATCATCCGCATGGGCCACGCCTGAAAACGCCGCCGCCAGTAAAGTGAACATCATAAAACGCTTTTTCATAAACTATCCTTTCCTGTCAGCACTCATGCCCGCGGATGGTGCTGTTGATGAAGTTGACGCAAACGCTCCGTTGCGACATGCGTATAAATTTGTGTCGTCGAAAGATCGCTATGCCCAAGTAGCATTTGTACAACGCGCAAGTCGGCGCCGTGATTCAGCAAATGCGTGGCGAAAGCGTGACGTAAAACATGCGGCGATAGTTTTTCGCTATCAATTCCAGCCAGTACCGCATAATGTTTAATACGGTGCCAGAAGGTCTGCCGCGTCATCTGCTGCGCACGCTGGCTGGGGAATAATACGTCAATCGATACGCCATTGAGTAACCAGGGACGCCCATGCTCCAGATACGTTTCCAGCCAATATACCGCCTCTTCGCCTAACGGCACCAACCGCTCTTTATTGCCTTTACCGATAACCCGCACCACGCCCTGCCGCAGACTGATATCGCTCATTGTCAGCCCCACCAGTTCCGACACGCGCAAACCGGTGGCATACAGCACTTCCAACATAGCTTTATCGCGCAACTCCAAAGGTTGATCAATAAGCGGCGCCTGCAAGAGCCGCTCAACCTGCGCCTCGCTAAGGTCTTTCGGTAAACGCTGCGGAAGCTTAGGCGAGGCCAACTGCGCGCTCGGATCATCCTCACGATACTTTTCACGGTACAGATGCTGGAAGAAGCGCCGCATAGCGCTTAACAGGCGTGCGGAACTGGTCGCTTTGTATCCGCCCTCCACCCGTTCAGCCAGCAGCGTTTGTAAATCATCAGCCTGCGCCGTCGCAAGCGTTTTTCCGCGATGATGCAACCACGCAACGACCATCGATAAATCGCGACGATACGCGCTTAATGTATTTTCCGCCAGATTTCGTTCCAGCCACAGGGCATCCAGAAACTGCTCAATACGCGCTAAATCCTGTTCCATTCGCGCTCCCCACTTCACGCTGACTTTGGGTGCATTATGCCTCATTGTGCCGTGAATGCAGCGATTCTGTTACACTACCCGCAACGCTATAGCAGAATCGAGATGTAACGTAATGAACATGGGTCTTTTTTACGGTTCCAGCACGTGCTACACCGAGATGGCCGCAGAGAAAATTCGCGATATTCTCGGCCCGGAGCTGGTGACATTACATAACCTCAAGGATGACGCCCCCGCCTTAATGGAGCAGTACGACGTGCTCATTTTAGGCATCCCCACCTGGGATTTTGGCGAAATTCAGGAGGACTGGGAAGCCGTCTGGGAGCAACTGGACGATCTCAATCTGGAAGGCAAAATCGTTGCGCTTTACGGTATGGGCGACCAGCTCGGCTACGGTGAGTGGTTCCTGGATGCGCTGGGTATGTTGCATGACAAACTTGCCCTCAAAGGCGTTAAATTTGTCGGCTACTGGCCCACAGAGGGCTACGAATTTACCAGCAATAAACCGGTCATTGCGGATGGGAAACTGTTTGTCGGCCTGGCGCTGGATGAAACGAACCAGTACGATCTCAGCGATGAGCGTATACAGACCTGGTGTGAACAAATTCTCGGCGAAATGGCCGAACACTACGCCTGAAACCTTACTCGCTGTACTTCCCTCTCGACGGAACCGCGTTTACGCCGTTCCGTCAGTGTTGGCCTGATATCGGCTGCTGTAACAGTATCCGACGCAACTCACGCCATTCCGCTTCTTCCATGCTATCCGCCGCCAGCCATAAATGCTGATGACGTCCAGACTCTGCGCGTAAACGCAACACCATCCCGCTCTTCAGTAACCAGGGCGGACGCAAGAGCGTCCAGTCCTGCCCCTGCCAGCGTAAGCGCCCGTCCATGAGTAGCTTGATCTCTCCCTGGCAGGTATTAATCCTGCGCTGGCTACGTACACAGTCAAACACGACCAGCGACAGTAGTATCATCCATAACGGGGTATAACTCAGCGGCCAGGGCATCAATAAAATCACCGCAGAAACCAGCCCATGAATGAGCAATGAGATCCACTGAGCGCGCCATGAGACGCGTAAATCAGATTGCCACAGGACCACGTTCCCGATTCCGTGTCTGAATGAGTCGGACCATCTGTTCCAGTTCAGCGTCAGCCGGTTTACCGTGATTCATTAACCAGTTAAATAAATCCGGGTCATCACTCTGCAACAAACGGACAAAAATACGCTTTTCTTCATCACTTAAACTATCGTACTCATGTTCAAAAAACGGCATGATGGAAATATCAAGTTCGCGCATACCGCGACGACATGCCCAGTGAATACGTGCTTTATTGTGAATATCCATGTTCTTCCTGCCTCGCGAAAATGAAGTACCGGGCTATTGTAACGTGTTTTTGGCGTTGTTTTACGGGAATCTCAGTAATCTGGAACGCGATCGCGAAATAAAAGGCTGGGAATCAATATGTTCATCCATTTTGGATACCGCCTCGCAAAACGATCAATCCGCTCTCAATGGGCTATTTAAAGCACTTGCAATGACCGATGGCTCTTTTACCATTAACCATTATTGTTGCAGCTAACCAGGACATTATTTATGGCTTTTATCTCCTTTCCACCGCGTCATCCTTCATCGTCAGCCCGCCTGCCGCTGACGCTGATCGCGCTTGACGACTGGGCGCTGTCGACCATTACCGGCGTAGACAGTGAAAAGTATATTCAGGGCCAGGTCACCGCTGACGTAAGCCAGATGACTGAACAGCAACACCTTCTCGCCGCCCACTGCGATGCTAAAGGTAAGATGTGGAGCACTCTGCGCCTGTTCCGTGAGCGCGACGGTTTCGCCTGGATTGAACGCCGTAGCGTGCGTGAAGCACAATTAACGGAGCTGAAAAAGTACGCCGTATTTTCCAAAGTGGTCATCGCGCCAGATGACGAACGCGTATTGCTTGGCGTGGCCGGTTTTCAGGCCCGCGCGGCGCTGGCTAATGTCTTTAGCGAACTGCCCAATAGCGAAAATCAGGTGGTCAGAGACGGCGCCTCCACGCTGCTATGGTTTGAACATCCTGCGGAACGATTCCTGCTTGTCACCGATGTCGCGACGGCCAACATGTTAACGGAGAAGTTGCATGGCGAAGCCGAACTGAATAACAGCCAACAGTGGCTGGCGTTGGATATTGAAGCAGGCATTCCGGTGATTGACGCGGCGAACAGCGGTCAGTTTATCCCCCAGGCGACTAACCTACAGGCGCTGGGCGGCATCAGCTTCAAGAAAGGCTGCTACACCGGACAGGAGATGGTCGCACGGGCAAAATTCCGCGGCGCCAATAAACGCGCGCTTTGGTTGCTGGCGGGCAAAGCCAGCCGGGTACCGGAAGCAGGAGAAGATCTGGAGCTACAGATGGGCGAGAACTGGCGTCGTACCGGCGCTATTCTGGCGGCGACGCAGTTGGACGATGGTCAGTTACTGGTTCAGGCCGTCATGAATAACGATTTAGAAGCCGAAAGCGTCTTCCGTGTTCGCGACGATGCCAACACCCTGCATATCGTCCCGCTGCCTTACTCGCTGGAAGAGTGATATCACGTTAAAATCCGGATAGCCTGATAGCGCAACGCCATCAGGCTCGCACGTGCTGCTCTCGTAGGCCGGATAAGGTGCGACAGCGCCGCCATCCGGCACGGGCATCCGGGAATTACGCCTGTCCCACATACAAATAGATAGCCAGGAAGTGGCACACGCTGCCGCCCAGCACAAAGCCATGCCAGATGGCGTGGTTATAAGGTATGCGTTTGCAAACATAGAAAATTACGCCCAGCGAGTAAACGACGCCACCTACCGCCAGCAGCGTCACGCCGCCTATCGCCAGCTTAATCGCCAACTGATAAACCACTATCAGCGACAGCCAGCCCATTGCCAGATACGTAACCAGTGAAAGCACTTTAAATCGGTGCGCAATCGTCAACTTGAAGAGGATACCGAATAGCGCCAGGCTCCAGATCACAATCATTAGTCCGCGCGCCAGCGGCGAATCCAGACCTACCAGCAGAAATGGCGTATAGGTTCCGGCAATGAGCAGATAGATAGCGCAGTGATCAAATTTCTTTAACCAGATTTTTGCCCGCTGATGAGGAATGGCATGATAAAGCGTTGAGGCAAGAAAAAGCAGGATCATGCTCCCGCCATATAAACTGTAGCTGGCGATAGCTGTCATACCCGCATTCGCCTCTACCGCCTGAACCAACAACAGCACCAGGCCGACAATACCAAATACCAATCCAATGCCGTGGCTAATACTGTTGGCGATTTCCTCAGCCAGCGAATATCCCTGCGTCATTAATGGTTTTTGCACCATAACTTACTCCGGAGAAACGTTCATAACGATGAACTGCGCCTCTAGCGTAACTGAGAATGGTTCCAGTGAACACATGTTAGCTAAAATAAATTCGCAAAATTAAATTTTGTTTATTATTCAATAAATTAACTACAAAAACTCAACTAACACGCGTTCATATTTATCAAAGGCATTTAAAATCAATCACATAAAATTGCGTCTGGTTGGGATAGATTTCAGCAATGACCCGTTTCAGCTCATCAAGTGACATATTTTCCTGTTGCGCATGTTTTTCGTTCAACGTATCCAGCGTCACAGTTGACGTTCCTGTCACTTCGATTGTGCAAAAATAGCCATCATCTTCGAACCGCCCCACGCGTAGCACATCGCCTGCTTTAAAGTGGGACTCGGAGACATCACGAATAGTGATGGTTTTACGCCCTGCCAGAATGTCATTCTGGAAACGTTGAAAGAAAGTAATGTCGTTTGGCTGCATGTGGTTATCCCCCTGAATATGGCCCCTTGAAGTGGATGTTACGATCTGAATGTGTTCTTGTCCCGACACGCGAGCATCCTGGAGTTTTGCGTACGCTTTACATGCCATTTGGTGCAGAATGATAACAGACTAAATAAATTGAGATTATGCAACAATGAGAAAACTCACCTTGCCAAAAGATTTTTTATGGGGCGGCGCGGTTGCTGCACACCAGGTTGAAGGCGGCTGGAATAAAGACGGTAAAGGCCCCAGCATCTGCGACGTGCTAACCGGCGGCGCACACGGCGTGCCACGCGAAATCACCCAGAATGTCGTTGCTGGCAAATACTATCCGAACCACGAGGCGGTGGATTTTTACGGACATTACAAAGAAGACATCCGTCTTTTCGCCGAAATGGGGTTCAAATGCTTCCGTACCTCTATTGCCTGGACGCGTATCTTCCCGAATGGCGACGAATCCCAGCCAAACGAGGCCGGTCTGAAATTCTACGACGACATGTTTGATGAGTTACTCAAATACAACATCGAACCGGTCATTACCCTTTCTCACTTTGAAATGCCATTACATCTGGTACAGCACTACGGCGGCTGGACCAATCGTAAGGTCGTTGATTTCTTTGTCCGTTTTGCTGAAGTCGTGTTTGAACGCTACAAACATAAGGTCAAATACTGGATGACCTTCAATGAAATCAACAATCAGCGAAACTGGCGCGCGCCGCTGTTTGGCTACTGCTGTTCCGGCGTAGTGTATACCGAGCATGAGAATCCAGAAGAAACCATGTATCAGGTCTTACATCATCAGTTTGTCGCCAGCGCGCTGGCGGTAAAAGCGGCACGTCGTATTAATCCACAGATGAAAGTGGGTTGTATGCTGGCGATGGTCGCGCTGTATCCTTTCTCCTGTAAACCAGAAGATGTGATGTTTGCTCAGGAGTCGATGCGTGAACGCTATGTCTTTACTGATGTGCAGTTGCGCGGCTATTACCCGTCCTATGTGTTGAACGAGTGGGAGCGCCGCGGATTTAACATCAAAATGGAAGATGGCGATCTTGAAGTGCTGCGCGAAGGCACCTGCGATTATCTTGGTTTCAGTTATTACATGACCAACGCGGTCAAAGCCGAAGGCGGTAGCGGCGATGCGATTTCCGGTTTTGAAGGCAGCGTACCGAACCCCTATGTTAAAGCATCTGACTGGGGCTGGCAGATTGACCCGGTGGGCCTGCGTTATTCATTGTGTGAACTGTACGAACGCTATCAAAAGCCGCTGTTTATTGTCGAAAACGGTTTTGGTGCTTACGACAAAGTAGAAGAAGATGGCAGCATCAACGACGACTACCGAATTGACTACCTGCGCGCCCATATTGAAGAGATGAAAAAAGCGGTGACTTACGATGGTGTCGACCTGATGGGCTACACGCCGTGGGGCTGCATCGACTGCGTGTCGTTCACCACCGGTCAGTACAGCAAGCGCTACGGCTTCATCTACGTGAACAAGCACGATGACGGTACGGGCGATATGTCGCGTTCGCGTAAGAAGAGCTTCAACTGGTACAAAGAGGTGATTGCCAGCAACGGCGAGAAGCTTTAACTCCTGCATGTTACCCGCCAGTCGGCGGGTAACACTTGGAACGAGTCTTACCAGGTCTTACCTATTTTAAATTCCCAGCGTACATCTTCCATTTTGGTTGGCGACTTCGCTTCCTGCATTACCGGGAAGAAGGCTCCGGCACCAAACCATAATTTCAGTGAATCGACGGCGATATTAAATGACGGACCAACAACCCATTCGGTAGTTCCAGAATGGTTATTAATTACACTGCCATTAGACAGTTTTTTCGTTCCAGAGGCATTATTGCTGTAGGCACTTTCCAGACCAAGATCCAGCGGTAAATCGCTAAACATATACCGCACCTGGGTATTCCACTGGAATTCGTTACCTCGTTTCACGTCCTGGTTACCGCGCTCAAATGGTCCCTGATATACAAAACCCATATCCCCTTTAATGTTAGGAGTAAATAATTTTGTTAAAGTGAGTGTTACTCTTCCTCCCCAGGCGCTATTCCCAGGCAAATGATTATCTCCATCTTGCCCGGTGGGTAGTAATACTGCCCCACCTACCGTAACCCAAAACGGATCACCTCTTCGCTGGCTCATTAAAGCATAATTGACCCCCACCGATTGGTCGCCCATTCCCTCTATGTGCTCAGGAGACAGATTGTCTCGTTTGTTATTGATATAGGAACCCACAGTTGATAATTCCAGTCTGTCGGTCAAACCGTAACGAATCTTCAATAACCATATCTGGGAGTAAACATCCGGACTTCCGTGCCCCTCGATTTGATGATCTTTATCGCGAAATGAGCTATTCACGGCGGTTAATAACTTTCCTTCCGGCAATACTGAACCACCAGAAATAGCGGTATTAACTGGTGCACCTAATAGATTACTGGGATTATTTTCTCCGTTAGCTGCCATTGCATTCATTAATAGAAAATATGTCATTAATGGCAGAAATATAAATCGTTTCATTATTCCCTCCAGGTATAAAAAACAAAGCGCTAAGTTAATAAATATTTACGTTATTTATGTTTATTTTTAATTTATAATTTAAATTAATAACTTGATGAATTTAATATACGGAAATTTTTGTAACTATATTGAGAGGTAAATAACGATTCCGGAGAGAAACTATTTGTAACTACATGTAAATATACTGTGTTGTTTTGATTAAATAACAGCAAGGTAAAAATGATGCACAATGAATCATTAGGCTCTAAAAAAGCGGTAATTTAATTCTGGCTAATACACTGATACAAACGCTAGGTTGCCTGACAGGAGCCAACGATTTAGTGTAATATATTGAATTAGTAACACTTTGTAGCCTGAATAAGGCACTCACACTGCATCCGACATAAACAAAGCGCACTTTATTAACAAGCTGAAAAGGCGCCGAAGCGCCTTTAGAAAACAGTCGAATCAGTAAATTACTGGTAGTCGCTAATCGGTACGCAGGAGCAGAACAGGTTACGGTCGCCATAAACATCATCCAGACGTTTCACCGTCGGCCAGTATTTGTCTGCCACGCCTGCCGGGAATACGGCAACTTCACGGCTGTACGGATGCGCCCACTCGGCGACCAGTTCGCTCTGAATGTGCGGCGCGTTCACCAGCGGGTTATCTTCCAGCGGCCAGACACCCGCTTTCACCTGGTCAATCTCTGCGCGAATAGCCAGCATCGCATCGATAAAGCGATCCAGCTCAGCCTTACCTTCAGATTCCGTCGGCTCTACCATCAGCGTGCCCGCCACCGGGAACGACATGGTTGGCGCATGGAAACCGTAGTCGATCAGACGCTTGGCAATATCCAGCTCGCTGATGCCGGTTTCTTCTTTCAATGGGCGAATATCAAGAATACATTCGTGCGCCACACGGCCATCGCGACCAGTATACAGTACCGGATAGGCATCTTTCAGACGGCTGGCAATGTAGTTAGCGTTAAGAATCGCGACCTGACTTGCCTGCTTCAGGCCTTCTGCGCCCATCATGCGGATGTACATCCAGCTGATTGGCAGGATAGAGGCACTACCGAACGGCGCCGCAGAAACCGCGCCCTGACGGGTTAACATGCCTTCGATTTGCACCACGCTATGGCCCGGTACGAACGGTGCCAGATGCGCTTTCACGCCGATCGGTCCCATGCCTGGGCCACCGCCGCCGTGCGGAATGCAGAAAGTTTTATGCAGGTTAAGATGCGAAACGTCCGCGCCAATAAAGCCCGGTGAGGTAATGCCGACCTGGGCGTTCATGTTCGCGCCGTCAAGGTAAACCTGACCGCCGAACTGGTGCACAACTTCACACACTTCACGGATCGTTTCTTCATAGACGCCGTGGGTGGAAGGATAAGTCACCATGATGCAAGAGAGGTTCGCAGCATGTTGTTCTGCTTTTGCCCGCAGATCGTCCAGGTCGATGTTGCCGTTCTTATCACAGGCGACCACCACCACCTGCATTCCTGCCATATGTGCAGAAGCAGGGTTAGTGCCGTGAGCAGAGGCCGGGATCAGGCAGATATCGCGATGCCCTTCGTTGCGGCTTTCGTGATAGTGACGAATCGCCAGCAGCCCCGCGTATTCCCCCTGTGCGCCGGAGTTAGGCTGCATACAGACGGCGTCGTACCCGGTGAGTTTCACCAGCCAGTCAGAAAGCTGGCTAATCATCTGATGATATCCTTCGGCCTGTTCCGGCGGGCAGAACGGGTGCAGTTCAGCGAATTCCGGCCAGGTGATAGGAATCATCTCGGCGGCGGCGTTCAGCTTCATGGTGCAGGAACCCAGCGGGATCATCGCCTGGTTCAGCGCCAGATCTTTACGCTCCAGCGAGTGCATATAGCGCATCATCTCGGTTTCGCTGTGGTAACGGTTAAATACCGGATGCGTCAGAATCGCATCGTCACGCAGCATACTTTGCTGAATGGAACGGCTATCAAGCGCCACGTCTTTATCCAGTGTTTCAATGTTCAGACCGTGGCTGCCGCCCAGCAAAACATTGAACAACTGCGCCACATTCTCACGGGTGGTGGTTTCATCGAGCGTAATACCCACCGCGTTATGAATATCGCTGCGCAGATTGATCTCTGCCGCTTCCGCACGCGCCAGTACCGCAGCTTTATCAGCCACTTCCACACACAGGGTGTCGAAGTAGTGCGCATGACGCAGCTTTAAGCCTTTCTGTTGCAGACCTGCCGCCAGAATATCGGTCAGGCGGTGGATACGATTCGCAATGCGCTTCAGACCGACCGGACCATGATAAACGGCATACAGACTGGCGATGTTAGCCAGCAGTACCTGCGAGGTACAAATGTTGGAGTTCGCTTTCTCACGACGGATATGCTGCTCGCGAGTCTGCATCGCCATGCGCAGTGCGGTATTGCCCGCCGCATCTTTTGAGACGCCGATAATACGGCCTGGCATGGAGCGTTTAAATTCGTCTTTGGCGGCAAAGAACGCCGCATGCGGGCCACCGTACCCCATCGGTACGCCGAAGCGTTGCGCAGAGCCGAAAACAATGTCCGCGCCCTGTTTACCCGGCGCGGTAAGCAGCACCAGCGCCATAAAGTCGGCGGCGACGCTGACAATCACTTTACGGGCTTTGAGTTCGCTAATCAGCGCGCTGTAATCGTGAATTTCGCCCGTGGAGCCAACCTGCTGCAACAGCACGCCAAACACATCCTGGTGCTCCAGTGCTTTCGCCGCGTCATCCACAATGACGTCAAAGCCAAAGGTTTCGGCGCGAGTACGCACGACGTCCAGAGTTTGCGGATGGACATCAGAGGCGACAAAGAACCGGTTGGCATTTTTCAGTTTGCTGACGCGCTTTGCCATCGCCATCGCTTCAGCGGCGGCGGTCGCTTCATCCAGCAGCGAGGCGGAAGCCATGTCCAGCCCCGTCAGGTCCAGCGTCACCTGTTGGAAGTTGAGCAGCGCTTCCAGACGCCCCTGAGAGACTTCCGGTTGATACGGGGTATAAGCGGTGTACCAGCCTGGATTTTCCAGCATGTTGCGCAGGATAACCGGCGGTAGCTGCACGGCGGTGTAGCCCATGCCAATGTACGACGTGAAGCGCTTGTTACGCCCGGCGATGGCTTTTAATTCCGCCAGTGCGGCATATTCGGTTGCCGCCTCTCCAACCTGCGGCGGAGTCGCGAGCTGAATGTCTTTCGGCACAATCTGACCTGTCAGCGCGTTTAACGACTCGGCGCCAACCGCATTCAGCATCTCTTGTTGCTGTACGGCGTCCGGTCCGATGTGGCGTTCAATGAAAGCGCCGCGGTTTTCAAGCTGGCTTAACGTCTGTGTCATGGGCGATGGTTCCTGAAACGTGCAGTGAATCGTGATTGTCTCTAACTCAATTGCCCGGTGGCGCTGACGCTTACCGGGCCTACGCGTGCGAAAACGAATACGCAAAATCATTCGCGTTGCAGTGAGTAGGCCGGATAAGCATTAGCGCCATCCGGCACAACATTATTCGTCTTCTAACAATGCCTCATACGCGGTGGCATCCAGCAGCGATTCAAGTTCGCTTTCATCGCTGGCTTTGATTTTAAAGATCCAGCCACCGGCATACGGTTCGCTGTTCACCAGCTCCGGGGAGTCGCTCAGCGCATCGTTTACCGCCACGATCTCGCCGCTTACCGGCGCATAAATGTCGGACGCCGCTTTTACGGACTCCGCCACGGCGCAGTCGTCGCCCGCGCTTACGGTCGCGCCGAGTTCCGGCAGATCAACAAAAACCATATCGCCCAACAGCTCCTGAGCGTGTTCAGTAATGCCAACAGTGTAAGTGCCATCCGCTTCTTTACGCAGCCATTCGTGTTCTTTGCTGTATTTCAGTTCTGCGGGTACGTTGCTCATCAATTAATCTCCAAAAAAGGATGAATCACGCGACGGCTTTGCCGTTACGCACAAAAACAGGTTTAGTCACTTTTACCGGCATTTCACGGTTACGAATTTGTACAATCGCCGTCTCGCCGATGCCCGCCGGAACACGCGCCAGCGCAATGCTGTAGCCCAACGTTGGGGAAAACGTCCCGCTGGTGATAATGCCTTCTTGCTGATTGCCCTGCGCATCGGTAAAACGCACCGGCAGTTCATTACGCAATACGCCTTTCTCGGTCATCACCAGACCGACAAGCTGCTCATGGCCTTTTTCACGCTGCATCTCCAGCGCCTCACGGCCAATAAAGTCGCGGTCAGCAGGTTCCCAGGCGATAGTCCATCCCATATTAGCCGCCAGCGGAGAGATACCTTCATCCATCTCCTGACCGTACAGGTTCATGCCAGCTTCCAGACGCAGCGTGTCGCGCGCGCCAAGACCGCACGGCTTCACGCCCGCCTCCACCAGCGCACGCCAGAAATCCGCCGCTTTTTCATTCGGCATGGCGATTTCATAGCCCGCTTCGCCGGTATAACCGGTGGTGGCGATAAACAGATCGCCCGCCTGAACGCCGAAGAACGGCTTCATACCTTCTACTGCATGGCGCTGTTGGTCAGTAAACAGAGTCGCCGCTTTTTCCTGCGCATTCGGCCCCTGTACCGCAATCAGCGACAGGTCGTCACGAACGGTAATGTCGATGGCATAAGGTTCAGCGTGTTGGGTAATCCAGGAGAGGTCTTTTTCGCGGGTGGCGGAGTTAACAACGAGACGGAAGAAATCTTCAGTGAAGTAGTAGACGATAAGGTCATCAATCACGCCGCCCGATGCGTTAAGCATACCGGAGTAGAGGGCTTTACCCGTCTTCGTTAGCTTCGCGACGTCGTTGGCCAGCAGATAACGTAGAAACTCTCGTGTGCGGCTGCCATGAAGATCGACAATGGTCATATGCGATACATCAAACATCCCGGCATCGGTGCGCACAGCGTGGTGTTCATCAAGCTGAGAGCCGTAATGCAGGGGCATCATCCAGCCATGAAAATCGACCATGCGGGCGCCGCATAGCGTGTGTTGTTCGTACAAAGGCGTCTGTTGGGCCATCTTTTCCTCGTTGAATTAGCGGGGGCTAACAACCATTTTCATGGGAAATCTTCGCCACGAAACCTGGCATCGACGCCCTTTTTCCTGCGCCGACGCAAACGTTCTCTTGCTCCTGAACTTACCACCGAACCAGGCGCTAAACCATAAGGCTGAATTTACCATCACATTAGCTTATGACTAAAAAACGCTAAAACCCAATCAGCACAAAAAACCACTATTACGCTAAATAACCGTCATAAAAAGGAAGCTGATACGATTTACTACAACATAAATTAATATTAAATGCGGAAAAAATGTCGAAAATCGCGTTCGCCAAAAATAGCGGCATTAGAAAATATAATGCGAAATAAGCGGTGAAATTAGATTATTTCAAACGAGGAAAGCCCCCCGGCGCGATAGCCGGGAAAGCAAAGTGTGACGGGTTTCAAACTCTTGCTGGCGTGCAGTCAGACACTTAACGAAGCCATTGCGGAAGGTCGTTTAGCCCCATTGCCTGGCGAAGCAGTTGGGGTTTGACGCCGGGGAGCGTATCCGCCAGTTTCAGCCCGATGTCGCGCAGCAATTTTTTTGCCGGGTTTTCGCCGGCAAACAGGTCACGAAAACCTTGCATCCCGGCAAGCATCATCGCCGCGCTATGTTTACGGCTACGCTCATAACGACGGAGATAAAGATGTTGACCAATGTCTTTGCCCTGACGCTGAAGCCGGCGCAGATCGTCCACCAGTTCGGCCGCGTCCATAAAGCCGAGGTTGACGCCTTGCCCTGCCAGCGGATGGATGGTGTGCGCGGCATCGCCGACTAACGCCAGACGATGCGCGGCAAACTGGCGAGCATAGCGGCCCGTCAGCGGAAAAACCTGCCGTTCGCTTTCCAGGCGGCATAAGCCCAGCCGATTATCGAAGGCGATAGTCAACGCCTGGTTAAACGCCACGTCGCCGCTCTGTTGCATACGCTCCGCATCCTGCGGAGAAAGCGACCAGACAATGGAACACAGATGCGGATCGCTTAACGGCAAAAACGCCAGAATACCTTCACCATGAAACACCTGGCGAGCAACCGCGCCGTGCGGCTCTTCGGTGCGGATAGTCGCTACCAGCGCATGGTGACGGTAGTCCCAGAAAGTTAAGGGAATATCCGCTTTGTTACGCAGCCAGGAGTTGGCGCCATCCGCGGCAATCACCAGACGCGCGGTTAACATCGCGCCGTCTTTTAAAGTCAGGAAGGCGTCGTTCTCTCCCCAGGCAACCTGCTGTAACTCCGCTGGCGCCATTAAGATGATATCCGCCGCTTGCTGCGCTTTTTGCCACAATGCGTAGTGAATGACACTGTTTTCAACAATATGCCCCAGATGGCTATATCCCATGCTTGCGTCATCAAACGTAATACGGCCAAAGCTGTCTTTATCCCAGACTTCCATACCGTGGTAGCAACTTGCCCGTCGCGCCACAATGTTTGACCATACGCCAAGACGGGTAAGCAGTTTTTCGCTGGCGGCATTAATCGCCGACACCCGAAGCTGAGGCGGGGCATCGTTCGCCAACGGCTGGGGAACAACGTGATCCAGCACCGCCACGCGCAAACCGCTCCCCTGCAAGCCGCAGGCGACAGCCAGTCCCACCATGCCTCCGCCAACTATTGCTACATCAACACTTTGCACTATTTACTCCTGGAAACCGGAACAATCAAACCGTAGGCCGGATAAGGCGAAGCCGCCATCCGGCATTTTTACGAACACGATGCCGGATGGCGGCGTAAATGCCTTATCCGGCCTACAGATCGGCTTAACGCGCAACCCAACCTAAGGTCCGCTGTGCCAGCGCATCGCGTGCAGGCGGTAATAATTCCATCGCCATTAAACCGATATTGCGCCCAATAACCAGCGGCGCCCAACGATTTGCAAACAGATGGACCAGACCGTTCGTTACGCCAATCGTCGTATCCCGGTCAACCTGACGACGCTGCTGATAGCGCGATAACACGTGCCAGGCGCCAATATCCTCGCCCGCGTCCTGTGCCGCGACCAGCGTTTCCGCCAGGCTCATGACATCACGCAGACCGAGATTAAACCCTTGTCCGGCGATAGGATGCAACGTCTGCGCCGCATTGCCGACCACGACAGTCCGGTGAGTAAACACTTTCGCCGCCGTAGTCAGGGCAAGCGGATACGCGCTGCGCTTACCGGCCTGAGTAATTCGCCCCAGCCGCCAGCCGAACGCGGCCTGCAATGCATGGCAGAACTGCGCGTCGGACCAGCTCAGCACCTCATCGCGCTGGTCGAGCGGGTGACACCAAACCAGCGAACATCGGCCATGCGACATCGGCAACATCGCCAACGGGCCATTGGGAGTAAAACGTTCAAAGGCGCGTCCCTGATGCGGGATAGCGGTCGCGACATTCGCTATCACCGCTAACTGTTCGTAAGGCTCCTGATGCCAGTCAACGCCGCAGGCTGACGCGAGCGCGGAGTGGGTACCGTTAGCCGCCACCAGCACGCTGCCAGCTATCACATTGCCGTTTTCCAGAGTGACGTTAACCTGCTGTTGGGTACGCGACACGCTGGCTACGCGCTCCGGGCAGTGCAGCGTAACGCCTGGCGCTTTACGCAAGAGCGCAAACAGACGCAGCCCGATATCATGCAGCTCCGCAACGTGCCCCAACGCTGCCAGACTGTAGTCCTGCGCGTCGAGAGTCACAAATCCGGCATGGCCGCGATCGCTGACGTGTACGGTGTTGATTGCCGTTGCGCAATCGGAAATCGCCTGCCAGACGCCAATTCGCGCCAGTTGCTGGCAAGTGCCCGCCGCCAGCGCAATCGCTCTGGCGTCAAAGCCGGGATGACCGTCGGCTTCAGGCTCTTTCGCTTCAATCAGGTGTACAGGCAACGTCCCATGACTGAACTGAGAGATGGCCAGCGCCAGCGTCGCGCCTGCCATGCCGCCGCCAACGATAATGACGCTCATTGCTGCCGCGCCGCCGCCATTAATGCCTCAATGTCATCCGCCTTCTTCACAACGCCAGCGGTCAGGTTTTCATTACCGGTTTCGGTAATGACAATGTCATCTTCAATTCGAACGCCAATGCCGCGATACGCTTCCGGCACGTCGGCATCCGGCGCGATATAGAGACCTGGCTCTACGGTCAGCACCATGCCCGGCTCCAGGATGCGGGAGCGATCCGGCCCATAAACGCCGACATCATGAACATCCAGCCCCAGCCAGTGGCTCAAGCCATGCATAAAGAAAGGACGATGCGCATTTTCGGCAATCAGTTGATCAACCTCTCCTTGCAAAATCCCCAGCTTCACCAGCCCGGTTATCATGATGCGCACGACTTCGCCGGTCACCTCCTGAATAGAGGTACCAGGACGGAACAGTCGCAGGCTGGTCTCCAGCGATTCCAGAACGATGTCATAAATTTCACGCTGGGCTGGCGTAAATTTCCCGTTCACCGGGAAAGTACGCGTGATGTCGCCCGCGTAACCTTTATATTCACAACCTGCGTCGATAAGCACTAAATCGCCGTCGCGCATTTCACTTTCGTTTTCAGTGTAATGCAGGATACAGCCATTTTCGCCGCTGCCGACAATGGTGTTATAGGAGGGATAGCGCGCGCCGTGGCGATTAAATTCGTGGTGAATTTCTCCTTCCAGCTGATACTCAAACATCCCCGGACGGCATTTTTCCATCGCGCGGATATGCGCCAGCGCGCTAATTTCCCCGGCGCGGCGCAGGACAGCAATCTCTTCCGGCGATTTGAACAGGCGCATCTCATGGACGATCGGTCGCCAGTCAGTCATGGTGGCCGGCGCGGTCAGATTCTGGCGGGAGCCTTTACGCAGCTTCTCCAGCGCAGCCAGAACAATCTCGTCGGCATACGCATATTCGCCCTGCGCGTGGTACACCACATCCAGACCATTAAGCAACTGAAAGAGTTGCTGGTTGATTTCGCTAAACGCCAGCGCCCGGTCAACGCCCAGTTTTTCCGGCGCGGCATCCTGTCCTAAACGGCGACCAAACCAGATTTCCGCCGTCAGGTCGCGAACGCGGTTGAACAAAACGCTGTGGTTGTGGGTGTCATCACTCTTAATCAGTACCAGCACGGCTTCCGGTTCGTTAAAACCGGTGAAATACCAGAAGTCGCTACTCTGGCGATACGGATATTCACTGTCTGCGCTGCGCGTCGCCTCCGGCGCGGCAAAGATCAGCGCGGCGCTGCCGGGCTGCATTTGCGCCAGTAATGCCTGGCGACGGCGTTGGTATTCCTGCTGAGTCATGACATGGCCTCCATTTCGTTTTTTCTTAGTGTAGCGTCGGTTTACGCACTTCCGGCGCGGTCGGCTGTTGGCGCGTGAAAGTGTCATGACATAACAGCGCCGCAACACGGACATATTCGATGATCTCTTCGAGCGACATCTCCAGCTCTTCCTGATCTTCGCTCTCATCATAACCAAGCTGCGCAATATTACGCAGGTCGTCAATCGCTTCACCCGTTTCGCCGGTGACTTTATCAAGTTTAGGCTGCGTTACGCCGAGGCCAAGCAAAAAGTGGTTAACCCACCCGGCTAAGGCATCTGCGCGATCGAATACGCTGACATCGTCGCCTTCAGGCAGATAAAGCTGAAAAAGAAAGCCGTCGTCTTCCAGCGCGTCGCTGGTCGCCGCGTGCATTTTGCGCAGCGCCTGAGCAAGCTCATGCCCGAAGGCCAGACCTTCGTTCGTCAGATCGTGCAACAGCGGCTGCCATGAGCTGTCGTTGTTGCCGCCGCAAATCATCCCGCTGATTAAACCATGCATTTCAGCCGGGGTCAGACCGGCCCCTTGTTGATTCAAAAACCGGTTCATTTCGTTGTAACCAGGCATTTCGTTCTGTATAGACATAAGCATTCGTCATCAAAGGGAGGATATTCATGATATGCTACCACTTTGGACCCTGGTGAACCAGAAAAGGGCTTGTATCTTCACACCAGGGTAGCTATAGTGTCGCCCCTTCGCGGACCCTGGGTCTGGAGACGAAGGCAGCGCAGTCAATCAGCAGGAAGGTGGCATGTCTGCACAACCCGTCGATATCCAAATATTTGGCCGTTCACTGCGAGTGAATTGCCCGCCTGACCAAAGGGATGCGTTGAATCAGGCTGCGGACGATCTGAATCAGCGGTTGCAAGATCTGAAAGTTCGCACTAGAGTCACAAATACTGAGCAGTTGGTTTTCATTGCCGCATTGAATATCAGCTATGAGTTAACTCAGGAAAAAGCGAAGACCCGCGATTACGCGGCGAGCATGGAACAACGTATTCGGATGCTACAACAGACCATCGAACAGGCGTTGCTTGATCAAGGTCGCATAACCGAAAAAACGGGCCAAAACTTTGAATAACACTTTTCGCTTTACTATGGTAAAGTGATTGTGAAAACAGAATTTCTCTGAGATGTTTGCAAGCGGGCCAGTCCCCTGAGCCGATATTTCATACCACAAGAATGTGGCGCTCCGCGGTTGGTGAGCATGCTCGGTCCGTCCGAGAAGCCTTAAAACTGTGACGACACATTCACCTTGAACCAAGGGTTCAAGGGTTACAGCCTGCGGCGGCATCTCGGAGATTCCCCTTCTGACTGGCGACAGCCATGACGCAACTTCCCGAACTCTCTTTATCACGACAAGAAATCCGCCGAATGATTCGGCAACGTCGCCGTGCGCTGACGCCAGAGCAGCAACGCCGCTTTGGTCAACAGGCCGCCGCCCGAATGCTCAGCTTTCCTCCCGTCGTGATGGCGCACACTGTCGCCGTGTTTCTCTCCTTTGATGGCGAACTCGACACCCAGCCGCTGATAGAACAGCTATGGCAAGCGGGCAAGCGCGTCTACCTTCCGGTTCTTCATCCCTTTAGCCCTGGCAACCTCCTGTTCCTGCACTATCATCCGCAGAGTGCGCTGGTGACCAACCGCTTAAAGATCCAGGAGCCACGGCTTGATGTCCGCGACGTATTGCCGCTGCCAAAGCTGGATGTGCTGGTAACGCCGTTAGTCGCGTTTGACGAAGACGGGCAGCGCCTGGGGATGGGCGGCGGATTTTATGACCGTACGTTGCAAAACTGGCAGCAGCATAAGATCCTACCCGTGGGCTACGCGCATGATTGCCAGTTAGTAGAAAAACTGCCAGTTGAAGAGTGGGATATCCCGCTGCCTGCGGTGGTGACGCCGTCCAAAATTTGGGAGTGGTAGCCGTGTTTTGTCGATTGACAGCGTCGCTTTTTTGACCTAAATTTCTCGGTGAAGGGTGAGGGAGGCGAACCTCCCTCCTGCGTACTCACTGTTAATATGCTGGGCAAGCGATGATTAACAGGATCAGCAGCATGATGACGTATCTCATCATCGTCCCTTTCCTTTTTAGAGCCCCTGCCTCGGTAGGGGCTTTCCCGTTTCAGCGCTATGCTGAGCCCTTATCGTAAATTCCTTTTATTGCTGTACAACACGCAACGCTGCCTTTAATTACCAATTGCGGCAAGGCTCGAAAACAGAATGTATGCGTTACACGAAGAGATGTTGAGGCAGGGAAACCAGAGAAAGGATGGGCAGGTCATCTCCTGCCCATTTAGCGGAAATTAGTACAGCAGACGGGCGCGAATGGTGCCCGGAATCGCCTTCATCGCCAGCAGCGCTTTCTCCGCCACATCGCCATCGGCTTCTATATCAATTACCACATACCCCATTCGGGCGGAGGTTTGCAGATACTGTGCGGCAATGTTAACGCCCTGCTCGGCAAAGATCTGGTTAAGCGCGGTCAATACGCCCGGGCGGTTTTCGTGGATGTGCATCAGGCGACGACCGCCGTGCAGCGGCAGCGACACTTCCGGGAAGTTCACGGCGGACAGCGTCGAGCCGTTATCCGAGTACTTAATCAGTTTTCCTGCGACTTCCAGACCGATGTTTTCTTGCGCCTCCTGCGTCGAGCCGCCGATATGCGGCGTCAGGATCACGTTATCGAATTCGCACAGCGGAGAGGTAAACGGATCGCTATTAGTGGCCGGTTCCGTCGGGAAGACGTCGATAGCCGCCCCCGCCAGATGTTTCGTCGCCAGCGCGTCGCACAAAGCTGGGATATCCACCACCGTACCGCGCGCGGCGTTAATCAGCAGCGAACCCGGCTTCATCAGGGCAATCTCTTTTGCGCCCATCATGTTTTTGGTGGAGGCGTTTTCAGGTACGTGCAGACTGACCACATCGCTCATATTCAACAATTCAGACAAGTGCTGCATCTGAGTTGCATTACCGAGCGGCAGTTTATTTTCAATATCATAGAAATAGACATGCATCCCCAGCGATTCCGCCAGAATGCCCAACTGCGTTCCGATATGGCCGTAACCGATAATGCCAAGCTTTTTACCGCGCGCTTCGAACGCTCCCGCCGCCAGTTTATTCCATACGCCGCGGTGCGCTTTGGCGTTCGCTTCCGGCACGCCGCGCAGCAGCAGCAATAGCTCGCCAATCACCAGCTCCGCCACGGAACGGGTATTCGAGAATGGCGCGTTAAAGACCGGAATACCGCGTTTTGCCGCCGCATTTAAATCCACCTGGTTGGTGCCGATGCAAAAACAGCCAATCGCCACCAGCTTCTCTGCGGCGTTAATCACTTCTTCTGTCAGATGAGTACGGGATCGCAGACCGATGAAGTGGGCATCGCGGATGGACGCTTTCAACTGTTCAGCGTCCAGCGCGCCCTTGTGATATTCAATGTTGGTGTAACCTGCCGCACGAAGGCTTTCCAGCGCCTTTTGATGCACCCCTTCAACCAGCAGAAATTTAATTTTATCTTTCTCCAGCGATACCTTTGCCATTTCCCCGATCCTGTCTTTTTTTGCCATCTGATGTTGTGTGTGGATTTGCATCCGTCCTTCAACATATCAAAAAAAATTATCACGGCAATATGAACGTTTGCGCCAGCGTCGTGAAGGAATCGCATACAGCGGGAAATAGCAGATGAAAATACCGGGAATAACTTTTTCTTTGGAGGGATCGGCAGGGCAAACGATTAAACGTGATACATGTCACCAAATTTGCCCTGACCGAATTTTTTACGCGGCAGGAAATACGCCTGGCGGGATCATTTTACGATGGTTTTCACCCCGTCCGGCGTGCCGATCAGTGCGACATCGGCGCCACGGTTGGCGAACAACCCTACGGTCACGACGCCCGGAATCGCGTTAATGGCGTTTTCCAGCGCGATGGGATCAAGGATTTCCATACCATAAACATCCAGAATCACGTTGCCGTTATCCGTGACCACGTTCTGACGGTACTCCGGACGCCCGCCCAGCTTCACCAGTTGACGAGCGACCGCGCTGCGCGCCATCGGAATCACTTCGACCGGCAACGGGAATTTGCCAAGAATATCCACCTGTTTAGAGGCATCCGCAATACAGATAAATTTCTCCGCCACGGAAGCAATAATTTTCTCACGGGTTAATGCCGCGCCGCCGCCTTTGATCATCTGCATATGACCGTTGATTTCGTCCGCGCCGTCGACATAGATACCCAGGCTATCCACTTCGTTGAGATCAAACACGTGAATACCGAGGCCTTTGAGTTTTTCAGTCGAGGCGTCCGAGCTGGAGACCGCGCCTTCAATCTGGCCTTTCATTGTGCCCAGCGCATCAATAAAGTGTGCGGCCGTTGAGCCTGTACCAACGCCCACAATGGTGCCGGGCTGTACATACTGAAGTGCCGCCCATCCTACCGCTTTTTTCAGTTCATCCTGCGTCATAGATCGTTTCGCCTGTGGTGTGAAAATACAGCCGCATTATAGAACATTGTCGGGAAAAATCTCCGTGTCCGTACACAGGCTACGGATTTCATCTGTACCGACGGCAAATTTATGTCATAGTGCGGAAAAAAATAACAGGAGCATGACACAACAATGAAACGTCCGGACTACAGAACACTACAGGCGCTGGATGCCGTTATACGTGAACGAGGATTCGAGCGCGCCGCCCAGAAGCTGTGCATCACGCAATCCGCCGTCTCACAGCGCATAAAACAGCTTGAGAATATGTTCGGACAACCTTTATTGGTGCGTACCGTTCCTCCTCGCCCTACGGAGCAAGGGCAAAAATTACTGGCTCTGCTGCGTCAGGTTGAACTGCTGGAAGAAGAGTGGCTGGGCGATGAACAAACCGGCTCTACGCCGCTGCTGCTGTCGCTGGCGGTTAACGCCGACAGTCTGGCGACCTGGCTGCTTCCGGCGCTGGCGCCGGTACTGGCGGACTCCCCTATCCGTCTCAATTTACAGGTGGAAGATGAAACGCGCACGCAAGAACGTCTGCGGCGCGGCGAGGTGGTGGGCGCGGTGAGTATTCAGCATCAGGCGCTACCCAGTTGCCTGGTGGACAAACTGGGCGCGCTCGACTATCTGTTTGTCGCGTCAAAGCCGTTTGCCGAGCGCTATTTCCCCAATGGCGTTACCCGGTCGTCGCTGCTAAAAGCGCCCGCCGTCGCGTTCGACCATCTGGATGATATGCATCAGGCCTTTTTGCAACAGAATTTCGATCTACCGCCCGGCAGCGTGCCGTGCCATATCGTTAATTCATCCGAAGCGTTTGTACAGCTTGCGCGTCAGGGCACGACCTGCTGCATGATCCCTCACCTGCAGATTGAGAAAGAGCTGGAAAGCGGCGAGTTGATCAACTTAACGCCTGGTTTGCTACAACGCCGGATGCTTTACTGGCACCGCTTTGCCCCGGAAAGCCGGATGATGCGCAAAGTGACCGACGCGCTGCTGGAGTACGGGCACAAGGTGCTGCGTCAGGATTAGCCTCTCTATGAATGCCGGATGGCGGCGTGAACGTCTTATCCGGCCTGCATGCCCCATTATTCCCCCGTCGCTTCTTTGAAATTCATCACAAAATCATTGCGTTCAGGCGGCAAAAAACGACGCGCCATTGGCTATTTTTTGCTGGCGGCAAGACGATTTAAAACGCTCACCGTATCAGCAAATCTTCATTTCATTGCGTAATACGGAGCAAAAAACGAGAACACCGGGAGAAAACGCGGCCTGGAAGCGCCCAGGCCGGGCGAGATTACTGCGTGCTGGCGGCCGTTGTCGACGTCTGCCCTGCTCCAGGTTCAAGCTGGAATACCACATCGACCTGATCGTCGAACTGAATGGTCGGCTGCTCGTAAGTTTCCTGCGCAGATACCGGCGCAGCATCTGCGGCTTTCATCATTCGCACCACAGGACTCGGCTGATAATTAGAGACATGGTAGCGAACGCTGTAAACCGGCCCCAATTTGCTGTTAAAACCGACTGCCAGCGCTTGCGCCTGATGAATCGCGTCATCAATGGCGGCTTTGCGGGCCTTGTCTTTATAGGCGTCCGGTTGCGCCACGCCCAGCGATACCGAACGAATCTCGTTCAGACCCGCCTTCAGCGCGCCGTCCAGCAGCGAATTGAGTTTATCTAACTGACGCAGCGTCACCTCAACGGTTCGCACCGCGCGATACCCTTTCAGAATGCTTTTACCGTTTTGGTAATCATAATCCGGCTGCGTGCGCAGATTCGCCGCGCTAATGTCTTTTTTCGCAATCTGATTTTGCTCAAGGAAGGAAAGATATTGCGCCACGCGCTCATCGGCCTGCTTCTTCGCCGTCGCCGCATCCTTCGCCGCGACGTTCACTTCAATCGCTAAGGTGGCGATATCAGGCACAGCATCGACGCTTGCCGTACCGGAAGTCACGATGTGCGGGCCTTCCGGCAATTCGCTTGCCTGCGCCGACATTGCACTTAAACCCACTAATGCCGCCAGGGCCATCACTTTGAACTTCACAGTCTCTCCTCCATATTGCAGTCATTGCCCTGATATACAGGGCGCATGCAGGCAAGCTTAGCGGATATCGGCCTGTTGTCCATCAGACAACGCTTAGTTGAAAAGCGCGTGCATATGCGCGACGCCTTCCCGCGCCAGTTGGAAGGCGATAAGCCACATCACCACCCCAACCAGAATGTTGATAATGCGTTGAGCTTTCGCCGTACGCAGTCGAGGCGCAAGCCAGGCCGCCAGTAGCGCTAACCCAAAAAACCATAAGAACGACGCGCTAATCGTGCCGAGGGCGAACCAGCGCTTTGGCTCCATAGCCAGTTGTCCGCCGAGACTGCCCAACACGACAAACGTATCCAGATAAACGTGCGGATTCAGCCACGTTACCGCCAGCATCGTAGCAATAATTTTCCAGCGCCCCTGCTTCATAACCTCGGCGCTTGCCAGCTCCAGATTACTGCTCATTGCCGTTTTCAGCGCGCCAAAACCGTACCATAACAAGAACGCAACCCCGCCCCATGTGACCAGCGCCAGCAGCCACGGCGACTGCATCAGCAACGCGCTACCGCCAAAAATACCGGCGCTAATCAGGACTAAATCACTTAACGCGCAAAGCAGCGCTATCATGAGGTGGTACTGGCGACGAATTCCCTGATTCATCACAAACGCATTTTGCGGGCCAAGCGGAAGGATCATGGCGGCGCCAAGGGCAAACCCTTGAAAATAATAAGATATCACGTTAACTACCCTGAGCTGTTTTTCTTAAAGGCAGACTATAGCGCGGGAATATTATTAGCGGAAATTGATAATTTTAATCACTAATAAGAAAAGCTAATGAAGAGACTGAATAACGGATGGCGGCTACGCTTATCCGCTCAATAACCAGAGAATACTGGAGGCGGATAAACGCAGCACCGGCAGGCAGCACGGGAGGAAAATTACTCCGCGGCGTTATCTTTCACGCGTTTAAAATTGACGTCCATCTGCGGGTACGGGAAGCTAATACCAGCGGCGTCGAATTCACGTTTAATACGTTCCAGCACGTCCCAGTAGACATTTTGCAGGTCGCTGCTTTTACTCCAGACACGCACCACAAAATTAATCGATGAGGCGCCCAGCTCATTCAAACGCACCGTCATTTCGCGATCTTTTAAAATACGATCGTCGGACTCGATAATCGTCGTGAGCAACTGTTTCACCTGATCGATATCCGAATCGTAGGCCACCCCAATAATGAATTCGTTACGGCGAACCGGCTCACGAGAATAGTTGATGATATTTCCCGCGATAATTTTGCCATTCGGAATCACAATAATTTTGCCGTCTACCGCGCGCATTGTCGTGGAAAAGATTTGCACGTTAAGTACCGTACCGGCAACGCCGCCCAAATCGACATACTCACCGGCGCGGAACGGACGGAACATAACCAGCAATACCCCAGCCGCAAGGTTAGAAAGCGATCCCTGTAATGCCAGGCCAACGGCTAAACCAGCGGCGCCCAGTACGGCAATAACCGAGGCGGTTTGAACCCCCACGCGACCCAGAGCCGCAATCAGCGTAAAAGCGATAACCCCATAGCGCACCAGTGCAGAAAGAAAGTCGGCCACTGTCGCATCAATATGACGCGCACGCATCAGACGATTTACCGTATTGGAGATCACGCGCGCTACAATCAAGCCGATGATGATAATAGCGATAGCCGCAACAATATTCACAGCATAGCTGAGCAATAACGCCTGGTTGCGTACCAGCCAGGTGCCCGCACCATTTATGCTGTCGACAACATTCAAATCTTCCATTCAATATTCCTTGGTCATAGCAAAACAAGCAAATGAGATCATTCTCACGAAAAGAACTTTTTAAAGGTAAACAAAAACAGAGGAATATGCCATTTTTCGGCATCATCCCCAAAAAGGCAGGTACATTGTGTATTGGCCGGATGAAAGCGCTAACTAACGCCGCTCTCCGGAAATAACGATAAAAAAATGGCTTCCCGAGGGAAGCCATTTCAATCAGCAGACTATATTACAGAACGTCAATCGCGTTCAGTTCTTTAAATGCTTTTTCCAGACGAGCGATCATCGAAGTCTGGCCAGCACGCAGCCATACGCGCGGGTCATAGTATTTCTTGTTCGGCTGATCTTCGCCTTTCGGGTTGCCCAGTTGACCTTGCAGATACGCTTCGTTTTCTTTGTAGTAGTTCAGAACACCTTCCCAGGTTGCCCATTGGGTATCGGTATCGATGTTCATTTTCACTACGCCGTAGCTTACGGAGTCTTTGATTTCCTGAGCAGTAGAACCGGAACCGCCGTGGAAAACGAAGTTCAGGCTGTTGTGCGGCAGGTTGTGTTTCTTAGAAACATAGTCCTGAGAATCACGCAGAATGGTCGGGGTCAGAACCACGTTACCCGGCTTGTAAACGCCGTGTACGTTACCGAAGGAAGCGGCAATGGTGAAACGCGGGCTGATTTTGCTCAGCTCAGTGTACGCGTAATCAACATCTTCCGGCTGGGTGTACAGGGCAGAAGCGTCCATGTGGCTGTTGTCCACGCCGTCTTCTTCGCCACCGGTGCAACCCAGTTCGATTTCCAGAGTCATGCCAATTTTGGACATGCGCGCCAGGTATTTGGAGCAGATTTCGATGTTTTCGTGCAGAGACTCTTCAGACAGGTCAATCATGTGAGAAGAGAACAGCGGTTTACCGGTAGCCGCAAAGTGTTTTTCACCCGCGTCCAGCAGACCGTCGATCCACGGCAGCAGTTTCTTCGCGCAGTGGTCAGTGTGCAGGATAACCGGCACGCCGTAGTGTTCAGCCATCTGGTGAACGTGATGCGCGCCAGAGATAGCGCCCAGGATTGCCGCGCCCTGAGGTACGTCAGTTTTCACGCCTTTACCCGCGATGAAGGACGCGCCGCCGTTGGAGAACTGAACGATGACCGGTGCTTTAACTTTTGCAGCGGTTTCCAGAACAGCGTTGATGGAATCAGTGCCCACGCAGTTAACTGCCGGCAGAGCAAAATTGTTTTCTTTTGCTACCTGGAACACTTTCTGTACGTCATCACCAGTGATCACGCCTGGTTTTACGAAATCAAAAATTTTAGACATGTTTCGTTGTCCTGTATCGTCGGGCTTTGGGAAAAAACACGGGCCGCCCTGAATGTCAGATCGGCGATAAATCAACGGGCAGGAATCCCTGCCCGTAACGATTACTTCTTAGCGCGCTCTTCGAGCATCGCTACGGCTGGCAGAACTTTACCTTCCACGAATTCGAGGAATGCGCCGCCGCCAGTAGAAATGTAGGAAATTTTGTCAGCAATGCCGAACAGGTCGATTGCCGCCAGAGTGTCGCCGCCGCCAGCGATGGAAAACGCTTCGCTATCAGCGATGGCATTCGCCACGATTTCAGTCCCTTTACGGAAGTTCGGGAACTCAAACACGCCAACCGGGCCGTTCCACAGAATGGTTTTGGCATTCTTGAGGATTTCAGCCAGCTGCTGAGCGGAAGCATCGCCGATATCCAGGATCTGCTCGTCTTCTTTCACGTCGTTAACGGATTTCAGAGTCGCCGGTGCGGTTTCGGAGAACTCGGTGGCAACGCGAACATCGGTCGGAACCGGGATATCGCAAGTGGTCAGCAGACGTTTTGCTTCGTCAACCAGGTCAGCTTCGTACAGGGATTTACCGACACTGTGGCCCTGAGCGGCAACGAAGGTGTTGGCGATACCGCCGCCGACAATCAGCTGGTCAGCGATTTTAGACAGGGAATCCAGAACGGTCAGTTTGGTAGATACTTTAGAACCACCAACGATAGCCACCATCGGACGAGCCGGTTCTTTCAGCGCTTTACCCAGAGCATCCAGTTCAGCGGCCAGCAGCGGGCCTGCGCACGCGACATCAGCAAATTTGCCGATACCGTGGGTAGAAGCCTGCGCGCGGTGCGCGGTACCAAAGGCGTCCATCACGAATACGTCACACAGGGCGGCATATTTTTTAGACAGCGCTTCGTCGTCTTTCTTTTCGCCTTTGTTAAAGCGAACGTTTTCCAGAACCACCAGCTCACCTTCGGCCACGTCAACGCCGTCCAGGTAATCTTTGACCAGGCGAACCGGGTTAGACAGTTTGTCTTTCAGGTAGTTAACAACCGGCAGCAGAGAGAATTCTTCGTTGTACTCGCCTTCGGTAGGACGACCCAGGTGGGAAGTTACCATCACTTTCGCGCCCTGTTTCAGAGCCAGTTCAATGGTCGGCAGAGAGGCGCGGATACGCGCGTCGCTGGTCACTTTCCCTTCTTTAACAGGTACGTTCAGATCCGCACGGATAAAAACGCGTTTCCCGGCCAGATCCAGATCGGTCATCTTAATTACAGACATGGTGAATCCTCTCAATGATGCTTAAAGTTTTGTCGACGCTGACGCGTCGAGCCTGAAACCAACTGCGGCCATCGCTAACGTGGTGTCGAGCATCCTGTTAGCAAAGCCCCATTCATTATCGCACCAGACCAGCGTCTTGATCAGGTGGGCACCACTAACCCGGGTTTGCGTGCCATCAACAATGGCGCTGTGCGGGTCGTGGTTAAAATCTATCGAGACCAACGGTGATTCCGTATAGTCAACTATACCATGAAATGCACCTTGTGCTGCTTTTTGCAGCAACTGGTTGACTTCACTGGCTTTTACTGGTTTTTTCACCGTCACGCTTAAATCGATCGCCGTCACATTAATGGTTGGAACGCGCACGGCAATCGCCTCAAAACGATCGTTAAACTGCGGGAATATACGCGTAATGCCTGCCGCCAGTTTTGTATCTACCGGGATAATCGACTGGCTGGCCGCGCGCGTGCGCCGTAGATCGGAGTGATACGCGTCGATCACCTGCTGATCGTTCATCGCGGAGTGGATCGTCGTGACGGTACCAGACTCGATGCCGTAAGCATCATCCAACAATTTAATGACGGGAATTATGCAATTCGTGGTACAGGACGCGTTTGAGACAATACGATGTTCCGCACGCAGTTGGTTCTGGTTCACGCCAAAAACGACGGTGGCGTCAAGATCGTTGCTGCCCGGATGAGAAAAGAGCACTTTCTTCGCGCCAGCGGCAATATGCGCCTCGCCATGCTCCCGGTTGCCATATACGCCCGTACAATCCAACACGACATCCACGCCCAGTTCGCGCCACGGCAGATCCGCCAGCGTTCTTTCATGCAGAATACGAATGACATCGTCGCCGACAAAAAGCTGCTCGCGCTCGTGGCGAACCTCCCATGCAAAACGCCCGTGGCTGGTATCGTATTTCAACAAATGCGCCATGCCTGCGGCATCCGCCAGCTCGTTGATGGCCACCACGGTAATTTCCGCCCGACGTCCGGATTCATACAAAGCACGAACCACGTTACGCCCGATGCGACCAAAGCCATTAATCGCTATGCGTACGGTCATAGGTCTCCTGCAAGGCTATCCCGATTCAGATGAGGCTGACAGAGTAATGCAGCTCATCGTCGAGTAAAACCTCACCTGTCGCAAACTGCGACTGATTGGTTAATTGTCGAACATTTAATTAACTGAAACGCTTCAGCTAGAATAAGCGAAACGGGGAATAAAAGGAATGTTTGTCCAGTCGAAGAAGACAGTTATCTGACCTGCATCACATTTCATGGCCGCTTACGCTGCAATTTATTCCATATTTAAGAATCACCAGTTCATCCGTCAGATCTTTTCATCGTCGCGTCACAAATACTGATTTATATCAGAAAGCGCTGTCGCCAGCGTCTATATTATCAGCGCCACGTCCGAGTCTCGGAGTCCTGTAACGATGACTGTATCTCACCACAATGCCTCTACAGCGCGCTTTTACGCGCTTCGTCTGCTTCCCGGCCAGGAAGTGTTTTCCCAATTACACGCCTTTGTGCAACAGAACCAATTACATGCCGCCTGGATTGCAGGGTGTACCGGCAGTCTGACCGACGTTGCGCTGCGTTATGCCGGGCAAGAGGCGACCACATCGCTCACCGGCACGTTTGAAGTTATCTCGCTAAACGGCACGCTTGAATTGACCGGCGAGCATCTGCATCTCGCGGTATCGGATCCCTACGGGGTCATGCTCGGCGGCCATATGATGCCAGGGTGTACCGTGCGTACCACGCTGGAACTGGTTATCGGCGAGCTGCCAGCGCTGACGTTCAGCCGTCAACCGTGCGCCATTTCCGGTTATGACGAACTGCATATTTCTTCCCGTTAATTGACGACTCTTTAAGAGGTACTTTATGGCGCGTCGCCCGTTTTCCAGCCAGTCTCT
This sequence comes from Salmonella sp. SAL00670, assembly GCF_046552235.1. Lineage (NCBI taxonomy): Bacteria > Pseudomonadati > Pseudomonadota > Gammaproteobacteria > Enterobacterales > Enterobacteriaceae > Salmonella > Salmonella sp. SAL00670. The sequence goes on from NZ_JBGDUO010000002.1 coordinate 410,898, forward strand.
GGTGCTGATTGTCATCGCTATTGCCATCAATATGATTGGCGGACAGCTTATTAGCATGTTGAAGCTGCCTATTTTTCTCGACTCGATCGGCACCTTAATTAGCGCGGTACTGTTAGGGCCGTTCATCGGCATGTTGACTGGGCTTCTGACCAACTTGCTGTGGGGGCTGCTTACCGACCCTATCGCTGCCGCGTTTGCCCCGGTAGCGATGGTTATCGGTCTGGTCGCCGGGTGGCTGGCGCGCGCAGGCTGGTTTCGTACCCTGCCCAAAGTGATCGTCAGCGGGGTCGTCATTACGTTGGCGGTGACGCTGGTCGCCGTACCGCTTCGTACCGCGCTTTTTGGCGGCGTTACCGGCAGCGGCGCTGATTTATTCGTCGCCTGGATGCATTCAATGGGCCAAAACCTGGTGGAGTCTGTCGCGATTACTGTCATAGGCGCTAATCTGGTCGATAAAATTCTGACGGCGATCATCGTTTGGGTGCTGCTGCGTCAGCTACCGTTACGTACGACACGGCATTTTCCTGCGATGTCAGCCGTACGCTAAATGCATCCGTTTACCTCGTTAACCTTATGGGCGCTGGCGGCCTGCACCACGCTGCTACTCCCTGTGCAGACCGTGCTCCCAGTTTATAGCGCGGCGGCCTTCCTCTGTCTGCTGGCGCTGAAATCAACGCGGCGGCGGGCGAAGTATGTCGCCTGGCTGATGCTGTCTTTAGGGTTTGGGCTATGGCTGGTACATGGCGGTTGGCTAACGGAATGGATAAGCGGGCAGCCTCGCGATCCGCAGCGCTGGATATATGCCGTTACGCTATGGCTACGTCTGCTGGCGATCGTGTCGACGTCGCAGCTATGGATGCAGTATGTGCCGGTTCAGCGGTTTATTCGCGCCCTGTTCGCTTCACGTCTGCCGCCCGGCATCGCTTACCTGTTCGCTGGCCCACTGCTGGTCGTCGAACAGCTCAAACGACAACTGACGATCGTTCATGAAGCCCAGCGCGCGCGCGGCGTACCGCTGGATGAAGGCTGGTATCAGCGGCTACGGGCGATGCCTGCGCTGATCGTGCCGCTTACGCAAAATGCGCTTAACGATCTGACAATACGCGGCGCGGCGTTGGATATGCGGGGGTTTCGGCTGCATCGAGCCCGAACCACGCTGTGGGCACCGAAAGATAGAGTGTTACAACGGGTTGCGCGGTATGGCATGGTACTGCTAATACTGGCGGAAGCGGGAGTATGGATATGGTTACGTTAGAGCAGTTTCGTTATCTTCCGTCCGATGCGACACGCCCGCCGGCATGTTTTGATTTCCACTATTCAACACCCGGAATAGTGGCGATAGTCGGCGATAACGGCAGTGGAAAAAGTACGCTGGCGCAACTGATGGCTGGCTGGTATCCGGATTATCTCCCCGGTGATATTGACGGCACAGGCTTACTGCTTGGCGTCCCTATCGGGCGGCTCCCGCTGGTAGAACAGTCGCCCACCATCCAGTTGGTGCAGCAATCGCCTTATTTACAGCTTTCCGGCTGTACCTTTAGCGTAGAGGAAGAGGTGGCGTTTGGCCCGGAGAATCTCGGCCTCCATGAAGCAGAAATTCTACGGCGCATTGACGAGGCGCTGACTCTGACAAACTGCCAGTCGTTACGCCATCGCCATCCCGGCACGCTCTCCGGCGGCGAAACGCAGCGGGTAGTAATTGCCAGCGCGCTTGCCATGCAGCCCAGACTATTAGTTCTTGATGAAGCCTTCAGTCGACTGACCTCAGCGGCCACCGGGACACTGTTGGAACGGTTACAACAGTGGGCGCTGGAACGTCATTCTCTCATTGTGCTTTTTGAACGTAATCACTTTCCTTTTCTGACGCGATGCCAGCGGGTATGGCAATTGCGCGACGTAGCGCTAACCCCATTATGTTGACGTTAAATCAGGTCGCTTATCGCTGGCCGGATGCCGCAGCCGACTGTCTGCACGCCATCTCGCTTGAACTTCATGACGGCGAATGGCTGGCGTTGACCGGCGATAACGGCGCGGGAAAATCAACGCTGTTACGGATTATGGCCGGCCTGCTTTCCCCCGCTTCCGGCTCGGTAACGCTTAATGGAGAGCCGATTGCGCAGCTTAAAAATCGTCAACGCGCCGCCGCTATCGGCGTACTCTTTCAGGAAGCGGAAAACCAGATTTTCCACAGCAATGTCGCACAAGAGGTCGCTTTTGGGCTGAAACTACAACGCTTGTCGGCGGAGGAAATTTCACGGCGCACGCAGGCCGCGCTGCGGTTATGCCAGCTAACGGACGTCGCCGAGGCACACCCGCTTGATCTGCACGCCGCGCAGCGCCGGATGGTGGCGGTCGCCAGTCTGGAGGCGATGGCGCCGCCGGTGTTATTGCTGGATGAACCCAGCCGGGATTTTGACGCCCACTGGCTAACCGTATTTGAACACTGGCTGGCGACATGCCGGGCACGGGGAACCAGCGTCGTGGCGATTAGCAATGACGCTGCGTTTACCCGGCGTCATTTTTCACGGGTGGTACGGCTGGAAAACGGCAGGTTGTCAAAGGGGGAATAAAAACGGGTCGCCGAAGCGACCCGTTTTATGCCGTATTAAGGATTACAGCAGCGCTTTCGCTTTGGCGATCACGTTGTCCACCGTGAAGCCAAACTCTTCAAACAGCAGCTCTGCCGGGGCGGATTCACCGAAGGTGGTCATGCCGACAATAGCGCCGTTCAGGCCGACGTATTTGAACCAGTAGTCAGCGATACCCGCTTCAATCGCCACACGCGCAGATACCGCTTTCGGCAGCACGGATTCACGGTAAGCCGCATCCTGCTTGTCGAACGCGTCGGTGGACGGCATGGAAACCACGCGCGCCTTCACGCCTTCGGCAGTCAGTTTTTCGTAGGCGGCAACCGCCAGCTCAACCTCAGAACCGGTCGCAATGAAGATAATCTGCGGCTGGCCCGCACAATCTTTCAGTACGTAACCACCGCGGGCGATATTCGCCAGTTGCTCTTCAGTACGTTCCTGCTGCGCCAGGTTCTGACGGGATAGAATCAGCGCGGTTGGGCCATCCTGACGCTCTACGCCATATTTCCACGCCACCGCGGATTCTACCTGGTCGCACGGACGCCATGTGGACATGTTCGGCGTTACGCGCAGGCTTGCCACCTGCTCGACCGGCTGGTGCGTCGGGCCATCTTCGCCCAGACCGATGGAGTCGTGGGTGTACACCATCACCTGACGCTGTTTCATCAACGCTGCCATACGCACTGCGTTACGGGCATATTCGACGAACATCAGGAAGGTGGAGGTGTACGGCAGGAAACCGCCGTGCAGGGCGATACCGTTGGCGATAGCGGTCATACCGAATTCGCGCACACCGTAGTGAATATAGTTACCCGCCGCATCTTCGTTGATAGCCTTAGAACCGGACCACAGGGTCAGGTTAGACGGTGCCAGGTCAGCGGAGCCGCCGAGGAATTCCGGCAACAGCGGACCGAAGGCTTCGATGGCATTCTGGGACGCTTTACGGCTGGCGATTTTGGATGGATTCGCCTGCAGTTTAGCGATGAACTCATTCGCTTTCGCATCGAAGTCAGCCGGCATGTCGCCTTTCATACGACGAGTGAACTCAGCAGCTTCCTGCGGGAAGGCTTTCTCATAAGCCGCGAATTTCTCATTCCATGCAGACTCTTTCGCCTGGCCGGCTTCTTTCGCATCCCACTGGGCGTAGATTTCAGACGGGATTTCGAACGGCGCGTATTTCCAGCCCAACTGTTCGCGGGTCAGCGCGATTTCCGCGTCGCCCAGCGGCGCGCCGTGGGAATCGTGGGTACCCTGTTTGTTCGGCGAACCAAAACCGATGATGGTTTTGCACATCAGCAGGGACGGTTTGTCAGTCACGGCGCGAGCTTCTTCCGTGGCGCGTTTAATGGCGTCGGCATCGTGACCGTCAATGCCACGGATAACGTGCCAGCCGTAGGCTTCAAAACGTTTCGCGGTGTCATCGGTGAACCAGCCTTCAACGTGACCATCGATAGAGATACCGTTGTCATCATAGAACGCGATCAGTTTGCCCAGTTTCAGAGTACCAGCCAGAGAGCACACTTCGTGAGAAATGCCTTCCATCATGCAGCCGTCGCCCATAAAGACGTAGGTGAAGTGGTCAACGATGTCGTGGCCAGGACGGTTAAACTGCGCCGCCAGAGTTTTCTCGGCAATCGCCATCCCGACGGCGTTGGCAATACCCTGCCCCAGCGGGCCAGTAGTGGTTTCAACGCCAGCGGTGTAGCCCACTTCCGGGTGACCCGGGGTTTTTGAATGTAGCTGACGGAAATTCTGCAGTTCGGACATCGGCAGGTCATAGCCGGTGAGGTGCAGCAGGCTGTAAATCAGCATTGAGCCGTGGCCATTGGACAGCACGAAGCGGTCGCGGTCGGCCCAGGACGGGTTGGTCGGGTTGTGGTTCAGGAAATCACGCCACAGGACTTCGGCAATGTCAGCCATACCCATCGGGGCACCCGGGTGACCGGATTTGGCTTTCTGTACTGCGTCCATGCTCAGCGCACGAATAGCATTGGCAAGCTCTTTACGTGAGGACATTTTGACTCCAGATCGGATGTTGAAAGGCCATGCCCGTAACGACTTGACGACAGCGCGTTTTGGGCTACGCCGGAAAATTTGCCAACAATTTACCCCAAGCCGCGCGTCATGTACATGGAACATCCTTTTACCGCTTCAGAAATCTCCGGATCGTGCTCGCATGTTGCGCAATTAGCTAACTTGCCTGCCACGCTTTTCTTTATACTTAACCCAGGCGCTAATTCATCTGCAACGAGCGCATTTCAAAATAATATTAATTCGTATGGAAGAGAAAAATGAAAATTCGCGCTTTACTGCTTGCTTTGGGCATGGCGACGGTGCTGACCGGTTGCCAGAATATGGACTCTAATGGACTGCTTTCTTCGGGCGCTGAAGCTTTTCAGGCCTATACGTTAAGCGATGCGCAGGTAAAAGCGTTGAGCGATCAATCCTGTCAAGAGCTCGACAGCAAAGCGAAAATCGCGCCGGCGAGCAGCGAATACGCTAAACGACTGGCAAAAATTGCCGCCGCGCTGGGGGATAACATTAACGGCCAGCCGGTGAACTATAAGGTTTACGAGACGAAAGACGTCAACGCGTTTGCAATGGCGAACGGTTGTATCCGCGTCTACAGCGGACTGATGGATATGATGACCGACAACGAAGTTGAAGCCGTGATCGGCCACGAAATGGGCCATGTCGCGCTGGGTCATGTAAAGAAAGGGATGCAGGTCGCGCTGGGCACTAACGCCGTTCGTGTTGCGGCGGCATCGGCAGGAGGCGTAGTCGGCAGCCTGTCGCAATCACAGCTTGGCGATCTTGGCGAAAAACTGGTGAACTCGCAGTTCTCTCAGCGTCAGGAGTCCGAAGCGGATGATTATTCTTACGATCTGTTGCGCAAACGCGGTATCAGTCCGGCAGGACTCGCCACCAGCTTTGAGAAACTGGCAAAACTGGAAGCGGGTCGTCAAAGCTCGATGTTCGACGATCACCCGGCGTCCGCCGCACGCGCACAGCATGTGCGCGATCGTATGAGCGCGGACGGAATCAAATAACCCCCGAACAGTGCCGGATGGCGGCGTGAGCGCTTATCCGGCCTACAAGCATCAATCAGCCGTAGGCCGGATAAGCGCAGCGCCATCCGGCAAAACAACTTACTCGCCCTTCTTCGCCGCCTGGATATAGAGCATTTCTAATGCCAGCGTCGCGGCCGCCAGAGCGGTGATCTCCGACTGATCGTAAGCCGGCGCGACTTCCACTACATCCATACCGACAATGTTCAGATCTTTCAGACCACGTACCAGCTTAATGGCGCGATCGGAGGTCAAACCACCGATCACCGGCGTACCGGTGCCAGGCGCAAACGCCGGGTCCAGACAGTCGATATCAAAGGTCAGATAGACCGGCATATCGCCGACGATCTGTTTCACCTGAGCGAGAATATCATTCACGCCGCGATCGTTGACCTGGCAGGCATCCAGCACGGTAAAGCCATTGTCTTTGTCAAACTCAGTGCGAATACCGATCTGTACCGAATGATGCGGATCGATCAGGCCTTCTTTCGGCGCGGTGTAGAACATCGTGCCGTGATCGAATTCGCAGCCGTTAGCGTAGGTATCGGTATGCGCGTCAAAATGTACCAGCGCCATTTTGCCAAAATGTTTCGCGTGGGCGCGCAGCAGCGGCAGCGTGACGAAGTGGTCGCCGCCGAAAGAGAGCATACGCTTGCCTGCAGACAGCAGTTTTTCAGCGTGCGCCTGTAATTTTTCGCTCATTTCACGGGCATCGCCAAACGCATACACCAAATCGCCGCAGTCCACGACGTTCAGGCGCTCGCGCATGTCAAAATTCCACGGGAAACGGTGATGTTCCCAGGCGAGGTTGGTCGACACCTGACGGATCGCCGCCGGGCCATGACGGCCGCCAGCGCGACCGGACGTTGCCATATCAAACGGTACGCCAGTGATCACCCAGTCGGCATCGCTGTCATACGGCTGGAAGTTCATTGGCAGACGTAAAAAACCAAACGCATTAGAAACCAGTGAGTTATCGTACTGATGACCTAAGGTGCTCATGGCAAAAACCTCTTCTTAGTCAATATAAAAAAACCCTCCCGCGTCGTTAGGCCCGACGAGGAAGGGTTTGAATTTGTTTACGGCTCAAAGTTTACTCTGACAGACCGCATTATTGAAGTCAGTTTAGCCAGGTACAGTAGACAACGCCCGAAAAAAATATATATCCAGCGCAAATCAGTAGGCTCATACGTCCATCGCGGTCAGTTAAGAGGCCTTAGGGATTTGCCGCTGTAAAAACTCAAGCACTAATGCGTAAAACAGCGGTGTTTTTCCTGGCGTCTGGAAAATGGCGTGACCGCTACCGGGAATGAGGGTCATCTCCGCCTGAGGCAGCAGCCGGTACAGCTCGGTAACTTCTTCAACGGTGAAAAATTCATCCCGGTCGCCGTCCAGTAATAGCACAGGAATGTGGATTTTTTTCACCTCTTCTTCCGCCAGCGATGTGGGCGTTGTCCACATTGGCCAGACACCTTTGAGGAACGTGCGCCAGTAGTCTTTTTGCTCTGGATGATGCATGTTCTGATAAAATTTAACCATCCCGGGCGCATCCGAAGCCATTTTATCCAGATCGCGATCCGTCAATTGCCCCTGAGGCATTCCTTTACCATAAAAAATTTCCATCCCCTGCATGTAATGGGTCGTAGCAAAGCGATGCGTTGCGCCGCCGACGATAGCAGCGCGCGCTAGATCCGGGTATCGGCTGGTTAACTTCAGAACGACCATGCCGCCATCGCTGTAACCCACCACCAGCGGTTTTTCCAGCTTCAGCGCTTTAACAAAAGCCGCCATATCTTCCGTCATCAGATCATAGCTAAACGTTCCTTGCGGGTTATTGGTTAATCCATGTCCACGACTGTCCGGCATGATGACGCGAAAATATCGAGATGCCTCTTTCGCTAATCCCTGCCAACTTTTCGCCGTCAGACCACCACCATGAATCAACAGCAGCGGAGGCCCCTCGCCCTCTTCAACGTAATGAATTTTGATACCATTCGCTTCCACAAATTTATCTTTGTCCATCGTTGTTGCTGAAGCATTTATTAAAAATATAATATTGACAATAAAAATAAATGCTAATTTAAAAATATGATTCATAACACCTCGCCAATCACTTTCCGTGTAAAAGACCATATTATTCAGATTGAACAAAAATAACATCAAAATCGATTTGTATCATTTTCACTTATTTACCGGGGAGACCCCGCATCCTCTTTTTACAGAACGTAAAAAGCCTTTCCGCGATTAGCCCCAACGCGAAAAGGCTCTGAAGTCAGAAAAGTGCCACCTTATTCATTCTGGCTGTAATTCAGGATGACTTGAAGGTCTCTTCCTGAATTGTATTTGGCGCTTTCTTTATTCCTTCGTCTGACAGGGCAAGCTTGACTCGCTAAATGCCGTGGCCGGAATTTTCACAATCGCTTTTTTAACCGGCGCAGGTTTACCACGCGTACAAAGCGGACGGTGGATCTGGTTGGGGTAAAAAAGCGCGAAATCGCCAGGATTTAATGTAACGAACTGCTCATTAGCGACACATTCAGGAAAGATGATGTCATCAGGAAGATGCTCAAGCTCCTTTATCCTGGTATCAATTTTGTTGGAATAGCCAATCTCCTCATAACCGCTTAGTAAAATCTGAACATCGATATATTTTTTATGAAGTTCAGCTTTGCGGTTTAACGAAGAGTGTGTTTCTCCTTCGCTTATCATAAGAAATGACTCCGGGAAAGAAAGTTCATATCTACCAGCAGGCTGATCTTCAGCTATCTTCACCGCTTCGATGATAAGTTTTTTAATAATGTGGTTAACGTAAGGTAATAAAGTAAGCTGCTCTATATTTCCATATAGCATACTATAGTTATCCTAAATAATGGTCGTGATTATAATTATCAGCCAATCAGGTACTGGTAAATACCTTCAGCCACAGGAATACCTTCTTTTAAACATTTTTCTTTATAGGCGATTTGCGGATCGTTTGGCGCCAGCACTTTATCAACACCGGGCATCGGTTTTACAGCCCTTAGCTCATTGACCATTGTGCTCATTATTGAGGAAAACAGCGGATTGCCCAACATCTGCGGATCAATAACGATAACCAGACTCGCTAACTTGCGCATCTTGTCATAGTCGCCATACATCCGAACAATATGGTTGCTAAAGTTTGCCCCCATCAGGACGCCCGTGAGCGCATCAATCGCCAGGGCAATACCAGAACCTTTGTGTCCGCCAAAGGGCAGCAGATTTTCAATTTTATGCGGATCGGTAGTGATATGTCCCTCTTTATCCAGCGCCAGACCATGACCTATTGGTTTCCCGGTTTCTTTGGCGTGCAGAATTTTACCAAACGCAATGGCGCTGGTCGCCATATCGACGATCATCGGATGGCTGTCTTTAACGGGGAAGCCGAAGGCGATTGGGTTAGTCCCCAGAAAGCGCTCCGCGCCGCCATACGGCGCAACGCAGGTATCCGTTTGCGTCATGGCGATAGCCACCATTCCCTGGCTTGTCGCCTGCTCAATGAACCACGAGAGCGCGCCGCAGTGGGACGTATTTTTGACGCTGACGAAGCCCAGTCCCGTCTCTCTTGCCAGACTAATAGCGTGGTCTGTCGCCTTTATCAGCGCGCAGTGTCCCATTCCATCATCAGAGTCCAGAATAGCGACAGAAGGCGAAATCTGTTCAATGCTGAATGTTGCTTTTGGATTGAGCCCGCCTGCGTTCAGGCGGGTACAATAGTGCTCTACGCGAATAACGCCGTGGGAGTGAACGCCGGTAATATCGGCATGAACCAAAACGTCGGCTACCTGCTGCGCCGTTTGCGCGTCAAGGCCCGCCTGGGTGAGTTTATTAAACGCCAGCGCTTTCAATTCATTTTCTTTGACTAATATTGTTGACATAACTATCCCGCTATTAAAATTTGATAACGCCTTTAACCAATTTTTTGTTTTCTACCACGTTCTTCTGGTACTGGTTGCCGAACGTATAGAAATCGAATTCCTGGTTTTTCATCATTGTTTCGCTAATAGCGCCCTGAGCCATTAGCTCAATGACACATTCGAAGTCTTCCCGCGTCGCGTTACGGCTGCTCAATAGCGTGGTCTCTTTTTTATGGAAGGTCGGATCGTCAATGGCGAGCTCGCCGATATACAGCCCGATGAAGACGATTTTTCCGCCGTGACGAATCAGATCGACAGCGCGGCTCATGGAGGATTTATTGCCGGTGGCATCAAGCACAGTGCCGGCTAATTCACCGGAGAAACAGGCTTTCAGCGCATCAATATAGTCGTCTGACGACGGATCGAGCGTTGCAACGCCTACCTTTTCGGCGACCAGACGACGGCGTTCGGCGTCAATATCAGCTACCGCGACGCGAGCGCCTTTGGCTTTTGCTATCGCGGCGGCGGCCAGCCCAATCGGCCCGGCGCCGACCACCACAATGTTTTGCTGCGGCTTCACGTCAGCGCGGCGTACTGCATGGGCGCTGATGGCGAAACACTCAACCAGCGCGCCCGCGCTGTCGGTGAGGTTATCCGACAGTTCAACCAGATTTTGTTCACGAACGGCCAAATATTCGCTAAAGCCGCCGTCCTGGTGAACACCATACAGCGAGACGTTCTCACAGCAGTTGGTTTTTCCTTCCCGGCAGGCTGCGCAAGCGCCGCAAGGAATACAGGGAATAACGCTATAGCGTTGGCCGACCTTCGCCGTGCTGCACGATTTACCTAACATTTCCGCCACGCCGCAAATTTCATGCCCCAGCACGCGCGGATAGGCAAAAAAGGGCTGGCGGCCGGCAAACGCATGGATATCGGTGCCGCAAATACCAACCGCTTTAATTTTTAACAGTACTTCATCGTCTTTTAAATGAGGAATATCTCTTTCAATGTATTCGATATTTCCCGGATTATTACAGATAAGCGTTTTCATACTTAACCCTTTGAAGATAAACGGTGAATGGTGGCCGTGACGCCATGTAATTCAATATGGTTAAAGGCCTGCTGAATGTTGTTTAAAAAGTCTGCGTTGTCGCTGGCCAGCGTTCCAAAGATGCTATTTATCTGCAGCAAAGACAGCGCTTGTTCCCATCGCGTGTTTTTATTTTTAATAGCCGCATTGAAGGTATCATTGAGCGGGTCGGCCACGCTCTGCCCCTGAGAGAGCGTATTAATGACGTAATGGAGCCAGCCCGCAATCAGCGTCGCTAACGCCCTGCCCTTAACACCGCGCGCCTGGAGCGTCAGATAAGGATCGACGGCCCGCTGAGGCAGCTTCTGAGAACCGTCCATCGCAATCTGTCCGGTCTTATGTTTAATGTTCGGGTTGCTGAATCGCTCAATGAGCAACTGCGCATATTGATGTACATCTACCGCCAAATTCGGGCGCAGCGATTTTGCCTGCTCTTCCGTCATTAAATGATGTACGGCGGTTTTAAAAGCGTCGTCTTCCATGCACTGATAGATAAACTCATATCCGGCCAGGCTGCCGTTATAGGCGAGAAACGAATGGCTGCCATTCAGCATACGAAGTTTCATTTCTTCATAGGGAAGCACGTCCGAGACGAACATCGCCCCTGCTTTATCCCAGTCAGGACGACCGGCAACGAAATTATCTTCGATAACCCACTGACGGAAATCCTCGCATACGATGCCGCAGGGATCGGCAAAACCGATCTGGTCTTTAATCATGTCAAATTGCTCTGGCGTCATTGCCGGCACGATGCGATCGACCATGGTGCCAGGAAAGGTGACATGCTTCGCTATCCAGGCCGCCAGCTGCGGATCGAGATTATCGGCAAACGTAACGATCGCCGTTTTGGTCAAATGACCGTTTTCCGGAATGTTATCGCACGACAGTACACTAAACGGGGGAAGCCCTTGCTGGCGGCGTATCCGTAGCGCTTCGACGATTAGTCCGAGTGCTGACCGGGGATGTTCAGGATCGGCAAGATCGTGTTTGATGAGCGGATGGCTGAGATCGAGCGTTCTGGACCGCGGATCGGTGCAGTAACCTTTTTCCGTTATCGTCAACGAAACAATTTTTACCTGCGGCTCAGTCAGCTTCTCGATCGCCGCCTGAATACCTGACTTCGGCGTATGCAACGCGCCGGTGACGGTACGAACCAGGCGACTATTGATGGCGCTGGCTGACGTTTCCACCACTGAAAACAGCCCCTCTTGCGCATTTAGCGCATCCACCAGCTCCGCATCGCCGAACAGATTCAGTTCAAAAATCCCCCAGCGGTTGCCGGTTATCTCATTCGTGAGATCGTTATAAACAGCCTGATGACCACGGTGAAAGGCGCCAAATCCAATATGTACGATGTTGGCTTCCATTCCCTGACGTGAATAAGTCGTTTTGAATTGGTGCCTTGCGGCGTCTAACTGGCGAGCTATGGTGTCCATGAATTTTTCCCACTCCTGCTTTGTTTACCAATTCTGCTTAAACACCATACCAAAATCAGTGAATATGATCACACTCATGGCACCAGATTCTTCCCCCCGGTATGCTGACTAATAGCCAATGAATAAAAATAACTTATTTATCAATTACTTATAAAATTCACTTCTCAGGATAAATTTTACGATTCACAAAAGCGTGATTTTGATTAGAAAAATCGGCCACGAATTGGCATACCCCCCATACAACCCGCAATCATTAAACCCCATAAAAAACAATATCTTATTGAATAACACCCCGCTGCAAGCGTATATGCCACACATGATTGGTTCAATAATTACCCGAAATACAGCAAACCAAACCTGATAATTTGTCTAGTGAATTAATGAACTCAATTTATTATCAGCATCAACATTAACCTAAGAACATCAGTTACGGTTTTGATCATCCGGGTCGCTGCTAAAGCGATGAGGAGTGAGCCGCCTTTAGACGTAATTGGCAAATTAATCCATTGATTTAAAACAGGAAAAAATTGATGAAGACGCGGATTAGGCACGTTGAAACAAAGCTTTCAAAGCCCCTCTGGCCGAGGTCTTAGTTGACGTGAAACATGGCATAATAGCCATTTCGAACTGGTAACCACGACGATTACGCTGGAAGACGGTTCAACTGGCACCGGATATACCTATACCGGCGGAAAGGGTGGGTATGCAATTAAAGCGATGATCGATCACGATCTTGCCCCGGTACTGTCAGGGAAAGAGGCGCTGCGATTGATGATATCTATGACTTTATGGAATAGCATATTCACTATGTGGGTCGCGGAGGCATCGCATCGTTTGCGATGTCTGCGGTGGATATCGCCCTTTGGGATTTGAAAGGCAAACGTGAAAAACTGCCGCTGTGGAAAATGGCTGGTTGAAGGCGGCGCGTCTGTCGACGAATGGCGGTCGTTTGGTATGCTCGCTCGGTATGCAGGAATTACACGTCAGACTGGTTTCCGCATTCGAGACTGGCTGACTGGAGGTTCACAGTTTCCCGATCGATCAATATACCAAACATCCGCTGGTGGTCGACAATTATCGCGCCGTGGCACCGGACACCTACGGCATTGGCGTAGAGTTTGACTGGGATAAGCTGAGCGTTTACGAAGCCTGATTCCCTCTCTCCGGGTTTGTTTTTGGCGGCAGGCCCGGTTAATCGCTGACAAAAATGTCATCCGCCTGAAAATAGCCGTCAGGTGGCGAAGAAAAAATCATCAAAATCTTCCAGCGAATCATCCTGTTGGAAGATTTTTACCAGCTCATTTTTACTGTTTTCAAGATGGGTCCACGAGGCCTGTCTGGCCTGCTCAGCATCGCGTTTTTGCAATGCAAGGAAGATACTACGGTGATCTTCCACCCATTTCATTCTTAACTCTTTCTTATGTAAATACTTATAGTTTAACTGCTTCCAGCGCGGATTTTCGGTCCTGACAGCCCGCCACAGCTCGGCAGATTGTTTCATTAATACACGATTTTGCGTGGATTCCGCGATGATATTGTGGAACTGGCGATCCAGTTCTTCAAATTTGTCGCTGTCGCCGCCAATCTGCTTTTCCTGCTGCTCAATAATACGTTTAAGCTGCTTAAGTTCATTAAATCTTATTTGCGTAGCGGCAAAACCGGTGATGTTACTTTCGATAACCTGCCGGGCCTGTAGCAATTCAAAGGGGCCTATGTCTGAGTAAGGCAAGAGCGCTTTTTGATTGATTTTCTCCAGACTATCAATAAAGTAAGTGCCTGCGCCTTGCTTAACCTCTACCACTCCCTTCAGCTCAAGCATAATAATCGCCTCACGAATCGTCGTGCGGCTGGTTTGAAAACGCTCGCTGAGTTCTCTCTCCGCCGGAAGTCGCTCGCCAGCTTTAAATACCCCTGAATAGAGTAGTTCTTCTATTTGCAGCCCTATATCAAAATAGCGCCGCTTGGTTAAAATTTGTTCCATGCACATACCTATGTAGACAGCAATTGCTCCACTTGAGGGTAGTGTAAACAAATCCTAATGTTTATGGTAAACAATTTCCCTGCCAGAGAGCGGTAGTTTCTTTCCCGCAGCCTACGGCTATGCGCGTCACACAGTCCTTCCCCACCAGACTCGGCAGGAAAGGCGCTGATTCGCATAGCGCGTATTTGACGCCCTGACGCCAGGTTTATTTGCGGCAGGGCGGCGGCGCATACCCGTTATTGTCCGCCGGGAAAGCCTGCGAGGAACAAGGCGGTAGCGTATTTGTTGCTTTACCCTGCAATGCAAAAGCGGCAAAGCCAATGACGCCGATGTTGCGTACGTCGCCCTGCGCGGAGTGGGCCGCATAAGCGTCAGCTACGTCGGCGAACTGGAATGCCGCCTCAGTGTGTTTATCTTTGCGAAACCCTTTAATCGCCAGTGAATCGCCGGCGTTAACAATATAGCCATAATGATTCAGCGAGCCAGCTTTTCCGTTCAACACGTCCAGGCCATCAACCGTTGCGACGATTTCGTAATTGGTATCATGACTGTAATTACGAATATATAACTGGTAGTTCATCCCTGATCTTGCAGGAATACTATATTGCCATTGTCCCATTGATGCGTTGTAGCGACGAGTAATTGGAATCGAATTAAAATTAGCGTCGCGCACAGCATATTCAAGATCGCTGATACGTATACTATAAACTTTATCGTAACCTGACGGATATTGAGTGGAGTAATTTATTATCACCATTTCGGCAGGTTCTCGATCGGCACGTTCTACCGAAACGCTTTGTACCGATGAATGCACGTCGCCGCCCCAGGCGGTGCCGACGTCGGATGAAGAGACATTATTAGATTGCATTCCGCTGGAACAGCCGCCTAACAGCAAAAACAAGCCAACAATGACGGCATTAAATTTAAATTTGCTCATACTCACACCCCTTTTTAATTATTAGGGTGATTGTAGGCCCATAAAATTACATAGAGAAGCGGCACCGCTGATAATTAAGAATTTATAAAATATAAAAGGGTCGATTTAAATAATTAAATCGACCCACAAGCGGAATACTCTTAATTACTCATCTTCAAGATAAGTATAACCGTACAGTCCCGCTTCAAATTCCTCAAGGAACTGCTGCTGCAACGCATCGTCCAGATCCGTCTGTTTTACCTGGTCGCGGAAATGCGTTAACAACGTTTTTGGATCCAGTTGCACATATTGCAGCATATCCGCAACGGTATCGCCTTCGTCCGACAACTCAACCTCGACACTACCATCCGGGAAGACAAACACGTCAACCGCTTCAGTATCGCCAAACAGGTTGTGCATGTTACCGAGGATCTCCTGATAGGCGCCGACCATAAAGAAGCCGAGCATCGGTGGATTCTCTGGATCGTATTCCGGCATCGGCATCGTCGTGGCGATACCGTCGCCATCGATATAGTGGTCAATAGCGCCATCGGAATCACAGGTTATATCCAGCAGCACGGCACGACGTTCCGGTACCTGATCTAACCCTTCCAGCGGCAGTACCGGGAAGAGCTGATCGATTCCCCACGCGTCCGGCATTGACTGGAACAGCGAGAAGTTGACGTACATTTTGTCCGCCATCCGCTCTTGCAGTTCGTCGATAATCGGACGATGCGCACGGTTTTGCGGGTCCAGTTGCTTCTGCACTTCATGGCACATGCTGAGATAAAGTTGCTCCGCCCAGGCGCGCTCCTGCAAACTAAACGCGCCGGAAGAGTAGCCGATATGAATATCGTGCAGATCCATTTGGCTATCATGCAGCCACTCACGCAGCGAGCGGCGGGTGCCAGGTTTATGCATCTCCTGCCAGGTTTCCCACAGATTTTGCAGCGCGCGCGGCGCATCTTCAGCAGGGGCAGTCGGATCCGTGTATTCGTTACGCTCCACACCGATAATGTTAGAGACCAGTACCGTATGGTGCGCAGTGACGGCGCGGCCAGACTCGGTAATCACCGTCGGATGCGGTAAACCATGCTCTTCGCAGGCATCGCCAATCGCCCAGATGATGTTATTGGCATATTCGTTCAGGCCATAGTTCACCGAACAGTCGGACTGCGAGCGGGTACCTTCATAATCCACGCCCAGACCGCCGCCCACGTCGAAGCACTGGATATTCACGCCCAGCTTATGCAGCTCAACATAGAAACGCGCGGACTCGCGCACGCCGGTCGCGATATCGCGAATGTTCGCCATCTGCGATCCCAGGTGGAAGTGCAACAGTTGCAGACTGTCCAGACGCCCGGCGTCACGCAGGGTCTCCACCAGTTGCAGCACCTGCGTCGCCGCCAGGCCGAATTTTGATTTTTCGCCGCCGGAGGATTGCCACTTACCGGACCCCTGAGAGGCCAGACGCGCACGCACGCCCAGACGAGGAACCACGTTCAGGCGCTCAGCTTCTTCCAGCACAATCGCGATTTCAGACATCTTTTCGATGACCAGATAAACCTTATGGCCCATCTTCTCGCCAATCAACGCCAGCCGAATGTATTCACGGTCTTTATAACCATTACAGACGATCACGCTACGGGTCATGCCGGCATGCGCCAGCACCGCCATCAATTCCGCTTTTGACCCCGCTTCCAGCCCCAACGGTTCACCGGAATGGATAAGGGACTCGATCACGCGGCGATGCTGATTGACCTTAATCGGATAAACGAGGAAGTAGTCGCCGTTATAACCGTAAGATTCACGCGCACGCTTAAACGCCGCGTTAATTGAACGCAAACGGTGTTGCAGGATCTGCGGGAAGCAGAACAGCGCCGGCAGACGCTGACCTTGCGCTTCGCGCGCTTTCACCAGTTTGGCAAGATCGACACGCGCTTCCGGTACGTCGGGATCGGGGCATACGCTAATATGGCCCAGCTCGTTGACGTCGTAGTAGTTATTGCCCCACCAGGCAATATTGTAAGTGCGCAGCATCTTGCTGGCTTCCTGGGAGCTCATTGCAACCTCCTGCATGGAGCGTAGTACACCCTGTTCGCCTGCTGACGAAGGCGAACCCATAGACATGTCGTCAGACATAGCGAACCTCAATTTTTATTAGCAAGTGTAAAACAGTTGACTACTATCGCAATCCGAAGACGCGATAACAACCCATAGACAAGCGGATTTTCCAGCAGATAGCGCTGATGCTCCGCCTGCGCGACCGGTTTCTTTTTCATATCATTGTAAACACGTAACCGAACTCACAGATAACGGTTCGGCGAAACCACGAGAAAACTCTTGCGTTAACAAGAGCGCCCTTGTTCAGTCTTCAGCGCCATTGCCGGCTCTGGAATCCTGAGAAGCGCCGAGATGGGTATAACATCGGCAGGTATGCAAAGCAGAGATGCAGATTGCGGGGGACATGCGCGCACCAGAACGATGCGACAGATTCAGCAGAATACAACGGTTCATTATCTCGTATCACCTCCACGGCCGCCTCGTAAGACGAACCCACAAGCCAAAGCAACGTTTTAACCCGGCTGGAAGTGGCGACACGAAGAAAACGTCGTGTGCTTTTGTATGAGCCGCGCGTCGCGTTTTATACCCAGAACGCAGAAAAAAAGCAAAGCATAAATGCGCATAATGTCAGCATTATCAGAAACGTTTACCGCCTGATTTTGACCGACATTGCGACGGCCTTCAAAAAAAGCTGGAAATTGGGCGAAGAAGTGACCTAAAATAGCCGTCCAGATGTTAATCCATCCATACTGATTAACACTCAGACTGCCAGTGTCAGTAACCTTCAGACTCATGGTAGAATCTTCTGTCATGACTATTCCGCACAACAGTTTGAGCTAACTAAATTCTCCTTAGGTGAAATTAAATATGGCAAAACACCTTTTTACGTCTGAGTCCGTATCAGAAGGGCATCCTGACAAAATCGCAGACCAAATCTCTGATGCCGTGTTGGACGCTATCCTGCAACAGGATCCGAAAGCACGCGTCGCCTGTGAAACCTACGTTAAAACCGGCATGGTTTTAGTTGGCGGTGAGATCACCACCAGCGCCTGGGTCGATATCGAAGAGATTACCCGTAATACGGTGCGCGAAATTGGCTATGTGCATTCCGACATGGGCTTTGACGCCAACTCTTGCGCGGTACTGAGCGCAATTGGCAAACAGTCTCCGGATATCAACCAGGGCGTTGACCGCGCAGACCCGCTGGAACAAGGCGCGGGCGACCAGGGCCTGATGTTTGGCTACGCGACAAATGAAACCGACGTACTGATGCCTGCGCCAATCACCTACGCGCACCGTCTGGTACAGCGTCAGGCTGAAGTGCGTAAAAATGGCACCCTGCCATGGTTGCGTCCGGATGCAAAAAGCCAGGTCACTTTCCAGTATGACGACGGCAAAATCGTCGGTATCGACGCCGTGGTTCTCTCTACGCAGCACGCAGAAGATATCGACCAAAAATCGCTGCAAGAAGCGGTGATGGAAGAGATCATCAAACCCATTCTGCCGTCTGAATGGTTAAATACGTCCACTAAGTTTTTTATCAACCCAACCGGGCGTTTTGTTATCGGCGGCCCGATGGGCGATTGCGGTCTGACCGGTCGTAAGATCATCGTTGATACCTACGGCGGTATGGCGCGTCACGGCGGCGGCGCCTTCTCCGGTAAAGATCCGTCTAAAGTTGACCGTTCTGCAGCTTACGCTGCGCGTTATGTCGCGAAAAACATCGTGGCGGCAGGTCTGGCGGATCGCTGTGAAATCCAGGTCTCCTACGCTATCGGCGTAGCGGAGCCGACGTCCATCATGGTGGAAACGTTCGGTACTGAAAAAGTGCCTGCTGAACAGTTGATTCTGCTGGTGCGCGAATTCTTCGACCTGCGCCCGTACGGCTTGATTCAGATGCTGGATCTGCTGCACCCGATCTACAAAGAAACTGCGGCTTACGGCCACTTCGGTCGCGAAAACTTCCCATGGGAAAAAACCGACAAAGCGCAACTGCTGCGCGATGCTGCCGGTCTGAAATAATCGCCCGCGCCTGACGCTGTTTTTCAGTCAGGGAAACCATACCGTACTTATCAAGGCCAGCGCTCTGCTGGCCTTTATCATTGCTGATACACGCAACGTTATCAGATATTCCAGCGTGAATTTATACTGACCTTTTTGTGATGCGCAGCACAATCCACTCTCCCCTTTCGTTTCTTCGACTACACTTTTTATCATTCAGTTTCAGTCATCATGAAAGCGGTTACATTCATTTTCATTAAGAACTGACTACATCACTATCGGTATGCTAATTCTGCGATGAAAATATTACATAATTTTTCAACTTTGTCTGAATACCAGGCGATTGATATGGTTATAAGATTATTAAAACTATTATTTTTCAGATAATTAAATAATCGCCGAGATAAATAGTAGTGTAAACGATTACACCATTGTGATTAGCCTCACATCTTTTTACGGCGTACTCACCTACTCTTAACATCGATAAAATTGCTAACCCAACCGGAGGGCATAATGCCTGACAATAAAAAACAAGGGCGTTCCAACAAGGCCATGACATTTTTTGTCTGCTTTCTTGCAGCCCTGGCAGGATTACTTTTTGGCCTGGATATCGGCGTTATCGCCGGTGCTTTACCCTTCATTACCGACGAGTTTCAGATTACCGCACACACTCAGGAATGGGTGGTCAGCTCCATGATGTTTGGCGCGGCCGTCGGCGCTGTCGGCAGCGGCTGGCTCTCCTTTAAGCTGGGTCGTAAAAAAAGCCTGATGATCGGCGCTATCCTGTTCGTCGCCGGTTCGCTGTTCTCCGCTGCGGCGCCTAACGTTGAAGTCCTGATTATTTCTCGCGTGCTGCTGGGTCTGGCCGTCGGCGTCGCTTCCTACACTGCACCGTTGTACCTGTCAGAGATCGCGCCGGAAAAAATTCGCGGCAGTATGATCTCAATGTACCAGCTCATGATCACCATCGGGATTCTGGGCGCTTATCTGTCTGACACCGCGTTCAGCTACAGCGGCGCATGGCGCTGGATGCTCGGCGTGATCATCATCCCGGCCATTTTGCTGCTGATCGGCGTCTTCTTCCTGCCGGACAGCCCGCGCTGGTTTGCGGCGAAACGCCGTTTCCATGATGCTGAACGCGTCCTGTTGCGCCTGCGTGACACCAGTGCGGAAGCAAAACGTGAGCTCGATGAAATTCGCGAAAGTTTGCAGGTTAAACAGAGCGGTTGGGCGCTGTTCAAAGAGAACAGCAACTTCCGCCGCGCCGTGTTTCTTGGCATTTTGTTGCAGGTCATGCAGCAATTTACCGGGATGAACGTCATCATGTATTACGCGCCGAAAATCTTCGAACTGGCGGGGTACACGAATACCACGGAGCAGATGTGGGGCACCGTTATTGTTGGTCTGACTAACGTGCTGGCAACCTTCATCGCTATCGGCCTGGTTGACCGCTGGGGCCGCAAGCCGACCCTGACGCTGGGCTTCCTGGTCATGGCGATTGGTATGGGGATTCTGGGTACGATGATGCACATCGGCATCCATTCGCCGTCTGCGCAATACTTCGCTATCGCTATGCTGCTGATGTTCATCATTGGATTTGCGATGAGCGCTGGTCCGCTGATTTGGGTACTGTGCTCCGAAATCCAGCCGCTGAAAGGCCGCGATTTCGGCATCACCTGCTCCACCGCGACCAACTGGATTGCCAATATGATCGTCGGCGCAACGTTCCTGACCATGCTGAACAATCTGGGTAACGCCAACACCTTCTGGGTCTACGCGGGCCTGAACGTACTGTTTATCCTGCTGACCCTGTGGCTGGTGCCGGAAACCAAACACGTTTCGCTGGAACACATTGAACGTAACCTGATGAAAGGTCGTAAACTGCGCGAAATCGGCGCCCACGACTAATCCCTCCACGCTTCCTCCTGCCACAGGAGGAAGCGTTTTTCTTGCAGTCCCTCTTCCGTCGCACTATTCTCTGCCGCTATGAAAACCCCTCGTCTCCCTATCGCTATCCAGCAGGCCGTGATGCGCCGTCTGCGGGAAAATCTCGCCCAGGCGAACCTCAAGCTCGATAGACATTATCCGGAGCCGAAACTGGTGTATACGCAACGCGGCACCTCGGCGGGCACCGCCTGGCTGGAGAGCTACGAAATCCGCCTCAACCCGGTGTTACTGCTGGAAAACATCGACACCTTTATAGCAGAGGTCGTGCCGCATGAACTGGCGCATCTGTTGGTGTGGAAGCACTTCGGACGCAAGGCTCCGCATGGCAAGGAATGGAAGTGGATGATGGAAAGCGTGCTGGGCGTTCCGGCCAGACGTACTCATCAATTTGCGCTGCAATCCGTACGGCGCAACACCTTTCCCTACCATTGCCAATGCCAGCAACATCAACTCACCGTCCGCCGTCATAACCGCGTAGTACGCGGCGAAGCGGTTTATCGTTGCGTTCACTGCGGTGAACCACTGGTCGCCGGGTAGTTCCCGAAACGTCCGGGAACTTTCCTGAGCGGACTGATTGCATACAGACACAACTTTCGTTACGTTGCGGGCTCGTTTTGCTATGGAGTGTGCAATGTACCGTAATTTTTCTTTTGCCGCTGCGTTGCTGGCCGCAGCGTTTTCAGGCCAGGCCCTGGCCGATGGCATTAACAATTTTTCTCAGGCCAAAGCGGCGAGCGTCAAAGTCAATGCCGACGCGCCCGGCAGCTTTTACTGCGGGTGCCAAATCCGCTGGCAGGGTAAAAAAGGCGTCGTAGACCTGGAGTCCTGCGGCTATAAGGTGCGTAAAAACGAGAATCGCGCCAGACGCATTGAGTGGGAGCACGTTGTCCCCGCCTGGCAATTCGGTCATCAGCGCCAGTGCTGGCAGGACGGCGGGCGAAAAAACTGCGCTAAAGACCCGGTCTACCGCAAAATGGAAAGCGATATGCATAACCTGCAACCCGCGATTGGCGAAGTGAATGGCGATCGCGGCAACTTTATGTATAGCCAGTGGAACGGCGGCGAAGGTCAGTACGGGCAGTGCGCCATGAAAGTAGATTTCAAAGCGAAGCTCGCCGAGCCGCCCGCCCGCGCCCGTGGCGCAATCGCCCGCACTTATTTTTATATGCGCGACCAATACCAACTGAAACTTTCCCGCCAACAAACGCAGCTTTTTAACGTCTGGGATAAGCAGTACCCCGTTACCGCCTGGGAGTGCGAGCGCGATGCGCGTATCGCGAAGGTCCAGGGTAATCATAATCCCTATGTGCAACGCGCTTGCCAGGCGCGAAAGAGCTAACCTACACTAGCGGGATTCTTGTTAACCCATGCCCTGGATAGCCAAACGCCGGGGCCATGACGCGGATTTTTTTATTATGCGTATTCCCCGCATTTATCACCCTGAATTGTTGACGTCCGGTACGCAGATTTCGTTATGCGAAGATGCGGCCAACCATATTGGTCGTGTACTGCGCATGGGAGCGGGACAAGC
This sequence comes from Salmonella sp. SAL00670, assembly GCF_046552235.1. Classification (NCBI taxonomy): domain Bacteria; kingdom Pseudomonadati; phylum Pseudomonadota; class Gammaproteobacteria; order Enterobacterales; family Enterobacteriaceae; genus Salmonella; species Salmonella sp. SAL00670. The sequence goes on from NZ_JBGDUO010000002.1 coordinate 433,395, forward strand.
GTTACAGCTGTTTGACGGCAGTAATCAGGTATTCGATGCTGAAATCATTAGCGCCAGTAAGAAAAGCGTTGAAGTGCAAGTGATGAAAGGCGAAATCGACGATCGTGAATCGCCGCTACATATCCATCTGGGCCAGGTGATGTCGCGCGGTGAAAAAATGGAATTTACTATCCAGAAATCGATCGAACTAGGTGTAAGCCTCATTACGCCACTGTTCTCTGAGCGCTGCGGCGTTAAACTGGATAATGAACGTCTGAACAAAAAGCGCCAGCAGTGGCAAAAGATCGCCATCGCCGCCTGCGAACAATGCGGGCGTAACCGGGTGCCGGAAATTCGCCCGCCGATGGCGCTGGAAGCCTGGTGCGCCGAGCAAGATTCCGGGCTGAAGCTCAATCTTCATCCGCGCGCCCATGCCAGCATCAACACTCTGCCGCTGCCGGTTGAACGCGTCCGACTGCTGATCGGCCCGGAAGGCGGGCTGTCGGCGGACGAAATCGCGATGACCGCGCGCTATCAGTTTACTGATATTCTGTTAGGACCTCGCGTTCTGCGTACTGAGACAACCGCGCTCACCGCCATTACCGCGCTACAGGTGCGTTTTGGCGACTTAGGATGAAGCGTTAACGGAGAAAATAATGATCAAGCTCGGCATCGTGATGGACCCCATCGCACACATCAACATCAAGAAAGACACCAGTTTCGCTATGCTGCTGGAAGCCCAACGTCGTGGTTATGAACTTCATTATATGGAGATGGCCGACCTTTATCTGATTAACGGCGAAGCCCGCGCCCGCACGCGAACGTTGAGCGTGGAGCAAAATTACGATAAATGGTACGAGTTCGGCAGCGAGCAGGAGATTAAACTCGCCGATCTGGACGTCATTTTGATGCGCAAAGATCCGCCGTTTGATACCGAGTTTATTTATGCGACCTATATTCTGGAACGCGCTGAAGAAGAAGGGACGCTGATCGTCAACAAACCGCAAAGCCTGCGCGACTGTAATGAAAAACTGTATACTGCCTGGTTTGCCGACCTGACCCCGGAAACGCTGGTAACGCGCAATAAAGCGCAGCTCAAAGCGTTTTGGGAAAAACACGGCGATATCATTATGAAACCGCTGGACGGTATGGGCGGCGCGTCCATTTTCCGCGTTAAGGAAGGCGATCCTAACATAGGCGTTATTGCCGAAACGCTGACCGAGCTGGGCAACCGCTACTGCATGGCGCAGAACTATTTGCCCGCGATCAAAGATGGCGATAAGCGCGTACTGGTCGTCGACGGCGAGCCGGTGCCTTACTGCCTGGCGCGTATTCCGCAGGGCGGCGAAACCCGCGGCAACCTGGCGGCTGGTGGTCGCGGCGAACCCCGTCCGTTGAGCGAAAGCGACTGGGAAATCGCCCGTCGCGTTGGACCAACGCTTAAAGCCAAAGGGCTTATTTTCGTCGGTCTGGATATTATCGGCGACCGCTTAACGGAAATTAACGTGACCAGCCCAACCTGCGTGCGTGAAATCGAAGCGGAATACCCGATCTCTATCACCGGGATGTTGATGGACGCCATCGAAGCGCGTCTGGCGAAGTAAACGTTTATTGCCCGGTGGCGTGCGCTTACCGGGCCTGAGCAATCACGCCGCCCCGGTCGGATAAGGCGGCGCGTCAGCATCGCCATCCGGCAGTCTATTGCCCGATAAGGCCGCCGTCCTTTGGCAAAAGACGGCTTATATGAGTGACAACCGTCCGCTTTCCCCACATACTGAACGCTGTCGTTTTTTTGAACCAGGAAACAGAACCTCTGACAATGAATTTACAGCATCACTTTCTTATTGCCATGCCTGCGCTCCAGGACCCGATTTTCCGCCGTTCCGTAGTGTATATTTGCGAGCACAACCAGGACGGCGCTATGGGGATTATTATTAATAAGCCTTTGGAAAATCTGCAAATTGAAGGGATTCTGGAAAAACTAAAAATTACGCCGGAACCGCGCGATTCGGCAATTCGTCTTGATAAAGCCGTGATGCTCGGCGGCCCGCTGGCGGAAGATCGCGGATTTATTCTCCATACTCCGCCGTCACGTTTCGCCTCCAGCATTCGTATCTCAGACAATACCGTGATTACCACCTCCCGCGATGTGCTGGAAACGTTAGGTACCCAACAACAGCCTTCCGATGTGCTGGTCGCGCTGGGCTACGCCTCCTGGGATAAAGGCCAGCTTGAACAAGAGTTGCTTGATAACGCCTGGCTTACCGCGCCCGCCGATCTCAATATTTTGTTCAAAACACCCATTGCCGAGCGCTGGCGCGAAGCGGCAAAACTTATTGGCATTGATATTCTGACCATGCCTGGCGTTGCGGGGCACGCCTGATGAGCGGCACCTTACTGGCCTTTGACTTCGGCACAAAAAGCATCGGCGTTGCAATAGGACAACGCATTACCGGCACCGCCCGTCCGCTTCCGGCAATCAAAGCACAGGACGGCACGCCCGACTGGACGCTCATTGAACGTTTGCTGAAAGAGTGGCAGCCGGACGAAATTATTGTCGGGCTACCGCTCAATATGGATGGCACTGAACAGCCGCTGACGGCGCGCGCACGTAAATTCGCCAACCGTATTCATGGGCGTTTCGGGGTAACTGTCACGCTGCACGATGAACGACTCAGCACCGTTGAAGCACGCTCCGGTCTGTTTGAACGAGGTGGGTATCGCGCACTGAACAAAGGCAAAGTGGACTCGGCCTCCGCCGTGATTATCCTCGAAAGCTATTTTGAACAGGGGTATTAAAGCCGTTTTTGTCAGCAGGCGGATAACGCGGTCACGGTTGCCAGGCTTACTGGGCAATAAGCTGGTTTAATGCCTTCAACGCCTGTAAACGCGCAGCCGCCTCCGCCTCATCAATCCGCCACATTCCCGCAAAGGCCAGCGCTGCGGCGTGCTTGTCTAGCGGTTGCGCCATAGAAACTTCACCATCAGCGTGATGCCACAGCACGTATCCCCGCTGGCGCTGCTGCGCCACATGCGGCGCCAGATTACGCCACTGCTCCGGAGTAAAACGCTGCATTAGCGCCTCATCGCTTTCTGCCGCCAGTAACGCCACTCCTGTTACCGACTGCCAGGCCGGGCACATGCGAAACCCCGCCAGCGCCTGACTTCCCTGCGAACCCGGCGTAGAGTGATAAATATAGATAATCTGGTCTTCCCATAGCACGCCTAATGCCACCACGATGTCTTTGGGCGCATGGCGTTCAAGGATAGGCAACGCATGGGAGAACAGCGCTGAACCACGAATCGCCTGCGCCGCCAAAGCATGAATGCCTGGCCCGGGTAAATAGCGTCGGTGCTCATCCTGCATCGTGAGTCCAATAGAGGCCATCGTCATTAACAGGCGATTAACGCGCGTGGTATTAATATCCATCAGCCGGGCAAGCTCGCGACATCCGATAGCACGGTCGCTGGAAACCAGATATTGCAGACAGCGAATGCCATCTATCAGGCTTTGATTCGGTTGTGATGACATCGTTAAATGGCTTCGCTGTGGTTTTAACAAAGCTGCGATTTTAACGCCGGTTCGCCAGGATACAAGCCTGCATGCCGTTCAATCCACCGCGCCAGTCAACACTTTCCTCCCCCCCCTACGCCGCCATCTTCGCTACAGCCGTCCCTGCACCTGACGCCATTGCGCGCTCTGGGCGAATGTCATCATCCCCTGCTGCTGCCCGGTTTGTATCACGTGGGCCAACTGATGGAGTTTGCCTTCACGGATCAAATTCCCTGTGGCTGGCGTATTAATCAGTAATTCAAACAACGCCACGCGCCCATCCTGTCTGTCGACCTCCAGTTTTTGTGATAGTACGGCGCGCAGACTACCCGCCAGTTGGCTGCGTACCGGTTCTTTTTCCTGCGCCGGAAAACTATCCACTAATCTTTCCACCGCCTGCGCCGCACCGCGAGTATGCAGGGTTGCCAGTACCAGATGCCCCGTTTCCGCCGCCGTCAGCGCCAGGCGAATGGTCTCGCTGTCACGCAGCTCTCCCAGTAAAATGACATCGGGATCTTCACGTAACGCCGCGCGCAGCCCGGCGGCAAAAGTGGCGCAATGCTGGCCGATTTCCCGCTGCTGTATCAGGCAACGCTTGCTGGTGTAACGGTACTCAATAGGATCTTCCAGCGTCAGGATGTGTTTATCGGCATGTTGATTAAGATGTCCCACCATCGCCGCCAGCGTAGTGGATTTCCCGCAGCCAGTAGCGCCAGTGACCAGAATCAGTCCGTTCTCGCTGGCAAGCAGTGCGGGTACTATCGGCGGCGTCTGGATTTCCGCCAGATCAGGACAACGCTCGGGCAATAGCCGTAGCGCCAGCGACGTTCCCTGTTGATGTGTGAACGCACTGGCGCGCAGGCGCCGCGTGCCAGACAGCGAGACGGCGAAATCAAGCTGGCCGTGCGTTCGCCACTGATATTGTTGCGCATCATTAAGCCAATCAAGCAGAAGCCTGTCGACATCAGGCGCGGTAAAAGGCGCGTTCTCCATGCGTCCTTGTTTGCGCCATCGCGCAGGCCAGGCGTTACACAGGTGTAGATCCGAGACGTTATGCTTTACACTAAGCGTCACAATTTCTTCCATATTCATATAAACATCCTCGGAAAATGAACGATATCGCGCATAACCTGGCATACATCCGGGACAAAATCTCCGCCGCGGCGACGCGTTGCGGCCGCTCTTCAGAAGAAGTTACGTTGCTTGCAGTGAGTAAAACCAAACCTGCGAGCGACATCGCAGAAGCCATTGCCGCCGGACAACGGGCATTTGGTGAAAATTATGTACAAGAGGGGGTGGAAAAAATCCGCCACTTTCAGGAAGCGAAAGTGGAAGGCCTGCACTGGCACTTTATAGGCCCTTTACAGTCCAACAAAAGTCGGCTGGTGGCCGAGCATTTTGACTGGTGTCATACCATCGATCGCCTGCGTATCGCCTCGCGGCTGAGCGAACAGCGTCCGGATAATCTGCCGGCGCTAAATGTTCTGATCCAAATTAATATCAGCGATGAAAACAGCAAATCAGGCATTCCGCTGGCGGAACTGGATGAGCTGGCCGCTGCGGTGGCTACACTGCCGCGTCTGCGGCTTCGCGGACTGATGGCGATCCCGGCGCCAGAGTCAGATTATGTAAGGCAGTTTGAAGTCGCACGTCAAATGGCTGTAGCATTTGCCGGGCTGAAAGCGCGCTACCCTGACGTTGATACCTTATCTCTGGGTATGAGCGACGATATGGAAGCCGCGATTGCGGCAGGTAGCACAATGGTGCGCATCGGCACCGCTATCTTTGGTGCTCGTGATTACACAAAAAATTAAGGAAAACTGAGGAACGCCATGAATACGTTGACCTTCCTGCTCTCAACGGTAATTGAGCTGTATACCATGGTGCTATTATTGCGCGTGTGGATGCAGTGGGCCCGCTGTGACTTTTACAACCCTTTCTCCCAGTTCGTGGTGAAAATTACGCAGCCCATCATCGGACCGCTGCGTCGTATTATCCCACCAATGGGGCCGATTGACAGCGCTTCCCTGCTGGTGGCGTTTATTCTTAGCGTTATTAAGGCGATAGTGCTGTTTAAGGTAATTACGTTTCAGGCGATTATCTGGATTGCCGCGGTGCTTATCTTACTTAAAACAATCGGCCTGCTGATCTTCTGGGTGCTGCTGGTCATGGCTATCATGAGCTGGGTGAGCCAGGGTCGTAGCCCAATTGAATATGTATTGATTCAGCTTGCCGAGCCGCTGCTCAGCCCGATTCGCCGTATACTGCCTGCGATGGGCGGCATCGACTTCTCGCCGATGGTTCTGGTGCTGCTACTGTATGTCGTTAATATGGGGATCGCTGAATTCTTACAAGCGACAGGCAACATGTTGCTGCCGGGGCTGTGGATGGCGTTATGAGTGCTGTGACTCGCTGCGAAGACGGTCTGGTGTTACGGCTTTATATTCAGCCGAAAGCCAGCCGCGACAGTATTGTGGGCTTACATGGCGACGAGGTGAAAGTCGCCATTACCGCCCCGCCGGTTGACGGTCAGGCAAACAGCCATCTGATCAAGTTTCTCGGTAAACAGTTTCGCGTGGCGAAAAGTCAGATCGTCATCGAAAAAGGCGAGCTGGGCCGTCACAAACAAGTAAAAATTATTCACCCGCAACAGATCCCGCCGGAAATTACGGCGTTAACTGAGTAGGTATTCCATGCAAAAAGTTGTTCTCGCAACCGGCAACGCCGGTAAAGTGCGCGAGCTCGCGTCGCTGTTAAGCGATTTTGGGCTTGATGTGGTAGCGCAAACGGAACTGGGCGTTGATTCCGCGGAAGAAACCGGCCTGACGTTTATTGAAAACGCGATTCTCAAAGCGCGCCATGCCGCCAAAATGACCGGTCTGCCCGCCATTGCCGATGACTCCGGTCTGGCCGTTGACGTTTTAGGCGGCGCGCCGGGTATCTATTCCGCGCGCTATTCTGGCGAAAACGCGACAGATCAGCAAAATCTGGAAAAACTGCTGCATACTCTACGAGATGTTCCGGACGACAAACGCCAGGCGCGATTCCATTGTGTACTGGTTTATTTGCGTCATGCCGAAGATCCCACACCGATAGTCTGTCACGGTAGTTGGCCTGGCGTCATTACTCGCCAGGCGGCCGGAAATGGCGGATTTGGCTATGATCCCATTTTCTTCGTACCGTCTGAAGGCAAAACCGCCGCAGAACTGACCCGTGAAGAAAAAAGCGCGATTTCCCACCGTGGACAAGCGCTCAAGCTGCTGCTGGATGCGTTACGCAATGGCTAAACTACCGCCGCTCAGTCTTTATATTCATATTCCCTGGTGTGTACAAAAATGTCCATATTGCGACTTCAATTCCCATGAGTTGAAGGGCGAGGTGCCGCATGACGACTACGTCCAGCATCTGTTAAGCGATCTGGATGCCGACGTCGCCTGGGCGCAAGGGCGTGAAGTAAAGACCATTTTTATTGGCGGCGGTACGCCAAGCCTGCTTTCCGGGCCGGCGATGCAAACGCTGCTGGACGGCGTGCGTGCGCGCCTGAATCTGGCGGCGGATGCGGAAATTACCATGGAAGCGAACCCCGGCACGGTCGAAGCCGACCGCTTCATCGACTATCAGCGCGCCGGCGTAAACCGGATCTCCATTGGCGTGCAGAGCTTTAGTGAGCCTAAGCTGAAACGCCTTGGCCGTATTCACGGTCCACAAGAGGCGATGCGGGCAGCAAGACTGGCAAATGGGCTTGGGCTACGCAGCTTTAACCTCGACTTGATGCATGGATTGCCGGATCAAACGCTGGAAGAGGCGCTGAATGATTTGCGACAGGCGATTGCGCTTAATCCGCCGCATCTCTCATGGTATCAATTGACGATTGAACCCAACACTCTGTTCGGTTCGCGTCCGCCGGTTTTACCGGACGATGACGCTCTGTGGGATATCTTTGAGCAGGGCCACCAGTTATTAACCGCCGCGGGCTATCAGCAATACGAAACGTCGGCCTATGCCAAACCCGGTTATCAGTGCCAGCATAATCTGAACTACTGGCGCTTTGGCGACTATCTGGGTATTGGCTGCGGCGCCCACGGTAAAGTCACCTTCCCGGACAGCAGGATCTTGCGCACCACCAAAACCCGTCACCCACGCGGTTATATGCAGGGACGTTACCAGGAAAGCCAGCGTGACGTGAGTGATGATGACAAACCCTTTGAGTTCTTTATGAACCGTTTTCGGTTGCTGGAGCGCGCGCCTCGCGCCGAATTTGTCGACTACACCGGGCTTACGGAAGCGGTTATTCGTCAGCCAATCGACGAGGCTATTGCCCAGGGCTACCTGACCGAATGCGAGCAATACTGGCAGATTACCCAGCACGGTAAACTGTTTTTAAACTCTCTTCTTGAGTTGTTTCTCGCGGAATAACAAGGAATAAGCCTGTCGCGCCAGCGGGTAAAATACCTGATGGCGCGACGCTTACCGACCTGTGGCGGTTAATGCGCCGCCGGCAAGCGCATTATTTAATAACCCCTTTACGACGCAAATCGTCCGTATCTTTTTTCCAGCGCTCGTAACCGTCATTAATATCCATAATTTTCAGACGGATATCACTCTGTTGCATCTGAAGTTTCTGTACCGCTATATTCAGCGGATATTGTCCTTTCTCTAACGTTATCCAGTCATTCTGCGCTTTTCGACGCAGCTCTTCTGATTTCAAAAATACCTGCCGCCGTTGCTCGTGTATGTCTAAATCTCTTTTCTGCTGAATAGCCGCTTCATTGCACGGCTCACTCTGCTTACGGCACGCGTCTAATGCCGGTTGATAGACCTCTTTTTCGTATTTCTCGGCATATACGCTGCTATCGTTGGCTTTTACATAATCATCGCGCTCTTTTAACGTCTTTTTAAACGCCTCGGCGCGGGTCAACGGTTTCCCATCAGCGCCTTTTCCCCAATACGCGTCCGCTTCTTTTTTAGCTACCGCTATTTTCTTATCCAGGGCAGAGAGTTGTTCTTCAAGACCGGGGATCGACGCTTTCTGCGCACGCCAGGAGGCTTCAATGTTGCCAAACCGATAGTTAAAGTCATCACTGTTGACGATCAGGTATTTATCATTCGTTTTAATGTCGTCAATAGCCCGGCCCTGATCGCTGGCTGCCATTTGTAATGAGTAATAGTTCACCGTCCAGCCAGAGGCTGGCGTCCCTTTACTAGTTAACATGGCAGAAAATTTAACGGGACGATCTTTGGTCCAGGTTTTTTCAACAAAATAATAATCCGCCGCCATACCAACGCCGGTATACATATCTTCACGGGAAGAAATATCCCCTTCGGCAGACCAGGTGGCCTGATTGCCCGTCGAATCAAGATTTTTTAAGGTAATGGAATCCAGTTTAAGTATGCCGTGGTACTGCTTACTAAACTGTTCTTTTAAGATGTTATCGGAGGGTTGAGCAACCTCTGCCCAACTATAGCCTGAAATCAGGGCAAACAGCGCTGCGCCAGCAATCCATTGTCGAACCACTTGTGGACCTCCCGTCCAGAGACATGACGCCCACGATTATCATAACCAGGATGATAATTAGCAAGATAATAGTGTTGGTTGTGCGAGAGGTCTTCCAAAGATAGCCCCGGCCTTCCGACCGGGGCATTATCTTTAATACTGATTGAACATCGTCTGGATCTGTTTTGGATCTTTAGTCTGGGTTAACGCCAGTTGCAGTAAGACACGCGCTTTTTGCGGGTTCAGCGTGCCGGAAGCGACAAAGCCGTATTTTGCATCGTCAACTTCCGCATCCTGCGTGGTTGCGCCAGTCGGCACACGTGAAGAACGCACCACTACCGTACCGTTGTGCGCGGCGGTCGCCAGGGTATCAAAGATCGTTTTATACAGGTTGCCGTTACCCACACCTGCGCTCACGATCCCGTCATAACCCGCGTCTACCAGCGCTTTTGCCGGCAGATCGGACGCATTCGCATAGTTATAAACGATACCGACTTTCGGCAACGCGGTCAGCTTCGACACGTCGAACGGGGTGGAGGTGGTATGTTTACGCTCTGGCGTACGCTGGTAGTCAATTTTACCGTTGTGGATATAACCCAGCGGGCCGTAGTTAACCGCTTTAAACGTCGCCACGTCAGTCGTATTGGTCTTAGTGACGTCGCGTCCGTCCATGACGGTATCATTCATTACCACCAGCACGCCGCGGTTGGCAGACTGTTTATCAGCCGCTGTTACTACCGCATTATAGAGGTTGAACGGGCCATCTGCGCTCATTGACGTGGAGGGACGCATCGCGCCGACCAGTACCACCGGTTTATTGCATTTCACGGTCAGATCGAGGAAATAAGCGGTCTCTTCCATCGTATCAGTACCGTGGGTGATCACGAAACCGTCGGTGCTGTCGCACTCGGTATTGATTTTTTTCGCCAGCGTGAGCCAGACTTCATCGTTCATATCCTGCGAGCCAATGTTAACGACCTGCTCGCCTTTCACTACCGCAATGTCCTTCAATTGAGGAACGGCATCCACCAGATTCTCGACGCCGACTTTACCTGCCGTATAATTTGATTTTGTTGCTGAATCACCACCGCCAGCGATCGTTCCGCCGGTCGCTAAGATGGTGATATTCGGTAAAGCGAACGCTGCGCCGCTGAAACCCATTACCAGAGCAGCTAATGCCGTTTTCCTGAAAAACTCCATGTTATATCTCCAGTTATGTCAACTGGTCGCATTATCTCTATATTGCAGACGAATAATGTGACGCCATACGATTAACCAGCGATATATATCCGACAGAGAGTATTTTTTAGAGATGGATAACAAAATGCAGGAAAAAACAGAATAAAAAGGCGCAGATACGATCTGCGCCATTGTTTAAAAAGGAAAGATTACTTCAGGCTGCCAACCAGCGCTTTGCGGCTATCTTCTAAGGTCACTACGCGGCTACAGACATCTTTGCCAAACTGCTGGAAATCTTTCTCCTGGTTTTTCCATTCGTTCTGGATAGCGGTTTGCAAACCACCTAGACTGCCCATCACGCCCTGTAAAGGATTGCCGCCGCCTTTAAGCACCGCTTTGGCGCCCATTTCGTTAATGCTGTCCTGCAAAATACCGCCCATCGCCTGATTCACCAACTGCTGACCGTCGGCACGCACCTGGTCGATAGCCTTATAGTGGAACGTCAGGCCGTCCGTACGATGTTCGATAATGCGGTTCATTTGCGCTTTTAATTGCGCATCAAGCTTCGTCAGACGGCTACGCATGTTGCTGCTTTCGCCCACCTCTTTAGCGATGATTTTATCCAGCGCCACGCGGCCTTTTTCGACGCGCGATCGGGCGCCCTCATCAATCCACGGCAGCGCGCTTCGCAGTTCCGCCTGGTAATCTTTCGCCTGCTCGCGCTGCGCGGCGCTAAGGGTGTACTGCTTACCGTTGTACATCACATTGCCGTCCGGCGTGATCACCAGGTTGCCGTTTTCACCTTTCACCTGCACCGTTTGTGGACTCAGGATCACATCGTCACGCGGCGTGACGCTGCATTTGTAATCTGCATGAGCGGCCATCGCCGTAAACGTTAGCACTGTCGCCAGCAGCGTTTTGCGCATCATAACTTTCCCTCAAGACAAAGCGGGCCGGCATTTGCCGACCCTGTACTTATTAGTCCCACCAAACGTCGAAAAGTTCGCTGGTTCGGACTTCTTCAAGGTTGCGCGCTTCCAGCCACTTACGCACAATCGCCTGATGTTCTTCGGTACATTTACCGATTTCCTGCATACAAATCAGCCCTTCCCAGGCCAGGTAGCCGCTGCCGTCAAACGCCAGTTTATTAGGCTCAATAACGTCATTAATAAAGTCATCGACAGTCTTATCGACCTGCTCTTCAGATGTACCTTCCGGAAAACGCCATGCCACCGAAAATCCTAATTCCTGGAATTCGTCAATGTGCATTTTTTTACGCAGACGACGACTACGGTTCTTTGCCATTATTTCACCCTCTCGAACATTAAGTCCCATACGCCATGACCAAGACGATGGCCACGTTGTTCAAATTTCGTTACCGGGCGCGATTCCGGGCGCGGTACATAATCATTGCTCTCTGACAGATTTTTGTACCCGTCGATAGAAGACATGACTTCAAGCATGTGTTCCGCATACGCTTCCCAGTCGGTCGCCATATGGAAAACGCCGCCCAATTTCAGCTTGCTCAATACCAGTTCAGCAAACGGCACCTGAACGATACGGCGTTTATTATGACGCGCTTTATGCCACGGGTCAGGGAAAAAGAGCTGAACCATCGATAAAGAATTGTCAGGAATCATTTTATGCAACACTTCTACCGCGTCGTGGCACATGACGCGCAGGTTTTCAACGCCCTCTTCATGAGCGGACGCCAGACACGCGCCGACACCGGGTGAATGCACTTCAATGCCGAGGAAATTCTGCTCCGGGCGCGCTTTCGCCATCGCCACGAGAGACGCCCCCATGCCAAAACCAATCTCCAGCGTCACCGGCGCTTCGCGACCAAACAACGTGGCGAAATCTACCGGCGCTTCGCTGAACTCGACGCCCATCACCGGCCAGTAGTTTTCCAGCGCGTGTTCTTGCCCCTTTGTCAGTCGCCCCTGGCGACGAACAAAACTACGAATACGGCGCAGCGGGCGACCGTTTTCATCAAATTCCGGTGAAATGACGTCGTTTTTCATAAAAGTGTAGTCTGCTGTGTTTGAGTTCTGAAAACGGGCATTATCCAAAGTTAGTTGCCGGATGCAAGCATGAAGCGCACTGCGGAAAGTTCCGGTTTACACCCTGCGGCCTCTGTGCTGCAATCTTGCCCCCGGCAATAATGAATGAGTTTCCATGCAAGCGTCTCAATTTTCAGCCCAGGTTCTGGACTGGTACGACAAATACGGGCGGAAAACGCTGCCCTGGCAAATTAACAAGACGCCTTACAAAGTATGGCTCTCGGAAGTCATGTTGCAACAAACGCAGGTGACGACGGTGATTCCTTACTTTGAGCGATTTATGGCGCGCTTTCCCACAGTGACGGATTTAGCGAATGCGCCGCTGGATGAAGTGCTCCATTTATGGACCGGGCTCGGCTATTACGCCCGCGCGCGTAATTTGCATAAAGCGGCGCAACAGGTGGCGACGCTTCACGGTGGAGAATTCCCGCAAACTTTTGCCGAAATCGCCGCGCTACCCGGCGTCGGGCGCTCAACCGCCGGCGCGATTCTCTCCCTCGCGTTAGGTAAACATTATCCGATTCTTGATGGAAACGTTAAACGTGTGCTGGCTCGCTGTTATGCTGTTAGCGGCTGGCCTGGAAAAAAAGAGGTAGAGAATACGCTGTGGACGTTGAGCGAGCAAGTGACGCCCGCACGCGGCGTGGAGCGTTTTAATCAGGCGATGATGGATCTGGGCGCGATGGTTTGTACGCGTTCAAAGCCAAAGTGCACCCTGTGTCCGCTGCAAAACGGTTGTATCGCCGCTGCGCATGAAAGCTGGTCACGCTATCCGGGCAAGAAACCGAAACAGACGTTGCCGGAGCGGACGGGTTACTTTTTATTGTTACAGCATAATCAGGAGATTTTCCTGGCGCAGCGCCCTCCCAGCGGTTTATGGGGCGGACTCTACTGCTTCCCGCAGTTCGCCAGCGAAGATGAATTACGTGAATGGCTGGCGCAACGGCATGTTAACGCTGATAATTTGACCCAGCTTAACGCGTTTCGCCACACATTTAGCCATTTCCACCTGGATATTGTGCCTATGTGGCTTCCCGTGTCGTCACTGGACGCCTGCATGGATGAAGGCAGCGCGCTCTGGTATAACTTAGCGCAACCGCCGTCAGTCGGACTGGCGGCCCCCGTGGAGCGCTTGTTACAGCAGTTACGTACCGGAGCGCCAGTTTAACGCCCCGGTCGATGAAGAGGATGACTTATGAGCAGAACGATTTTTTGTACTTACCTGCAACGCGACGCTGAAGGGCAAGATTTTCAGCTCTACCCTGGCGAACTAGGAAAACGTATCTATAACGAGATCTCTAAGGACGCGTGGGCGCAGTGGCAGCATAAGCAGACCATGTTGATTAACGAGAAAAAGCTCAACATGATGAACGCCGAGCACCGTAAACTGCTGGAACAGGAGATGGTGAGCTTCCTGTTCGAAGGCAAAGACGTTCATATCGAAGGTTATACGCCGGAAGATAAAAAATAGGCCCGTTGCTGAATGAGGCTGCGCTTATTCGGCCTGTGAGTTATGCCGGATAAGCCCTTAGCGCCGCTGCCCGGCAACATGGCATAACGACAACACAACATGCACTCCCGGAATGATGAAAAAATTACTCGCGCTTGCTGTTATTGCGCCGTTGCTCATCTCCTGCTCCAGTTCGACCAAAAAAGGCGAGACGTATAATGAAGCCTGGGTCAAGGATACCAACGGCTTTGATATTTTGATGGGGCAATTTGCCAACAATATTGAAAATCTGTGGGGATATAAGGAAGTCCTGATCGCCGGGCCGAAAGACTACGTCAAATATACCGATCAGTTCCAGACCCGTAGCCACATCAACTTTGATGATGGGACCATTACCGTTGAAACCATCGCCGGGACGGAACCTACCGCACATCTGCGCCGGGCCATTATTAAAACGTTGCTCATGGGTGACGACCCAACCTCCGTCGATCTTTACTCCGATGTCGATGACATAAAAATTTCTAAAGAACCCTTCCTGTATGGTCAGGTCCTCGACAATACCGGCCAGCCTATTCGCTGGGAAGGCCGTGCCACGACATTCGCGGATTACTTGCTGAAAACGCGGCTCAAAAGCCGCAGTAACGGCCTGCGTATTATTTACAGCGTCACCATTAATCTGGTGCCGAACCACCTTGATAAACGCGCGCATAAATACATTGGCATGGTACGCCAGGCCTCCCGTAAATACGGCGTTGACGAGTCGCTGATTCTGGCGATTATGCAAACGGAGTCCTCGTTTAACCCGTATGCGGTCAGCCACGCGGATGCGCTGGGCCTGATGCAGGTGGTGCAACACAGCGCCGGGAAAGATGTTTTCCGTTCTCAGGGTAAGTCCGGCACGCCAAGCCGTAACTTCCTGTTCGACCCCGCCAGCAATATCGATACCGGCACAGCGTATCTGGCGATGTTGAATAATGTCTATCTGAGCGGTATCGAGAATCCGACGTCGCGGCGCTATGCGGTCATTACCGCCTACAATGGCGGCGCAGGCAGCGTATTACGCGTATTCTCGAACGATAAGATTCAGGCCGCGAATATGATTAACCGCATGTCGCCGGGGGATGTGTACCAGATATTAACCACCCGACATCCATCTGCGGAGTCGCGCCGCTATCTGTATAAGGTGAATTCCGCCCAGCGATCGTATCGCCGCCGATAAACCATCGCATCCCGCCTCTGGCCGACAAATGACAGAGGCGGGAAAGGCAAAAGTGTTAACTCCGTCACCATTTTGCTTTGCAATCAGAAATTGTTTGCAAATATTTGTCACAGGTAACAAAAAAAGCCCGCCTCTCATTGATAGAATCACACCAAATCACAACGGCAAATGTGCCTTTTAAAACATTCATCCGCTCTCAGGTGTGAGGAAATTAACATGAATCTTAAGCTGCAGCTTAAAATACTCTCTTTTCTGCAGTTCTGTCTGTGGGGAAGCTGGCTCACTACCCTGGGCTCGTATATGTTCGTCACCTTAAAATTTGACGGCGCATCTATTGGCGCAGTTTATAGTTCACTGGGGATTGCCGCCGTCTTTATGCCGACCTTGTTAGGCATTGTGGCTGACAAATGGCTGAGCGCGAAATGGGTCTATGCCCTGTGTCATGTCGTCGGCGCCATCACGCTATTCATGGCCGCGGAAGTCACTACGCCTGGGGCGATGTTCTTTGTGATCCTACTTAACTCGTTGGCCTATATGCCGACGTTGGGCTTGATCAATACCATATCGTATTACCGCCTGCAGTCTGCCGGCATGGATATTGTGACTGACTTCCCGCCTATCCGTATCTGGGGCACCATTGGCTTTATTCTGGCGATGTGGGGCGTGAGTTTCTCCGGTTTCGAGCTGAGCCATATGCAGCTTTATATCGGCGCGACGCTTTCCGTTCTGCTGGTACTGTTTACCTTTACCCTGCCGCACATTCCGGTGGCGAACCAACAGAAAAACCAGAGCTGGACATCAATGCTGGGCCTTGACGCTTTTGCGCTGTTTAAAAATAAGCGGATGGCGATTTTCTTCATCTTCTCCATGATGCTGGGCGCGGAACTGCAGATCACCAACATGTTTGGCAACACCTTCCTGCATAGCTTTGATAAAGATCCGCTATTCGCCAGTAGCTTTATCGTGCAGCACGCCTCGGTGATGATGTCGATTTCGCAGATTTCTGAAACGTTATTCATCCTGACCATTCCGTTCTTCCTGAGCCGTTATGGTATTAAGAACGTTATGCTTATCAGTATTGTGGCGTGGATGCTGCGTTTCGGCCTGTTCGCTTATGGCGACCCGACGCCGTTCGGTACCGTTCTGCTGGTATTGTCGATGATTGTGTACGGCTGCGCCTTCGACTTCTTCAACATTTCTGGCTCGGTGTTTGTCGAAAAAGAAGTACGCCCGGAAATCCGCGCCAGCGCGCAGGGGATGTTCCTGATGATGACCAATGGCTTCGGCTGTATCCTGGGCGGCATTGTGAGCGGTAAAGTGGTGGAGTATTACACTCAAAACGGCATTACCGACTGGCAGACCGTGTGGCTCATCTTCGCAGGCTACTCGCTGGTGCTGGCCTTCGCGTTCGTAGCCTTGTTCAAATACAAACACGTTCGCGTTCCGGCAGGTTCGCAACCCGTTGCACATTAATTCTTGCCCTGTTTCGCAGGCCGGATAAGGCGTAAATGCCTTATCCGGCCTGCAGGCAACGTTACTTTAAAACATATCCGTACAAGCGTTGAATTCCATCGGCATCGGTCTCGCTATACACTCCCTGCAATTCCGGCGAAAAACCGGGCAACAGATTGATGCCCTCTTCCAGCGCCAAAAAATAACGCTGCGCCGCGCCGCCCCAAATCTCCCCCGGCACCACGCACAGTACGCCCGGCGGGTATGGCAATGCCCCCTCGGCAGCAATACGCCCGTCCGCCTCGCTGATACGCACCAGCTCTACATCGCCGCGAATAAAGGCGCTGTTGGCGTCCTGTGGGTTCATCGCCACATGCGGCAGGCTTTCTTTGCGAAACATCGCTTTTTGCAGATCCTTAACGTCAAAGCTAACGTACAGATTGTGCATCTCCTGACATAGCTCACGCAGGGTGTAATCGCGGTAGCGCACCAGGTATTTCTGAAAAACCGTCGGCAATACATCCGCAAGCGGCGTATCGTCTTCAATGTGCCGTTCAAATTGCGCCAGCATCGCGACCAGCCGCGCCAGTTTCTCTTCGCTCTCGGCGGGTGTCAGCAAGAACAGAATCGAGTTGAGATCGCACTTCTCAGGCACAATACCGTTCTCACGCAGATAGTGGGCGAGAATGGTCGCCGGGATGCCGAATTCGGTGTATCGCCCACTATCGGCATCAATACCTGGCGTGGTCAGTAACAGTTTACAGGGGTCGACAAAATACTGGTCATCCGCATAGCCCTCAAAGCCATGCCATTTCGCCCCGGGTTCAAAACTGAAGAAACGACGATTGCTGGCAATGGTCTCCGTCGGATATGCCTGCCACGGCTTGCCGTCAACCACCAGTGGGATAAAGGGCTGAAGCAGTTTGCAGCGGGCGAGAATGGCTTTACGCGCGTCAATGCCCAGCGCAACGCACTCCGCCCACAGGCGGCGACCGCTCTCCCCTTCGTGGATTTTGGCATTGATATCCAGCGCCGCAAACAGCGGGTAGAACGGGCTGGTCGAGGCGTGCAACATGAAGGCGTTGTTCAGGCGTTTGTGCGGACAAAAACGCGCCTGGCCGCGAATATGGTTATCTTTTTTGTGGATCTGCGAGGTTTGTGAGAACCCCGCCTGTTGCTTATGTACCGATTGGGTCACAAAGATCCCTGGGTCGTTTTCATTAAGCTCCAGCCGCAACGGCGAGGTATCCGCCATCATATTGATAAACTGCTCATAGCCTACCCACGCGGAGTCAAACAGAATGTAATCGCAGAGATGTCCGATTTTATCCACCACCTGACGGGCGTTGTAAATAGTGCCGTCATAGGTACCCAGCTGAATGATCGCCAGGCGGAACGGACGCGACGCATCGGCGCTTTCCGGCATCACGTCACGAATCTGGTCGCGCAGGTACGTTTCATCAAAACAGTGCGCATCAATACCACCGATAAAACCAAACGGGTTGCGCGCCGCTTCAAGATAGACCGGCGTCGCCCCGGCCTGAATCAGGGCGCCGTGGTGGTTGGATTTGTGATTATTACGATCAAACAGCACCAGATCGCCGCGCGTCAGCAGGGCGTTGGTGACCACTTTATTCGCCGCCGAAGTCCCATTCAGCACAAAGTAGGTTTTATCCGCATTAAACACTTTTGCCGCAAATTTCTGCGCGTGTTTGGCAGAACCTTCATGTATTAGCAGATCGCCAAGTTTCACATCGGCGTTACACATATCCGCACGAAACAGGTTTTCACCAAAAAAGTCATAAAAATGGCGGCCTGCGGGATGTTTTCTAAAAAATTCGCCATGCTGGTGCCCCGGGCAAGCAAAAGTACTATTCCCCATGTCGACATACTGGGTCAGGGTGCCATAAAAGGGCGGCAGAAGTTCCGCTTCGTAGCGACAGGCAGCGTTTTCCAGCTCCAGCCATTCCTGCGCGTTCCCGACTATTACCGCCGTAACGCCGACAGGCGCGCTGACGGGTTCATCCGCAAGCATAAACACCGGCAGGTGAAAACCGGTGCGTTTAAGCAACGCCAGAATACCGCTACGGCTGTCGGCAGTGGTAATGACGACTGCGGCCACATCGGTAAAGTCGGTACTGTCCAGCGCCACTACGTTTCGGTGGGTGGAGAGACGGGGGATGAGTTCACCGCTGGCGGCAATATTCATTGATTTCATAAGCGCAAATACCCGTTTCGGGAGTAGAGTAACCCCGGACAAGGCCCGATGCCTTGCCCAACGAGATGCCGGGTCAAACTGGATACCAGCTCCGACCGCCAGACATCAGTAAAAACAGACTGTTTCTGATTTTACTGTTGTCCTGCAGTGAGCGTGCGCTGCCCTCACCGCATAGCGGGGATGACAAAAAAAGGAAAGAAAGGGGCAAACCTCGCGCAGTCAGGCGACAGTGAAGACAATATAAAGGCGCTATGTTCATCCCGGCGAGCCCCATGCTGGCAGGAGAAATTTCGCGCAATCATGGCACCTTTCACCAGACGGCGCAAGGTAAAATCAGCGCTCTATACGTCACAGATAATCAAGCTATTAACAGCTTAATCGCGTGATAATAAGGCAATTTGAAAGACAAATAACAGGAGTCATTGTGGTAATTGGACCTTTTATTAACGCTGGCGCAATTTTATTCGGCGGCGTTATTGGCGCGCTGTTAAGTCAGCGTCTGCCAGAACGGATTCGCGTCTCAATGACGTCTATTTTTGGTCTGTGCTCTCTGGGAATTGGCATTCTGCTGGTGATGAAGTGCGCTAATCTTCCGGTGATGGTGCTGGCGACGCTGGTCGGCGCGCTTATCGGCGAGTTTTGTTTGCTGGAAAAAGGCATTAATGGCGCAGTCGCGAAAATCCAACAATTATTTATAGCATCGGGTAAGAAGCCGACACACGACTCATTTATTCAAAGTTACGTCGCTATCATTGTACTTTTTTGCGCCAGCGGCACCGGTATTTTCGGCGCGATGCATGAAGGGATGACCGGCGATCCAAACATTTTGATCGCTAAATCTTTTCTGGATTTTTTCACTGCCATTATTTTCGCCTGTTCGCTTGGCATCGCCGTTTCGGCGATTTGCGCACCGATGTTGATTATCCAGTTAACGCTTGCCGCCTGCGCCACCCTCATTCTTCCACTGACTACGCCGGCAATGATGGGCGACTTTAGCGCCGTGGGCGGACTGCTGCTGGTGGCGACCGGCTTGCGTGTATGTGGAATCAAAATGTTTCCGGTAGTGAATATGCTCCCGGCGCTGTTGCTGGCGATGCCGATCTCCGCCGCATGGGCGATGTTTTTTGCCTGATTCTGCGTGCAATAACAACAAAGTGGTGATAGATTGTGCAGTCTACGTTGATTTGAAGAAATTTCATTGACGAAGCGAGGCGATTACGGTTTAATGCGCCTCGTTGCCCGGATAGCTCAGTCGGTAGAGCAGGGGATTGAAAATCCCCGTGTCCTTGGTTCGATTCCGAGTCCGGGCACCACTTTCCCTTTTTTATGCTTTCTTATGAATTCCTCGATGTCTTCAAGTCAATAAGTTTGAACATAGACTCTTTCCAGAAATTATTGCCATATGATCTCCATTAGACCAATATAAACGGATGCGTGATCATAATAAAGGCAGTAATAGTAAGTTTTAACATTAAACATACTGCGAAATTTCAATTAAGTTTCCATCAGGGTCCCTGATGTAGATAGACATTATCTCGCCTGTGGCTCCAGTTCTCTCAACCGGGCCTTCAACAATGGAAATGCCTGCCTGTAAGATCTCAGACACAACATCATTTATCGGTGTCGATGTAATAAAACATAAATCGGCAGATCCCGGCGTTGGTCTACTCGCTTTTGGTTCGAACTCCATTTCTTGCTGATGGAGGTTAATTTTTTGCGCTCCAAATATTAACGCTTTTCTGTTTTGTTTAAATGTTACCGCAGAAAAACCAAGTACCTCTTCGTAGAATCTTATTGTGGTTGATATATCAGATACCGTTAATACAAGGTGATCAATTCTGTCAATTATCATTTGAATAGACTCATGATGTTTATATTTTAGGGATGCTACATTAAAAAATAGCATTAACCTACTTTTAAATCAGATGCATTTTTTTTGCATCTACTCTAAGTTGCTGCCGAAAATTGGGATGTGCCAATTCAATGATGCTGAGCGCACGCTCGGTTGAAGAGAGCCCCTTCAGGTTTACGGAGCCAAATTCAGTGACTATCCAGTGCGTATCCGTTCGTGGGGTTGTTACAGGCCCCTCAAGGCGGGGAACAATACGAGAAATCGTATCATTCGCGGCCGTTGAGCGGGTCGTAATAATGGAACGACCTCCTTTAGATGCATATGCGCCTCTGACAAAATCCAATTGCCCTCCTGAAGCGCTGTACTGGTGTCCAAGCAAATATTCAGAGTTACAGGCACCAGTGAGATCGATTTGTAAGGTAGCGTTAATGGAGACAACATTCTCATTTTGCGCAATGATCCCCGGATCGTTAACATAATCGACAGGCCGACTAAAAAAAGAGGGGTTGTCGTTGAGATAGTCATACATATCCTTTTGTCCCATAGCAAAAGTAAATACAGACATTCCCCGGTCGATATTTTTACGCTGATTGGTAACGACGCCTTGTTGAATCAAACTTACCAACCCCGGATTCAGCGCCTCTGTATGGACCCCCAGATCATTATGTTCCTTGAGCGCATTACAGATGAGCTCCGGTAATGCGCCGACCCCCATCTGGAGACAAGCGCCATCTGGCACAAGAGAAGCGATAATCTGACTGATAGCAATATCTTCGGCTACGGCAGTACGTATTGGTAGTTCAATTAAAGGGACATGGTTTTCAACAATGGCGTCAATTTCTGAAATATGGATTGCAGCACCTTCTCCATGAACGCGCGGCATATATTTGTTAACTTCGACAATAAGCTTTTTAGCTGTCCTCGCAATCCGGGTGGAATAATCGTTTCCAGTTCCAAAATTAAAATAGCCATACTTATCCATAGGGGACACGGTGTGAATAAAGGTATCAATACCAATATCATCAGCTAGTAATCGCGTCGCCTGATGAAAATTTGAAGGTACATAGTTAACTATTTTTCGCCCGGAACTCTCAATCCCCTGACGTATTAAAGCCCGTTCAATACCGGTAATAAACATACTGTAGAGATGAATATAGTCACTTAGCTCATAACGGAAAATAGTGTTCCCGGCAATGCTGGCTGTTTCATAACAGTAAACCCGCAGATCGTTGATTTCTCCCCTTTTCGCTCGCTTTGCCAGCGCATTCAGCAAAGCTGGAGGCTCTGCTGCAAACATTCCCATAGAGAGGTGACTGCCGGAGGTAATTAAAGTAACCGCCTCGTCAGGCGTCACGCATTTTTCGGCATACACTGCATTAACATTCATCATGACTCTAAACCTCAGGGCGATTTCTCAATAAGCGGCGTCTTCTTCAGGCGAACATCCACAGCAATAAACTAACATTGTTCGTTCGAAGCGCATGACCTCTACACCATTCTGGTTAATACCACATGTCCGAACGGTAACGATGCCTTGTCCCGGGCGACTATTTGACAGGCGTTTGCTGAGTACAGTGCTTTCAGCATAAAGTGTATCCCCTGCGAAAACCGGATGGACGGCTTGTACCTTATCCCAGCCAAGATTGGCCACGACCTTGGCGCTGACAGTACGCACGCTCATACCGGTTAAAAGCGCCAGAGTGAACGTTGAATCAACCAGTAACTTTTTCCATTCCGTTTTGCTGGCGTAAGCCGCATCGAAATGGACCGGCTGCACATTGAGAGTGAGCAGGGTAAACCACACATTATCGGCGTCCAGAACCGTCCGGCCGGGACGATGTTCAAAAACATCACCGGGATGAAAATCCTCCCAGTAAAGACCCGAAATTTCTCGGTAGCGCCCCTCGCTAATGGTTTTATAAGCGGGTAATAACGTGTTCATAATCAATTCCTCTGTTAATAAAATCAGGAAAAGATCCCTGCCCGGGCGAGTAATCTCCGGGCCTGACGGGCAACGGCTGCATCTATCATCATGCCGCTAACGATCCCGACGCCTTTGGCATTCTCTGTCAGTACTGCACGAGCATGATTAATTTCTGCCGTTGTAGGAGTAAATGCGGCGTTGATTACACTAATCTGAGCGGGGTGAATAGCCGATTTTGCAGAAAAACCAAAACTGAGCGCCTGCAGCGTTTCCTCTTTCAGACCTGAAAAATCGCCTATATCAAAGAAGGGAGCATCTATTGCAAGAAGCCCTTTCATAGCGCAGGCAGCCACTATTCTGGCCCGCGCCAGCGCAAGAGGCTCCCAGGCGGGTGTGGCGCCAATGTCAGCCGCCATATCTGCGGCGCCAAACATCAACCCGCAGAGTCTGGGGGTGGCGTCCGCAATAGACTCTACGGCATTAAGCCCAACAACTGACTCAATAATGCCAATAAGGCGAGTATCAGAACCAGCCATCATGATAAGACTATCCACGATTTGCAGGTGCGCGGCTGACTCTGTTTTTGGAAGAATAATGTAATCAGGAAAAAAACGGCATTCCAGTAACATATGCAGGTCTTCAATGCCAGCATGAGTATTCATTCCATTAATTCTTAATGCTATTTTCAGCGATGAGTTTGGTCGGGATGAAAGGAACTGCATCGCAATTTTCCGGGCCTGCGCCTTGTCATTCGGGGTGACGGAGTCTTCAAGATCGATAATAGAAATGTCCGCCGCACTTTCAACTGCTTTTATGAAACGTTCTGGTCGAATTGCTGGGGTAAAAAGCCAGCTACGTGTCGGTGTATGAGAAATATCGGGCATATAGCACCTCCTGTTAACCTCACTATGCGCTCGCTGGTTTCATTCTTCCAATATATGATGGTGCCATTCTTAATTGCTTTTGGAGATGAGGATGGAACTGCGCCATATTCGCTATTTTCTCGCCGTCGCTGAAGAGCGGCATTTCACGCGGGCTGCGACAAAATTAGGCATAGGTCAGCCGCCGCTAAGCCAACAGATTAAGGATCTGGAAAGAGAGCTGGGAGCGCAGCTATTCCGGAGAGTGCCTCATGGCGCGGAATTAACCGAGGCTGGAAAAGCATTTTATGATGTTGTTAAAGGGATGCCTGCTACCGCGACAAGAGCCGTGCTGGCGGCGCAGCGTGTCGCCAGGGGGGAGTCGGGCGTGTTAAGGGTGGGTTTTACTGCCTCTGCGGCATTTAACAGTGTGGTGCCCAGCGCAATCCGTACTTTCAAGCGGGCTTATCCTGACGTTCGTTTGCAGCTTGAGGAAGGAAATACAACTCAACTGGCTGATGAATTGAATGAAGGATCGCTGGATGTTGCCTTTCTGAGACCCGGTTTTACAGGCAATGAACGGTTCCAGCTCAGGTTACTGTCTGAAGAGCCAATGGTTATTGTGCTGGCAGAAACGCATCCTGCTGCGGCGTGTAAACAGATTGCACTCTCGATTCTCAAAGATGAGTTTTTTTTACTCTTCCCACGTGAAATCGGCCTGTCGCTTTATGACGCAGTGATCGAGGCCTGCGGTAAAGCGGGCTTTGAACCGAAAATTGGTCAACTCGTGCCGCAAATTTCGTCAGTCATTAACCTTGTGTCGGCAGAGATGGGCGTGTCGATGGTTCCAGATTCAATGAGACAGGTTAATGTCAAGGGAGTAGTATACCGCCCCGTTGCAGACCAGATGCCCGTCGCAAAACTGGCTCTGGCATACCGGCGCGGCGATACATCGCCAACGCTGAGAAACTTCATCCTGAAAGTCACTGGCTGAATGCGGTTATGTGAGCGTTGAATAATCATTTGAAACGTAACCAATAATTATTGGTCCGATTTTGTGTCTAAAGGAATCGCTAACGGAGCAGGAACTGGCTGCAATGTCTGTGGATCGACAGCCAGATAACGCCCGGTTTTACTGTCGATACCCACATAATCGATAAGCTTGCCTTTGGCATAAAGCACCATTGTCTGTTTTGCAAATGCCTCATATGCGCTGCTCAGTATTTTCACTTTATCCGCATAATTTGCTGCGAGATTATGCGTTTCCAGGGGGTCACGTTGCAGGTTGAATAATTCCCATGGCGCATTACCCGCCTGTGGGAATACTGTGACAAGACGACGCAATTTCCATTCCCCATCTATCCAGGCCGCCTGATTATGGAGTTCAACACCATATTGTGTGCGAGGCGCGTGCAGACTTTCACCGGTCAGATAGCGTTTAAAACTCACGCCGATCATTGGCAGTGTCGGTCTTTCAGATAATGATTTACTGGCATCAATACCTGCAAATTCATAGAGCGTGGGCGCAACATCATACGCCGCCATCGTGGCGTTATCTATGGCGCCATGATGGATGATACCAGGACCGGAAATCATAAAACTGGTATTAATTCCCCCCTGACCGCTGGTCGTTTTGTGATAGCGACCATAAGGCGCATTGCTGACATCAGCCCAGTGGGGACCATAAGAGATAAATGAATTTTTACGACCAATATTTTCGTAACGATTATCGAATTGCTTCCAAAAATCTGGTTCAGATTCATAGTGAAAGCCCTCTGCCGGATTCACCCCATTATCACTTAAGAAGACCAGAATCGTGTTTTTATCGCGCCCGGTCTTTTTTAATGTCTCAATAACGGTGCCAATCTGTGCATCCATATTGGCGATCATAGCAGCGTAAACCTGCATCACCTTCGCCGTATATTTCTGCTGTTCCGGGGTCATCGCCTGCCATTCTTTATCAAGTTCCAGTCCTGGCAGAGGTATGTCATCACGCAGGAAACCCAGTTTCTTCAAACGAGCAATACGCTGACGATAGACGTCTGCATAGCCCTGTTCATACTGACTTTTAAAACGACTAATCCATTCATCCGGCGCCTGCAGAGGATCATGTGGCGCAGTAAAGGCCAACCACGCGAAGATAGGTTGTTCCCGTGGCGTCTCGCTGATCCAGCGATTAATCTGGCTGGCATAGGCTTCGCTGGAGTAAAAACTGGAGGGCAGTGAAATGCGCTGATTGTCACGGGTATAATAGGTATGAAATATCTCCACGGTTCCCAGCGGCACGGCATCATCAAAGTGACTGGCGCCTCCCCCCATCAAGGCGAAAGAATGACGAAAGCCCCGATCTTTTGGCGTCGAGCCTGGCGTAAAACCAAGATGCCATTTACCCGCCATCAGCGTATTGTAACCAGCATCTTTAAAGCGTTCAGCCATGGTCGTCACCCGATCAGTCAGGCGCAATTCATAGCCTTCCTTACCTATGGTATTTTCATACCACCACATACCGCCTATACCCGCTTGCTGACTGGTGTTCCCGGTTAATAGCATCGCACGGGCGGGAGCAGACATGGGAGACGTGTAATATTGACTCATCCGCACGCCGTTCTCAGCCATCGCCTGCAAATTAGGCGTTGGGATTTCCCCACCGAAGGGAGTGATATCAGAATATCCCATATCATCAGCGATAATCACGATAATATCAGGACGTTCGTTTTGCGTACTGTGTGCCGTACCGGAGAAGATAATGCTGAGTGTGGCAAGTGTTACTTCTTTTTTCACGGCTTATTCTCCATTTCAGACTACGGGTGTTGTACAAGAGCGGCAGGCAAATGCGGCAAGAGGGACCATCAGCCCGAAAATCTGCCCATAACGTCAGCACGCCAGGCCTTCAGTCCATTCAGATTCCGGGGCCAGGCGCGTAGCGGAGCCAGAATCTCCGTGAAAAAAGAGTAATAGCCGCTACAAAGTCGGTTGTAGCCGGCACTGTTGATATGTGCGGGGCAGCCTCCCTGGCAGACTATTTTCACAGAACACCGTTGACACTCCCGGCGCTGGCTTTTCTTAATACCAAAGGGAAGCCGGGTTGCGGAATCTACGGCTGGCGCTAACGTATTATTAGAAAGCTGTCCCAGGTAATGCTGGCTATTAATCAGATGATCGCAGGCATAGAGTTTGCCGTCCGGCTCCATGACCAGATTCGTGCCGCAGCGGGCGGAATGGACACAGGTGGCGCTGATATGCGTAAAATATTGTGCCCATGCCTGTTCAATGTTGATCACAAAAACCCGTCCCATATCACCGCGTTTGCGCCATTGACGCCAGATATCAATCATGAAACGTCCCCAGTTATCCGCACTCAATTGGTAACGTTGCTGTAGGGCGTTGCCTTCGTCCATCAGTGGCTGAAATTGCAGATAACGAGCGCCAAGGCTAACAACATGATCGTAGATGGCTGCCGCATGGCGAGCCATGTCATCATGCACGACAATCAGTACATTAAAATCGACTCGATAGTGTTGTAACAATGTGATTCCCCGCAACACCGCCGGATAGCTGGCCTCGCCGCGTTTGCCCGGACGATGATGATTTTGCAAGTCTTCACTGCCCTCAAGACTGATGCCAATAGTAAAATTATTGTCGCGAAACAGACGGCACCAGGCATCGTTTAACAACGTCGCATTCGTTTGCAGACTATTACTGATCGTCACGCCGTCAGGCGCATATCGTTGTTGAAGCGCTATTACCTTTTTATAAAAACCGATTCCGGCTAAAAGCGGTTCACCGCCTTGCCAGACAAAATTAATTTCACGCGCACTGGCAGGTTGCGCCGCAATATAGCGACAAATAAAAACCTCCAGCGTTGATTCATTCATTTTTTCTACGGGCGTTTCGCCCTGTGGGTAATAACAATAGCGGCAGGCCAGATTACATGCAGGGCCTATGGGTTTTGCCAATATATGAAAGGGTATCTGCGCGCGATATTCCGTCATTACGGGGATTTGTTGTTGCCGTAATGTGTTGAGATTCAACATTATTCTGTCCTGTAATTCTCATTTCTGATGCGGAGACATGACTCACATTTCGCAATAGCGTTCGTCTGGCGCTGCGGGCAGAATGCCGAGAGCAGGCTGTATCTATTGATACGCCGGTTTTCTGCATAGCGCATGACGCTATTGAAACGTTATTTAGCAAATCCTGTCTGAGCCAGAAATTAAGTCTCTGTTAACCTGCGCTATTACAGAAAATCATAGAACAGTCGTCTCAAAAGAATATCGTCCTGAAGGACGAGAACTCACGGCATTTTCAGGAGATGAGTCAACCGCGACAGAAAAAAATCATATTAATAATTTTAAATTATTTTTTAGAAAACCAGACAGGATTTAAATTAAAATCATTTATTTTCAAGATGTTATAAAAAATACCGCAACATACGTCACATTATTAACATGTGAATGATTGTGTTAACCGAATGTAAATTGTATGTTTCAGCATACCACTATTTTACTGCGCCCCGACGCGCTCATCCGGATGGAAGGAGATAACATGTCAGCCTTATCAACTACTGGCCATAATGACGGGATCACTCTCCATTGCTTACAGAGCATTGCGCAACTCATTCCTCTGTCGTCGGCGGTTTTTTATCGTGTTAATGCTTATTTAAAGCCGGAAGCCTATGTTTTACATAATATTTCTAATAGCACACACCAACAATATCTGGAGCATTTTCAACCATTAGACCCGCTATCGCCTTCCCGATTCGGCCAACAGGTTATTACAGTAGCGACGATGACGCCCGGCATCTGTGCTCGTCATCGCCATTATTATCATGAATTTATGCTACCTAATCATGTGTGCGACATGATTGAGATCTTTATTCGTCGGGGCCATCGTATTATCGCGGGCATTTCATTAATGCGCGATATACCTTTTTCCAGCGAAGAGCGTTTGCGAGCCCAGGCAGTACAACCATTACTGGGACTGGCAATTCATGATTCTCTTCAGGAAGACAACGATCTGGCGTCAATATTGACCGCCAAAGAGCGTGAAATTGTGGGAATGGTCTGCGAAGGGGCCAGCAACAAATTGATTGCCCGTCAGTTGAATATTTCTCTCTCAACAGTGAAAACGCATTTACGTAATATTTTTGCTAAAACAGAAGTGATAAATCGCACGGAACTGGTTTCCCGAACCAGAATGTCCTCGGTACAACATTCACTGAATATGTGAAAGCGTTCTTTTTAACCCGCGTCAATTGCGGGTCTTTTCCCCATATGTCATATATGCCTGAATTAATACCACCCTCTGAGCTGATGCCGCAATAAAATGTCATATTATCTGGCGTCGGTATCCTGTTGCAGCCATTGATTCATGGCCTGATTGATCATATTTATCACACTAAGCAGAAGAACACGCTGGTGCCGCTCAAGCCGCAGATAACGGCGCAGCGGCGGCATTTTACAAACCACTTCGCTCGCAGCCCATAGCTCAATGCTGCAATACCATTCCTTATGATGTAAAACCAGCGTGAACCGACGATAATCCAGTTCACTCAGAGCCTGTTGTAAATTGGGGAAACGATTAAGATAGTTAATCAGCCCGGCGGTACTTTTACTGCCAGTAAAAATGACGGGATAACGTTTCAGCCATCCGGGCTGATGAGCGCGAATTTTGCCCTGCAAAGGATAATTGATTGTGCCTTTCACCCTGAATTCACAACTGTGAATACTGGCCATGAATAACCGTTTTTGCTGAACATGGCAGATAACCTGGGTAAATGCATTCAGATGCAGCACGGCGCTATGTTCGGTCAATTTTTCACAACGCCAGCCGCTCAAATCACGTAACACCATATTCATTAATGCGTTCTTAAACCAGGGGACGGAGGACATCTGGCGTCATCTCTTCATTGTTTCGCTTTTCATAATTGCCCATAGCCCGTTCCACGACCTCTTCTACCGGAAGCGGGAGGAAAGGATTAACCCGTTGCACACATAATGTCCAGAATAAGGCATAGGCGGCAGTCAATCCAAGCATAATACCGAATGGTATAAGTACATCCCGACTGTTCATTCCTGGAGGCGCGATATTAATAATGGCGATAATAATACCCACGCTCGAAATAATCTGAGGTAAGGGAAACCAGGGGGCCCGGTAAGCGCGTGGTAAATCGGGGCGCCGAATACGTAAGATAACGACCGATAACGTTACCAGCAGATAAGCTACTCCCCAGGCGCAGACCGCAGCGAGGATCAGCGGAACAATGTGGTCGATATCACCGTTCAGATACCAGGCATGTAAACAGGGAATCGCAACACCGAATGCGATGGCGATGACCGGTGTTTTAAAGCGGGGGTGCAACCAGGTCAGAAACCGCGGCAAAGCGCCGTCCAGCGCCATGCCGTATATAATACGCGGTACTGCCGCCATTAGCGTATTAATCGTCGCACATCCCGCTAACAACAACCCCACGCCCAGCCAGTATTGCCCGACATGTCCCATGACACGATTGGCAAAGGCGGGAATAGCCATCGGCGTATCCAGTAAAAAGATATGGTTTGCCGCATCGACCACCACATTATTTACCTGCCGGTTAATCGCAGCGCCATAGAGGAACATACAACCTGCCACCGCTAAAAGGCCAAGCGCCATCGCTCTGGGAATCGTACGATGCGCTTTTTTAATTTCCGGCGCCATTGGCGTGACCAGTTCACAACCGACGAACATAAACATCGCCATGCCTATATAACCAAACAGACCAGAAAGATTACTGACATCAAGCGGTGCGCCAAACCACCCGGAATGATGAGTGACCGGGGATAACAGGATCCCGCATAAACCGAAGATGGTCAGGGTAGTCCACATACCGAATGTAAGAAACACTTCCACCTTGCCAAATACTTCAACACCAATGGCATTCAGTATCCCGAAAACCACTACCATGCCGACGCCAACCATCCAGGTATTGTGCTGCATGGCCACGTGTTCGCTAACAGACTCAAAGTTCACCAGCGCCATGACGCCAGCGAGAATCGTTTCTGCCGTGCCGGCAAAAATGTGTACGATCAGGTAAGCGCAAAGCGCACCGGTGATAGCGAAAAAACGCCCCATCCCGCAGGAGATATAGTCGTAGACGGAGCCAGTCGTGGGAATGAGCGTTGCCGCTTCGGCAAAGGTGGTAATCTGCGCTTGCATCATAATAAATGCCAGTAATACCGCAAGAGCAAAGGTATCTCCCCCTGAGCCAAAACCACTGGTCACGGTCAGGATCACCGGGCTTGCCATAATCAGCCCAACGGAGCTGGCAAGCGTCGTGGGGAAACCAATAACGCCACGTTCAAGATGGCTGGCAAGTCTGTTTTTAAACATGGTCAACCTCTTCACTATTATTACAACAATAAATTACCGCTCCGGAATAACGCTTATTTATGGCAGGCACCGTATCTAACAGGTATCGTCCTGAAGAGGGATAACGGTAAATAACGTTGTGACGCCGTCCCCGCATGCGCTAATAGCAAGTGGGGAGCGCGTTATTCTCCCCAGTGATGCCAACGCTACTGACGAACAATTAAAGGATTCAACCCTGCTTATGGCTTTCAACTTTTGCCAGATAATGTTTTACAAAACGGGGCGTTAAAACTTTCCATGCCACTTCGGTTCCCTGTTCAACAAACCAACTATCGCCTGGTGAAAAACGTATCGGTTCCTGACCCGCAACAGTGAGTTCCACTTCCCCTTCCAGCACGGTTGCGTGCTCGGTAAAGGGATAAATCATAGTGAAACCGCCGCGGGTCGATGAAAACAGTCCACAGGTAAATACGTCCTCAGGTTTACCGTAAATCATCGCAACGGCGACCTGGGGATCGCCTTCTGTTGGCAACGCCCCCAACAGGCTGACACTCCCGATTGGCTGTAATTCAGGAACAGGTTGATTGAGTTTAAAAGCGTGCATTAATGTTCTCCTGGTTAATTCCGGCCTTTCCAGAAACCGGCTGTTTGATGTATCAGTTTTCCCGCACTGACCAGCAATAGACGTAGACTGTCGCGACCATAAATTGTCGCGTGGGGAATGCTACTCATCAGACGATACCGCTCGGAACCGCCATTTATTCCTTCGGCCAGGATTTTGCATACAATATGGGAAGGCGTGACGCCAAATCCGGAATAACCCTGAACATAAAAAACATTATTGTGTTCACGAAGCGTGCCAATCTGCGGAAACAGATTCGCGCTACAGGCCATCGGTCCGCCCCAGGCAAAATCGATTTTAACGTCTTTCAAATAAGGGAAGACCTCCGTCAACAGAGTGCGGTTCCAGGCAGCAAAATCGTGCGGGGTATATTCAAGAAACCTTGTGGCGCTGCCAAACAGCAGACGGTTTTCTTTTGTGAGACGGTAGTAATTTATCACCGGGCGGATATCACTAAAAGCCCCGCGCAAGGGACTGATCCGCTCAACAAGCTCGCTGGAGAGAGGTTCTGTAGAGACCTGATAAGAATAAGTAACCAGCGTTTTCTTATAAATTTCTGGTTCCAGATTATTGAGAAAACTATCACAGGCCCACAGCAATTTGGCCGCTTTTACGCTGCCCATCGCAGTACGTACCCGCACAGTTTTACCGTAACTGACCTCAACCACAGGTGAATATTCGAATATCTTCACCCCCAGCGAATTCGCAGCCTGAGCGGAGCCCAGCAATAAATTCAGCGAGTGGACATGCCCTCCCCCCATATGCTTGAGAACACCGCAGTAGACGTCGGAACCAATAACCTGCTGCACGTCTTTACCGGTATAGAGTTCAATATCATCTTCCGGCGTAGCAGCTTTGAATTCTTTTTCCCATTGTTGCAGCGTTTTTAACTGCCGCTGGTTGTAGGCCAGATAACCATATCCGGGGACAAAATCAGCATCAATATGGTATTTACGAATTCGCTCCCGAATAATACCTGCGCCGAGGTTCGAGATTTTAAACAGCGTCTCCATTCCCGCTGCGCCTACATATTTTTTAACGGCTTCGATGTCGTGACCTATACCGGCCATCACCTGACCGCCATTTCGCCCGGTGCCGCCATACCCAAGATGGCGGGCTTCCAGAACGACAACATTAGTGATCCCCTGCTCCGCCAGTTCCAGCGCGGTATTGATGCCTGAAAAGCCACCGCCAATGATCACCACATCGGCATCAATATCCTCTTGCAGAGCAGGAAAATGCAACGGGTATTTTTTCGTCGCGCCGTAGTAATTCAACGCATCGATTTTTGTATTCATCGCGTTACCTTGTCATCACGCTTGACTAAGACAGCTATCACAGCACGGTAACGTTTTACAAAATATCGTCCGGAAGAATGACGTTCTTTGGAACGATATTCAGTTCCAGGCAAGTATGTTGAGATGGAAAAACGTACATTCCTGACCTACAGGCACTTCTGATGAGCGACGTGACATTACTTGCCGAAGTAACGACTTTTTTACGCCAACGACACGGACAATTTATTGCAGGTGAACGTCAGGCCGGAAACGGCACGAACTTCTCGGTCACTAACCCAGCCACCGGCAAAATCATCGCCGACGTTGTGTCGGCAACCCCTGCGCAGGCAGAAGAGGCCATGCAGAGCGCCAGACGGGCGTTTGATGTCTGGCGTAAAATGCCAACGTTACAACGCGGCGCATTACTGCTGAAACTGGCTGATACTCTTGCCGCTCATCGTGAAGAGTTAGCTCAACTGGAAAGCGTCTGTTCAGGTAAAACGATTATGCTGTCGCGCGGTCTTGAACTCGATCAGTCAGTGGCCTTCCTGCGTTACTTTGCCGGTTGGGCAGGAAAAATAACCGGTGAAACGCTGAATGTCTCCCTGCCATCAATGGGAGAAGAGAGATACACCGCGTTTACCCAACGCCAACCCATTGGAGTGGTCGTCGGTATTGTGCCGTGGAATTTCTCCATTATGATTGCTATCTGGAAGCTGGCCGCAGCGCTGGTATGTGGCTGCACCATCGTCATTAAACCAAGTGAATATACCCCGCTGACACTGCTGCGAGTCGCTGAACTGGCTAAAGAGGCAGGTTTCCCTGATGGCGTAATTAACGTGGTAAACGGTGTTGGCGGTGAGATAGCGCAACAGCTGATCGCGCATCCAGATTGCGCCAAAGTGAGTTTCACCGGGTCAGTCGCGACAGGTGAGAAAGTCCGGCGTTCGGCAACATCGTCAGGAAAACGCGTTACCCTCGAACTGGGAGGGAAAAATGCGGCGCTGTTTCTCAATGATCTCTCGGCACAAGCCATGGTCAACGGTATTCTTGAAGCCGGTTATCTGAATCAAGGACAGATTTGTGCTGCCGCAGAGCGTTTTTATCTGCCCCAGGAAAAACTGGATACAGTCATGACGCTCCTCAGGCAACGGTTATCGGAGATCGTGCCCGGCTCGCCTTTAGATGAAAAAACGGTGATGGGCCCGCTGGCGAATCAGGTTCAGCTTGAAAAAGTGCTGCGTCTGATTCAACGTGCACGGGAAGAAGGGGATACCATTGTTTACGGCGGTGAAACTTTACCCGGCGAAGGGTACTTTTTACAGCCGACAGCGGTAAAAGTGCGTAGTAAAAACAGTACGCTGATGCACGAGGAGACCTTTGGCCCTGTCTGTAGCTTTATCGGTTATCAGAATGAAAAAGAGGCGCTTTCGCATATCAACGATTCGCCATTCGGCCTTGCTGCAAGTGTGTGGTCGGAAAATATATCTAAGGCATTACGCTACGCTGAAGATATTGATGCTGGCATGGTGTGGGTCAATATGCATACCTTCCTCGATCCCGCGGTACCCTTTGGAGGGATGAAAGGATCGGGCATTGGTCGTGAATTTGGCAGCGCGTTTATTGATGACTATACCGAACTTAAATCTGTCATGGTCCGTTATTAACCATCCTGAAAATGATGCAGGCAGATCAACCATACCGAAAGGTGGACTGTCTGCCTGATTATCAGGTTCGCTCGCTGCGTTTTTTTGCTTTTGGGATAATGTTAAACGCCCGGCCCGGCGTTCCTTCCTGCATTACTAGCGCCATCTACCGTTAGAGTAGGCTATCTCCAGCCTTAACGGTTCAGACTCATCCTGTAACATCGCTTCCAAAGACAACGCCAGCGTCTGATGATGGGCATCTTTTACACTGACTTTCAGCATGTTGATGCTCGGTTCATAACGTAAAATAGCAGCGCGAAGCTCACGGCAAAACCAGTTGAGAACCCGTTTGTCACCCACATTCACCTCGTGCCATTCCGGCATACCCCGAGTGAGCAGCGGCGGTAATGTCTCGCCACCTGGCACGGCGCAAGAGTTGAATAAACACATTAACTTGCGTCGTACCAATTCATGTGGGCTTATCCCCTCAACCAAGAGCCTGTCGAATAGCGCGACCGGAATGGTTGGCGTCATCATCATTTCCCTATCTGGTCCATCGCCAGATCCCATACTGACGTTCTGGACTCCTGCTGAGCGCCGTCTGATTTCTCGGCAGTGATTTGCCATTCGATTTTCGTGAAGTTCAGCGACATCGTTTCCACCGGCTTACCGCCGGCACCGCCGCTAACACTGAGTTGTGATATCAGCACGTTTGTCAGGGTATAAACGATAAGCGACCGCATTTTGCCGTCGTCATTGCGGCACAACGTCAGCACCGCGGTTCTAATTAGCCTCCCGCTACAGCAGTACTCATTGAGCACAGGCGTGGCGAGGTCGACAAATTTGGTGAGCGACATTTCACCAACATGCGCGCGCCCGGAAGTCCGCTCAGTGAGGCTAACATCGTTATTTACCTGCATTGCCACATTGTGGCTATAAGACATGATCTCTATCTGATCTTCAAAGCCTTCAACCTGGCTTTCGCCTTTGATATTGTCGAGCTTTAAAAAAATCGCATCCATGATTTATCTCCTTGTTGATCAGGTGGCAGTTCAGCAGCCAGACGAATACCGGCGGCCAGCGCTTGTGACTCTTATTAAAAGCGCAACGACCAAAAAACACAGCGTGAAAAGCGCCAGGTTTGCAGGGATTTTGCCGACGTTTACCCACGTCTGATGAACGTTATTCCGCTGGTTGCAAAGCAATAGAGGGTTTTGGCCCGCTGTGGCCAAATACAATTGAGGTTATACTGAACGCTCTCTGCCATATTCAATCCCTTTTATCGCAAAGTATCCCTGGTGCCGGTATCACAGCGTCGTTATTCAAAAATTGACATTTCAGAATAATAATCAGCTATATATAAAAAACACATCAAAAAGCAAATATCAACTTAATTTTTACTTATTTAATAAAAAAATCCAAATTGATTTACATCAATTAACACATACAAAAACATTAAAAATCAAAGCGTTAAATAAAAATTAATCACTATGGAAATTTTATTTTTCTTAATACTCACATTACAAATGTTATTTGATTATTTTCCTGTGAACACTAAAAAATGATTTAAATCAAAAAACAAACTATTCTCGTTGATTAACGTTTTGACCGAAATAAAAAAGATTTTATACGTCCCGGGATAGTCTCCCTTTCTGATGGACAATATGCATTAACGAGCGGGCAAACAGGTAACTTCTGCCCGGGTAATCCGTTACCCGACTGATATTAACATTGTCATGAGGTGATATCATTTGCCTGGCCAGCCATAATCATCCGGAACCGGCGCTACGCCACGAACATCAGGACGGAGCATTTTTTGTCGATCCTCTTCGTCATCCACCCAGACACTGGCTATCTCTTCACAGGTTGCAAACCATACGCCATCATGCCCTTTAATATGTTCAATCAAACGTGACAACATCATCATATGATGCCCATGACCGATTATCTGCGGATGAAGAGCCATCGCATATAAACCGTTTTCCTGATGGTGATAAGCATAGGTAAAAATATCCTTCCAGCGTCGCAGAACACCGTCAGTATCGCTCATCCCCTCCTGGTTACCGGTATACGCCAGTGCGGGAAAATCATCCAGATACCAGCTAACAGGAATTTCCAGAATCGCGCTGGCCGGGCCTGCGATATTTCCCGTCTCCCAATTCACCTGCCAACGTTGAGGATGGTAAGGCACAAGATCTCTCGCCATCAGGCTACTGTCATAGAGAAAACCGGCTTCCTCCAGAAGATCCAGCGTATTCTCGCTATAATCCCAATAGGGAGAACGGTATCCCACAGGGCGTATGCCGAAATGTCTTTTATAACAGGCGAACGCCAGATCCATAAGTCGGCGTTCTGTATCACGATTCACCAGCGTCGGATTTTCATGATAGTAGCCATGGTGAGCGATTTCATGCCCGGCATCAAAAATCGCTTTACTGATTTCCGGGAAGGTGTCTACAGTGTGTCCGGGAATAAAAAAGGTGGTTTTGATATTATTTTCTTTAAACAATTTCAGAAGCCTTGGTACGCCAACTTGTGCACCAAACTCTCCTCGTGACATAAAGGATGGCGACGGTCGATTAAATCCGCCCAGCCATAAAGACTGAGCATCTACATCAACACCAAGATTGACCGCAATCCTTTTACCCTCAGGTAATTTTAAATATCCCATAACGACCTCCAGCTAATACATAGAAGGGACACATTCTGTTATTTAATGTGTGATGGCCAGATATTATATATGCCTGCTTTTCTGCGTCTGTCCTTGAACGTTGTTGCTGCCCCCCCAAGTCTATTTTCATATAGAACATCGAGGTTAATTTCTCCTGAAATGACATCCTCTTGATTGACGTGCGCCTCTGCGATAATACCTTGTGGATTTTTCCACACGACATCACAGGGGCTTAAAATTGAACTTCGGGCCCAGCAGCCTGGCAGTGGCCCGCCCGGGTTTCCTCCCAGGCAACAGTGAACAAGATAAATTTGATTTTCAATACAACGTGCGTGGCAACAATGCCTGACTCGCCAAAATCCCTGTTCAGTAAACGTAGCGGAAGGCGTTAAAATTAACTCCACACCCTGTTCCGCCAGCGTCGCGGCACACTCCGGTATTTCTGCTTCATAACAAATATTAAAACCCACCTTTGCAAATGGCAGTTGAAAAACAGCCATTTTATCGCCTTCCTGAGTATACCAACCCCGTTCAGCCGGGAAGATATGCGTCTTACTGTGAGCATAATGTTCGCCATCGGGTCCCCATATATGCGCAACATTCTCATAGCGATCTGCTCCAGTCTGCTCCAGATGAGAGCCAGCAATAATGAACTGTCCTCTTTCTTTCGCTTCCTGTTGAAAAAGCTGCTTATAGGCATCCGTGAACTGATCAATTAAAGTAAGGTGTGAAATGGGTCTTTCTTGCCATTTTTTCAATAGTGTAAATAGCTCAATGGTAAATAGCTCCGGGAAGATAACGACATCAGCTCCCTGACTTTTATTAAGAAGTATCCTTACCTTTGTTATGAAATCTTCAAAAGTGTTTATTTCAGTAACAATATACTGACAGGCTGAAACAGTAAAATTACGTGGCATCGTGATATCCCCGGCATGAAATTTAAACTTAAATTAACGTATAGCGCATGGAGAATATTAGGGAGTGGACATTACGACATCAGGTTATTTTTTGTGAAGCTGCGCAAAATATATGGAGAAAAGAGTAGAAGCATTGAACCTTTATTTACATAAAGGGGACTTTATCGATGATCGCAGCGAGACAGAGAGTCGATAAAAATCCAGGCGAAAAACAATAACCCTTACCACAATATTATTTTCAGCATCTGAAAATAATCAGGCAAACTAAATGATAACGCGCTGGTATAAAACCAACGCGTATTTTTACCGATAAGGGTAATGAAGACGGCCACCCGAAGGTGGCCGTTAGAACCCGGTAGCGCTTCGCTTATCAGGCCAGTGAAACCGAGACAGCTTTAGCGGTGAGACGCCAGCGGCTGTTCCGTCATTGGCGGGTGGTGCTTTTCCGGATCTTTAATCAGTACCCACAGGATGATGGCGCCGATAATATCGAACAGACTGAGTGCAATGAAGAACGGGCCATAACCGATAATAGCGACCAATGCCCCCATAAACAGGTTGAAGCTTAACTGTCCCATCCATGCCGCAGATCCTGCCAGACCGGCAACCGTCGCGACCTCATTTTTCTTGAACAGGTCAGCGCTCATGGTAATCACAACGGTAGACAGCGTCTGGTGCGCAAAACCGCCAATACTCATCAATGCAATGGCGACATACGGGTTAGTCGTAATGCTGACAAAACCGATCGAAATCATCAAAACAGCGCCGATGGTAAAGCTACAACGACGCGCATTGATCGTGGTCATGTGCATCTTTTCCATGAAGAACTTCGCCAGGAAACCGCCTGCAACGCAGCCGAAGTCCGCAGCCAGGAACGGCAGCCAGGCAAACATGGCGATCTCTTTTAACGGCAGATGCATCACGTTAATCAGATACAGCGGCATCCAGAAACTCAGCGTTCCCCATGCCGGGTCAGCAAGAAAACGGGTAATCGCCAACGCCCAGAAGTTACGCTTTTTAACGATCTCTTTAACGGCCGGTTTTTTATTATCGTCCTGGAGATAGCTTTCCTGGCCGTCTTCGATATAACGCAGCTCTTTGTGGGTGATCCACGGGTGTTTATTTGGCGAGTTATAAATCAGGAACCAGGTGATGGCGAACAGCACGCCTATCCCACCGGTAATCACAAACGCCATTTCAGTACCGATGCCGCTATCAGCAAAGGTCAGCATCGCCCAGACCACCAGCGGCGGCGCCAGCATCGCGCCAATCGAAGTACCGATATTAAACAGTCCCCCCGCAATACCGCGTTCTTTCGTCGGGAACCATTCGGCGCTGGCTTTAATCCCGGCCGGAATCGCTGACGCTTCGGTTAGCCCCATCAGACCACGCAGAAATGCCAGACTTATCCAGCCGCCGGCCAGCGCGTGCGCCATGTTGATCAGCGACCATAACAAGGCAAAGATAAAGAAGCCGATTTTCAGTCCGATGACATCCATCAAATAGCCGGTGATCGGCTGCGCAATGGTGTAACAAAGCTGGAAGGCGCTCACCACCCAGGAATATTGTTGCTCATCAAAATGGAGTTCTTTCATCATCGCTGGCGCCGCAACGCTAAGCGAGCTACGGGACAGGTAGTTTACGATGGTCCCTACGCAGACCAGGCCGATAATCCACCATCTTAATTTTGTCATCTTCATGATAAAGCCTCGTTAAAAAACATTAGCTCCGCGCCGTCTGACCTGTAGCGGGAAAACTGAAATCACAAAAATTGGTTGACCAATCAATATTTTCTCATCCGGACCGGTCAAAATCTGGCGGCAACTCCCGCCCTTAATATTCTTGAAATAAATACATCAACTCATTTCAAGTTGAATGGTGAATGCTTTTCACCCAGCAAAAATTGACACAGATCAAATAAATAAAATTGGCAGACCGTGAATGATGATATTTGTGATTTGGTTAGCCAATTTAGACAATAAGGTTGACATGAGAAAAATTTTGGTTGAATTTAGGGGTCAGAACGGGTTTACAAAGCACGTTTCGATGTTGGCTGGCAATGGGTCAACCACGAAGACGTTATCGCAAGAAGAGGAAACGAGATATGAAACAAACCTGGCGCTGGTACGGACCTAACGACCCGGTAACGCTGTCAGATGTACGCCAGGCTGGCGCAACCGGCGTGGTAACGGCGTTACACCATATCCCGAATGGAGAAATTTGGTCGATAGACGAGATCCAGAAACGTAAAGCTATCGTTGAAGAGGCGGGTCTGGAGTGGTCTGTGGTAGAGAGCGTACCTATCCACGAAGATATCAAAACCCACACCGGTCAGTACGATTTATGGATCAAAAACTACCAGCAAACGCTGCGTAACCTGGCGCAATGCGGTATCTATAC
Organism: Salmonella sp. SAL00670; assembly: GCF_046552235.1. Classification (NCBI taxonomy): domain Bacteria; kingdom Pseudomonadati; phylum Pseudomonadota; class Gammaproteobacteria; order Enterobacterales; family Enterobacteriaceae; genus Salmonella; species Salmonella sp. SAL00670. The sequence continues at coordinate 473,518 of NZ_JBGDUO010000002.1, forward strand.
GGTTTGCTATAACTTTATGCCGGTGCTGGACTGGACACGTACGGATCTGGAATACGTATTGCCGGATGGTTCAAAAGCGTTGCGTTTTGACCAGATTGAATTCGCCGCGTTCGAACTGCATATCCTGAAGCGTCCGGGAGCAGAAGCCGACTATACGGCAGAAGAAATTGCTCAGGCAGAGCGACGTTTCGCCACCATGAGCGAGGAAGACAAAGCACGTCTGACCCGCAACATTATTGCCGGTTTACCTGGCGCGGAAGAAGGCTATACGCTGGATCAGTTCCGTCAACACCTGGCGACGTATAAAGATATCGATAAAGCAAAACTGCGTGAACATTTTGCCTATTTCCTGAAAGCCATTATTCCGGTTGCCGACGAGGTTGGCGTGCGTATGGCCGTTCACCCTGACGATCCGCCGCGCCCTATTCTCGGCCTGCCGCGCATTGTCTCTACCATTGAAGACATGCAATGGATGGTGGAAACCGTTAATAGCATGGCGAACGGCTTCACCATGTGTACCGGATCTTACGGCGTGCGCGCCGACAACGATCTGGTTGATATGATCAAGCAATTTGGTCCGCGCATCTACTTTACGCATCTGCGTTCTACGCTGCGCGAAGAGAATCCGAAGACCTTCCACGAGGCCGCCCATTTGCACGGCGATGTGGATATGTATGAAGTCGTTAAAGCGATTGTGGAAGAAGAGCACCGTCGTAAAGCCGAAGGTAGCGACGATCTGATCCCAATGCGCCCGGACCACGGTCATCAGATGCTGGACGATCTGAAGAAGAAAACGAATCCGGGTTATTCCGCCATTGGCCGTCTGAAAGGGCTTGCGGAAGTCCGCGGCGTCGAACTGGCTATCCAGCGCGCTTTCTTTAGCAAATAACCTTCTTTCGCATGGCGCGACGCGTCATGCGATTTCCCCTACTCAATGCAATAGCAACATGCCTCGCCCCGGAGATCGCGGGCGAAGACGTCGAATGACAGGAGTTTGCAATGGAACAGAATATCGCCACCGCCCAGGTTTCCGTCGCCCGCCCAAACTGGGACAAATCACGTCTGGTATCCCGTATTGTGCATCTGGGCTGCGGGGCGTTTCACCGCGCGCACCAGGCGCTCTTTACCCATCATCTACTGGAAAAGAGCGACAGCGACTGGGGCATTTGTGAAGTGAACCTGATGCCGGGTAACGACGCGCGGCTGATCGCGAACCTGAAAGCGCAAAATCTGCTGTACACCGTTGCAGAACGCGGCGCAGAAAGCACCGAACTGAAAATTATCGGTTCAATGAAAGAAGCGCTGCACCCTGAATTCGACGGCCATGCAGGGATTCTGGCGGCAATGGCGCGCCCGGAAACCGCCATCGTCTCCTTAACCGTGACCGAAAAAGGCTACTGCACCGACCCCGCCAGCGGCGAGCTTGATGTCAATAACCCGCTGATCCAAAACGATCTTGCCCATCCACAGCAGCCTAAATCCGCCATTGGCTATATTGTCGAAGCGCTAAACATGCGCCGGGAGCAAGGACTGAAAGCTTTTACCGTGCTGTCGTGTGATAACGTGCGCGAGAATGGTCACGTCGCGAAGGCTGCCGTCCTCGGCCTGGCGAAAGCTCGCGATGCCGCCCTCGCCGCATGGATTGCCGACAATGTGACCTTCCCCTGCACCATGGTTGACCGCATTGTTCCGGCGGCGACCGAAGAGACGCTACAGCTGGTTGCCGACCAGTTAGGGGTTTATGATCCTTGCGCTATCGCCTGCGAACCCTTCCGCCAGTGGGTCATCGAAGATAACTTTGTGAATGGTCGCCCGGACTGGGACACCGTCGGCGCGCAATTCGTTGCAGACGTCGTACCGTTTGAAATGATGAAGCTGCGTATGCTTAACGGCAGTCACTCTTTCCTCGCCTATCTGGGTTATCTCGGCGGGTATGACACTATCGCCGATACCATGACCAACCCGGCTTACCGGCGCGCGGCGCTGGCGCTGATGCTTGATGAACAAGCGCCGACGTTGTCAATGCCGGAAGGCACCGATCTGGAAGGGTATGCGAATTTGTTGATCGCGCGTTTCACTAACCCCTCGTTGAAACACCGCACTTGGCAGATCGCGATGGATGGCAGTCAGAAACTGCCGCAGCGTTTGTTGGACCCGGTGCGCCTGCACTTGCAACAGGGCGATGACTATCGCCGCCTGACGCTGGGCGTCGCCGGATGGATGCGTTACGTCGGCGGTGTCGATGAGCAAGGTAAAACCATTGATGTCGTCGATCCGCTGCTCGCGCAGTATCAGGCGATTCATCAGCAATATCAGACGCCGGAAGAACGCGTTCGCGGGCTACTGGCCATCGAGTCTATCTTTGGCAACGACCTGCCGAAGAACCACGAATTTGTGCAAGCCGTTACCGACGCTTACCAACAGCTATTGCAGAATGGCGCGAAAGCCACGGTAGAAGCGCTGGCTAAGTAAGGAGATAAATCATGGCTACGTTTATGACTGAAGATTTTCTACTTAAAAACGACATTGCCCGCACGCTGTACCATAAATACGCCGCGCCCATGCCGATTTATGACTTCCACTGCCATTTAAGTCCGCAGGAAATCGCCGACGATCGCCGTTTCGATAACCTCGGTCAGATCTGGCTGGAAGGCGACCACTATAAATGGCGAGCGCTACGAAGCGCAGGCGTGGATGAGTCGCTGATCACCGGCAAAGAGACCAGCGATTATGAAAAATATATGGCCTGGGCCAATACCGTTCCAAAAACGCTGGGCAATCCGCTGTATCACTGGACGCACCTTGAACTACGCCGTCCATTTGGCATTACAGGTACGCTGTTCGGACCGGATAACGCGGAAAGTATCTGGACGCAGTGTAATGAGAAACTGGCGACGCCGGCCTTTTCCGCGCGCGGTATTATGCAGCAGATGAATGTGCGGATGGTCGGAACCACCGACGACCCTATAGATTCTCTGGAATATCACCGCCAGATAGCCGCCGACGACAGCATTGATATTGAAGTCGCGCCAAGCTGGCGCCCCGACAAAGTTTTCAAAATCGAACTGGACGGCTTTGTCGATTACCTGGGGAAACTGGAAGCGGCGGCAGATGTCAGCATTACCCGTTTCGACGATTTACGTCAGGCGCTCACTCGCCGCCTCGACCATTTCGCCGCCTGCGGCTGCCGCGCGTCCGATCATGGCATTGAAACGCTGCGATTTGCGCCGGTGCCCGACGACGCGCAGCTTGACGCCATTCTGGGCAAACGTCTGGCAGGCGAAACGTTGAGCGAACTTGAGATCGCCCAGTTTACCACGGCGGTGCTGGTCTGGCTGGGCCGTCAGTACGCCGCGCGCGGCTGGGTGATGCAGCTACATATTGGCGCGATCCGTAACAATAATACCCGTATGTTCCGCCTGCTCGGGCCGGATACCGGCTTTGACTCTATTGGCGATAATAACATTAGCTGGGCGCTCTCCCGTTTGCTCGACAGTATGGATGTGACCAATGAACTGCCCAAGACTATCCTCTATTGCCTGAACCCACGTGATAACGAAGTCCTGGCGACCATGATCGGTAACTTCCAGGGGCCGGGAATTGCCGGAAAAGTGCAGTTCGGTTCCGGCTGGTGGTTTAACGATCAGAAAGACGGGATGCTGCGCCAACTGGAGCAACTGTCGCAAATGGGACTGTTAAGTCAGTTTGTCGGGATGCTGACCGACTCCCGCAGTTTCCTTTCTTATACGCGACATGAATATTTCCGGCGTATTCTCTGTAACCTGCTGGGACAGTGGGCGCAGGACGGAGAGATTCCTGATGATGAAGCGATGCTAAGCCGTATGGTTCAGGATATCTGCTTCAATAATGCCCAGCGTTATTTCACGATTAAATAATCGCTATTAATCTGTGAGCACAGGTTTCAGGTATTTCGAGGGGCAGGAAGGCGGTAAGAGAGTGAGAAATTTAGCAGTAACGCACTTTTCCAGCCAAAGTCTGGCCGCCGATAAAAAGCAAAGAGGTTGCTGATTAATCCCGAATCACTTACTAAGGTAAGTGATTCGGGTAAACAAACACAGCCATCTTCTGCGTCATGCTTTTTTTCTCTGTCCGGAATAACTCCAGTGCAGAAAGTGTGATACATCAGTCCTGTTGATGATGGCTCCTGTTGGTTATACGGTAATAACTCATGACCTCACAGTGTGGTTTCTTTTAATAAATCGACAGCCAGCATTTCCAGCTGGTTAACCACCTCATTACTGGAGCGCTCCATTCTGTCGAGTTCTTGCGACATCGCATTCATATCGCCTGCGGCAAAATAGTTCAGCGCAGAGTGACCAGCGGTATGCACCTCTTTATGCGGCGCTTCCAGACTACGGAAACTGTAGTAATTGCTAAACTGCTGCCCTTCAAAACCGTAGTACCATTTCCCCAGCCGACACTGATCGTGCATCGTTATTTTACTGTTTATGTCTTTATTTAAGAGTAATTTGTAGACTTCCATTTTCCAGATAACATGGTCAACTTTGACAATATTCAAAAACTGCACCGTAGAGATGTACTGCATGACCGATTTCATGCTCAGCGATTTATCGATGACGATGCCAATAGACTCCACAATTTGATTTATGTTAGTCGTAATATTATCAATAACCGGCTGTTGGTTATCCAGCACCTCACTCACTCTGGCCGTATTATCTTTGATTACAGAGGTTAACGTACTGACGCTTTTCGAACTGTGTTTAACATCTTCGGACAGGTTTTTCACTTCTTTCGAAATAACGCTAAAGCCACGCCCGGCATCCCCTACGCGCGCGGCCTCGATCGCGGAGTTAATCGCTATCAAATTGGTCTGGTTAGCGATCTTCTGTATCTCTTTAATACACGCATTAATTTGCGTTAAGGAGGTATTTAAGTCGCCCATACGACAGCCAATATCCGATGAAGTCGTGCCAATTTCGGTGATAAATTCCACGAGCGATTTTAATGAACTTCTGGCTTTATCATTCTGTTCGTTAAGTTCATTAATGCGTTCTTTTTCAATGTTGAGCTGCTCACAGGACTTAATGATGGCATTACGAATGATATCGATCGTCGAGATCCCCATCAGAATTTTTTGACACAGTATCCGCTCATAAGGCTCAGGAGTATCCACCACCACGTCAGATGCATTAGCGCCAGATTCTGCTGCTGGCGGCGGTATTTTTACAACATTATTATTCCAGTGGCGCAAGCCTAATACTTTTTTAAACATATACCATTCTCCTTATTATATGTGGACATCCTGATCTATGCCTGGATAAAGTATTATCAACTCATGCTAACATAATGAAAAATCGGCTGTCATCTGCCATAACCATACGTTCACCAGAATAAGACAAAACGTCCACTAAACTTAAATAATTACAGAGTAAACTATTCAACAATACTATTAATAGTCATAATGGAAGTCGCTTCACTTTATACGGAAATATTATTTACAAGGCTGACAATAATAGTTGAATAATAATTAACTGCATTTACTTAGGTGTATCTATATCTCAGCCCGAAGATTGCAGACAGGGTTTAAACGCAAACTTTTGCAATAGAAAAATAACCTAACGTAAACTTTTTATATGACTAATAATGTCATTTGAACTCGTCAATATATTATGCTGTCCGTTTACCAACCAAACAGGCATGACCTAAATCCAAAGGGAGGGGGGCGGCGTAACCAGCCGCAAAAAGTACCAATTAGACGAAAATCAGGAAACGAGTGCGCCAACGCGGCGAGCGTCACCGCCTGCGTCAGAAAAGTTAAGAATAATTTGTGATATTATTTCTCATATGTTACCAGTAAATGGCAGGCTGACAGCCGTTCGCTGGTAAACACAACAGGCGGGATATCGGCACCCACGCCGATATCCCGACGAGAATGACCCCGTTACGCTTTGATGACGATTAACGGTTCAATATCGCTCTCTTTTTTAATGACTAATGAATCATCGCCGCGCAGGCACGTACCGCCGTAGTTACCGCCCACGGTAAACGTACAGACCTGAATATACTTCCCGGCGACCTTCGGCAGGCACCACAACTGCTGATAGATATTTTTCTGCGTGGCGAACTTGCCGCTGGTTTTATCCAGGAGCTCTTCCTGATGGCTCACCAAATCAATATTACTACCGCAACGTCCGGCAATCGGTTTTACCGCATAGCCGGTCTGCACCAGCTCATCGTTAACGGTAAAATCCGTGTCGAGCAAATAGCGATGATGCGGGAAGAGCGACCACAGGATGGGCAGGATCGCTTTGTTACCCGGGATCACCGTCCACAGCGGTTCAAACACCAACACTTCCGGGCGCAGTAATACATCAATCAGCCGGACTTCATTTTCCGGGTGCCCGGTACGAATAGGCACTGCGGCATACTCCGTCTCGCTGACTTCGCGTATCTGCTCCATCGCCGTTTCCCACGCCCAGGTTTTCCAGACACAATTCACCAGCCGTCCGTCGCCATCGATCAACTGCCCGGCGTCATCCCAGCGCAACTCGCCCAGCCCGCGGAGAATTTTGCTCGCGAAACCGGCCTGATGCAGCGCCTGCTGCATAAACTGCGCGTGATAGTCCTCCTCGATATCATCATCCTGCATGATATGGACGAAAGGACGCGCTTTACTGTGTTTCCAGGCGCCTGCCAGCTCGTTAATTAAGCCCTCCGCCGGGTTATGCCCTTTACCGGTATAGCCCTGCTCAGCCCATTTTTCGAGAATTAATCCCGCTTCGGTATGGCATGATGCGGAATCGGCATTGTATTCATAGACTTTCAGCCCGCGTTCATCCATGCAGAAATCCATACGACCGGTGATCATATGGTGACGACGGCGCTGCCAGGAGAGGCGCAGACGCGGCCAAAGAATTTTGGGGATATCGAATAGCGCCAGCAGATTATCGTCTTTTAAAACTTTGTCCGTGGCGTGCAGGTACATCAAATGCAACTCATTGGTCGCTTTGATAAGCTCCTGTTCAGCGCTCTCGGTGATGGTAAAATACTGGTACGGGTCCTGATTGATAACGTGTCCGTTCGCCTGCACATAGGCTTTTTGTAACGGATCGCGCTCATCCAGCCACGGACCGTCAAACTGACCTTTCTCTGGCAGTCTTGCGCCGCGAATCGCCAGCGACTGATTCGCGATGTCAGGCTGTGACAAACTGTATTGCGTGTCGTCGGTCTGGATCATCCAGCCTAAAATCGTCGTGTCATCAAAGGTGTCGCGCAGGGTGTAACACCCGTTTTCTACAACCATTTCCAGTTCGCGAGTCCACTGCTGCCCTGGCGGCAATGGCGTGTGGATAACGTTTTGCTCAGCAATACGAATTTTGTTATCCAGGAGCTGGGTGATAATCGCAACGTGCCCGGTTTCGTTAAACTCGCCGCCCTTTTGCCAGATGAGCAGCGCCCCGGCCTCCGGCGCGCGCGGCGAACCGTTCGGGAAGGCCTGCAAAGGCAAAATATTATCATTCACGACCTCGCGCAGAAAACGCAGCGAGAAGATTTCCCAGGCCATGCCGACGTCAGTAAAAACAACGCCATAATTCAGAAAGAGAAAACGGCGGGCAAATTCCACGCACTGCCATTTATGCCCCATGTATTCATCGTCGATGTAGCTACGAAAAGCTGCGTCGTCGTCGTCCCACGGATCGAGGGAATTGTAATCTGAAGAGTAGATCGCTACGCCGCCGGGGGCGTAACCCAATAATGTCCCGAAGGGGGCATCCTGACTGGTGGTTCCTTTGCTCATGCACTTACCTCAAAACAAGACCGCCTGAGCAGCCTGGCGTGATTTCGCTCTGATTGTCTGCTCTGTGACACTAACCGGACAGAGGTCGACATAATCATACACCTCAATAAGGCACACTGAGGCCAGAAGGTTAAAATTTCACTCGTCGGAATGTCCCAATCGGTTAAATGTCCGGTTAGCAAGCTGCTACACTGCTTCAACACCACCACTGTGAAGGCAGGTCAATATGGCAGATAATACTTATCAACCCGCAAAAGTCTGGACGTGGGATAAATCCGGCAGCGGCGCGTTCGCTAACATTAATCGCCCGGTTTCCGGCCCGACGCACGACAAAACGCTGCCCGTCGGCAAACATCCGTTACAGCTTTATTCGCTGGGGACGCCTAACGGCCAGAAAGTGACCATTATGCTGGAAGAACTCCTGGCGCTGGGCGTGACCGGCGCCGAATATGACGCCTGGTTGATTCGCATCGGCGAGGGCGATCAGTTCTCCAGCGGCTTTGTTGACATCAATCCGAACTCAAAAATTCCGGCGCTGCGCGATAACTCACACAACCCGCCGATTCGGGTTTTTGAGTCGGGCGCAATTCTTGTTTATCTGGCGGATAAGTTTGGCCATTTCCTGCCGCAGGATCTGGCTAAGCGCACAGAAACCCTTAACTGGTTGTTCTGGCTACAGGGCGCGGCGCCGTTCCTCGGCGGCGGTTTCGGTCACTTCTATCATTATGCGCCGGTAAAAATTGAGTACGCCATTAATCGCTTCACCATGGAAGCCAAGCGTCTGCTGGACGTGCTGGATAAGCAGTTAGCTCACCACCCGTATGTCGCGGGAGAAGAGTACACTATTGCCGATATGGCCATCTGGCCGTGGTTCGGCAACGTGGTGCTGGGGAATGTCTATGATGCAGCGGAGTTTCTGGATGCCGGAAGTTATCAAAACGTACAACGCTGGGCGAAGCAGGTAGCCGAACGTCCGGCGGTAAAGCGGGGGCGCATTGTCAACCGGACCAACGGCCCATTGAACGAACAGCTTCACGAACGCCATGACGCCAGCGACTTCGAAAACAATACCGAAGATAAACGTCAAAGTTAAACCATGATGCCGGATGAGGTAGTAATGTCGTCATCCGGCATGGTATTCCCTGCTGACGCTTCGCTTATCAGTTCTGCGAGTGTGTCATATTCGGCGCTTCACTAAACCCATGTTGCATGAGAATCAACCTCGCCCGTGCTGACAGTAAAAAGTCGGCAAGCGTTTTTCCCTGCTCGCTCAGGCAGGCAAAGCCATATTCAGCCACGGGATTATAAGGTTCCGGGATATCAACCACTCGCAGCGAATTAACCTGCCGTAGCCTGGGAGCATAGCTGGCATAGCCGATAAAGATATCGGTGTAATCATGATTGATGAGCCATTCCGCAGCCAGCCGGCCCGCCGGTAACGGCAAAGTCTGCCTGCCGCCAACCAGCGCTACCGCGCGTTTTCGGACCGCTTCGCCCTCCTTGCCCATCCGCGAAAAAAGCTGCTGCGTATAATCGCCGGAAGGATCGCAACCTGCTGTTGAGGTGCCGATCCGCAGATCCCGCCGGGTTAATAGCGACAGCCAGTCCTCGCCTTCACGCATCGCCTGTGCCCGCACGCTCAGACACAAACGGTTCGTCGTAAAAGGCGCGACCCGCAGCGCCCGCCCGCTTTCCAGCAGCGCCTGCGGATGCGCCAGGTTCGCCGAAGCAAAAAAGTCGCACGCTTCGCCCGCTTCGATGCGTTCACGTAACAGCCCCGCCGGACCGAAATCACATACCGCATCCGCCTGAAACGCCGTCATTAGCTGCGGCCAGACGACGCGCAAGCTCCCCGCTGCCAGTATTCGCATCACTGTACGCCCTGATAGTCAGTACGGTAAAAACGTTGATACCAGTCGTTAGCGGCCTTTTGCATGTCAATATCGTGGAATTTTTGCGGATAGAGTTTTTTCGCCATCCACAGTTCGCCGATTCCCACCGCCTCCGGCATCGGATATCCCCAGGCTTTGGCATAATCCGGCATCAGGTAAACCCGATGATGCTTCACCGCGTCAATGACCTGCCACTGGGGATTGTGCAGGATCTCATTGACGACCTTTGGATAGCGATTCTGGACAAAGATCACCTGCGGATCCCAGGCGATCACCTGCTCCATTGTCACCTGCTTAAAGCCTTTCACCGAGGATGCCGCTACATTCAGCGCCCCCGCATGGGCCATCATCAGACCGGTATATTTACCGGAACCGTAGGTGGTCAACTCCGGATTCGCCATATAGGCGCGAACTCGCTCATTTTCAGGAACCGACTGCAAACGGTCGCTGACCATCTTGCGACCTTTATCCATCGCCTCAATCAGCGCTTTCGCCTCCTGCGGTTTATTGACGATATCGCCAATCAGCGTTATTCCTTCACGCAGCCCGCGATTATAAGCCTGCTCTTCATCGGCCAGGGTCGGGTTCATTTTAGCCTGCTCGCCAGCAATATCATGGCGCAGCGAAATCGCCACCACCGGAATGCCAAGACGGCTGATCTTGTCGATCATCTCCTGCGGAGCGTAATTCGTGACAAACACCACCTGCGGGTGCAGCGCCACCAGTTTTTCAAGATCAACGTGCGTTAGATCGCCCAGCGAGGCTTTTTGCGCCAGTTCCGGCGCCAGACGCGCATAGCCGTCGCCTAATTGCTGTTTCCAGTTCGCCATGACCCCAACGATTTTGTCAGTGGCATTCATCTGTACAAGGAGATTGAGCGTTTGATGCTGGAGCACCACCACTCTGTCGACGGTGTCCGGAACCGTGACCTGGCGGCCAATTTGATCGGTAAAAGTACGCGCCGCCTGTGACATTAACGGCCAGCAAAAAAGCAACGCCAGCAGAGAGAGCTGGCGCAAAAATTTATTCATAGGTTTCGCCCCACAATCGATATATAAATAATTATACAGCGATTATAGAGCGATATAATAGAGGTGATTAAGGGATCACGCGCTGGTGATGTCGTACTCCATGCGGCGCAGCGCATCTAACGTGGCTTTCGCTTCGTCTTCGTCAATGATGCTCATCGCAAAACCAACGTGTACCAATACCCATTGCCCTACCAGATCGGCTGGCTTACCTTCACAAATCAGAGCAATATTGACATCACGTTTGATGCCACACACTTCCACCTGCGCAAGCTGGTGAATATCATCTCCGACGGCCAGCACCTGACCGGGGACGCCAATACACATAATTAACCACCTGAAATAAAATGCGGGTTATTCGACCTCAATACTCTTTACTTTCAACGAATCGCCGGTATCCACCCGCAGGCGATCGCCATGACAACGCGGACATTGCGCGTCATGCCTGAGAATTTCCACCACCTGACTGCAATCCCAGCACCAGGCCTGGGCCGGTCTGTAGTCGATGTGCAATTCGCACCCTTGCGCTAAAGTCCCCTGGCAGGCGATATCAAAACTGAAACGAACCGCGCGCTCTTCAACGCACGAAAGCGCGCCTATCTCCAGCCATACGCCGGTGACGCGCGCCACGCCGTGCTGTTCTGCCTGCTGCTGAATAATTTCAACGGCGCTTTGGCAAAGAGACAGCTCATGCATTCTCACAGCTCCGACGGCCAAACAGCAACGCACGCCGGCTTGTCTGCGGCGCATCAGGATTGCTTACCGGCAGAGATAACAGCATCCGCGCGCAGTCATCCGCCAGCCGGACGCCCTCTTCCGGCGACAGGCTACGGGAAAGCGGCGACATCAACGAGCAGGCAAGATATTGCGAAACGCCTTCCAGTTCGCCAACGGTAAAGGTCATCGTGCCATAAGGCAGTTGCAGACCGAGTTTTTCACCGACGGTACGCCTGGGCCAGATCTGGTCCGGGCCAGGGAAGATTAATGCGCTTAACATCCACGGCGTAATTACCGTGCCCGTCCATTGTCCTTCAAATAACGTAAAATCAGAGACATGCACTGGCATAGTCGGATGCAGAAACGAAAGATCGTGCATCGAACGATGGGCTATCTCTTCAAACGCCGCCTGAACCCGGGCGACGGGCGCCGTGTCGAATCCGGAAAACGTTTCAGACATGCGCCGTCTCCTTAGGAATTGCTTCGACGCCGGATTCACGCAGCGCAGCAAGAACCTGCTCAAGCGCAGGCTCAATCATCGCCTCGACGGTTGGCGTTAAGCCGATGTGCGGTTCCAGCGACTGTGGAATAACGCCAACCAGGGTCAGTTTCTTCGGAAACTCGCCGGTAAAGCGGAGGGCCGACAATACGTCGGCCAGTCCAAGCTGATGGGGGGAGATTTTGTTGGTGAACAGCGCCGGAACTTCATCGTCGCGCAGTACCATAATGGTTCCCGGCGCGTTCTTTTTCGACACGATGGCGTCGGCAATGATCAAATGATCACGATTCGCCATATCGCCAAGAAGTTCCATTCCCGCCGTACCGCCATCCAGAATCTCAACGAAATCCGGCAGGGTGTATCGTTGCTCTAACGCTTCAACAATACGCACCCCGATGGCTTCATCGGTCAGCAAAATATTGCCGACCCCTAAGACTAATATCCGCATTACAAAACCTTCACCGAGACCACTTCATTGCCATCGGCGTCCACCACGTGTACCGCGCACGCCATGCAAGGGTCGAAGGAGTGGATGGTACGTACCACTTCCAGCGGCTTCGCCGGATCGGCGATCGGCGTACCGACCAGCGACTGTTCGTACGGCCCCACGTCATCGTTGAAGTTACGCGGACCTGAGTTCCAGGTCGATGGCACCACTGCCTGATAGTTACTGATAATACCGTCTTTAATCACCATCCAGTGAGACAGCATACCGCGCGGCGCCTCCAGGAAGCCCACGCCTTTGAACTCGCCCGTCGCCGGAATGTTCGGCTTCACAAACGTGGTGTAATCGCCTTTGCCGATATTTACAATCAGCGCGTTGTATTGATCCTGCAATATGTTTTGCAGTTCACAACAGTGAACGGTACGCCCGATGATACGACCCAGCGTAGAGTGAAGTTGCGCCATTTCCAGCGTTTTGCCGGTCAGCTTCTGATAAAGCGCAATGATTTCATTGAGCTTGGTCTGCGTGGATTCACGACCTGCAGCCAGTTTACACAGCATGTTCGCCAGCGGCCCGACTTCGACGGTTTTGCCGTAGAATGTCGGCGACTTGACCCATGAGTATTTACCGTCATCCGACCAACCGTCGTAAGCCGGGATCGTAGTGCCTTCCCACGGCGCCTGCGGCGCTTCATCTTTGTACCAGGCGTGCTTCGCGCTCTCCTGAATACCTTTAATCAGGAACTCGTCGGAGTGAGAGGTGATCGGACGGTATGTCGACAGATCGGCATTGGTAATGTAACCGCCCGGGAACAGGAAACTGCCGTTTTTACCGTCGGTCGGGAATTCCGGCGCGCTCAGGTAGTTCACCGCGCCTTTGCCACGCTCCAGCCATTCCGGATAGTAGGCCGCGATGACTGCGGTATCCACTTTATACACCTGCTCGACAAAATCGCTCAGCTTATCAATAAACGATTTGATGTACATCAGGCGTTCAAGGTTCAACGTACCGATGCTGTCGAGATTGATCGGGTTCGCCACCCCACCGACCGCCAGGTTCTGGATATGCGGCGATTTACCGCCCAGCAACGCCACCACGCGGTTAGCGTCACGCTGACATTCCAGCGCCTGCAGATAGTGAGCGACCGCAATCAGGTTGACCTCCGGCGGTAACTGCATTGCCGGGTGCCCCCAGTAGCCGTTGGCGAAAATACCTAACTGACCGCTGGCGACAAGATCCTTGATCTTGTTCTGAACTTTCGTGAACTCTTGCGCGCTGTTCAGGTGCCAGCTCGACACACCATCCAGCATCGCGGAGGCTTTTTCCGGATCGGCTTTCAGCGCAGAGGTAATGTCCACCCAGTCCAGCGCAGAGAGCTGGTAGAAATGGACAATGTGGTCATGGGTGGTATGCGCCGCCAGAATAATATTACGGATATACTGCGCGTTGACGGGAACATCAATATTCAGCGCGCTTTCCGCCGCACGAACGGAGGAGATCGCGTGAGTTGTCGTACAAACGCCGCAAATACGCTGCACAATCATCCACGCATCGCGCGGATCGCGGTTCTTCACGATCTCTTCCATACCGCGCCACATGGTGCCGGACGCCCATGCTTTGGATACGACGCCGTTCTCAATTTCGCAGTCAATGCGTAAATGACCCTCAATACGGGTTACCGGATCAATAGTAATTCTCTGGCTCATGCTTTGCTCGCCTCATGACGATTATGATCGTTTTGTTTTAAAGGAGGAAGTATCGGCAGTAGACGAATGAGTACGATGTATGCACAAATCTCAATGGCCACAAAACCAATAGAAATCAACAATTCTTCCCAGGTTGGGAAGTAGTGGTAGCCGCCACCCGGGTTGAATGCCACCAGCGAATAGGTCAGACGCCACGTCGCGCAGCCCAACAGCGCGCTCAGCGCCGACAGGTACAGCATACGAGAGTCATTACGCAGTTTCGCCACACGCAGCACCACTAACGGGAAGACCATCAGGACGACTTCAATCCAGAACATAGCGGAGTAAAAATCGCCGGCAAACGCATAGGACAGCTTGTCGCGATAAATCAGTTCGCCAAAGCGCAGGACGACGAAAATCGCCAGCAGCACGCTGATGGTATTCGTCAGCTTAACAAACAAATTTTTCTCATCCGGACCGTTTCCTTTCAGGCCTGCCTGAACCAGCGAACCCTCAAATATGACAATGGAGAAGCCCATGATAAACGCGGTCAGAACCGAGAACAGCGGCAGCATTTCATAGCTTTGCCATAGCGGATGCACTTTATAGCCCGCCGAGATCATCAATGACCCCATTGAGGACTGGTGCATCGTCGGCAGCAGCGCGCCCAGCGCGATAATAAAGAACATCACCTTATTCAGACGCTTGAGCGACACTTTCCAGCCCAGACGTTCAAACAGGGCAGGCGCAAACTCCAGCGCCATCACGCCGATGTAGATGGTCATACAGACCGCCGTCTCAAACAGTACCGAGTTCACGTTGAAGTGACCTGGAATGTAGAAGTACGGCAGGTTCCAGTAACGACCGACGTCGATAGTGATCGACAGGCCGCCCAGCGAGTAACCAAACAAGCTTGCCAGCAACGCCGGGCGCACCAACGGATGGTATTGCCCACGGTTAAAGACATACACCGCCCATGCCAACGCCCAACCGCCGCAGGCAAAGCCGGTGCCGATCAACAGGTCAAAGGCAATCCAGACGCCCCACGGGAAACCGCCGTTCAGGTCGGAAACGGAGCCCAACCCGAAGACCAGACGCTTCACGATAAGGAGCATACACAGGACGATTAACGGTCCAAAAATAATGACCGGTTTACTGATGATTTTTCCGCCCAGCGGTTTTGGATCATGACTCATGATCGTCTCCTCCATCGTGATGGTCGTTTTTGCTATTACGACGAACCAGCACGGTTAAGCCCGCCAGCGCAGCCAGGGGTAGTATCATGCCTTTATAAAGCGTGTGTTGAACATGCTCGGAGCGCGCTCCGGTTGAAAGGTCATCCAGCTTCGGCAGATCCAGATCTTCATAAGGAACGCCTGTCAGCACCAGCACCTGAGTACCACCGCCCTCTTTTTCACCGTAGAGGTGTGGGTAGTATTTAGGCACCGTATGCAGATAGGTGTCGTCCGTTTTCAACGTCTGGCGCGGATAGTGATATTCACTGCCTGGTTTGAGGGCCAGACGTTTTTTCGCTTCCGCCATCAGCTCTTCACGAGTACCGAAAATGACGGCCCCTGCCGGACAAACTTCCACACACCCAGGCAAACCGCCTTTATCCAGACGCTCAACGCCTTTCTGGTTACACAACTCACACTTGTGAAGCGCGCCAAACGGGTTGTTGTAGTCGTACTTAGGTACGTTGTACGGGCAGGCAACCATACAGTAACGGCAGCCGGTGCAGACATCTTTGTCATAGTGGACGATGCCGGTTTTCGGATCTTTTTTCAGCGCCGACACCGGGCAAACGGAAACGCAGTTAGGATCGACGCAGTGCATACACTGTTTCTTGATGTAGGCATAGCCGTTCTCTTCCTGATCTTTGTTCACGCCCGTACCGCTACGCCATACCTGAATAATGTTATTGGTATACGGCGACAGCTTGTCGTTGTTCGACCAGGTCTGCTCCCCTTCCGGGTTACGCGCCGGGAAGTTGATATCCTGACACTTTGTGACGCAGGCCTGACAGCCCACGCACAGAGTGGAGTCATACAGCATACCCAGCGAACCTGGAATCGGCGGACGGTTTTCTGCAGCCGCATGGCTGACAGACGGCGCGGCGCCCAACAGCAATGCTCCACCGGAGGCTGCTTTAATAAAGTCACGTCTGTTCACGGTTATTCTCCCCGTGAGTCAGCGTTATCTTTCTTTTGCTGACGCCCCAGTTCACGTACCGCCATCACGCTGACGCCGGCAACCAGACCGACTACGCCGCCAAGCAGACCGACAGCGCCCGCAGAGATATTGCCGCCTTCTTTCATATTGACGTCAGGTTTCTCTGAACGCGGAGTTTGGTTTTCGACATGAGCAAGCTGGTGAATGCCCTTATGGAAGCCGATACCTTCTTCGTTACAGCCATAGCAAGGATGACCGATCGCCACTGGCCAGACGCCGCCAACGTCACAGAACTGTAACGTAGAACAGTTGCCCCAGGTTTCCGGCCCTTTACAGCCAAGATGGTAGAGACACCAGCCCTGACGGTGGCCTTCGTCGCCAAATTCTTTGGCAAAACGGCCTGCGTCGAAGTGTGGACGACGTTCGCAATGCTCATGAATCAGACGGCCATAGGCAAAGGTTGGACGATTTTTCGCATCCAGCTTCGGCGGCGTGCCGTAAGTGATGATATGCGCGACGGTCGCCAGGAAGTTATGCGGGTTTGGCGGACAACCTGGAATATTGATAACCGTTTTGCCCGGTAAGACTTCCTGCAGACTGACAGCGCCGGTTGGGTTTACGCCAGCCGCAGCAACGCCGCCCCATGCCGAGCAGGAACCGATAGCGATAATCGCGGCTGCGCCATCAGCGGCTTTGCGGATGTGATCCACGATCGGCTCGCCGGCAACCATGCAGTAGATACCGTTATCTTTTAGTGGGATAGAACCATCCACCACCAGAACATATTGCCCTTTATACTTCTCCAGAGCGTTATGTTTGTTTTCTTCGACCTGGTGACCGAATGCGGCGGAAAGCACCTCGTGGTATTCCAGAGAGATGGTCTCCAGAACGAGGTTTTCAACGGTTGGGTGTGTAGCACGAAGCAGTGATTCGGTACAACCGGTACACTCCTGAGCGCCAATCCAGATAACGGGCGGACGCTGTGGATTGGATACCGATTCTGCCATTTCTGCGGCGGCTTTGCTACTGAGCCCCATAGTAGCGGCCAGTGCTGCACAAAGCTTCATGAAATCACGACGGTTAATGCCGTGAGAAGTGATGAGAGTATTATCTCCAGTCATTTTATAGTTATTCCGTTACGAAGACCTGGCTTTTATTTTGCACTGTTCGCGAAGAAGTTATTGCGATCGGTACGCCATTTACCACACTTTTTTTATGGTTATGTGCGCCATAATACTTCGACGGAACAGTAAAACGAAGGGAAGAGGCGATAGTGTAATTAATTAAAGCAAGATAATACCCCTGTTGGATCAACCTTCGAGTCGATAACCGGCCATAAAGAAGCGAACCGCCATCCCGGAATGATTCTCTTTAAAGAAATCCATCACCATTTCTTTATCCAGACCATAGCGACGCGTCAGAATTCCAGCCTCCCACGCGCTAAGTTGACGATCGCCGGTCTTTTCGAACATACGGTGTGTAAAACCCAATACAAAGCCACGTTTATACTCAGAACAGAAATTCACCGCATGATGCGCGCTATATGCATATGGCGCGTGCAACCCGGCCATTAACCCTTTCCCAAAATGATTATTCATCTGACCTCCTTAGTCGCTATATAATAAATTATATAGCGACTAATTAAATGAAGGCCAGCGCATTACGCGCTTTTTTGCTTCACATCAGAAGGAAACCCATTCATCAGTAGACTGTGCGGGAGCCGACGCCATTCTCTGAACGCCAGGCGCCGCTTTCGCCGTTACGCGTTGTTGCGGCTCACTAGCGGAAAGCCGGAACTGCTGTACGGAGCGTTGCAAATCCTCCGTCTGCCGTTCCAGCGCCGCCGCCGCCGCGGAAACCTGCTCAACCAGCGCGGCGTTTTGTTGCGTAACGCTATCCATTTGCGTGATCGCCACGCCAACCTGAGAAATACCTTTACTCTGTTCTTCGGAGGCGGACGCGATCTGTTTCATAATCGTCGTCACTTCCGTGACGCCGCGCAGGATGGCGTCCATCGTCGCGCCGGTCTCCTGGACCAACTGCGCGCCCTGCGCTACGCGACGTACCGATTCGCCAATTAAGGCTTCAATTTCTTTCGCCGCCCCCGCGCTGCGGCTGGCCAGGTTACGTACCTCACCGGCGACCACCGCGAAGCCGCGTCCCTGCTCGCCCGCTCTGGCCGCTTCTACCGCTGCGTTCAAGGCCAGAATATTGGTCTGGAAAGCAATACTATTAATCACGGTAGTAATTTCGGCGATCTGCTGCGAACTGGCGGAAATACCGTTCATTGTTTCTACCACATCGGAAACCAGTTCACCGCCTTTTCCTGCCGTTAGCGAGGCGGCATCCGCAAGCTGACTCGCCTGGCGGGCGTGTTCGGCGTTCATTTTCACCGTTGCGGTAAGCTGTTCCATGCTGGCGGCAGTTTCTTCCAGCGCGGCGGCCTGTTCTTCCGTTCGGGAAGAGAGATCGTTATTACCGGTAGAAATTTCCGTCGCGCCGCGCCAGATATTGTCGCTTCCGGCGCGGATCGTACTCACGGCTTCGCGTAAACTGTCCTGCATCGCGCGCAGTAGCGGCACCAACCGGCCTACGCAGTTACGCCCCAACGCTTCAATCGGCTGGCTAAGATCGCCTTGCGCGATGCGCTGAAACTGCTGACGGATGCGCTCCAGCGGTTTCACCATCATTGCAACCAGATAGCGATCGGTAAAAATCAGGATAGCAATGCCCAGAATCACCGCCGTGATAAGCAGGATGCGGATGGTATAGGTTTTACCATCGACCATCACACGTGTGTTATCCAGCATGGTGCCAGCTTCATGACTAAACCGTTCCGCGCTGGCGCCGAACGCGCGACTGAGTGCGGGCGTGACCGTACTGGCATGTTCGCTCCAGGCGGTCAGCGATCCTTGCTGCGCCAGTTGCATTTGAGGAACGACGCCTTTCTCCAGCAAGGCCTGCCAGTTGGACAAGACCTCCCTTGAGATATCAGGGTTCATCGGCCCTGGCGATAGCGCTTTCATCTCCTCCAGCTTCTGACGCATATTCTCGAGCGACTGCCGGGCGGGCGCAAAATCGGGCGTGCCGCCGCCGATTTTTACATCCATCGCGCGGCTAAGGCGGGTAACAAAGCGGAAATATTGATCGTTACCCTGGCTTAGCACCGTCATTTGCCGCACAAGATGCCGGTCAATATCATTTCCTTCCGAAACTTCGGATAAAGCATGGACGCTGTATAACCCCACCCCCGACCAGAGTAGACAAAAAAGTCCCAGTATCGTCAGCATGACCATACGAATAGTAAAGTTTTGCAGCAAACGCATATGAATTTCCTTGCTGAATATAAGAGATTAGTCATCAGACGATGACGCACTCTCGTTATCGGCAAGGCGCGGAGAATATATAATGCATTCTCCATTTTTTTACAGTTACCGCCGTTTACGTACCCGCAGATGTTATATATCTGTGAACGCAGAGAAAATCTTTCAGTGTTATTACTGAGTAAATGAATAGATGTAGTAAAAATATTGCGTAAGGCTGCAGGGAGACGGTTATCCACCGTTAAAGAAGCGCTGTTTTACAGCCGGGCTCAGCATCCTTTGCCCGACTGCCCCGCCGTTGACGGCGGCTCAATGGTTATGCCGCGTCAATCTGTCCAGATAGCCCATCACAAACGCCGACAGGACAAAGGTCAGATGGATGATGACATACCACATTAATTTGTTATCCGGGACGTTTTTCGCGTCCATAAACACGCGTAACAGGTGAATGGAAGAGATAGCGACTATCGATGCCGCCACCTTATTTTTTAGCGACGTCGCATCCATTTTCCCCAGCCAGTTCAGCTTCTCCTTGCCCGCAGAGATATCCAGCTGAGAGACAAAATTCTCATACCCGGAGAACATGACCATTACCAGCAATCCGCCAACCAGCGTCATATCAACCAGCGATAACAGCACCAGGATCAGATCGGCCTCCGCCAGGGCAAAAACGTTCGGCAGAACGTGTAGAATTTCCTGGAAAAATTTTAGCGCTAAAGCGATCAGCGCCAAAGAGAGGCCAAAATACACCGGCGCGAGCAGCCAGCGAGACGCATACATTACATTTTCAAGAAAGCGTTCCATAGGGACCTGTCAGGTAACTAAAACCAGCAACAGTATATCTCAACCATGCAACATCAGATCAACATGCCAGTTAAGAGCCTATCCCACCAGGCGTTATTGGCGCAGCCAGTTTGGACACGGACAGCGCGCAAAAACCGGAGCGTACACGTAGTACGTGAGGTTTGACTCGCTACGCTCGCCCTTCGGGCCGCCGCTAGCGGCGTTCAAAACGCTAACGCGTTTTGGCGAGCACTGCCCAGGTCCAAAATGGCAAGTAAAATAGCCCTAATGGGATAGGCTCTAAATCTCATCCGGGTTAACCTGCGGGCGCTGATATTCCGGCCATACCAGCGCGACCAATGCCGGGTAGGCTTCAAGACTGAACTCGCGAAAACACTGGCGTAAATTAAGGACGTCCAAATCCGAATACGGCACCTTTTCTCCGTTCAGACAACGCTTCTTAATATTGTCGTAATACTTATAAACGGCAGAGTTAAGGTCGCTGCAACGACGCTGTGCGTCAAATAATCCAGGCGTTTCATTCAACTCAGTCATTGTCATTCGTTTTATCGTTGCATGAAGGAAATCGATATATTCATGGTTAACGCGCCAGTACCATACCGGCGTTATCGAATTCATTAATACTGAGAAATGATCTTCGCCCTCTTCCTTTGTCGTGGGTTCAGTTTGATTTAAATTTATGACTTTTCCACCAGGACGTTTTTTATTAACCTCCCACATCAGGAAGAGTATCGCGCCGGTCAGTAATAGCAATATAATAACAGAATAAAAAATACTGTTCATAGCAGGCTCCATTTTTTTTGATTTTAAAATTACGCCATGTTATTGTCAACGAAACCTACACTATTAAAAATAGTATACCACTGATCGTAAAGGATATTTAGTCATGCTTCCTGAGCATCTGGTTTCCTCTCATTTTCGCCTGTCATCGCCGCCCCCTGAGGCCACAGAAAACAGTAAAAATTTGCCTAAGGGAAAGACAAAACTCAGCGATTACGAGCCCGATATTTTAATTAGCGCTAACGCTGCCGGGCAACACAGAAACGTATTATTTGAAGAACGCGACCGTCATATTAAAGAACGTCTGTATTGTGTGGCTAAAATTGAAACGTTTGCCCGCCTGATAAACGCACTACAGGCAGAAGGCGATATTGATGCCCAAACGCTAAGTAAAATACTGGCGGATAAAACCGCAATGATAAATGAAAAAGGCAATGCCATTTGGCTTAATTTAATCACTCGCGAAACCGATATGCCGCTATTTTATTCACTGGAACATAAAGATGAAAGAAGTTGAAGACAATAACGTTTATTTGGCTTTAGACAACCATAAAAGTGATGAATTTATCTTAAAGCAAAATCTTGCAGCGCTAATCGCCAGTAAAAATGCCACCCTGGAAAAGGTAACTCAGGAGGTGGTATCCATACCGGCGGCGTTAGTACGCCTGAAGTGGCAAAACCGACGGGAGATGTATGCGTTACAGGTCAAAGAGGAGATTTATGGCGCGACCATCAATGCCATTATCGAGCAGCATCCTGAATTACGAGACAAAATTATGTCTCGTCTTGAAAGTGACTGGCAGCATCTGCTGGCTCGCGAGACGGCAACCCTACGTCTGACGCGTAAGCTTTCCGATGGCGACTACCGGACGCGCAACGTCACCACCGTCGCACGGCAAGAAAAATAACCTTCATGGCTAGTTAACTCTGTTGTGAATACGGGTGAAGCATAAGGATCGTTCTGATTCTCCCTCTTACGGTAGTAAAAGTGTCTACGCTTAAAGGGTGTTCAACCTGAAGGGAGAAGCTCAATGTCTCATCTATACGACCCTACCACGCAGTATTACACCGGCGAGTATCCTAAGCAAAAACAGCCGGCGCCCGGCGTCCAGGCGAAAATGACGCCTGTTCCTGACTGTGGTGAAAAAAGTTATGTCGGCAGTGGTCGCCTTAAAGATCGTAAGGCGCTGGTGACAGGGGGCGACTCCGGGATTGGGCGCGCTGCCGCTATCGCTTACGCGCGTGAAGGCGCAGATGTCGCGATCAACTACCTGCCAGCGGAAGAAGAGGACGCTCAGCAGGTTAAAGCGCTGATTGAGGAGTGCGGCCGTAAAGCGGTGTTATTGCCAGGCGATCTTAGCGACGAATCTTTCGCCCGTTCGCTGGTCCATAAGGCGCGTGAAGCGCTGGGCGGGCTGGACATTCTGGCGCTGGTAGCCGGTAAACAGACGGCAATCCCGGAGATAAAAGATCTGACCAGCGAGCAATTTCAGCAAACCTTCGCCGTTAACGTTTTTGCCCTGTTCTGGATAACCCAGGAAGCGATTCCGCTGCTGCCAAAAGGCGCCAGTATTATCACAACGTCGTCTATCCAGGCGTATCAGCCCAGTCCGCACCTGCTGGATTATGCGGCAACCAAGGCGGCAATCCTTAATTACAGCCGCGGCCTGGCGAAACAGGTGGCGGAAAAAGGAATTCGCGTGAATATTGTCGCGCCTGGCCCTATCTGGACAGCGCTGCAAATTTCCGGCGGCCAAACACAGGATAAAATTCCGCAGTTTGGCCAGCAGACGCCAATGAAGCGGGCCGGTCAACCGGCAGAGCTGGCGCCGGTGTATGTCTATCTGGCAAGCCAGGAATCAAGTTACGTTACCGCAGAAGTGCACGGCGTGTGCGGCGGGGAACATTTAGGCTAACGCATGAAGTCGATTAAGGTGGCGCAATTCTGTTAAGCAAGGCGCCATCTTAGGCAATAAAAAAAGCCGGGTGGCGACTTCGCCTTACCCGGCCTACAGTATCAGCAGAATATTTATTTCGCTTTCGCGGTCTCTTCGCCGACCAAACCAATCTTGAGATAGCCCGCCTGATGCAGCATATCCATCACTTTCATCAGGGTTTCATACTCTACGGTTTTATCCGCACGGAAGAAAATCGTAGTATCCTTTTTCCCTTCCGTCAGGGCCGTTAGCTCGGCAATCATCGTATCATCCGTCACCGGATCGTTACCGATAAACATGGTGTTATCCGCTTTCACCGACAGATAAACCGGTTTTTCCGGACGCGGCTGTGGCGTACTGGTAGAAGCGGGCAGATTCACCTTGACGTCCACCGTCGCCAGCGGCGCAGCCACCATAAAGATAATCAGCAGAACCAACATGACATCGATAAACGGCGTCACGTTGATTTCATGCATTTCGCCGTTGTCATCCAGGTTCTCGTTAAGACGCATTGCCATGACGCATTACCCTACCCGTAATTTCTGCGCGGCGCGTACCGGCTGCGCACTGGCGCTCGCATTCAGATCAAGATCGCGGCTTTGCAGCAGCAATACCTGCGCCGCCACGTCGCCCAGCGTCGCTTTGTAACTGCCTATCTGACGTGCGAAGATGTTGTAAATGACGACCGCCGGGATCGCGGCTACCAGCCCAATCGCCGTCGCCAGCAGCGCTTCCGCAATACCAGGAGCAACCACCGCCAGGTTGGTGGTCTGCGTTTGCGCAATACCGATGAAGCTATTCATAATGCCCCATACGGTGCCAAACAACCCGACGAAGGGGGAAATGGCGCCGATCGTCGCCAGATAACCGTTGCCTCGTCCCATGTAGCGGCCCACCGCTGCGACGCGACGTTCCAGACGGAAGCCGGTACGTTCTTTAATCCCTTCGTTATCTTCGCTGCCCTGAGAGAGTTCCAGTTCATTCTGCGCTTCATTGATGAGCTGTGCGCTGAGGCTTTTTGCGCTGAAACCTGCCGCAATGTCGGAAGCCTGATCTAAAGAGCGCGCATCGGCTAATTGCAGTTGTTCGCGCTTTAAGCGGCGCTTTTGAGTGAAAAATTCAACGCTTTTACTGAAGAAGATAGCCCAGGTGACGACTGACGCCAGAATCAAACCAATCATCACGCACTTCACGACAATATCGGCGTGCTGATACATGCCCCAGACGGAAAGATCCGTCTGCATCAAATTATTACCCACTCTGTATCTCCAGGACGCAAATCACAAAATCTGAGCATAATAATATCAAAACAACGTCGAATTGATAGTCGTTCTCATTACTATTTACATACTGCCGCACCTTTACTGCTTTTTCTTTGCGCTTACGCATTAAAAAAGCCACCTGTTTTTATTTTGGCAAAATTTTCATCTGTATCACACGTCGCCAGGGTGCAGATGGTTATATTCATGCTAGTTTAGACATCCAGACGGTTAAAATCAGGAAACGCAACATGACGGATAAACAGTTGGATACCAAACTGGTAAACGCAGGACGCAGCAAAAAATACACGCTTGGCTCAGTGAATAGTGTGATTCAACGCGCTTCTTCACTGGTGTTTGACACCGTCGAGGCCAAAAAACACGCTACCCGCAATCTCGCCAACGGCGAATTATTTTACGGACGCCGGGGAACGCTGACCCACTTTTCGCTCCAGGAAGCCATGTGTGAACTGGAAGGCGGCGCCGGATGCGCGCTCTTCCCGTGCGGCGCGGCGGCGGTCGCCAACACCATTCTGGCATTCGTTGAGCAGGGCGACCACATCCTGATGACCAACACAGCTTATGAACCCAGCCAGGATTTCTGCAGCAAAATTCTCGGCAAACTGGGCGTGACGACAAGCTGGTTCGACCCGCTCATCGGCGCTGATATCACGCAACATATTCAGCCGAACACGAAAGTCGTATTTCTGGAATCCCCCGGTTCTATTACCATGGAAGTACATGATATTCCGAGCATTGTTAGTGCGGTCAGACGCGTCGCGCCAGAAGCCGTCATCATGATTGATAATACCTGGGCGGCTGGCGTTCTGTTCAAAGCTCTGGAATTCGATATTGATATCTCTATCCAGGCGGGCACTAAGTATCTGATTGGTCATTCTGATGCGATGGTCGGGACTGCCGTTGCAAATGCGCGCTGCTGGGAACAATTGCGGGAAAACGCCTATCTGATGGGGCAAATGCTCGACGCCGACACGGCTTATATGACCAGCCGCGGTCTGCGCACACTCGGTGTCCGACTGCGCCAGCATCAAGAAAGCAGCCTCAAAATCGCCGCATGGCTGGCGAACCATCCTCAGGTCGCGCGCGTTAATCATCCGGCCCTGCCGGGTAGCAAAGGTCATGCGTTCTGGAAACGAGACTTTACAGGTAGCAGCGGCCTGTTCTCCTTTGTGCTCAATAAAAAGCTGACCGAGGCAGAATTATCAGCCTATCTGGATAACTTTTCGCTGTTCAGTATGGCCTACTCCTGGGGAGGCTACGAATCGCTGATTATTGCTAATCAGCCGGAACAGATCGCCGCGATTCGTCCCGCAGGCGGCGTAGATTTTACCGGTACGCTGGTTCGGGTGCATATTGGTTTAGAGAGTGTTGATGATTTGATCGCTGATTTAGCCGCCGGCTTCGCCAGAATTGTGTAAAGTTGCCGGGGATGGACATATATGCAGACAATTTCCGTGGAAAAGTCTGCGTTTGTTGCGTCCGGGATCAAGGCATCCCGGACGATTCAGGAGTACAATAGGCGAATAAAAGCATAAATGCTGTTCCACAGGAAAGTTCATGGCTGTCATTCAAGATATTATCGCTGCGCTCTGGCAACATGATTTTGCCGCGCTGGCGAATCCACACGTTGTTAGCGTCGTCTACTTGGTCATGTTCGCCACGCTATTTTTAGAAAACGGTCTGCTGCCAGCGTCATTCTTACCTGGCGATAGTCTGCTGCTACTGGCAGGCGCGTTGATCGCCCAGGATGTGATGCATTTTTTGCCGACGATTGGCATTCTCACCGCCGCGGCCAGTCTCGGCTGCTGGCTAAGTTATATCCAGGGACGCTGGCTCGGTAATACGCGTACCGTCAAAGGCTGGCTGGCGCAGCTTCCGGCAAAATATCATCAGCGCGCCACCTGCATGTTTGACCGTCACGGTTTGTTAGCATTGCTTGCCGGGCGCTTTCTGGCGTTTGTCCGCACTCTGCTGCCAACAATGGCGGGCATTTCCGGCCTGTCCAACCGCCGGTTTCAGTTTTTTAACTGGTTAAGCGGCCTGCTGTGGGTGACTGTCGTGACCAGCTTCGGCTACGCGCTCAGTATGATCCCGTTTGTTAAGCGCCATGAAGACCAGGTAATGACATTTTTAATGATCCTTCCCGTCGCGCTACTGGTTGCCGGGCTGTTAGGTACGCTGGTCGTGGTGATTAAAAAGAAATACTGTAACGCCTGACGTATCCATAATCGGCCAGGATGGCCCGGTTACGCTTCGTTGACCCGTGGCGGGATGCCCCACTTAGCTCCCTTGCATTGTCCGCATTCTTGCCGCATCTTCGCCCGGCGTAACGCCAAAATAACGTTTAAACTCCCGGCTAAACTGCGATGCGCTCTCATAGCCGACCCGCATCGCCGCGGCGCTGGCCTTCATACCATCGTGAATCATCATCATCCGCGCTTTATGCAGTCGGTAGCTTTTTAAATACTGCAACGGCGAGGTGCTGGTGACCGCCTTAAAATTATGGTGAAACGCCGACACGCTCATGTTCGCTTCTGCCGCCAGTTGCTCAACATTCAGGTTCTCGGTGTATTTCATTTCGATCTGTTTAAGTACGCGACTGATCAGGCTAAAGTGCGTCTGGCGACTAACCAGCGCAAGCAGCGCCCCGCCGCGCGGCCCCATCAGCACATGATAAAGAATTTCGCGAATAATTTGTTTTCCCAGAATCCGCGCATCCAGCGGGCGCTCCATCACATCCAGTAATCTTTCCACCGCGCATAAAATCTCGTCCGACAGCGTGGCGGAGTTAATCCCACTGGCCGCCATCGGCAACTGGAAACGCTCATCTTCGCCAATGTCCATGAGCAACTCTTGCAGTTGCAGTACATCAATGTCGAGCCGAATGCCGGCCAGCGGTACCTCCGGCGTCGCCCAAGTCTCGCATTCAAAAGGGAGCGGCACGGTCAGTAAGAGATATTCATTAGCGTCATAACGAAACTTGCGCTTGTTAATATAGCCAATTTTATGGCCGGAAAAGAGAAATATGATGCCAGGCTGATACATGACCGGCGTGCGCGGTCCCGGTTCAACACCATACAACAGACGAATGCCCGCCAGCCGCTCGCTGATTATTTTATCATTATTTTTTAAATGATTAATTTTATCCGCCAACTGTAAGCAAATTGCTTCACGATTCATAACGCGCCATTTTTTCATCAAATCCACTCCGCTGGATTGTGCGCATTTTTAGCGATTTTCTCCAGCATTCTGGAGAAATAGGCAAAACATTGGCAGAAATGTGCATTGAGAGACATCCCTCACAAGACCACAATGATGACCATCAGGCAGACAGCCGCCTGCCCTCTTTTTACCCACATAAGGGAATGAGCAATGAACAATTTCAAATTACATACCCCTACCCGCATTCTGTTTGGTAAAGGCGCTATCGTCGATCTTCGCGATCAAATCCCGCAGGACGCCCGCGTGCTGATTACCTATGGCGGCGGTAGCGTGAAAAAGACCGGCGTACTGGCGCAAGTTCAGGAAGCGTTAAAAGGACTGGATGTTCGGGAGTTTGGCGGTATTGAACCGAACCCGTCCTATGAAACGCTGATGAAGGCCGTGCAGCTTGTGCGCGACGAAAATATTACCTTCCTGCTGGCCGTTGGCGGCGGTTCCGTACTGGACGGCACCAAATTTATCGCCGCAGCGGCGCAGTATACGGACGGCGTCGATCCGTGGCACATTCTGGAAACCGGCGGTACTGAGATTCGTAGCGCAATCCCGATGGGGTCTGTGCTGACCCTACCGGCAACCGGCTCAGAATCGAACGCCGGCGCAGTCATTTCCCGTAAAACCACTGGCGACAAACAGGCCTTCCACTCCTCGTTCGTGCAACCGGTGTTTGCCGTACTGGACCCGGTCTACACCTATACATTGCCGCCGCGCCAGGTTGCGAACGGCGTCGTGGATGCTTTCGTCCATACCGTTGAGCAGTACGTCACTTACCCGGTTAACGGCAAAATTCAGGATCGTTTCGCCGAAGGTATTTTACTCACACTGATCGAAGAAGGTCCCAAAGCGCTGCAAGAGCCTGAAAACTATGACGTCCGCGCTAACGTGATGTGGGCCGCTACTCAGGCGTTAAATGGCCTGATTGGCGCTGGGGTTCCGCAGGACTGGGCGACGCATATGCTGGGCCACGAGCTTACCGCGATGCACGGTCTCGATCATGCCCAGACGCTGGCTATCGTTCTGCCTGCGCTATGGAACGAAAAACGAGACGTTAAACGTGCAAAACTCCTGCAATACGCTGAACGTGTATGGAATATCACCGACGGTTCCGACGACGAGCGTATTGATGCCGCCATTGCCGCCACCCGCCGTTTCTTCGAACAGATGGGCGTGCCTACCCGTCTGTCCGATTACGGTCTGGATGGCAGCACTATTCCGGCGCTACTGGCTAAACTTGAGGCGCATGGATGCACAAATTTAGGTGAAAATCAGGATATTACGCTGGATGTCAGCCGTCGGATTTATGAAGCGGCGCGCTAAGGTTTTTTCGCCTCTGACTTTCGTTTTTGGCCATTTCGTCCAGACTTAAGTCACTTAGTCTCGCCGGACCCGACTCCGGCGAGCCAATTAAAAGAGGAACACATCATGGCTAATCCAACCATTATCAGGCTACAGGATGGCAACGTAATGCCACAACTTGGGCTGGGAGTCTGGAAAGCAAGCAATGAAGAGGTGATCGCGGCGATTCATAAAGCGCTGGAGGTGGGCTATCGATCGATTGATACCGCCACAGCATATCAGAATGAAGAAGGCGTCGGCAAAGCGCTAAAAGCAGCGAGCGTGGCGCGGGAAGAGCTGTTTATCACCACCAAGTTGTGGAATGACGATCAAAAACGTCCCCGCGAAGCCCTGCAGGAGAGTCTGAAAAAACTGCAGCTTGATTATCTCGATCTCTATCTGATGCACTGGCCTGTACCGGCTATCGATCACTATGTCGACGCCTGGAAGGGCATGATCGCGCTGCAAAAAGAGGGGCTGGTAAAGAGTATCGGGGTCTGTAACTTTCAGATCCATCACCTCCAGCGTCTGATCGATGAAACCGGCGTTACCCCTGTGATCAACCAGATCGAGCTTCACCCCTTGATGCAACAGCGCCAGCTACATGCGTGGAATGCGACGCATAAAATCCAGACCGAGTCCTGGAGCCCGCTGGCGCAGGGTGGCGAAGGCGTATTCGATCAGAAAGTGATTCGCGAACTGGCGGATAAATACGGCAAAACGCCCGCCCAGATTGTTATTCGCTGGCATCTGGACTGCGGGCTGGTCGTCATTCCGAAATCCGTCACCCCTTCCCGTATCGCGGAAAACTTTGCTGTCTGGGATTTCCGTCTCGATAAAGATGAATTAGGCGAGATCGCAAAACTGGATCAAGGAAAACGCCTCGGTCCCGATCCGGATCAGTTCGGCGGTTAAGCCGGATTTATCGCACGCCATGCCCGACGATGTCGTCGGGCTTTTTTGCATTCCGAAACATTAAGAAACAATTACGCGCATTTAACAGTATATTTCCCCCACACACAAGCGCAGAATTATTCTGATTTTATGAATATTTATTATGAATTTACTTAATACATATAAAATATTTATGGATGTGTAATTGTGGCGGAAAAAAAATCTCAGGGCGTCAAATGGCTCCCATTTATTCTTATTCTGGTTATCGCCGCCGGACTGTGGCAGCTAACGCCCCCTTCCGGGTTAAGCGCGCCGGCCTGGCATTCCGCGATTATTTTTGTCGCGACGATCGCCTCTATCGTGGCGAAAGTGCTGCCTATTGGCGCAGTCGGTATTATCGGCATCACCGTCTTTGCGCTCGCCTATGCTGCCGGCGACAAAACGGCCAGCGGCGCGATTACCACGGCCTTGAGCGAGCTGAACAGTTCGCTGATCTGGCTTATCGTCGTCGCCTTTATGATTGCTCGTGGGTTTATCAAAACCGGGCTGGGTCGGCGTATCGCCCTACAAATGATCCGTCTGTTAGGTAAACGAACGCTGGGTCTGGCTTATGGTCTGGCGTTTGCCGATCTGATCCTCTCCCCCGCGATGCCCAGTAACACCGCGCGCTGCGGCGGCGTGATTTACCCGATCGCCGACTCGCTGGCGCGCAGCTTTGATTCACATCCGGAAGATGAGTCTCGCAGCAAAATCGGCACCTTTCTGATCACCTGTATTGGCAATGTTAACGACGTCACTGCCGCACTGTTTATGACCGGTTATACGGGTAACCTGCTGGCGGTAAAACTGGCGGCGAACGCCGGCGTTACGTTGAGCTGGGGAAGCTGGTTTATCGCCGCGCTCCTGCCTTGCCTGGTCTCTTTTCTTATCGTCCCGCTGCTGGTCTACTGGCTGACGCGTCCGGAAATTAAACATACGCCGGATGCGCCGGATTTGGCGCGCAAAGAGCTGGCGCAAATGGGCAGTATGACGCGCGGCGAGTGGCTGATGCTGGCGACCGTCGGCGTGTTGCTGGTGCTATGGATTTTTGGCAGCTCGCTCGGCGTGGATGCCACGACGGCCTCTTTTGTCGGTCTCTCGATTTTATTACTGAGCGGCGTGCTCACCTGGGAAGACGTTAAAAGCGAAAAAGGCGCCTGGGATACGTTGATTTGGTTTGCCGCGCTGCTGATGATGGCTAACCAGTTGAAAAAACTAGGATTCACCAGTTGGTTTGGCAACCTGATTGGCGACAGCATCGGCAGTACGATGCATGGAACCAGTTGGATAATCATCCTGCTGCTGCTTAACGCAGCCTATTTTTATACCCACTATTTTTTCGCCAGCGGCAACGCGCAAATCGCCGCGCTGTATGCGGTGTTTCTGGGCGTCGGTCTGCATCTGAATATTCCGGCGGCGCCGATGGCGCTCATGCTGGCGTTTACCAGCAGCCTGTACTGCTCTCTTACGCAGTATACCCACGCACGCGGCCCCATTCTTTTTGGCGCCGGCTATGTACCGACGGGCGTCTGGTGGCGAACGGGATTTATTATCAGCCTCTTTAATCAGGCGGTCTTTTTGACAGTCGGCCTCGCATGGTGGAAAGTGTTAGGGTTGTATTAAACGCTTAACGCATCGATAAGCCCCTCGGTTAACGGAGAAATGGAATGACCTGCATTTTCTGTCAAATAGTTGAAGGTAAAGCACCTTGTCATAAAGTTTGGGAAGATGAGCATCACCTGGCTTTTTTGTCGATTTTTCCGAATACCGATGGGTTTACCGTAGTGATCCCGAAAAAACATTACCCCAGCTACGCGTTCGATCTACCGCCGCAGGCGTTAGCGGACCTGATGCTGGCGACCCAAAAAGTGGCTAAGAAACTGGATAAGGCTTTCCCGGATGTCAGTCGTACGGGAATG
The DNA here is from genome assembly GCF_046552235.1 of Salmonella sp. SAL00670. Taxonomy (NCBI): domain Bacteria; kingdom Pseudomonadati; phylum Pseudomonadota; class Gammaproteobacteria; order Enterobacterales; family Enterobacteriaceae; genus Salmonella; species Salmonella sp. SAL00670. The sequence continues at coordinate 505,266 of NZ_JBGDUO010000002.1, forward strand.
TTCTTCGAAGGTTTCGGCGTAGACCATGTGCACAGTAAATTAAGCCCCATGCACGGTACTGGCGATTTAACCCACTGGAAACCGATTGAATCGCGGCAGAATAAATTTTTCGAACAGTATGAAGGATATCTGTCGTCACACGATCATAAACGGGCTGATGATGAAAAACTGGCCGCGCTGGCGGCCAGAATTCGTGAGGCATAAATACGGAGCACTTTTGCCGGATGGCGGTGTAAGCACCTTATCCGGCCTACAAAACTGTGCTATTCATAGACCTGATAAGCGCAGCGCCATCAGGCATTATACCTTAGATTATATACTTCTTATCTATTTTAATATATCAACCCTGGTAGGTTAAATATTACGGCGCGTGGCTAAATATTTCGTACAAAAACCATCCAGGAATAGCGGCAATAACACCCATTAAAATTATCCCTGCAAGAGTCATTTGCCTGTCTTCACGTTTTTCCATATTACATGCTTTAATAGCCATTATGAATATAACAACAGCTATTATAGCAATTACGATAAAACAGGGAATAATAATCATACCCATGATATCCCCTCCTCTGGGGCTGTGTGCAAGCATCATGCCTTAATCATTAAGGTAATATATAATTAATTTATACAATCAATAATATTGAAATAAAATATAAAGCTCCCCGTAATTTAGCAATTACTAAAGACCGATACAATATATTTAGATGTCTGTTACTTCCAGAAACATTAGCTTCCAGAAGCAACAGATTCAAAGGTAATTAACGCCCTGCGCCTTTCCCGCGCTTCTTATTCGCAGCAAGCCCCTGCCGCTGATGTTCCACCGGCGTATGCTTGGTCAACGCCGGGCGCGTGTTGCGGTTCTGGCGACGCGCTTCGCGCATCTCTTCAATGGTCGGCGCAGGTACCAGACACTCACGGCGACCGCCAATCAAATGCTTTTTCCCCATCGCTTCCAGCGCCTGGCGAATCAGCGGCCAGTTCGCCGGATCGTGATAACGCAGCAGTGCCTTATGCAGGCGACGCTGCCTGTCTCCCTTCGGCACCACCACATCTTCACTCTTATAACCAATTTTACCCAGCGGGTTTTTGCCGGTGTAATACATGGTGGTCGAATTTGCCAACGGCGACGGGTAGAAGTTCTGCACCTGATCCAGACGGAAGCGGTGGCGCTTGAGCCACAGCGCCAGATTCACCATATCCTCGTCCCGCGTGCCCGGATGCGCGGAGATAAAATATGGGATCAGATACTGCTCTTTTCCGGCCTGTTTAGAGTAAAGGTCAAATAACTCTTTAAAGCGATCGTAGCTGCCCATACCCGGCTTCATCATTTTCGACAGCGGACCTTCTTCAGTATGCTCCGGCGCAATCTTCAGATAGCCGCCCACATGATGGCTTGCCAGCTCTTTAATGTAGCGAGGATCTTCTACAGCGATGTCGTAGCGCACGCCGGAGGCAATTAAGATTTTCTTAATGCCTTTCAGCTCACGGGCGCGGCGATAAAGATTGATCGTCGGCGTATGGTCAGTATCCATATGCGGACAGATATCCGGATAGACGCATGACAGGCGACGACAGGTCTGCTCCGCACGCGGCGACTTACAGCGCAGCATATACATGTTCGCGGTAGGACCGCCCAGATCGGAGATCACGCCGGTAAACCCCGGCACCGTGTCGCGGATCGCTTCGATCTCGTTGATAATAGAGTCTTCCGAGCGGCTCTGAATGATGCGCCCTTCATGTTCAGTGATCGAGCAGAAAGAGCAGCCGCCAAAGCAGCCGCGCATGATATTGATCGAAAAGCGGATCATCTCATAGGCCGGAATACGGGCATTGCCGTAAGCCGGGTGCGGCACACGCTGATACGGCAGCGCAAACACGCTATCCATCTCTTCAGTGGAGAGCGGTATGGCGGGCGGGTTGATCCAGACATAGCGGTCGCCGTGTTTTTGCATCAGCGCCCGCGCGCAGCCAGGGTTAGTTTCGTGATGCAGAATACGCGACGCATGGGCGTACAGCACCTTGTCGCCTTTCACCTTTTCAAAGGATGGCAACAGGATATAGGTTTTTTCCCACGGCTTCGGACGCGGCGGCTGCACGGTAATCGCCTTAGCTTCTTGCTTTTTCGGCGCGACCGGCTTGTTATCCGCGCACGGCAGATCCTCGCCATAGGGATGGGGAATTGGATCGATTTTACCCGGCGTGTCCAGACGAGTGGAGTCGACGCCGCTCCAGCCTGGCAGCGCTTCTTTAACCATAATCGCAGTGTTACGCACGTCACGAATCTGATCGATGGTTTCGCCCATTGCCAGACGGTGCGCCACTTCCACCAGCGGACGCTCGCCGTTGCCAAACATCAGCATGTCGGCTTTGGAATCGACTAACACTGAACGACGCACAGTATCAGACCAGTAGTCGTAATGCGCGGTACGGCGCAGACTGGCCTCAATGCCGCCGAGGATCACCGGGACATCTTTCCACGCTTCTTTGCAACGCTGGGTATAGACCAGCGTGGCGCGGTCCGGGCGTTTGCCCGCGACGTTATCTGGGGTGTAGGCGTCATCGTGGCGCAGCTTACGGTCAGCGGTGTAACGGTTGATCATCGAGTCCATGTTGCCGGCGGTGACGCCGAAGAACAGGTTCGGTTTTCCCAGACGCATAAAGTCGTCTTTGCTGTTCCAGTCCGGCTGGGCGATGATCCCCACGCGGAAGCCCTGCGCTTCCAGCATACGACCGCAAATCGCCATGCCGAAGCTCGGATGGTCGACGTAGGCGTCGCCGGTTACCAGAATAATGTCGCAGCTATCCCAGCCAAGTTGATCCATCTCGTCACGTGACATCGGCAAAAACGGCGCCGGCCCAAAGCAGGCGGCCCAGTACTGCGGCCAGGAGAAAAGGTCGCGATCCGGTTGGATCAGGGAGATAGCGCTCATATTGCTTCCAAAACGATTGGCAAAAAAATAATCAAAGGTCGGGGATTATAAGCCGTATCTATAGCGAAAATGAAGGAGATTATCGCCTTATATGCAGGGCTGGCGCGAAATAGAAACAACTTTCAACGGCCTGGCCTGAGGTGTTTGAAATTGGTCTTATGAATATCTTCAAATTGGTATGCAATTAATTATACCCACGTCTAAAAACGCAGTATCGCCATAACAACAAAAAGTAAAAAAAACATCACATTATCAGCAATATATAAAAAAACTTCGCTGAATTGCTCACGACACTGTTTTTACCATGACTTTCTTCTGTGAACCAGATCTCTTTCTTTGGTCTATTGATTAAATTAAATTGGCTGACAGAATTCAGGGGATAAAGAACACCATCACCACGCCTTTCCCCAACGCAACACCTTACGTATCAGCAGGTTATTAATTAATCAACGATAACCACAGGAATCCCAACCTATAAGGAAGCAGATATGAAAAACACACGTTCATTCACAACATCAGCGGTATTACTGGCCGGCTGTTTGCTACTGGCATTTCCAGCGCTCGCCAAAACCACGCTGAAACTGAGCCACAATCAGGATAAAAGCCACGCCGTTCACAAAGCGATGAGCTATCTGGCCGATAAAGCGAAAGCCTATTCGGACGGCGAATTAAATATTCGTATTTACCCCAACGCCACGCTGGGCAACGAACGTGAATCGCTGGAATTGATGAACTCCGGCGCTCTGCAAATGGTGAAAGTCAATGCGGCATCGCTGGAGTCTTTTGCGCCGGAATATAGCGTGTTTAGCCTGCCGTTTTTATTCCGTGACCGCGATCACTACTACAACGTACTGAAAAGCGACTTAGGGAAACGCATTCTCGCGTCCTCCGAAAGCAAAGGCTTCGTCGGCTTAACCTGGTACGACGGCGGCGCCCGCAGTTTTTACGCCAGTAAGCCCATCACTCAACCCGACGATTTAGCCGGTATGAAAATCAGAGTGCAGCAAAGCCCCAGCGCTATCGCGATGGTGAAAGCGCTCGGCGGCGTGCCGACGCCGATGGCGCAAGGCGAACTCTATACCGCGCTCCAGCAAGGCGTGGTCGATGGCGGCGAAAACAACCCCGTGGTTTATGCCGATATGCGTCATGCGGAGGTGGCGAAATTCTATTCCCGCGACGAGCACACGATGGTGCCGGATGTCCTGGTCATCAGTACCAAAGTACTTAACAAATTGAGCGATAAAGAGCGGAAAGCGTTATATAAAGCCGCAGATGAATCCATGCAGCAAATGAAAGACGTCATCTGGCCCGCCGCGGAAAAAGAGGCTTATGAGAGCATGAAGGCCATGAATGCGACCGTTGTTGATATTGATAAATCCGCGTTCAAACAGCGTGTTAAGCCCTTGTTTGATGAGTTCCGCGCAAAAGACGCTCAATCAGCGAAGGATCTGGAATACATCGAGAATATGTAAATCTGCCGGGCAGGGTTCTCCTGCCCTTTACAGGATGTAATATGCGAATACTCACCAATGCACTGAACAAAATACTGGCCGGGTGCTGCTGTATTATTCTGGCGATCATGGTTGCCTGCGTATCCTGGCAGGTGGCGGCGCGCTTTATATTCAACGCGCCAAGCAGCACGCTCGACGAATTCACCCAGATTCTTTTTATGTGGATGATTCTGTTAGGCGGCGTCTATACCGCCGGATTAAAAAAACATTTAGCTATCGATTTGTTAGCGCAAAAACTCTCCCGAACGCCCGCCCTCGTGCTCGACAGTATCATTCAGGTGATTATTACCGTGTTCGCGCTGATTTTTATGGTGTACGGCGGTGATATTATTGTTGAAAAAGCGGCGCACGTCAGCCAAATGTCCCCGGTATTAAAATGGCCTATGGATAAAGTCTATTGGGTCATGCCGATTAGCGGCGTCATCCTGGTGTACTACACCATTGTGAACGTTATTGATAATTATCATCAGCGCCATCTTCGCTAACGAGGGATATATGGACTTTGAATATATTTACCCAATAATTGTTTTATTTGGCAGCTTTGCCATTATGCTGGCGGTCGGCGTTCCTATTACATTCGCTATCGGGCTGTCGTCCTTATTCTCAATCCTGATAGCCCTTCCCCCGGATGCGGCAATCTCGGTTATTTCGCAAAAAATGACCGTCGGTCTCGATGGCTTTACGCTGCTGGCGATCCCCTTTTTTGTGTTAGCCGGCAATATTATGAATACCGGGGGAATCGCCCGGCGCCTGGTGAATCTGGCTCAGGCGTTAGTTGGCCGCCTTCCCGGTTCGCTGGCGCACTGCAATATTCTGGCGAACACCCTGTTTGGCGCGATATCCGGCTCGGCTGTCGCTTCTGCGGCTGCGGTGGGCGGCATCATGTCGCCATTACAGGAAAAAGAGGGCTACTCTCCGGCGTTCTCTACGGCGATCAACGTCGCTTCGGCGCCGATTGGCCTGATGATCCCGCCCAGCAATGTGCTAATTGTCTATTCGCTGGCTAGCGGCGGCACCTCTGTCGCCGCCCTGTTTTTGGCGGGCTACCTGCCCGGCATCTTAACCGCGCTGGCTTTAATGACGGTAGCGGCGCTGTATGCCCATCGCCACCATTACCCGGTTGCCGAACGCATCAACCTGCGGCAGTTTCTGTCGGTATTCCGCGATTCATTGCCCAGCCTGTTGCTGATATTTATTATTATCGGCGGCATTATCGGCGGCGTATTTACGCCAACAGAGGCCTCTGCGATCGCGGTAATCTATAGCCTGGCGCTGGCGGCCATTTATCGAGAAATTAATGTGAGTAAGTTGCGCGATATTCTGCTGGATTCGGTAGTAACCAGCTCTATTGTTCTCTTACTGGTCGGCTGCTCAATGGGAATGTCATGGGCGATGACCAATGCCGATGTTCCTGAACTGATTAATGAAATGATTACCAGCGTGTCCGAAAATAAATGGGTCATCTTGCTGATTATCAATCTCATTTTGTTACTCGTCGGGACGTTTATGGATATTACCCCGGCTATTCTAATCTTTACGCCTATTTTCCTTCCCATTGCTCAACATCTGGGAATCGACCCTGTCCATTTTGGCATTATTATGGTTTTCAATTTAACCATCGGACTGTGTACGCCCCCGGTAGGCACTATTTTGTTCGTCGGTTGCAGTATCGGCAAAATCAGTATTGATAAAGTCGTCAAACCGCTATTACCGATGTTTCTGGCACTCTTTGTGGTCATGGCGATGATTTGCTACTTCCCGCAGTTGAGTCTGCTGCTTCCCACGCTGTTTGCTCCTTCCTGAAAACCCTGACGGGTCTGCGCTATTCAGACCCGTACTCGGACGCTTTACGACGCAGGATTCACCAGCATTTGCCCAATCGAGCCGCGGTCAGCCATTTCCAGCGTCTGGCTGTTGAAATAGAACGGGAAGTGCGGCCAGGACGGCTGACCGTAATAGACCAGCAGTTCGACTTGCCCATCCACCCAGACGGTATCTTTCCAGCCTCTATCTTCCGGGAACGGCATAGCGCCGTTGACGTTACGAATCAGGAAAGAGACGCCCTCAATATGGAACGACTGCGGCATATCGGCGCGTACCGTCCAGCGCTCCCAGGTGCCTTGTTGGGCGGTAATATCAATGCGATTCACATCCCACAGTTGGCCGTTAATCCCCGGATCGTCGCCAAGACTGATGTCCCGACTGCGGACAGGCGCGCCGCTCATGATCTCCGTCGGCAACAGACGCATCGGCAGATTATCGGTCACCAGCGGCAGCAATCCGGTTGGCCGTAACGTCAGCACCAGGGTCGAAACCAGAATACTGGAAGGCTCAAAGAAACCGCGAATCCGATCGACTATGCTGGCCGCTTCCCCGCAGGTGATCGAGACTTCGTCGCCGTTGGTCATATCAACCAGGATTTCACGTCGCTCGCCGGGCGCCAGTGACAACTGTTTGACGGAAACCGGCGCAGGTAAAAAGCCCTGATCGCCTGAAATCACATGCAGCGCCCGGCCATCGCTCATCTGAAGCTGATAGCGCCGCGAGTTCGAGGCGTTCAACAACCGTAACCGCACCCAGCCGCGGGACACTTCGACATAGGGGCTTTGCGCGCCGTTCACCAGCAGCGTATCGCCGACAAAACCACCGCTTCCCGGTTCGCTGTACTCCGGCGTCCCAAAGTTATCCAGCCGTTTATCCTGGATAATGACGGGAAAATCATCCACGCCGTAATGGTTCGGAATGGGCAGCGTTTTACTGATGTCGTCTTCGACCAGCCACATTCCGGCCAGGCCGTTATACACCTGCTGCGCAGTGCGGTTAGGCGTGTTAGCGTGATACCACAGCGTGGCGGCGCTCTGACGAATCGGCAGCACCGGCGCCCAGTCCGCGTTCGGCGACATCATACGCGCCGGGCCACCCATCAGCGGCCCCGGCACCAGTAAACCAGCAACCGTCATGGAGACATTTTCCGCCAGGCGGTTGCTATAGATGAGTTTAACGTCATCGCCTTTCCAGACGCGGATTGTCGGCCCCAGATAACGACCGTTCACTCCCCAGACCGGCGCGCGCGTGCCTTGCGTAAAGGACCAGTGCGCTCGCTGTAGCGTCATAAACAACGGCTGCCCGCGACGGGACTCCAGCAACGGCGGAACAGGCAACGGCTGTTGCTGACCGGCAGCATTCGCCCTGAGGGGAATCGCGCCTGCACATAGTGCGATTCCCGATGCCTGAAGAAACTGACGCCGACTGAATGACATATAAGCTCCATGTAAAACAGGCTAAAGAGTTGTGCCTGAAAAAATGATTTCTACAATAACAGAGTAAGACTGCTTAAACCTTACCGGTCGCTTCACGTTCCGCAACCTCTTTATCAAGTTCCGCGATTTTTTGCTCCATTAACGCACGGCAGTGGGCCGCCAGCTCGCGAACCTGATCTTTACCATATTCGCTGACATCGACTGGCGGCAGCATTTCCACAATAACCAGTCCGTTGTTCAGGCGGTTTAGATTGACTTTGTTAGAGGTGTTGGAAACGCAGACAGGAATGATCGGCACACCAGCCGCGATAGCCGCATGAAACGCGCCGGTTTTAAACGGCAGCAGACCGCGTCCCCGGCTACGCGTACCTTCAGGGAACATCCAGATAGAAATACGGCGCTTTTTAAAATGGTTAACCACTGCCGCAATGGTGCTATGCGCTTTGGCGCGGTTATTACGGTCAATCAACAGATTACCGGTCAGCCAGTACAGTTGCCCAAAAAACGGGATCCAAAGCAGGCTTTTTTTCCCCACCGTCACCGTTGGCGGCTGCACAATATTCGCCGCCGTGACCATATCATAATTATTCTGGTGGTTAGCAATATAGATAGCATTGCCATAGTTTTCCGCGTCGGCGGGTTTGCGGCACTCCACTTTCAGGCCAAACAGCGGGGCCAGACGGCCGAACATATGTCCAAACGTCGCCACGTGTTTTGGGTTACGTGGGCTGAAAAGGCAGTAAATAGAACCGAAAACACAGACCAGAATGGAGTAAATAACGGTAACAATAAGACGAAAAATATATAGCATAACAACCTCTGAAGGCCTAAGAGCCCGGCATTCTACGTCACCTGAAATTCAGGTTAGGATTTTGGTAAGTGTGGCTCTCTGGAAAAACGTATTGTTAATCGCAATGCACGAATAAACAACGGTTTTACGGGAAATTTTAATGTTAATCCGATCTGAAACCGTAGGCCGGATAAGACGCTACTGCGTCGTCATCCGGCAACGGCAGAGCGCCGGATGGCGGCTTAGATGCCTTGTCCGGCTTACGGGTGCCCCTGTCTTACTCTTCGCTGTCGCCATGACTTACGCGATGCGGTGAATCAATCTCAATGCGATCGATACGCTGCAGGCCGCGCATTAATGTGCCACGGCGTCCGCGTTCGCCGACCACCTTCTGTAACTCTTCAGGGCGCAGTTTGATTTTGCGCTTCCCGACATGGATAGTCAGAGTGCTTTGTGGCGGCAGCACGTACAGGTGCGCCAGTCCATCATCGCCTTTCGCCGCTTCTGCAGAGGGGATATTAATGATCTTATTCCCTTTGCCTTTCGACAGCTGCGGCAGAGAGTCTACCGGGAACATCAACATCCGTCCGGCCTGGGTAATCGCCAGCAGCATATCGTGCTCGTCTTCAATCACCAGCGGCGGCATGACGTGCGCATTTTCCGGCAGTGTAATCAACGCCTTACCGGCACGGTTACGGGCAACCAGATCGTTAAACGTACAAACGAAGCCGTAGCCCGCATCCGACGCCATCAGCAGTTTCTGGTCATCGCCTTCCATCAGCATATGCTCTACGGTCGCCCCCGGCGGCAGCGTGAGTTTGCCGGTCAGCGGCTCGCCCTGCCCACGCGCCGACGGAAGCGTAATGGGATCAATAGCATAGCTGCGCCCGGTGGTATCAATAAACACCACCGGTTGATTACTCTTACCTTTCACCGCGGCTTTAAAGCTGTCGCCCGCTTTATAGTTAAGCCCCGGCGCATCAATATCATGACCTTTGGCGCTGCGCACCCAGCCCATCTGCGACAGCACGATAGTCACCGGTTCGGACGGCAGCATGTCGTGTTCGCTCATCGCTTTAGCTTCTTCGCGCTCACGCAGCGGAGAACGGCGATCGTCGCCATAGGCATCGGAATCTGCCTGTAGCTCTTTTTTCAGCAAGGTATTCATTTTGCGTTCGGACGCGAGAATGCCCTGCAACTGGTCACGCTCTTTTTCCAGCTCGTCCTGCTCGCCGCGAATTTTCATCTCTTCCAGTTTGGCGAGATGACGCAGTTTCAGTTCGAGAATCGCTTCCGCCTGGGTTTCGCTGATGCCGAAACGCGACATCAGCGCGGGTTTCGGCTCATCCTCGTTACGGATAATCTCGATCACTTCATCGATGTTGAGAAACGCCACCAGCAAACCTTCGAGGATATGCAGGCGCTTAAGCACTTTCTCCAGACGATAGTTCAGACGACGGCGCACCGTGTCGCGGCGGAACGCCAGCCACTCGGTGAGGATCTCCAGCAGGTTTTTCACCGCCGGACGACCATCCAGACCGATCATGTTCAGGTTAATACGGTAGCTTTTTTCCAGATCGGTGGTGGCGAACAGATGGTTCATCACCTGCTCCATATCCACACGGTTGGAGCGCGGGACAATCACTAAACGCGTCGGGTTTTCGTGATCCGATTCATCGCGCAGGTCGTCCACCATCGGCAGTTTTTTATTGCGCATCTGCGCAGCAATCTGCTCCAGCACTTTTGCGCCAGATACCTGATGCGGCAACGCGGTGATCACCACGGCGCCGTCTTCTTTGGTCCATACCGCGCGCATACGCACGGAGCCACGCCCATTTTCGTAAATTTTACGAATTTCCGCACGAGGGGTAATGATCTCCGCTTCGGTCGGGTAATCCGGCCCCTGGACGATATCCAGCAACTGATCCAGCGTCGTTTTCGGCTGCTCAATCAGCGTAATCGCCGCTTTCGCCACTTCGCGCAGGTTATGCGGCGGGATATCTGTTGCCATCCCCACCGCAATACCGGTGGTGCCGTTCAGCAGGATGTTCGGCAGACGCGCCGGTAACATTTTCGGTTCCTGCATCGTGCCGTCGAAGTTTGGCACCCAGTCCGCCGTCCCCTGACCGAGTTCGCTTAACAGCAGCTCGGCGTATTTGGACAGGCGGGATTCGGTATAACGCATCGCCGCGAATGACTTCGGATCATCCGGCGCGCCCCAGTTCCCCTGGCCATCGACCAGCGGGTAACGGTAAGAGAACGGCTGCGCCATCAGCACCATGGCTTCATAGCAGGCGCTGTCGCCATGCGGGTGATACTTACCCAGTACGTCACCAACGGTACGGGCGGATTTTTTAAATTTAGCGGTGGCGTTCAGCCCCAGCTCTGACATCGCATAGACGATGCGGCGCTGTACCGGCTTCAGGCCGTCGCCAATAAACGGCAACGCACGATCCATGATCACGTACATGGAGTAGTTTAAGTAGGCGTTTTCCGTAAATTCATGTAGCGCAAGGCGCTCTGCCATATCGCTCATTAACAGGGGATCCTCAATCTGCATGCTGACCGTTCGGACGGCAATATTGCCGCAGATAATACCCTATCTCACGGTCTGAGTCACAAACCGTGAGACAGGTGGCGAGGAAGTTAACGAAGCGGCAGATAGATATCCGTCAGCAGCTCATGTTCCGCCACCTCATGGACGAAATTCAGGTACTGGAAGAAGACCGGAAAATCGCGCGGCGTCTCACCGCTGGCGGGTAGCCATTCGCGGAATAAATACCACACGCTCTCCGGGAGGCTGTCGAGCGATCCCTGATGGCGTACCACCGCGCAGCGCCCGCCAGGAATCTCGCTATTCACCACGCCAACGTCATTTTCGGCTATCGGCTGGTGGACGCTGCCGCAGATATCAAAGCGGAATTGATCCGGCGGCGTCGTCTGCGGGTCGTGCCAGGCAATACCAAAAGTTTGACTGCTGGCAATCGGCGACTGCCCCGTTTCGCGCCGCCATGCAATAAATTTCGCCGCGCTGGCGTTGACCTTATCCGGATGCCCCAGATGCGTCAGCATCGCGACGCGGGTAGGTGGAAATTCAACGATTTTTACGTCCATGACATGCTGCTCCTGTAACGCAAGTTTAGGAACGCGTTGGTGCCAGGCCAGCCAGTCCGGCGATTGCCGAAACCGGCGCGGGCTTTGACCAAACGCGGTTTTGAAAGCACGTGTGAACGACTCCGGATTCTGAAACCCGGCATCCAGCGCGATATCGATAACTTTATCCTGCGGGTTAAACGCCAGCCGCCATGACGCGCGGCGCAAACGCAACCACTGGATATAGCGATAGAGCGGAAGCCCGCTCCAGGTGGTAAACTGCCGGTGAAAATGAAACGGCGAGCTGTGCGCCATCCGGCTTAACGCCTCAATCGACAGTGGCTCATCCAGATGACGCTCAATGTGGTCGCAAACGCGCCGCAGACGTTCGGAATAAGCCGCGCTGATCAGGTCATTCATCACTGCCTCCTTGTGGCCTATTCTGCCCACCGGGCGGCTGTGAATCCTGACCGATCTTGCGCAATGTGGGATTACGGATTCACTTTACGAATCTGTTTTACGTCGATTTCGACAGAGTTCCAGTCTTTATCCACTTCGCCCTGAATTTCAACGGTATCCTGCGGGGTTACGGTCAGGCCGTTCCAACGCTTGTGGTCAATATCCACATTGATAGTACCGGTCGCATCTTTAAACACATACAGGTCGTCGGAAATGCGCTCGACGATATTCCCGCGCAGCGTTACCCACGCATCGTCACGCAGCGATTTAGCGCTCTCTACCGTCGTGCTGCTGCCGTTCGGGCCGACAAATCCGCCGCCTTGCGTTTGCGTCGCCGACGGGCCGGAGAAACCGCCCTGCTGAGCCGCCAGAACCGGGGTAGAACACAGTGCCATAACGGCAACGATTGCAGCTAATTTTTTCATGATTACTTTTCCCTTTCATGTCGTTTCAGATCCATTTAATAAGGTAATCCTTAACAACTTCTTAAGGCAAAAAAAGAATCTTTTTTTCTGTACATCGCCTGCGGCGACAAGGTTAACTGACGGCAACGCGAGTTACCGCAAGGAAGAACAGATGCGAATTTTACTGGTAGAAGATGACACACTTATTGGCGATGGCATAAAAGCGGGCCTGAGTAAAATGGGTTTCAGCGTCGACTGGTTTACCGAGGGACGTCCGGGCAAAGAGGCGCTTTACAGCGCGCCTTATGATGCGGTTATTTTAGATTTGACGCTGCCAGGCATGGACGGACGGGATATTTTGCGCGAATGGCGCGAAAAGGGTAAACAGGAACCGGTACTGATCCTGACGGCGCGCGACGCGTTAGCAGAGCGCGTCGAGGGGCTACGTCTGGGCGCCGATGACTATTTATGTAAACCTTTCGCGCTCATTGAGGTCGCCGCCCGTCTGGAGGCGCTGGTACGCCGCGCCAGCGGTCAGGCCAGTAGCGAATTGCGCCACGGCCAGGTGACGCTCAATCCAGGCAATCTCGTCGCGACGCTTGCCGGCGAACCGCTGGCCTTAAAACCAAAAGAGTTCGCGTTGCTGGAACTCTTACTGCGCAACAAAGGTCGCGTGCTGCCGCGCAAGCTTATTGAAGAGAAGCTGTATAACTGGGATGACGACGTGTCCAGCAATGCAGTGGAAGTCCATGTTCATCATTTACGCCGCAAGCTCGGCAGCGAATTTATTCGCACCGTACACGGCATCGGCTACACCCTGGGTGACGCATGAAATTGACGCAACGTCTCAGCCTGCGCGTCAGGCTGACGCTTATTTTCCTGATTCTGGTCTCCATCACCTGGGCAATTTCCAGTTTTGTGGCCTGGAGAAAGACGACGGATAATGTCGACGAGCTGTTTGACACACAGTTGATGTTGTTCGCCAGACGGCTTAGCACCCTCGATCTTAACGAGATCAACGCCCCGCAGCGCATGGCGCATACGCCAAAGAAATTAAAACATGGGCATATCGATGACGATGCGCTGGCGTTCGCCATCTTTTCCGCTGACGGCAAAATGTTGCTGCATGATGGCGACAACGGCCAGGATATTCCGTATCGCTATCGCCGGGAAGGTTTCGACAATGGCTATCTGAAGGATGACAACGACCTCTGGCGTTTTTTGTGGTTGAACTCGGCGGACGGTAAGTATCGTATCGTCGTCGGTCAGGAGTGGGATTACCGCGAAGATATGGCGCTGGCGATCGTGGCGGCGCAATTAACGCCGTGGCTGATCGCCCTTCCCTTCATGCTGCTAATTTTATTACTCCTGCTTCACCGCGAGCTCAGACCATTGAAAAAACTGGCGCAGGCGCTACGCTTCCGGTCGCCGGAATCGGAAACGCCGCTCGACGCCAAAGGCGTACCGAGCGAGGTTCGCCCACTGGTCGAAGCGCTTAATCAGCTTTTTAGCCGCATCCACTCCATGATGGTGCGCGAACGGCGATTTACCTCCGACGCCGCCCATGAATTGCGCAGCCCGCTGGCCGCGCTGAAAGTACAAACCGAGGTGGCGCAGCTCTCGGGCGACGATCCGCTATCGCGTGATAAAGCGCTGACCCAGCTCCATGCGGGGATCGATCGCGCCACGCGGCTGGTCGATCAGCTACTGACGTTATCGCGTCTCGACTCGCTCAATAATTTGCAGGATGTAGCGGAGATTTCGCTGGAAGAGCTGCTGCAGTCCGCGGTAATGGATATTTATCATCCGGCGCAGCAGGCGAATATCGACGTGCGTTTACAGCTTAACGCCCATGACGTCATACGTACCGGCCAGCCGCTACTCTTAAGCCTGTTAGTGCGTAACCTGCTGGATAATGCGATTCGCTACAGTCCGCAGGGCAGCGTCGTCGACGTTACCTTACATGCCCGTAGCTTCACCGTCAGAGATAATGGCCCCGGCGTAGCGCCAGAGATTCTGACGCATATCGGCGAGCGTTTTTACCGCCCGCCAGGCCAAAGTGTAACCGGCAGCGGTCTGGGATTATCAATCGTCCGCCGCATCGCTACGCTGCACGGCATGACGGTGTCGTTTGGCAACGCCGCGGAAGGTGGATTTGAGGCCGTAGTAAGTTGGTAACACAGACTTTTGCCAAAAACGCAAAAGACTTTGCACATTTTGCTAATTTCACCGCACCGCCCGTCAGCGTAGAATCAGCAGCAAACGCATTTCTTGAGGACACAAAATGAGTAACATCCTGATTATCAACGGGGCGAAAAAATTCGCGCACTCCAACGGCCAGTTAAATGACACCCTGACCGAAGTTGCCGATGGGCTGCTGCGCGATCTGGGTCATCAGGTTAAGATCGTCCGCGCCGACAGCGACTATGACATTAAAGAAGAGGTGCAGAATTTCGTCTGGGCTGACGTGGTGATTTGGCAGATGCCAGGCTGGTGGATGGGCGCGCCATGGACAGTAAAAAAATATATGGATGATGTCTTTACCGAAGGTCACGGCACGCTCTATGCCAGCGATGGCCGCACGCGTTCCGATGCCGCTAAAAAGTACGGTTCCGGCGGTCTGGTGCAGGGGAAAAAATATATGCTGTCACTGACGTGGAACGCGCCGATGGAAGCATTTACCGAAAAAGATCAGTTTTTCCACGGCGTAGGCGTAGATGGCGTCTATCTGCCATTCCATAAAGCCAACCAGTTCCTGGGCATGGACGCGCTGCCAACGTTTATTGCCAACGACGTGATTAAAATGCCGGATGTTCCGCGCTATACTGCAGAATATCGCAAGCATCTAAGCGAAATTTTTGCTTAACTGGTCATCCTGGAATTAGAAGGAGTTAACCATGCTTACCGTCATTGCCGAAATTCGCACGCGTCCGGGCCAACATCACCGTCAGGCCGTCCTCGACCAGTTTGCGAAAATTATTCCAACCGTTCTTAAAGAAGAGGGGTGCCACGGTTACGCGCCGATGGTGGATCATGCCGCGGGCGTGAGTTTTCAAACTCTGGCGCCTGACTCGATCGTGATGATTGAACAGTGGGAAAGCGTTGCGCACCTTGAGGCGCATCTGCAAACCCCGCATATGAAAGCTTACAGCGACGCGGTAAAAGACGATGTGCTGGAAATGAATATTCGTATTCTGGGATCTGGCGTTTAAGTTATTAACCTCGTCTGACGTCGCCCTGATGCGATGCGCAAGTGTCGCCATCAGGCTGCGGCGTCATGTCGGATTCGCTTATCCGGCCTGCGCCGCGCAGACCGGATAAAGCGTGCAACAACCGTTACACGTCGAGATCCGCGAGATCGCCTTTTTCCTGTAGCCAGTTGCGTCGATCTTCGGAACGTTTCTTCGCCAGCAGCATATCCATCATCGCATTAGTACGCTGATCGTCTTCATCGCTAATGGTGAGCTGCACCAGGCGGCGAGTATTCGGATCAAGCGTGGTTTCGCGTAACTGCATCGGGTTCATTTCACCCAGGCCTTTGAAACGCTGTACGTTCGGCTTGCCTTTCTTACGCTTCAGTTGTTCCAGTACGCCCGCCTTCTCTTCTTCCGTCAGCGCGTAATAGACCTCTTTACCCAAATCGATACGGTATAGCGGCGGTAGCGCGACGTAGACATGACCATTCTTCACCAGCGCGCGGAAATGTCTGACAAACAGCGCGCAAAGCAGAGTAGCAATATGCAAACCATCGGAGTCCGCATCCGCCAGGATACAGATCTTGCCGTAGCGCAGCTGACTCAGATCGTCGCTGTCCGGATCGATACCGATCGCCACGGAAATATCATGCACCTCTTGCGAGGCCAGCACTTCATCGGAAGAGACTTCCCAGGTGTTAAGGATCTTACCTTTGAGCGGCATGATCGCCTGATATTCGCGATCGCGCGCCTGCTTGGCGGAACCGCCTGCCGAATCCCCTTCCACAAGGAACAGCTCGGTCCGATTAAGATCCTGCGCGGTACAGTCCGCCAGTTTCCCCGGCAACGCCGGACCGCTGGTGAGCTTTTTGCGCACCACTTTTTTTGCGGCGCGCAGTCGCCGCTGCGCGCTGGCAATCGCCATCTCTGCCAGTTGTTCCGCCGCCTGCACGTTCTGGTTCAGCCACAGGCTGAAGGCATCTTTCACCACGCCGGAAACAAATGCCGCACATTGACGCGACGACAGACGCTCTTTGGTCTGCCCGGCAAATTGCGGGTCCTGCATTTTCACGGAAAGCACATAAGCGCAGCGATCCCAGATATCTTCCGCCGACAGTTTGACGCCGCGCGGCAGAATATTGCGGTATTCGCAAAATTCGCGCATCGCGTCGAGCAGGCCCTGGCGCAGACCGTTGACGTGCGTCCCCCCCTGCATGGTCGGGATCAGGTTGACGTAGCTTTCCGTCAGTAATTCGCCGCCTTCCGGCAGCCACAATAGCGCCCAGTCAACCGCTTCCGTTTCACCGTTAAAATTACCGATAAACGGCTTTTCCGGCAGCGTCGGCAGGCCGTTTACCGCTTCGCCCAGATAGTCGTTCAGACCATCCTGGTAGCACCAGCGCTGCTCGCTGTTATTCACTTCATCTTTAAAAGTGATTTCCACGCCGGGACACAGCACCGCTTTTGCTTTCAGAACGTGCATTAAGCGAGAGACAGAAAAACGCGGGCTGTCGAAGAAACTTTCGTCCGGCCAGAAATGAACGCTGGTGCCAGTATTACGTTTACCGCAGGTGCCGACAACCTGCAAATCCTGCACTTTTTCGCCGTTTTCAAACGCGATGTTATAGACCTGACCGTCGCGGCGCACGGTCACTTCCACGCGCTTTGACAGGGCATTTACTACCGAAATCCCCACCCCATGCAGACCACCAGAGAACTGATAGTTCTTATTGGAGAATTTACCGCCGGCATGAAGCCGACAGAGGATCAGTTCTACCGCCGGAACCCCCTCTTCCGGATGGATATCCACCGGCATCCCGCGTCCGTCGTCAATCACTTCCAGCGATTGATCGGCATGTAAAATGACATCCACGCGTTTGGCGTGACCTGCCAGTGCTTCATCCACACTATTATCAATCACTTCCTGACCCAAATGGTTGGGGCGGGTCGTATCGGTGTACATCCCCGGGCGGCGGCGTACCGGCTCAAGCCCAGTGAGTACCTCAATGGCATCAGCGTTATAAGTTTGCGTCATGGTTTAATTAGCAATTCGAATTGATTGTCAGCAACTGTGCAGTCCAAGAAAATCGACAATCTGGTTGAAATAATCTTCGAAGCCCGTGAATGCGTGATTACCACCCTCGGTCACTGTCTGACGGCAGGAGGCGTAATATGCCACCGCCTGGCGGTAATCCAGCACTTCATCGCCCGTCTGTTGCAGTAGCCAGATCAGGTCCGGCGCTTCCAGCGGGTCAATCTGCATGACTTTAAGATCATAAATATGGCGAGACTCTAGCACATATTGCTGCCCGGTGTAGGGGTTCTCGTTCTGACCGAGATAGTCGGTCAGTAATTCAAAGGGCCGCACGGCGGGATTCACCACCACAGCCGGCAGCATAAAACATTGCGACAGCCAGGTGGCGTAATAACCACCCAGCGACGATCCTACCAGCCCTAATGGCGCACCGCCATGCTCAAGCACGAGAGATTCCAGCAACTCCGCCGCATCGGCAGGATACGGCGGTAGTTGAGGGACGATCATCTCAACATGCGGATGACGCTCCGCCAGCCAGTTTTTTAGCTGGCACGCTTTTGCCGAGCGAGGGGAACTGTTGAATCCGTGCAAATAGAGAAGCGTAGACATCAGTATCCTTCCGAAGCGGTATCGGGTCGGAACCGGGTATCCTGCAGGCGATGCACTTCCGTCTCCAGGACGCCGTTCGCCCGGAGCTCCAGCGTACGCCAGCCCGGCGCGATAGTATCCAGCGTAAAGTTCGCGCAGTGCGGTTTGAACTGTACGCAGGTTGACGGCGACGCCAGCAGACGCCGTCCGTTCCAGTCGAGATCCAGCTCCTGGTGAATATGTCCGCATAGCAGATACTTTACACGCGGGAAATTCGCCAGCACGCTATCCAGCTCACCAGCATTACGCAAGCTGTGCTGATCCAGCCAACTGCACCCTGCCGGCAACGGATGGTGGTGCAACAGGAGCAATGTCTGTCTCTCTGGCGCATCGGCGAGCTTACGCTCAAGCCATTCCAGTTGGAACTCGCTCAGTTCGCCATGCGGGACGCCAAACACCTGGCTATCCAGCAACAAAATCTGCCATTGTTCACCGATTAACACGCGTTTAGCCGGGGAAATCCCCGCCTCTTGCAGCGCGCTGTACATTGCCGGCTGAAAATCATGATTGCCCGGTAGCCAAACGCAAGGCGCGCGAAAGCTTGCGATACCCTCAGCAAAATGCTGATAAGCCGCAGCGGATTGATCCTGCGCCAGATCGCCGGTCGCCACGATCAGATCATATTCATACTGTTGCGCCCGAATAGCCTCCAGCACGGCCTGGTAACTTTCCCAGGTATTGACGCCTAACAGCGTTTCATGCTTTTCGGCAAACAGGTGAGTATCTGTAATTTGTAAAATCCTGACTCGGGCCTCACCAGCCAGAGGTAGGGTTAACAGGCTTTCCAAATGGTGTCCTTAGGTTTCACGACGCTAATAAACCGGAATCGCCATCGCTCCATGTGCTAAACAGAATCGTAGCCAGTCGGCCAGAAACTGATTAATTTGATGCTTTTCGTCGCGTTGATGCAACTTTTTATTTGGATAATCATACCGCGCTTTGAAGCGAAAGATCTGCTGGCTTGAACACACTTCAGCCACCATCGCATCATGGTAGAGGCGCACCGTCAGCGACGGCAGGCTCCAGTAGGTGATGGCTGGCGCCGTTTGCTCGATCGTTACAAGCGTAGTGTATCGGGTCGATTCCACAATCGTTAACCGATATTGTACGTTGCCCACCTGATAGCTCACCGTTTCACCGGGGGCGTCATTGCGCGGCAGCAGGCGGCGCAATTGCGAAAAATTGGTTTCGCACAAACGCATCATTTCTGGGAAGTCAGGTGTATAACGCTTCATTTTTTCCACTCGTTTTTTAACTCTTGATGATGCAACTGAAGCCATTGCAAAGCGATGACTGCGGCTGCGTTGTCGATTTTCCCCTCTTCTACCCACTGGTATGCCTGCTCCCGGCTTACCACATGAACCCGAATATCTTCGTTTTCATCCGCCAGACCATGAATACCTGCCGCGGTCGTGGCGTCCACTTCACCCACCAGAATAGATGAGCGCTCGCTGGTTCCTCCAGGACTCGCCAGGTAACTGATGACCGGTCGGGTACGGCCCACGGTCAGCCCTGCTTCTTCCATCGCCTCCCGCCGGGCGACCGCCTCAATGGTTTCGCCTTCTTCTATCATGCCGGCGACCATCTCCAGCAGCCACGGCGTAACGCTTGTGTCATACGCGGCAATACGAATCTGTTCGACCAGCACCACCTCGTCGCGTTCAGGGTCAAAGGGTAGCAAGACGGCGGCGTGCCCGCGCTCAAAAATTTCGCGCTTTACCTCGCCACTCATTTCTCCGTTGAATAAACGATGGCGGAATCGATACACATCCAATGAAAAAAAACCGCGATAGCGCGTTTCCCGTGCAATAATTTCTACATCGCTTTTGGTGAAAGTAACTGGCAAGTTGTCTGATTTACGCATTGTGCTGCCCTGCTAGCAATAATGATTAAATGATGAATTTCAAGGGTGGTTGACTGCTGTTTTATCACCCTTGTGGTAAATTGGTGCCAATTAAGGCTCGTATGGCACGTAACGCCAACTTTTTGCAGTGGCGGATTCTGCTAGAATCAGCAATTATTTTTACAAATTGATCAGCGCTAAATACTGCTTCACAACAAGGAATGCAAATGAAGAAATTGCTCCCCATCCTTATCGGCCTGAGCCTGTCGGGGTTCAGCACACTAAGCCAGGCAGAGAACCTGATGCAAGTTTATCAGCAAGCACGCCTGAGCAACCCGGAATTGCGTAAATCCGCTGCCGATCGCGATGCTGCATTCGAAAAAATTAACGAAGCGCGTAGTCCTTTACTGCCGCAACTGGGTTTAGGTGCCGACTACACCTACAGCAACGGTTATCGCGATGCGAACGGTATCAACTCCAATGAAA
This sequence comes from Salmonella sp. SAL00670, assembly GCF_046552235.1. NCBI lineage: Bacteria > Pseudomonadati > Pseudomonadota > Gammaproteobacteria > Enterobacterales > Enterobacteriaceae > Salmonella > Salmonella sp. SAL00670. Next base: position 525,919 of record NZ_JBGDUO010000002.1, read on the forward strand.
CCAGCGCTTCCCTGCAATTAACGCAGACGCTATTTGATATGTCGAAATGGCGTGGGCTCACCCTGCAAGAAAAAGCAGCAGGCATTCAGGATGTCACCTATCAGACCGATCAGCAGACGCTGATCCTCAATACCGCGAACGCGTATTTTAAGGTATTGAACGCTATTGATGTGCTTTCCTATACCCAGGCGCAAAAAGAGGCTATCTATCGTCAGTTAGACCAAACGACGCAACGTTTTAACGTGGGTCTGGTCGCCATTACCGACGTGCAAAACGCCCGTGCGCAATATGATACCGTACTGGCGAATGAAGTGACCGCCCGCAACAACCTGGATAACGCGGTAGAAGAGCTGCGCCAGGTGACCGGCAATTATTACCCGGAGCTGGCGTCGCTTAACGTCGAGCATTTTAAAACCGACAAACCCAAAGCGGTTAATGCGCTGCTGAAGGAAGCGGAAAACCGTAACCTGTCGCTGTTGCAGGCGCGTTTAAGTCAGGATCTGGCGCGCGAGCAAATCCGTCAGGCGCAGGATGGCCATCTGCCGACGCTGAATTTAACGGCCTCAACCGGCATTTCTGATACCTCTTATAGCGGTTCTAAAACCAACTCCGCCCAGTACGACGATAGCAACATGGGGCAGAATAAAATCGGCCTGAACTTCTCCCTGCCGCTGTATCAAGGCGGGATGGTTAACTCGCAGGTAAAACAGGCGCAGTATAACTTCGTCGGCGCAAGCGAACAGCTGGAAAGCGCGCACCGTAGCGTGGTGCAGACCGTACGTTCTTCCTTTAACAATATTAACGCCTCCATCAGCAGCATCAACGCGTATAAACAGGCAGTCGTTTCCGCGCAAAGTTCTTTGGATGCAATGGAAGCCGGTTACTCGGTCGGTACACGTACCATTGTTGACGTACTGGATGCCACCACCACTCTGTATGATGCCAAGCAGCAACTGGCCAACGCGCGTTATACCTATTTGATTAATCAGTTAAATATCAAATATGCGCTCGGTACGCTGAACGAGCAGGATCTGCTCGCGCTTAACAGTACGTTGGGTAAACCTATCCCGACGTCGCCGGAAAGCGTAGCGCCGGAAACGCCAGATCAGGATGCTGCCGCAGACGGTTATAATGCCCATAGCGCCGCGCCGGCAGTACAGCCGACCGCCGCTCGCGCCAACAGCAATAACGGCAATCCATTCCGGCATTGATAAGTTATTCGCTGGCGCTGCGCTTATCAGACCTGTGCCCTTGTAGGTCTGGTAAGCGCGGCGCTACCTGTCATAAAGCCGCGCCTGAACGTAAGGCAACGTAAAGATCCTGCTATTCCGCCGCATTCTCGCCTTTTCTCGCTTCAATTTCGACCAGTCATCCTCTATTCTGAAGGCATGTTGTATTTACCACTGGGTCCTGGAAGACAAATATGAAACGGACAAAATCCATCCATCACGCATCATTTCGCAAAAGCTGGAGCGCGCGGCATTTAACGCCGGTCGCCCTGGCGGTTACGGCTGTTTTTATGCTGGCTGGCTGTGAAAAAAGCGATGAAACCGTATCGCTGTATCAAAACGCTGATGACTGTTCAGCGGCGAATCCGGGCAAAAGCGCGGAGTGTACAACCGCATATAACAATGCGCTGAAAGAGGCCGAACGTACTGCGCCTAAGTACGCTACACGCGAAGATTGCGTCGCTGAGTTTGGCGAAGGTCAGTGCCAGCAAGCGCCCGCACAGGCTGGCATGGCACCGGAAAATCAGGCGCAGGCCCAACAATCCAGCGGCAGTTTCTGGATGCCGCTTATGGCAGGTTACATGATGGGGCGTCTGATGGGCGGCGGCGCAGGCTTTGCGCAACAGCCGCTGTTTAGCTCGAAAAACCCGGCCAGCCCTGCATACGGCAAATATACCGATGCGGCAGGTAAAAACTACGGCGCGGCGCAACCGGGCCGGACAATGACCGTACCGAAAACCGCGATGGCGCCGAAACCTGCCACCACAACAACCGTTACCCGCGGCGGTTTTGGCGAATCCGTCGCCAAACAGAGCACCATGCAGCGTAGCGCTGCCGGTACTTCAACACGTTCGATGGGCGGCTGATACGCATGGAAAGAGTCAGTATTACCGAGCGCCCGGACTGGCGCGATAAAGCGACTGAATACGGGTTTAATTTTCACACTATGTATGGTGAACCGTACTGGTGTGAAGACGCTTATTACAAGTTAACGCTCGCCCAGGTGGAAAAACTGGAAGACGTTACCGCCGAGCTGCACCAGATGTGCCTCAAGGTAGTAGAACGCGTCATCGCCAGCGATGAGCTGATGACGAAGTTTCGTATTCCAAAACATACCTGGGGTTTTGTTCGCCAGTCCTGGCAAACGCAACAACCGTCGCTCTATTCCCGCCTCGATTTGGCCTGGGACGGCATCGGCGAGCCTAAGCTGCTCGAAAATAATGCCGACACGCCAACATCGCTGTATGAAGCGGCGTTTTTTCAGTGGATTTGGCTGGAAGATCAGATCAACGCGGGCAATCTGCCGGAAGGCAGCGATCAGTTTAATAGCCTGCAGGAAAAACTGATTGAACGCTTTGCTGAACTTCGCGAGCAGTACGGTTTTCAGTTGCTGCATCTCACCTGCTGTCGCGATACGGTTGAGGATCGCGGCACCATTCAGTATTTACAGGACTGCGCGGCCGAAGCGGAAATCGCCACCGAATTTCTCTATATCGACGATATTGGTCTGGGGGAAAAAGGCCAATTTACGGATCTGCAGGATCAGGTCATTGCGAACCTGTTCAAGCTCTATCCGTGGGAATTTATGCTGCGCGAGATGTTTTCCACCAAGCTGGAAGATGCCGGCGTGCGCTGGCTGGAACCGGCCTGGAAAAGCATTATCTCCAATAAAGCGTTGTTGCCGCTGTTGTGGGAGATGTTCCCTGACCATCCGAATCTGTTGCCTGCGTATTTCGCCGAAGACGAACATCCGCCAATGGATAAATATGTCGTGAAACCGATCTTCTCCCGCGAAGGGGCGAACGTATCGATTATTGAGAACGGTAAAACGATCGAATCCGTGGAAGGCCCGTATGGCGAAGAGGGTATGATCGTGCAACAGTTCTATCCGCTGCCAAAATTCGGCGACAGTTACACCCTGATTGGTAGCTGGCTGATTAACGATCAGCCCGCCGGAATTGGTATCCGTGAAGATCGGGCGCTGATCACCCAGGATCTCTCCCGCTTCTATCCGCATATTTTTGTCGAAGGATAGATTCTCCTGTAAGCCCGATGCGCGTAGCGCCATCGGGCAATCATTCAGCGCCTTATCCGGCCTACCCCACCTGCACCGACAACATACTTATACTGCCCATCTCAATACCGTCGACCGGGATGGTGATAGGTTCCTTGCCGTCCCAGGCGCCAAGTACATACAGCAAAGGTAAAAAGTGCTCCGGCGTCGGGTTCGATAAGGCCCCCCCTTCATGTTGCAGATAATTCACCAGCGGATGGTGTTCTACCGGCCCCTGCCACGTCAGATTGGCTTTCACAAAGTCATTAAATGACGCCGCCCAGGGATACGGTATATTGTCACCGTGCCAACGCACAGTCCGCAGGTTATGAACCACATTCCCGCTGGCCACCAGCATCACGCCTTCGTCACGCAGCGTCGCCAGTTTACGGCCCACCTCAAAATGCCATGCCGCCGGTTTGGTACTATCAACACTAAGCTGCACCATCGGGATATCCGCATTCGGATACATCTTGATCAATACGCCCCAGGAGCCGTGATCAAATCCCCACGCTTCTTTATCGAGCGCGACGGGAACGGGAGCCAACAGTTCAACCAGACGCTGCGCCAGCGCAGGCGATCCAGGGGCCGGATAATGCGTGTCATACAGCGCCTGCGGAAAACCGCCAAAATCATGGAGAGTTTGCGGCCTTTCCATCGCTGTGACGCCAGTCCCACGGGTATACCAGTGCGCCGACACCACCACTATCGCCTGTGGTCGCGGCAGGGCTTCCCCCAATCGCCGCCAGGCGCGGGTATAATCGTTATCGTCCAGCACGTTCATCGGGCTGCCATGCCCCAAAAACAATGCTGGCATACACGTTAAAGACATGATGTTATCCTTACAGGAAAGACATTTTGTTAACATCACCATACGCTTTCTTCACAGAGGAAGAACTCAGATAACTATGATGAAGATCATCAGTTATTTTGAAGGTCAGGTTCGGACGGCAAATTGATAAGGAGTAATGGATGTCAGTACCACTTATTCTGACCTTACTGGCGGGCGCTGCCACCTTTATTGGCGCGTTTCTTGGCGTTCTCGGCCAAAAACCGTCTAACCGCGTGCTGGCTTTTTCGCTGGGCTTCGCCGCAGGGATCATGCTGCTCATCTCGCTGATGGAGATGCTGCCCGCCGCGCTTGATACCGAGGGGATGTCGCCTGTACTGGGCTACGGAATGTTTATTATCGGCCTGTTGGGCTACTTCGGGCTGGACCGCCTGCTTCCTCACGCTCATCCGCAGGATCTGATGCAAAAAAGGCAGCAGCCGCTTCCCGGCTCGATAAAACGCACTGCGATTTTATTGACGCTCGGCATTAGCCTGCATAACTTTCCGGAAGGGATCGCCACCTTTGTCACTGCCAGCAGCAATCTTGAACTGGGTTTCGGCATCGCACTGGCGGTGGCGTTGCACAATATTCCTGAAGGTCTGGCGGTTGCCGGTCCGGTTTATGCCGCGACGGGCTCAAAACGTACCGCGATTTTTTGGGCCGGTATCTCCGGCATGGCGGAAATTCTTGGCGGCGTGCTGGCGTGGCTGATTTTGGGCAGTCTGGTTTCGCCAATCGTTATGGCGGCTATCATGGCGGCAGTCGCCGGTATTATGGTGGCGCTCTCCGTCGATGAACTGATGCCGCTGGCAAAAGAGATCGATCCTAACAATAACCCCAGCTATGGCGTGCTTTGCGGTATGTCCATCATGGGGCTCAGTCTCGTCATTTTGCAGACGATAGGTATCGGTTAAGAGAAACGTCGCGCCGGATGCAGGCCTTTAGCCAGGCAACATCCGGCTTCCCGTCAAGGATATGCGCTATTTCTGCTCATTCATCACGCTGTCGCCTTCGCTCGTCTGGCGAAAACGTTTCGTTCGCGCTTCAAGTAATGCATCTCTGTCTTGCCGAAACGCTCTGCAATAACGCTTCATATGGCAAATATACCCTACTACCACCAGAACGATTAATATTATCCAATACCAGGCAATAAACATCCTTTTTACCCTTAAAATTTAACATCACTAAACATTTAACGTTAAAATTTTACATACCCTTATTTTGACGTATTCATATACTGGCATATTTGTGGAACAAATAAATGATTTTGATCATATAAATCAGTGGTGAAACACAATAATGAAAGAGGTATTAAGCAGAAAACAATGTCGATAAGATCACACTTCGTACTAATTTATATTGTTCTTAAAATATCACACTCCTACTATCGACTCACTCAGGCAATTAAAAAATATTGATACAGAATATACTTTAAAATAAGTAACAGCATCATGACTTATATTTAAAGACCAATCATTTACCTCATTTATTATTCATAAAAACATAGTATATTCAGAAGTATTATATTTAGAAGTTGTATATAAGGAGATATATCCATGTTTGACCAATACCGGAAAACAATACTTGCCGGTGCCGTCGCACTGACATGCGGACTCACCGCAGCCAGTACGTTTGCCGCAGGTTTTCAACCGGCACAGCCCGCAGGGAAATTAGGCGCAGTCGTTGTCGATCCTTACGGAAATGCCCCTCTCACCGCGCTGGTGGAATTAGATAGCCATATTATTTCAGACGTTAAAGTTACTGTACATGGCAAAGGGGAAAAAGGCGTTCCTGTTACTTATACCGTTGGGAAAGAGTCTTTAGAAACCTATGACGGTATTCCTATTTTTGGCCTTTATCAGAAATTTGCCAACAACGTCACGGTAGAATATAAAGAAAACGGCAAAGCCATGAAGGATGACTATGTGGTGCAGACGTCCGCCATCGTCAACCATTATATGGATAACCGTTCTATTTCAGATCTCCAGCAAACGAAAGTTATTAAAGTCGCGCCAGGATTTGAAGATCGCCTTTATCTGGTAAATACCCATACCTTTACGCCGCAGGGCGCTGAATTTCACTGGCACGGCGAAAAAGATAAAAATGCGGGCATTCTTGATGCCGGCCCGGCGGGCGGGGCTTTGCCTTTCGATATCGCCCCTTATACGTTTGTGGTCGACACCCAGGGTGAATATCGCTGGTGGCTGGATCAAGATACCTTCTACGACGGCCACGATATGAATATCAACAAACGCGGCTACCTGATGGGTATTCGTGAAACGCCTCGCGGCACCTTTACCGCGGTGCAGGGCCAACACTGGTACGAGTTTGACATGATGGGGCAAATTCTTGCCGATCACAAACTGCCGCGCGGGTTCCTGGATGCGTCTCATGAATCCATCGAAACCGTGAACGGCACCGTACTGCTGCGCGTCGGCAAACGCGATTACCGCAAAGAAGACGGCATACATGTTCATACGATTCGTGACCAAATCATTGAGGTTGATAAGTCTGGCCGCGTAGTAGACGTTTGGGATTTAACCAAAATCCTCGACCCTATGCGTGATGCGCTGCTCGGCGCGCTGGATGCGGGCGCAGTATGCGTGAACGTCGATCTGGCCCATGCCGGACAGCAGGCGAAACTCGAACCGGATACGCCGTATGGCGATGCGCTTGGCGTTGGTGCCGGTCGTAACTGGGCGCACGTCAACTCTATCGCTTATGACGCGAAAGACGACTCCATCATCCTTTCTTCCCGCCATCAGGGTATTGTAAAAATTGGTCGCGATAAGCAGGTGAAATGGATACTGGCACCGTCTAAAGGCTGGAATAAGCAGCTAGCCAGTAAATTGCTAAAACCGGTAGACGATCATGGTAAGCCGTTGACCTGTGACGAAAATGGCAAGTGTAAGGACACCGATTTCGATTTCACCTATACCCAACATACGGCATGGCTTTCCAGCAAAGGCACGTTAACGGTCTTTGATAACGGCGATGGTCGCGGCCTGGAGCAACCGGCTCTACCGACCATGAAGTATTCCCGTTTTGTCGAATATAAGATCGATGAGAAGAAAGGTACCGTACAACAAGTTTGGGAATACGGTAAAGAACGTGGATATGATTTCTATAGTCCTATTACCTCGGTTGTTGAATATCAAAAAGACCGCGACACCATGTTCGGCTTTGGCGGTTCTATTAACCTGTTCGACGTTGGTAAACCCACAGTCGGCAAACTGAATGAGATTGACTATAAAACGAAAGAAGTGAAAGTTGAAATTGATGTGCTGTCGGATAAACCCAACCAGACTCACTATCGTGCATTACTGGTTCATCCAACGCAAATGTTTAAATAAATAACGGGAAGGAATTAATATGTCATCTAAATGGATTACCTCTTTATTTAAAAGCGTAGTATTAACCGCAGCATTGGTCACTCCTTTTGCGGCATCGGCTTTTACCGAGGGCACAGATTATATGGTTCTGGAGAAACCGATTCCTAATGCGGATAAAACGCTGATTAAGGTATTTAGCTACGCCTGCCCTTTCTGCTACAAATATGACAAAGCCGTAACAGGTCCGGTTTCTGATAAAGTAGCCGATCTCGTTACGTTCACTCCGTTCCACCTGGAAACAAAAGGCGAATATGGCAAACAGGCCAGCGAAGTATTTGCAGTCCTGATCGCCAAAGATAAAGCTGCCGGGATTTCGTTATTTGATGCTAAATCACAATTCAAAAAAGCAAAGTTCGCCTGGTATGCGGCTTACCATGATAAGAAAGAGCGCTGGTCAGATGGGAAAGATCCGGCGGCATTTATTAAAACCGGGCTGGACGCCGCAGGCATGAACCAGGCTGATTTTGAAGCGGCGCTGAAAGATCCTGCCGTTCAGGAGACGCTGGAAAAATGGAAAGCCGCCTATGACGTTGCCAAAATTCAGGGTGTTCCGGCTTACGTCGTCAACGGCAAGTACCTTATCTATACCAAAAACATCAAATCCATCGATTCTATGGCTGAACTCGTTCGGGAACTGGCCACTAAAAAATAAGCAGGGAAACGATTATGGATTTTATTAAGGGATTATGGCGAGACCTACGCGCAAGACCAGTAGATACGCTGGTGAGATGGCAGGAACAGCGCTTTCTGTGGCTGTTAATGGCCATCGCGATGGGAGGATTAATTATCCTGGCGCACTCGTTCTTCCAAATCTACCTCTACATGGCACCGTGCGAGCAGTGTGTTTACATCCGTTACGCGATGTTTGTGATGGTAATTGGCGGGGTGATTGCGGCAATAAATCCCAAAAATATCGTGCTGAAGCTGATTGGCTGCATCGCGGCGTTTTATGGCAGCATTATGGGCATTAAGTTTTCTATTAAGCTTAATGGTATCCATCATGCGGTACATAATGCGGACCCCGATTCACTTTTTGGCGTGCAAGGATGTTCGACTGACCCTACCTTTCCTTTCAACTTACCGTTGGCGGAATGGGCACCGGAGTGGTTTAAACCTACCGGAGACTGCGGTTATGACGCGCCTATCGTCCCTGATGGCGTAACGCTCAGTAGCGTACAGCAGTGGTTTGTCGATCTCTACCAGCAGTCCGAAGGCTGGTATCTGCTTCCGCCCTGGCACTTTATGAACATGGCGCAGGCATGTATGTTGGCCTTTGGGTTGTGCCTGATTCTGCTGCTGGTGATGAGCGGCGCCTGGGCATTGAAACTGGCCAGAGGCAAATAACCTGAATAGATAAACCAAAGCAGAGGTCTGCATTCAGGCCTCTGCTTTTCTCACAATAATTTTACCATTCAGCTTATTCGTCGTTCTTTGAAACTGAACAATATGGCACCGAAGGAATACAAAAAAGCCGATGACATCTCATCGGCTTTTTTCAAGCATGATCCGTTCGATCAGCTGGCTTTGCGCTCATGCGCCTGGCGGTAAGCCACCAGATCTTCAATCGTGACTACCGCCATATTATGCTGGCCTGCAAACGCGATACACTCCGGCGCGCGCGCCATCGTCCCATCGTCGTTAGTCAACTCGCACAGTACACCTGCAGGTTTAAAACCGGCCAGCGTCATCAGATCGATAGTCGCCTCCGTATGACCGCCGCGCGTCAGCACGCCGCCCGCCTGGGCGCGCAGTGGAAAAACGTGCCCCGGACGGTTAAGATCGGACGGTTTTGCGCCATCCTTAATTGCCGCGCGCACCGTAGTGACACGGTCAGCGGCGGAAACGCCGGTGGTCACGCCTTCTGCGGCTTCAATGGTCACGGTAAAACCGGTACCGTAGGCGCTGGTGTTGTTTTCCACCATCATTGGCAAGTCGAGCTGCTTACGACGATCTTCAGTAATACACAGGCAAACAATACCGCTACCGTGACGAATGGTTAACGCCATCTGTTCTACGGTCATCGTCTCTGCGGGGAAAATCATATCGCCTTCGTTTTCACGATCTTCATCATCAAGCACCATCACACCGCGTCCTTCACGCAGCGCATCCAGTGCAAGTTCAACACGTTCAAAAGGCGTACCAAAAGAGGAAAGTAGCGTCTGATTCATGGTAAAAAAACCTCATTAACATTATGGTTACCAGAATCAGGGCAGTCTTAGGAGTGCCGACAAGCGGCAAAAAAATAACGTGAGCGGGTCCATGCCCGACTGGATCGTTACCCTCTCCCATCCGGACTTTAACCGTCGGCCCCGGAATTACACCGGATCTGCTGACCTTTTCGCTATGGCAAAAAGCGCTCGCGGGCTTTCAACCAGCTCTCCGCATTCCGTCACGGCGCGCCGTGATGAGAAATGCGTTAAACATCGCTGATTTACCGCCGGTGGGGAATTTCGCCCCGCCCTGAGAATAAGCGGGTTAACTATAACGCTATTGATTACCTTCATCAACGCCTTTACTCCGTATGACGTCACACAATTCTGGTTTATGGCGTCCACATATCGCACTACAATAAGAGCTAACACTTACCAGTTCAGGGAAACCACAATGATTGACCCGAAAAAAATTGAGCAAATCGCACGCCAGGTTCATGAGTCAATGCCGAAAGGTATTCGCGAGTTCGGGGAAGATATCGAGAAAAAAATCCGTCAAACGCTGCAATCTCAGCTGACGCGTCTCGATCTGGTGAGCCGCGAAGAGTTTGATGTCCAGACTCAGGTCTTGCTGCGCACCCGGGAAAAACTGGCGCTGCTGGAGCAACGCCTCAGCGAACTGGAAGCTCGCGACAAGCCTGAAGAAGTAAAACCTGCGCCCGCCATTCCGCCAGTCGATCCACAAGAGTAAAAACGTGAACGGGCCTGACGGCCCGCTCATATAAGATCTGAATAATGCCCTGCGCCTGTATAAGGGAGCCGGCATTAGTGTTCTAATTCTAACCTTTTCGCCTGAGTCGCCTGCTGGCAGTAAAGCGCGTAACGCTTGCAAAACCAGTCGCGGTGCTCCTCGTCCATATTGCCGGTTACCGCCTGGATATCAACAGGACGCCCCTCCGCCTGCATTCTGGCAAAACTGCGCGCCAGAAAATCAAAATTATTTAGTGAATAGACGTTATTGTTGTTCATCAGCATACCCTCCAGTTATTGAATTCTGTTAAGGCTATATGCTTTTTCTGATTTCAGTATTTCCCTATATGTACGGCGGTTTTATACATAACGTGCGCAAATTTAATGCGCAAAATCACAATATTCACCAAAGATAACGACGGATAAATCGCTTTTCGGACTTAAGGAGATATGGGTCACATGATATTGTAACGCAGTGAAATAACAAGCATAAAAATTATCACGCGAACACTCTTCTGAAGGCGGCGACAAGGATAGAAAATATGACCTTATTTGCGGAGTATAACAGCCCCTATCTGTTTGCCATTGCGTTCGTTTTCTTTATCGGCGTGCTGGAGATGATTTCTCTGATTTTTGGCCACTTTCTTTCAGGCGCGCTCGACGCCCATCTCGATCATTATGACGCCCTGTCATCCGGCCCTGCGGGCCAGGCGCTTCATTATCTGAATATTGGACGCGTTCCCGCCCTGGTCGTCCTCTGTCTATTGGCCGGCTATTTCGGCCTCTTCGGTATCCTCATCCAGCATGGCGGGATCATGCTCTGGCAGGCGCCGCTCAGCAATCTGCTGCTGGTCCCGTTAAGCATTGTCCTGTCGGTCTTTGCCGTGCATTACAGCGGAAAAATCCTCGCGCCCTGGCTACCCAGAGATGAAAGCTCCGCCCTCCGGGAAGAGGAATTTATCGGCGGCATGGCGATTATTACCGGCCACGCCGCCGTCGCCGGAACACCTTGCGAAGGAAAATTTACCGATAAGTTCGGCCAGATTCACTATTTACTGCTGGAACCCGAAAAGGGAAAAGAATTTAAAAAAGGAGACAAGGTGCTGATTGTCTGCCGACTTTCCGCAACGCGTTATTTGGCTGAGCGTACCTTCTATGTTTAATTGAGAGGAACTTACATAATGGATGATGTTTTTGGCATATTGCCATCATGGATGTTTACCGCCATCGTGGCGGTTATCGTCTTACTAATTATCGGGATCATTTTTGCTCGCCTTTATCGCCGCGCATCTGCGGAACAGGCGTTTGTCCGTACCGGGCTTGGCGGGCAAAAAGTGGTGATGAGCGGCGGCGCTATTGTGATGCCAATCTTTCACGAAATTATTCCGATCAATATGAATACCCTAAAACTTGAAGTCAGCCGTGCTACCGTCGACAGCCTGATCACCAAAGATCGTATGCGCGTTGACGTGGTCGTCGCTTTCTTCGTACGTGTAAAACCCTCTGTTGAAGGTATTGCCACCGCCGCACAAACGCTTGGCCAGCGAACGCTGTCGCCGGAAGATCTGCGTATGCTGGTTGAGGATAAATTCGTTGACGCCTTACGCGCTACCGCGGCCCAGATGACGATGCATGAGCTACAGGATACGCGTGAAAACTTCGTTCAGGGCGTACAAAACACCGTTGCGGAAGATTTGTCGAAAAACGGCCTGGAACTGGAAAGCGTCTCATTAACCAACTTTAACCAAACGTCCAAAGAGCATTTCAACCCAAACAACGCCTTTGATGCCGAAGGTCTGACGAAACTGACGCAGGAAACCGAACGCCGCCGTCGTGAACGTAATGAAGTGGAACAGGATGTGGAAGTGGCGGTGCGCGAAAAGAACCGCGACGCGCTTGAGCGCAAGCTGGAAATCGAGCAACAAGAAGCCTTTATGACTCTGGAGCAGGAGCAACAAGTTAAAACCCGCACCGCCGAACAAAACGCTAAAATTGCCGCTTTTGAGGCCGAGCGCCATCGTGAAGCAGAACAGACGCGCATTCTTGCTGAGCGGCAGATCCAGGAGACGGAGATCGAACGTGAGCAAGCAGTACGGTCCAGGAAAGTTGAGGCCGAGCGTGAAGTACGTATTAAAGAGATCGAACAGCAACAGGTGACAGAAATCGCCAACCAGACGAAATCTATCGCCATTGCCGCCAAATCCGAGCAGCAATCACAAGCAGAAGCGCGCGCCAACGACGCGCTGGCCGATGCGGTTCGCGCCCAGCAAAACGTAGAAACCACCCGCCAGACCGCCGAAGCGGATCGCGCCAAGCAGGTCGCTCTGATCGCCGCGGCGCAGGATGCGGAAACCAAAGCGGTCGAACTGACCGTTCGGGCAAAAGCAGAGAAAGAAGCGGCAGAATTGCAAGCCGCCGCCATCATCGAACTGGCGGAAGCAACGCGTAAAAAAGGTCTGGCGGAAGCCGAAGCGCAACGGGCGCTGAATGACGCTATCAACGTACTATCTGACGAACAAACCAGCCTCAAATTTAAACTAGCGCTCTTACAATCGTTGCCTGCTGTTATTGAGAAGTCTGTTGAACCGATGAAATCCATCGACGGCATTAAGATTATTCAGGTCGATGGCCTCAATCGCGGCGCGACGGCGGGCGACGTCGCCGCTGGCGGCGCTAACGGGGGAAACCTGGCGGAACAAGCGTTATCTGCCGCGCTCACCTATCGTACCCAGGCACCGCTGATCGATTCGCTGTTAAACGAGATTGGCATCGCTGGCGGCTCGCTAAAGGCGCTGACCACGCCGTTGGTTTCATCGGCAACGGATGAGATTAATCGCGAAGCAACGGTAAAAGAGCAATAACTCCCCGCTATATCTCCTGTCCCTGGCCATAAGGCCGGGGATTTTTTTATCTTTTTTCCACCTTGTCTGTACAAAGCGTTATGACCAGCAGGCCATTTTGCGTGGGCGATCCAGTAACGCAAAATCGGCGGGATAAAGCCCTTGCGCCAGACAGGCCACTCACCAACAATCGCGATGTCAGCAAGGGGCTGAAACGGGAAAGCCCCTCCCGAGGAAGGGGCTTTAATAAGGAAAGGGTTATGATGCACCAGGTCATCATACTGATTGTTCTGTTACTGATAAGTTTCGCAGCTTACTAACAGCCAATCAGAGGGGGGAGAGATCCCCTCTCACCCTTATTCCTTTACTTTAGGTCGAAAAAAAAGCAGCGTCAACCGCGAGATACGCGTCGAAACAAAATGTCCGACGCGCCTTCAAAATCAGCGCCCGCCGCGTCTGTAACGCCTGATGACGCGGTTTTACTTCTCGCTCTCGGTCTGGATCTTTTTGATGATATTGGTCGTGGAACAACCATCTTCGAAGTTCAGCACCATGACTTCGCCGCCGTTGGCCCAGACCTCTTCGCTGCCCGCGATCTCTTCCGGCTTATAGTCGCCGCCTTTTACCAGCAGATCCGGCAGAATACCGGCAATCAGTCGTTGCGGCGTATCCTCTTCAAAAGAGACAACCCAGTCGACTGACTCCAGCGCGCCCAGCACGATCATACGCTGTTCGAGCGGATTAACCGGACGGCTTTCGCCTTTCAGGCGTTTAGTCGAGGCGTCACTATTGACCGCAACAATCAGGCGGTCGCCCAGTTTGCGCGCGTTCGCCAGATAAGAGACATGGCCCGCGTGCAGAATATCGAAAACGCCGTTGGTCATGACCACTTTCTCGCCACGCTTACGCGCGCTGGCGACGGCCTGCCTCAACTCCTCTTCGGTCATAACGCCGAAGCCGGTATCCGCGCGTCCGCGCACTGCGTTTTCCAGCTCAATAGGGGAAACCGTTGACGTCCCGAGTTTACCTACCACTACGCCCGCCGCCGCATTGGCGAAATAACACGCCTCTTCCAGGGTATTTCCCGCCGCCAGCGTCGCCGCCAGCACGCCGATCACCGTATCGCCCGCACCGGTAACATCATAAACTTCCTGCGCCTGCGTCGGCATATGTAGCGGCGCTTTATTCGGTTGCAGCAGCGTCATTCCCTGTTCGGAACGCGTGACCAACAGCGCGGAAAGGTCGTAATCGGCAATGAGTTTCATGCCGCGTTCAACCAGTTCGTCTTCGCTTTTACATTTCCCCGCAACCGCCTCGAATTCAGAAAGGTTTGGCGTCAGCAGCGTGGCGCCGCGGTAACGTTCAAAATCCGTTCCTTTCGGATCGATGAGCACCGGCATGCCCGCCTGGCGCGCCAGGGAAATCATAGTCTGCACGCTGGTCAGAGCGCCTTTGGCATAATCGGACAATACCAGCGCGCCGATCGATCCCAGCGCCTGGTTGATACGCTCATGCAACGGCTGCGGGTCCACCCCCTCAAAGCCTTCTTCAAAATCAAGACGAATGAGCTGCTGATTACGTGATAGCACGCGCAGTTTGGTAATCGTCGGATGCGTCGGCACAGAAACGAAGTCGCACTTCACATTGACCTCCGCCAGCGTTTTGCTCAGCGCGCGCGCGGCGTCATCAATACCCGTCAGGCCGACCAGACGGGCGTTCGCTCCCAGAGACGCAATGTTCATCGCCACGTTCGCCGCGCCGCCCGGACGTTCCTCAACGGTATTTACCTTAACCACGGGCACCGGCGCTTCCGGTGAAATACGGCAAGTGGGGCCATACCAATAGCGATCCAGCATTACATCACCCACAACCATGACGCCTGCACGTTCAAACGCTGGCAGATTTACTTTCATTCCTGTCTCCTGAGAGATTCAAAATTTGCGCGCGATAATAGCATAATTCAAACGGCTACCAGCCACTTCCGCCAGCTTGCCTGCACCAGCGCGCGCTCTTTGCTAAAACACGTCTGCGCCACATGACCGGGAAGCTCCTGCAACGCCAGGTGGTGCAGTTCATCACGCAGTGTGGTGTAGGCTACCGTCAGCGCCTGCGCCTCGTGTTCATCCATAATGCCGTTTTGCGCCAGAAGCTCCAGGATGCGCACGTTATCAGACCAGCGCGTTAATTTAGGTTTTTCATGAGCGTAGCGCAGTACCAGATATTGCGCGATAAACTCAATATCCGTAATACCGCCTTCATCAGCTTTAATATCAAAACGATCACGATGCTTATTGCCGAGATGCGCCCGCATTTTCTCGCGCATTTCACGCACTTCAGTCTGCAATGTCTTGCCGTCGCGCGCCGTCGTCATGATAGTGCGGCGCACCGTATCAAACTGTGAGGTAAGCTGCGGGTCGCCATATACCACGCGAGCGCGTACCAACGCCTGATGTTCCCAGGTCCAGGCTTCATGCTGCTGATAATCGGCAAACGCGTCCGCTGAAGTCACCAGCATTCCCGCCGCGCCAGAGGGGCGTAGACGCGCATCCACCTCATACAAAATGCCGGAGGAGGTGCGCGTACTGAACAGATGCATAATGCGCTGCGCCAGGCGCAGATAAAACTGCCGCCCGTCGATTTCGCGTTCGCCGTTGGTCATGACGTCCATCGGACAGTCATGCAGGAAGATGAGATCCAGATCGGAACTGTAGCCCAGCTCCCATCCGCCCAACTTGCCATAACCGACAACCGCAAACCCCCGCCCCTGGCGTTCGTCCAGATGCGCTGGCTGACCATAACGCGCAACCATTTGCGTCCACGCCTGCTGCACCACAGCATCAATCATCGCCTCCGCCAGCCATGTGAGGTGATCGCTCACTTTCATCACCGGCAGCGTACCGGCAATATCCGCCGCCGCAATCCGCAAAAGCTGTGCCTGTTTAAACTGGCGTAATGCCTCCAGTTGTTGCTCTTCGTCTTCTTCCGGCACGCGCAGTAAATATTGGCGTAATTCGTCGCGGTAAGCGTCGGTAGCCGTCGGCTGATAAAGCGTGCCGGGGTCGAGCAGTTCATCAAGCAACAACGGATAACGCGCCAGTTGGCTCGCTATCATTGGCGAAGCGGCGCATAGCATAATCAGGTGTTTCAGCGCGCCGGGAAATTCGCTCAGCAGCTCCAGATAGGTGGTGCGAGTGACAATCCCCGCCAGCAACGGCGTTATCCGCGATAGCGTAACAGCGGCGTCTTCGCGGGAACAGACGTCAGCAAGCAGGTGCGGCATCAGTTGGTCCAGCACTTGCCGCCCGCGCGGGCCGATAGGGCGTTTATCCAGTTCCTTACGGAAGTCAGCGATGAGGGTCAGAACCTGTCGCCGATCCTCATCGGCTAAATGCGCCAGCACTGGCGTCGAATCATCCTCCTGTAGCGCATCCTGCCATACTTCACGCCACGGCTCTGAACGTTCTTCCTCCTGCGGGGTATCGGCTTCATCATCGCCAATTAATTCGTTGAATACGCGGCGTACATTAGCCATATGATCCGTCAGTTCGCCAACAAGCTGCGGCCAGTTCTCCGCCTTCATTCCCCAGGCCAGCCGCGCCCGATTCAGATCGTCGGCAGGCAACGTTTGCGTCTGTTCGTCATTGATGCTTTGCAGTAGATTCTCCAGACGACGTAGAAAAAGATAGGCCATGCGCAGTTGCGCCACGTCATTCTCAGGCAGCAAATGCAGCGCAGCGATAGCATCCAGCGTCGGCAGTAACGAACGCGACTGTAGCGACGGCTCGCGTCCGCCGCGGATGAGCTGGAATACCTGCACGATAAACTCAATTTCCCGAATACCGCCCGCGCCAAGTTTAATGTTGTCTTTCAAACCGCGGCGTCGCACTTCGCGGGCGATCATCCCTTTCATATTACGTAGCGACTGGATGACACTGAAATCGATATAGCGGCGGAAAACGAAAGGCCGCAGCATGGCGCGTAATTCACGAGACCAGGCGTCGTCGTTATCGCCCATTAGCCGCGCTTTCACCATAGCGTAGCGTTCCCAGTCGCGTCCTTGTTCCTGATAGTAATCCTCCAGCGCGGCAAAACTCAGTACCAGCGGGCCGCTGTCGCCAAACGGTCGCAGGCGCATGTCCACCCGATAGACAAAACCATCCATTGTGGGCTGATCCAGCGCTTTGATCAGCCGCTGCCCGAGACGCGTAAAAAACTGGGCGTTATCGAGTTCACGACGCCCGCCCCGGGTCTCGCCATGTTCCGGCCAGGCGAAAATCAGATCGATATCAGACGAAAAATTCAGTTCGCCGCCGCCCAGCTTGCCCATGCCTAAAATCAACAGCGGCTGCGGAACGCCCTGCGGGTTACAGGGGGTTCCCCATTCGCGGCAACAGGCGGCATACAGCCAGTCGCGCGCCCCCACAATGAGCGTCTCCGCCAGATGGCTCAACTGTTGTAAAATAGTCTCATCGTCCACCAGCGACAGCGTCTGCGCCCAGGCGATGCGTACCATGATGCGACGACGAAAAAACCTCAGTTCACGCATCAGCGAGGCGTCGTCACAGACACCTGCCAACGCCTCCTGTAACCAGCCAGCATAATGTCGCCATTCATCAGCCTGCAGCGATGCGGATTCCAGTTCGGCAAGCCACTCCGGATGCGCTATCACGCTATCCAGCGCAAAATCGCTAAATGTAAGTACTGACTTCGCCTGCGCGCTAAGCGATGTCTCAGTAAATCCTTCTGGTAGGCGCTCAACAACGGTCTGCCAGTACTGCGATAAGGGTGAAGAGAGCGGCGTCATTTAGGGGATATCCTTTAAATAATGCCGGATGGCGGCGTTTCGCCTGATCCGGCCTACAAGTCCGCATACCGTAAGCCTGATAAGCGCAGCGTCATCAGGCGCTTTCTACGGTTCTGATTATCGTTTTCCGCTGTGCAACCAGAACGGCTGCTGGTTAATGGCCTCATTACGGAAATGTTCAATTTCAATACGTTGTCCGGTAAGAATGGCGTGACGCAATCCCTGCCAGTTTTCCAGCCATGCCTGCGCGACCATCGCATCATAATACCCGGCCAGCAGTAAAACGCTGTCGATATCGCGAGTCAAACGCGGCAACTGGTCGCGATACTTATCACCCAGCGGTTGTCCAAAAACTTTTTTTAATTCAGCAGCATGACGAGAAAGATGAATGTCGGCGAAACGCTTAAAAGAATCGGCCATTTTGGCCTGCGCCTTCGCGTCCAGAAATGGCTGCCAGGCTTTCGTCACCAGCCATTCCGTCAATGCCAGTTTCGCCATCGCCGTTTGCGTACTATAAACGGCTGTGACGGCGGACACCGCGGATGTCATCGTCGCTTCCGCCTGGGTAAGTAGATCACGTAAGTGAGCGCTCGCTTTACGCGGAACAATGCCACCAAAGAGCATTAAGGCATGGCGCACCAACCCCATAGCATCCAGCACGTGTTCTTTCGCCGACTCGTCGCCGCGCAGCCAGAGCTCTTCATGGTACTGCCACTGTGACAACGCCAGATCCAGCGAGGCCTCCAGCCCTTGCTCTACCGTGGCTTTCGCGGCAGTCCGCAGAATTGCCGTTGGTGTATTCTCTCGCGGCGCATTCCCCTGCGCCAGGTGATAACCTCGCGCCGCCTTACTCAGACTGCCCTGACGCAAACCGGTTTGCGACAGCAGTTGCTTCGCCAGTTTTAACACGGCGCGCGTATCGCCGCGAAGCAACTCAAGCTCCAGCTCACAAATCGGTTCGGCAAACTCGCCCGCTTTTACGTCGCCGAGATCGAGCGCAATTTCAATCCTGCTGCCGTCAACGTCCAGACACCATTTTTCCCGGTAAAAATCGGTACTGAACAGCGGCTGTACGCTTGATGCCAGGCCGGCGGGCAGGTTGCCATCCGGCCAGACCTCCGCCGGAAGTTGCGTCAGATCCAGCACGGGTTCGCTTAGCGCGACATTGTATTCGGGTCGCTGGTGCAGCCCGCCCGTTACCCGGCCGGCAATTTTCATGGTCATTTCATAGCGCCCATTTTCACCACGAATACGCAGCCCCATATCATGGCGGCGTAGCCAGTTATCAGGCGTTTCGAAGTAGATATTCAGCAACTGGCTGGGCGCATGATGCTCGCCGCCGAGCGTATGAAGATGATTTCGCAGCGCATCTACGGCGTCGTGATTGACGATAAACTTTAATTCGATTTCCTGAGCCATGGCCTTGTACTTATGGGTTATGTCACATCTGGGAAGATTCTTGGCGAACTTACCCGCATTATTTTTGTCAGTAGATAGTATTTTGCGCCAAATTGCCATGCAACGAGCAATTTGACGGGCGTAAAAGTTTGACGTAGCGGCAAAGGCGACACAGATGATTCCGATTGATGTCGACTACTTTGCGTAGCGACACTGATGCCGTTACTATCGTTCCACTTTCTCTGACAATAACGACAGCCTGATGCCAAAATTACGCCTGATTGGACTAACTTTACTTGCGCTTAGCGCCACCGCCGTCTCTCATGCTGAAGAGACGCGTTACGTTTCTGATGAACTGAATACCTGGGTCCGCAGCGGTCCGGGAGATAATTATCGCCTTGTGGGTACCGTCAACGCCGGCGAGGAAGTCACGCTCTTACAGAGCGATGCCAACTATGGTCAAATCAAAGACAGTTCTGGTCGTACTGCCTGGATACCGTTAAAAGAACTGAATACCACGCCAAGCCTGCGTACCCGCGTGCCGGATCTGGAAAATCAGGTCAAAACGTTGACTGATAAACTCAACAATATTGATACCACGTGGAATCAGCGCACCGCCGATATGCAGCAGAAAGTGGCGCAAAGCGACAGCGTCATCAACGGGCTAAAAGAAGAGAACCAGAAGCTGAAAAACGAGCTGATTGTCGCGCAGAAAAAAGTTAGCGCCGCGAATCTGCAACTGGATGACAAACAGCGCACCATTATTATGCAGTGGTTTATGTATGGCGGCGGCGTATTGGGTATTGGCTTGCTGTTAGGGCTGGTGCTGCCGCATATGATCCCAAGCCGTAAACGCAAAGACCGCTGGATGAACTAAATCGCCTTCTCTGCGGCACTGTCTTATCATTAGAGGATGATCGTTTTTAAAAGGAAAGTGGCGTGAAGATTTATCTGGTCGGTGGTGCGGTTCGGGATGCGTTGTTAGGGCTACCGGTTAAAGATAAAGATTGGGTCGTTGTCGGCGCCACGCCGCAGGAGATGCTTGATGCGGGCTACCAGCAGGTAGGCCGTGATTTTCCTGTGTTTCTCCATCCGCAAACTCACGAAGAATACGCGCTGGCGCGTACTGAGCGTAAATCCGGTTCCGGCTACACGGGCTTCACCTGTTATGCCGCGCCGGACGTTACCCTGGAAGCCGATCTCCAGCGTCGCGATCTGACCATTAATGCTCTGGCGCGCGACGATGACGGCCAGATTATCGACCCTTACCACGGGCGCCGGGATCTGGAGGCGCGTCTACTGCGACATGTCTCTCCCGCGTTTGGCGAAGATCCCTTGCGCGTATTGCGCGTGGCGCGTTTTGCCGCCCGTTACGCTCATCTTAGTTTCCGTATCGCCGATGAAACACTGGCGCTAATGCGCGAAATGACCGCGGCAGGCGAGCTGGAACATCTGACGCCGGAACGGGTATGGAAAGAGACGGAAAATGCGCTTACCACCCGCAATCCGCAGGTTTACTTCCAGGTATTGCGCGACTGCGGCGCCCTGCGCGTCCTGTTTCCGGAAATCGACGCGCTGTTTGGCGTACCCGCGCCGGCAAAGTGGCATCCGGAAATTGATACCGGAGTTCATACGTTGATGACGCTGTCGATGGCCGCCATGCTCAGTCCGCAGCTTGATGTTCGTTTCGCCACGCTTTGTCATGATCTGGGCAAAGGCTTAACGCCGAAAAACCTCTGGCCGCGCCATCATGGCCACGGCCCGGCGGGCGTGAAACTGGTCGAACAGCTATGCCAGCGTTTGCGCGTCCCCAATGACCTACGTGATTTAGCTAAACTGGTCGCCGAGTACCACGATCTGATCCACACCTTTCCGATACTCCAGCCGAAAACGATCGTTAAGCTGTTTGACGCCATTGATGCATGGCGTAAACCGCAGCGCGTCGAGCAGATTGCGCTGACCAGCGAAGCCGATGTCCGTGGACGTACCGGATTTGAAGCGTCGGATTACCCGCAGGGGCGCTGGCTGCGCGAAGCCTGGCAGGTGGCCCAAGCGGTACCGACGAAAGAGGTGGTGGAGGCCGGATTTAAGGGCATTGAGATTCGCGAGGAGCTGACGAAGCGACGAATTGCAGCGGTCGCCAACTGGAAAGAGAAGCGCTGCCCGAACCCCGCCAGCTAAACGCCATCCGGCACGATAAATTGCCTGATGGCGCTGCACTTATCAGACCGACAAAACAGTTAGGCCGGACAAGGCGGTACTCCGCCATCCGGCACGGTCAATCATCAGAAGAAGACAACGTAAACGGCAGCCGCCACCACAAAGCGGTAAATCGCAAACGGAATAAACGAGATACGCTTAATCAGTTGCAGGAAGGTCTTGATAGCGATCAGCGCCACCACAAACGCCGTCACAAAGCCCACTGCGAACATCGGAATATCCGCTGCGGTCAGGAATGACCAACTTTTGTAGAGATCCAGAACCGTTGCGCCCATCATCATCGGCACAGCCAGTAAGAACGAGAACTCAGAGGCGGCGTAACGGCTGACGCCCATCAGCATCCCACCGGAAATGGTCGCTCCGGAACGCGAGAAGCCCGGCCACAGCGCCAGACACTGGAAACAACCAATCATAAACGCCTGACGATACGTCATATCATCCAGCCCCGGCGCGCGCGGTTCTTTCGGCTTCAGGCACTCGGCGGCAATCAGCAACAGACCGCCTACCACCAGCGCGTACATCACGTTAATCGGGTTAAATAGCGACTTGATCGTGTCATGAAAGACTAACCCCAGCACCACCGCCGGAATCATGCCCAGCAGGATGTGAATCAACGTTAATCGACCTTTACTTTCACCTTCACGCTGTAGCGGGCGGCCAAAGTGAATACCGATGAGACCAAACAACCGCCGCCAGAACATCACCACGACCGCCAGAATAGATCCAAGTTGAATCACCACTTCGAATGTCTTGGCCGTATCGCCTTCAAACCCCAGCAGATGACCCACAATAATCATATGGCCCGTGCTGGATACCGGCAAAAACTCCGTCAATCCTTCGACCACACCCAAAATTGCCGCTATCAGCAGCGAGTGCATATCGCTCATCAATAAACCCCTAAAATGAAAAACACTGCAAAAATGGATCTCGCGTTAAGACCCCATATATAACCGTTTGGTTTAAAAAATATAAAATTATTTATTTTTATTTCAGATTATTGCCACGCTCAATAATTACCCCTACGTTCGCCGCGCGCGCGACGGCGCCAGGCTTGCTCAGTTTGATGCGAACCCACGGAGAATTGAATCGGCTAAGCAGCAGATCCGCCACCTCTTCCGCCACGCGTTCGACCAGAGCAAAACGACCGCCTTCGACATGATTTATCACCGTGTCGGCGATATCCGCATAACTTAGACAATCTGCGACATCATCGCTTTTCGCCGACTTGCGGTTATCCCATGCCATTTCGATATCGAACACCAGTTTTTGCTCGATAGTCTGTTCCCAGTCGTAAACACCGATAGTGGTGATTACCGAAAGTTGCTCTATAAATACAATATCCATCACGACCTGCCTGCTTTTTGGCTAACCCGGATACCACTTCCGGCGAAATGTGCGTATTATCCACAGAAATAGTAAATAAAACGACACTTTCAATACGGAACAGCTTATGAGTGCAATCGCGCCTGGAATGATCCTCTTCGCGTACCTCTGCGGCTCAATTTCCAGTGCCATTCTGGTTTGCCGCATCGCCGGGCTGCCCGATCCGCGAGAAAGCGGCTCCGGCAACCCGGGCGCGACGAACGTATTACGAATCGGTGGCAAGGGAGCGGCTGTCGCGGTACTTATTTTTGACATCCTTAAAGGCATGTTGCCCGTCTGGGGCGCGTATGCGTTAGGCGTTACCCCTTTCTGGCTGGGGCTTATCGCTATCGCCGCCTGTCTGGGGCATATCTGGCCGGTCTTTTTTGGCTTTAAAGGTGGGAAAGGCGTAGCAACCGCATTTGGCGCCATTGCGCCCATCGGCTGGGATTTAACCGGCGTCATGGCTGGCACCTGGCTGCTGACGGTCCTGTTAAGCGGTTATTCATCGTTAGGGGCGATTGTCAGCGCCTTGATTGCGCCGTTTTACGTCTGGTGGTTTAAACCGCAGTTCACCTTCCCGGTATCGATGCTGTCATGTCTCATTTTGCTGCGCCATCATGACAACATCCAGCGTCTGTGGCGTCGTCAGGAGACGAAAATCTGGACGAAGCTGAAAAAGAAACGCCAGAAAGATTGAGCTGGAGCTGCGTCTGGAAGAGGGCCTCAACCGTCTGGGGCTCGGCCCACAAGGGGTGACCGGCAATAGCTCGGTAATGGGCTTACATATCGAATCCGCCGCGCGTCACCCTTCCATCATTGGCGTGGTTAGGCGCGATTTTCGGCCTGCTCTTCCTGGTGCTGCTGATCGTCACCGGGCTGTTGTGGATGCCCGTCGTTTTGCTGTAAACCCGTTGGGGCGGCATGATGTCGCCCCCTTTTTCCGCTTTTACGCCGCTGGCAGCTCGGCCAGCGGCCAGCGCGGACGTACCGTTACGCCAAGATCCGCCGTAACGCCCGCCTTAAACCGCACCATTCCGGCATAGGCGATCATCGCCCCGTTGTCAGTACAAAACTCCGGGCGCGCATAGAACACTTCGCCGCGGCGTTTTTGCATCATTTCGGCAAGCTTCGCGCGCAGCGTGCGGTTAGCGCTGACGCCGCCCGCCATGACCAGACGCTTAAAACCGGTGCTTTCCAGCGCGCGCTTGCACTTGATCATCAGCGTATCCACGACCGCATCTTCAAAAGCGCGCGCAATATCAGCGCGAGTTTGTTCGTCGTCGCCATTACTACGAATGGTGTTAGCGGCAAAGGTTTTCAGACCGGAAAAACTAAAATCCAGCCCCGGACGATCGGTCATCGGGCGCGGAAAGACAAAACGCCCCGCCGTCCCCTGCGACGCCATTTTCGACAGCATCGGGCCGCCAGGATAATCCAGCCCCAACAATTTGGCGGTTTTATCAAACGCTTCACCGGCGGCATCGTCAATCGACTCTCCCAGCAGTTCGTACTGACCGATTCCGGTCACGCTAATGAGCTGCGTATGTCCGCCGGAGACCAGCAGCGCCACAAACGGGAACTCCGGAGGGTTATCTTCCAGCATTGGCGCCAGCAGATGACCTTCCATATGGTGTACAGGAATGGCCGGCACATTCCAGGCAAATGCCAGTGAACGCCCGACGGTTGCGCCGACCAGCAGCGCGCCGACCAGGCCCGGGCCTGCGGTATAGGCCACCGCGTCGATATCGCTCGCCGTCAGACCGGCTTCTTTTAATGCCGCCTGAATCAGCGGCACGGTTTTACGCACATGATCGCGGGAAGCCAGTTCAGGCACTACGCCGCCGTAGTCAGCATGTAATTTCACCTGACTATACAATTGGTTGGCTAACAGACCCTTTTTGTCGTCGTAAATAGCGATGCCGGTTTCATCGCAGGATGTTTCAATACCCAGTACACGCATGACTTGTTTTACCTCGCTCTAATACCGCGCAGTGTAGGTCGAATGCGGGTGGATGTATACCCTCAGTCCCGACTTCGTGTATACTCCCTCCCCTTATAAAAGTCCCTTTCAAAAAAGGCCGCGGTGCTTTACAAAGCAGCAGCAATTGCAGTAAAATTCCGCACCATTTTGAAATAAGCTGGCGTTGATGCCAGCGGCAAACCGAATTAATCAAAGGTGAGAGGCACATGCCGGTAATTAAAGTACGTGAAAACGAGCCGTTCGACGTAGCTCTGCGTCGCTTCAAGCGTTCCTGCGAAAAAGCAGGTGTTCTGGCGGAAGTTCGTCGTCGTGAGTTCTATGAAAAACCGACGACCGAACGTAAGCGCGCTAAAGCTTCTGCAGTGAAACGTCACGCGAAGAAACTGGCTCGCGAAAACGCACGCCGTACTCGTCTGTACTAATCTTTTGAGAGCGGGCTGCTCTCAATTCAGATCGAGTTGTAGTTGTAAGGCCGTGCTTCCGAAAGGAATGCGCGGCTTGTTTTCGTTTATGCATTAGCATATACACAAAATCATTCATGCTGCGTCCAGGCGGCAAGAGAGCAAGTCCCCGGCGCTTACGCAAGTCAGCGACAGGGGTGAGCAAACGTAGCCAACACTACGGCAGCCTGAAGAATGACGTGTATAAAAGGGGCATATGGCTGGACGAATCCCACGCGTATTTATTAATGACCTGCTGGCGAGAACCGATATCGTCGATCTGATCGACGTGCGCGTAAAACTCAAGAAACAGGGCAAGAACTATCACGCGTGTTGTCCATTCCATAATGAGAAAACCCCTTCTTTCACCGTAAACGGTGAAAAACAGTTTTATCACTGCTTTGGATGCGGCGCGCATGGCAATGCGATCGACTTTTTGATGAATTACGACAAGCTCGAATTTGTCGAAACCGTCGAAGAATTAGCGGCCATGCATAACCTGGAAATTCCCTATGAAGCAGGCACCGGGCTTAGCCAGATAGAGCGCCATCAACGGCAAAACCTCTATCAGTTGATGAATGGTCTGAATGACTTTTATCAGCAGTCGCTTACCCATCCTGCGGCAAAACCTGCGCGTGACTATCTGCAAAAGCGCGGTCTGAGCGCTGAAATTATTCAGCGTTTCGCCATTGGCTTCGCGCCGCCAGGTTGGGATAACGCGTTAAAGCGCTTCGGTAATAACAGCGATAACAAGGCATTGTTGCTGGATGCCGGGATGCTGGTCAATAACGAGCAGGGCAGCACTTACGATCGTTTCCGTAATCGGGTCATGTTCCCTATTCGGGACAAACGCGGCAGGGTGATTGGTTTTGGCGGCCGAGTTCTGGGGAACGACACGCCGAAATACCTTAACTCTCCGGAAACGGACATTTTCCATAAAGGCCGCCAGCTATATGGTCTTTATGAGGCTCAGCAATATAGTGCTGAACCGCAACGCTTGCTTGTGGTCGAAGGTTATATGGATGTCGTCGCACTAGCGCAATACGACATTAACTATGCGGTCGCTTCGCTGGGTACCTCAACCACGGCAGACCATATGCATATGTTATTCCGGGCGACGAACAACGTGATTTGCTGTTACGACGGCGACCGGGCTGGCCGTGATGCCGCCTGGAGAGCGCTGGAAACAGCAATGCCTTATATGACCGACGGTCGGCAGGTACGCTTTATGTTTTTACCTGACGGCGAAGACCCGGATACGCTGGTGCGTAAAGAAGGCAAGGCGGCTTTTGAAGCGCGGATGGAGCAGGCGCAGCCGCTCTCTACGTTTCTGTTTAATAGCCTCCTGCCGCAGGTGGATTTAAGCTCGCCGGATGGCAGCACGCAGTTAGCCGCGCTGGCGCTGCCGCTCATTAATCAGGTGCCTGGCGACGCGCACCGTATTCAGCTGCGCCAGACGTTGGGGCTGAAGTTAGGCATTTTCGATGATAGTCAGCTTGATCGTTTAGTGCCAAAACAGGCGGAAAGCGGCGTTTCCCGCCCGGCTCCGCAGCTAAAACGCACGACCATGCGTATACTGATAGGATTACTGGTGCAAAATCCGGATCTCGCGCCGTTAGTGCCGCCCTTAGACGCGCTGGATCAGAATAAGCTGCCTGGACTTGGCTTATTTAAAGAATTGGTCAAAACTTGTTTGGCTCAGCCAGGTCTTACTACCGGACAACTTCTGGAACTCTACCGTGGCACAAATGATGCTGCGACCCTTGAAAAATTATCGATGTGGGACGATATAGCAGATAAGGCGATTGCCGAAAAGACCTTTACCGACTCACTCAACCATATGTTTGATTCGCTGCTGCAACTGCGACAAGAAGAGCTGATCGCTCGCGATCGCACTCATGGTTTAAGCAGCGAAGAACGCCGAGAGCTCTGGACGTTAAACCAGGAGCTGGCCAGAAAATGAATTTAACGGCTTAAATGCCGCATATCGATCGGGAAGCCCCCGACAGCCGCAGTGAGAGGCAGCGGCCAAAATATAAGTATGCCCTCGCTTTAAATGTCGACAGCTATACCGTCGACACCAATCAAACGAATAAGTGTGGATACCGTCTTATGGAGCAAAACCCGCAGTCACAGCTGAAACTTCTTGTCACCCGTGGTAAGGAGCAAGGCTATCTGACCTATGCTGAGGTCAATGACCATCTGCCGGAAGATATCGTCGATTCAGATCAAATTGAAGATATCATCCAAATGATCAACGACATGGGTATTCAGGTAATGGAAGAAGCGCCTGATGCCGATGATCTGCTGCTGGCTGAAAATACCACCAGCACCGATGAAGATGCGGAAGAAGCTGCTGCACAAGTTCTGTCCAGTGTTGAGTCTGAAATCGGTCGTACGACTGACCCGGTACGCATGTATATGCGTGAAATGGGCACTGTTGAACTGTTGACCCGGGAAGGCGAAATCGACATCGCTAAACGTATCGAAGACGGGATCAACCAGGTTCAATGCTCCGTTGCCGAATACCCGGAAGCCATTACCTATCTGCTGGAACAGTACGATCGCGTTGAGGCTGAAGAGGCTCGTTTGTCCGATCTTATCACCGGCTTTGTCGATCCGAACGCGGAAGAAGAGATGGCGCCGACCGCAACTCACGTCGGTTCTGAACTCTCCCAGGAAGACCTGGATGATGACGAAGACGAAGATGAAGAAGACGGCGACGATGACGCCGCCGATGACGACAACAGCATTGACCCTGAACTGGCACGCGAAAAATTCGCTGAACTGCGCGCGCAATACGTCGTTACGCGCGACACCATCAAAGCGAAAGGCCGCAGCCATGCTGCCGCGCAGGAAGAGATTCTGAAGCTGTCTGAAGTGTTCAAACAGTTCCGTCTGGTACCGAAGCAATTCGACTATCTGGTCAACAGTATGCGCGTGATGATGGATCGCGTGCGTACCCAGGAACGTCTGATCATGAAGCTCTGCGTCGAGCAGTGCAAAATGCCGAAGAAGAACTTTATCACGCTGTTTACCGGTAATGAAACCAGCGAAACCTGGTTCAATGCCGCTATCGCGATGAACAAACCGTGGTCGGAAAAACTGCACGATGTCGCGGAAGAAGTGCAACGCTGCCTGCAAAAACTGCGGCAGATTGAAGAAGAGACCGGTCTGACCATCGAACAGGTGAAAGACATCAACCGTCGCATGTCCATCGGGGAAGCGAAAGCCCGCCGTGCGAAGAAAGAGATGGTTGAAGCGAACTTGCGTCTGGTTATTTCTATCGCTAAGAAATACACCAACCGTGGCTTGCAATTCCTTGATCTGATTCAGGAAGGCAACATCGGTCTGATGAAAGCGGTAGATAAGTTCGAATACCGTCGCGGCTACAAATTCTCCACCTATGCAACCTGGTGGATCCGTCAGGCGATCACCCGTTCTATCGCCGATCAGGCGCGCACCATCCGTATTCCGGTGCATATGATTGAGACCATCAACAAGCTCAACCGTATTTCTCGCCAGATGCTGCAAGAGATGGGCCGCGAGCCAACGCCGGAAGAGCTGGCTGAACGGATGCTGATGCCGGAAGATAAAATTCGTAAGGTGCTGAAGATTGCCAAAGAGCCAATCTCCATGGAAACGCCGATCGGCGACGATGAAGATTCGCATCTGGGTGATTTCATCGAGGATACCACCCTCGAGCTGCCGCTGGACTCTGCCACTACCGAGAGCCTGCGTGCCGCCACTCACGACGTTTTGGCTGGCCTGACCGCTCGTGAAGCGAAAGTGCTGCGTATGCGTTTCGGTATCGATATGAACACCGACCACACGCTGGAAGAAGTGGGTAAACAGTTCGATGTTACCCGCGAACGTATCCGTCAGATCGAAGCGAAGGCGCTGCGTAAACTGCGCCACCCGAGCCGTTCTGAAGTGCTGCGCAGCTTCCTCGACGATTAATTCGCCGCACACGTATAAACGCCGCCGCAAGGCGGCGTTTTTTTATCAGGCCATGCGCAAGCGCCCTATTTGGCCTGCAGAATTTCTACACAGCGCGAGTATTCGCGCCCTCATTCCCCATTGCTATAGCCCACGCATAATGAGCGCTTGATCCAGTTCGCGATAGGCCTCGACCAGTTTTTCCGTTTTAATTCGGTTTAAGCCACTGGGATTCGGCAACACCCACACCATCGTCGCGCCAATGGCGATCTTTTGTTTACCCCAGGCGATACCGCGCTGGCTGAATCCCTGTTCAAAAGCCTGTTTACCAAGCACCGCCAGCGCCGCGGGCTGGTAGTCCTCTATTTTTTCAATCAGGTTTCGTCCGCCGCTACGTAATTCATGCAACTTCACCTCAGTCGCTTGTACCGTCGGTCGGTCGACGAGTTTCGTTACCCCGCAGCGAAAATCCAGTAATTTTTCCGCCTCTTCCGGTTTCAACTGTCGATCGGTGAAACCGGCCAAATGAATAACTTTCCAAAAACGATTCGCGGGATGCGCAAACGGAAAGCCGGTATTCGCCGAGGAGAGTCCCGGATTGATGCCGCAAAAAACCACCCGTAGCCCTGGCGCCAGTATGTCCTTAACCATTATTACTCCTGAGCAATACAACGTTCTTTAAGTATAACGGGTTGAAAACACATTGTTTATAAAAACAGCACCCGCACGGTTACGGCTGGATTACAGCGTAAAGTTACATTATAATCCACCGCCACGGCCCCTTAGCTCAGTGGTTAGAGCAGGCGACTCATAATCGCTTGGTCGCTGGTTCAAGTCCAGCAGGGGCCACCAAATTTTAGCTTTAAAATCATATAATTAAGCCACTCTAAAGAGTGGCTTTTTTGTTACCTCATTTTCGAGTGGCGATAAAATGGCGGTGGATTTTTTACCGCCACTTTACTGAGGGCATAAAAAACCCGCACGCGGCGGGCATTTAGCGAAAATTTATCAGAGCCACAATGGTCGCTGACCACCAACAGTCGGGTGCGGCGGTGCCGGGTCGATGGATCCCGGAGTAACAATAAAGCGTTCTATCGTTTCCATTGTCATAAACGTACAACTGCAGTTGATATTCTGGCACTGGTGGTAGCGCTCTTTCGTATTTTCGGTTAGATAGCGGCTTGTTCGCGCATGTGCGGCATGATGGCACTTCGGACAATGAAACATAACCCACCTCTTATTCTCAATTCGTGAACCAATAATAATCACTAATTCACTTTTTGTGAATACATTTTACTCACCATCCGATTCCGCACTGTACTCCACATCAGAGAGTTTAACCTCAAGCTCTAAGCCCGTCGTGAAGCCACTATTATTCATATTGTGAGTCACCTTACTGATTAACCAAGATTGCTCGTCTATGACGCGCTTAAAGCCTGACACGCGCACTGGTGTCTCAGGGAATAAATCAGCCCTACCAAGCGCCAGCGTAATTGAAAACTCCGCAACGCCTCGCTGCAGCTTATCCCACTTAGCCTGAGCGGCGCGCATCGCCTGCGCTCTGGAAGCGTAGACCGTCGTCAGTGCCAGCACGTTATCGGCCTCACCGACCATATACTCACCTTCGCGAGCCTCCGGCTCTTTTCTGGACTTCGTCTTTTTGCTAACCGGCTTTGCTTTCGGGTGTTCCAGTGCGCGAAGGTGCTTCTCTTTTGGCTGGCGTTTCAGCGTCACTTTCTGTTTTTGCGGCTTCGGGTCTTTGGTGTACAACCATTTAGCTGTTACACCGGTATAAGCTCCGCGGTCGGCAATGGCAAACTGATGACGGTCGCCGTCACTGCGGGTCAGCGTCATTTGTGGAATGGGCTTACCGCTGGCCGTCAGCGCACTACCGGCTTTCAGAAACAGTAGTTTTCCCGCTTTAACCGATACAGTCGCTCCGTTTCGGTCAGCCAGCCGGGTAAGAAATACCGCGTCGGATTCCTGCGACTGGTCGATATGCGGTACCGGGATTTGTTTCAGCGAATCCGCGACGCTGGCCGTCAGTTTGTTACGCTTTGCAATGGTGCTGACCAGCTCACCGAGGGTGGTATCGTGCCATGATTCTTCACGTCGTGAATTGAGCGTTCCGCGAAAGTCTGCGCTACGCGCCCGGATGGTCAGGGTATCAGGCGCGCCCCGGTGCTCAATCTCATCGACCGTAAAATCGCCTTTATTCAGTAGCGCCGAACCCTGCCAGCCAAGCCACAGCGTCAGCACCGCCCCGCGCAGGGGTAACTCGACTTTGCCGTCGGTGTCGTCGAGCTCAATGTCGAGCTGGTCAGCCTCAAACCCCCGGTTGTCGGTCATGGTGAGAGAAATCAGCCGGTCACTAAAATTGCTGGTAATGTCCTGGCTGTTCAGCGTTAGCATAAATGCCGGTGCAAGACTGGCACCGGCGTCAATGGTCATGCCCGTAATCATGTGGTCAGACCTCCGAGCGCACCCTGCAGCTTATCGGTCAGATTACCGGCAGAGCCGAGAAGCTCGCTCGCCTGTTTATTCAGATCGCCAAACATTGCCGTCAGTGATTCATCGACCCGTTTTAGCGAAAGCGTGAAATCAATCTTTCTTGCCGCGCCATCGCTGAAAAACTCGGCGTGCGTGGTCGACACCTTATCGATGATATACATCCCGAGGATTTTGCCAGTCCCCTCAATCAGCGGCCACGCCCTGCCCTCATCGGCCATCAGTTCCACAGCCAGCAGGGATATATGACCGCCGGTAATGGCAGGGTAAAGTGTACCGGCAAGCTGTATTGAGGTTTCCCCCTCGCCGAGAAACTGATATGCAGGCGGTTTACCGACCCGGTCATTAGACGCCCAGCGGTAATCTTTCGAATGCTGCATTGACTGATAAGGCAGAGTACGGAGTTCAAAAACAAACATTCCCAGCGCAAGCATCATCGTTTTATCCTTCCTCAGAAATCGTGGGTCATACTGGCACGCTGGCGCGCACGTTTATCGCGTTCAATCTGTTCGAGCGTGTCGCGTAACTGGCGGTCAAGCTGATGCCCCGGCGCAACACCACCCGGCAGGGTGATGTTGTATTCGCTTTTGCTCTGGTCAATGTAAGAGCGCCCCGCCGGTGCGGTAACGGGCTGATAAGCCTGATAGCCGCCATATGTGCTGGTTGCCGGGATGTAGGAATTACCCTGCATGGCGGCGTTGGTTCTGGCGGCGGTCTGGTCGATGTTGCCTGACTCTTTGTTGATAATGCCGAGCTTTTCGAGAAGCCAGTCGACACCGCTGCGCAGCTTGTTAAAAACATTGAGCGGAGCCATCAAGGCCGAAGCCAGTGCCTGACCAAATATAACGCCGACATTTTTGCAGCTATCGAGCGTCTCCTGTGTGGCCTTCACCGGTGCAATCAGGTCTTTAAACCATTGCCAGACTCCGCGCAGCTTCTCACCGAGTCCGTCAAAAATGGGTGCCAGTGGCGCAAATATTTCCCCGACCGGAGCAAAAGCACTCATGATGCCCTCAATGACCCCCGAGAAAAATGCGCTGATGGGCTCCCAATATTTGCGGATGAGTAGCGCCCCGGCCACAATCGCCGCACCGACGGCCACAATCGGCCAGGTAATCGCACCGAGTGCGGTCACAATGGCACTACCAGCAACAGTAAAGACCGTACCCAACACGCCAGCAGCGGCGATAATGGCGTTAATCCCCATGACAACCGGCCACGCAACGAGACCAATGCCGCCGATGATACCAATCAGAGCAAGTGCGCCACCGGCAATAATGCCGATGGTCTGAGCCAGTCCTTTATTCTTCTGGATCCAGCCGTCGAGCTTTAACACATATTTCGTGGCCGTTTGCGTGAGTTTACGCAGTGAGCCCTCTTGCTGGTCAAAAAGGTCGGTACCGACAGCCTCATAAGCCGACTGGAACTCTTTAAAGTCGCCGCCGAGGTTATCCTGCATAACCTTAACCAGTTCCTCGGTTTTACCGTCCGAGGCTTTAAACGCGGCAGTGAGCCGGTCAAGTTTGCCGCTTGAGGCTGCCTCCATTAGCACCGCCGCCGCCGAGCTGGCCTCCTCGCCGAAAATGGTTTTCATGTACTCGCCGCGCTGGCTTGTCCCGAGGTTGTTTTTCTCAAAGCTGCGCTGCATTTCTTTCAGGATGGAGAATATCGGGCGCGTGTTCCCCTTGCTGTCGGACGTTTTGACGCCGAGTTCCTTAATGGCCTCAAACGCTTTTCCGGTGGGAGCCTGCAGGCGGCTGAGAATGGCGCGGCTACCCGTGCCCGCCATTGACCCGGTGATTTTGGCGTCGTGCAACGCACCGACCATTGCAGCGGTTTGCTCGATGCTCACCCCGGCATTTTTCGCCACCGGCGCGGCATAGGTCAGCGCGTCGCTCAGTCCGTCAAAATCGGCGGCGGTTTTGTTCATCGTCATCGAGAGAACGTCGCCAATGTGAGCAATCTTGTCGTTTGAAAGTTGAAACGCTGATTTCATCCCGGTCAGCAGCGCAGCGTTTTCCTCCATTGAGCGCCGGTTTGACAGCGCCATATTCAGCGTGACTGGCGTCGCTGCCTGAATGGCAGCAGCGTCACCGCCGCTTTTCGCAATGATGATTTGCGCGCTCGCTGCATCATCTGCAGAGGCTGCAGTATTATCGCCGAGCTGGCGCGCCTGTTTGCGCAGCGCCTGCATTTCTGGCGACTGCTTTTCGACCCCGAGCACAGCCTGCAGCTCGGAATTTTTCTGCGCAAAGTCATAACCGGGCATCAGTAATTTAACCCCGGCCATCGTTCCCGCCGTCGCAATACCGACCCCGGCAGCACCTGCAGCAGCCATGTTACCGGCAAGCTCTTTACCTGATTTATATCGTTCTTTCACCCGGCTTAATTTCGCCTGCTGCGCACTGATGCGCGCTAGTGCCTCACGCTGTCGGTTAAGCTGCACCGTCGTTTCGCTGATGGAGGTTTTGAGCCGACGCTCATCGGCAGACAGGGTGCGGGTATTGATACCGGCCTGCATCAGCTCGGAGCGCTGGCGCTGTACCGATGTTCTCAGGCTGTTATATTTCGTCTGCAGCTCAGAGGCGGCACGTTTTGCCGCTTCGAGCGCCTGCGCCTGCGCGCGGGTCGGACTGGTGGTGTTTTTAAACTGCACAGCCAGTTCACCGGCTTCGCGCTTTGCCTTGTCAAGCGCCTGACCAGTTACGGCCAGTTGCGCGCTTGCCTTACGAAAGCCGTCGATTTTCGACGCCTGACCATTCAGGTCGCGCAGACCCTTTTGTGTGTTGCGAATATCACCCGACAGGGTTTTACTCGCGGTCTGGATGGATTTAAGCGGTCGGGTCGCCTTGTCGACCGCTTTCAGCAATACCTCAAGCCTCAGGTTATTACTCATTGTGGTTTCCGCTACGCTGCAGCGCCTTTTCGCGCCATGTGATGAGCTCGGTCAGGCTCAGGGAACAGAGTTCTGATGGCGGCCAGTGGAATATCACTGCGATATCCGCCATCAGGTCATCAGTCGACAGGTCTGGCGGGAAGTCTATTCCGCCGAAGCCGGTGACAAAAAACCAATCACCTTAGCGGCCAGCGACAACATATCGGGCAGGTTCATCGCGGTAAGCTCCTGCGCGGTGAGCGCGGGGTAGGTCATGCGGGGCAGTACCTTAATCAGGGCGTCGACTTCGGACTGCGCCACCGCCGCCAGACTGACGCCGCGCAGGGTACCGGCGTTCGGCTCAATCAGGGTGACTTTATCAATCGTCTGACCGGCGCGCTTAATCGGTTTGTCCAGGGTCACGACGTTCGGGTTTACGGTGTCAGTTTCATTGCCAGCCGTATCAATAAATTCAGCGGTTTTACGTGGTGCTTTTGCCATGATGTTTTTCTCTGTTCTGAATGGGGTTAATAACCGGCCAGCAGTGCTGACCGATCAGGGAATTACAGCCCGATTGCGCGGCGGTGCTGCTCCAGACGGTCGACGCCGTTCACCTTCTCGACCATGTTGACGGTGTCGATTTCGATGACGTCGCTGCCATCAATCGTGAGGCGGTAGTAGGTGCAGACAGCCGACAGTTTGGTCGAGGTGTTTTCACCCTGCTTATTCTCGCCGCCGTCGATTTCTTTATGACGGCCACGCATGACCACCTCGACCGCCACGATTTCGCCGGTGTCGTCGCGCTGGTAAGAACCAGCAAAACGCAGCGGCACAGCATCAGCGCCCGGGGCGGCGTACTGCGCCCACAGAGCCACATCAGGCAGGCCGCCGACAGACCATTCGACGGTTAATGCATCGTCGTCGAGGCCGAGGTCAATCGCTGCCGCGCCATTCATACCGCCGCCGCGATAGTTTTCGAGCTTGCGGGTCAGCTTCGGCAACGTTACGGATTCAACAACACCCATGTAGCTGAGGCCATCGTTGAACATATTCAGGTATTTGAGTTTACGGGGTAGTGCCATGTTGTTTCAGGCTCCTTAGCTGTTGACCGATTCGGCCAGATTCACCAGATATTTATCGGTGATACGCTGGCGCATGGTCAGGCTCTCCAGTGGCGGAACCGGCGTATAGTCGTAGTCGATATACAGTTTCCCGGCTTTCAGGGTCTCCTTGTCGTTCGATTCCTCGTCGAACCAGCATTCACCGTCCACGATGTAGCCGTTTGTTTTCAGCTCGCGGAATTTGGCATTGATGCCGTCAACAATGTCACGAATGAGCGTGGCGGTAATGGGCTTATCGACCGCCCACATGTGCGCTTCAGCCATCGTGTCGGCCAGTACCTGCGCGGTGCGGGTGTAGTTCTCAAACAGAAAAAGCGGGTCATCTGAGCAGGTGCGGTTACCCCAGAAACGGAAACCGTCCTTGCGTACCAGCGTTGTAACCCCGGCCTCGTTGAGAAGGTCAGCATCGGTGCCGGATGCCTGCAAATCCCAGAACACTGAGGCGCTGATGCCGGTAACTCCCTGTACACCAACGTTAGACAGGGTTTTGTGCCAGCCGACAGTCTGGTCGATGTAAGCACGCAGGCCGAGTGCACGCGCAGTGGCGTAAGCCTTTGCGGTGGTATTTTTGACGGTGTCCCATGCGAGGAAATCAGGCCAGATAACCATCAGCTCGCGCTGGCTGAAATTTTTACGATATTCCATCGCTTCGGAAATAGTCTTACATCCCCACGCGCTGACGTAAGCAAATGCACGTAACTTAATGGCAGCCGACGCAAGCGCGACCGCGACCTCTTTAGTATCCAGTCCCGGCACCCCAAGAATACGCGGCTTGACGCCGGTGTCGGCCTGAGCGGTCAGGAGAGCCTTGATACCGGTGTATTTACCGTTCTCATCCGTACCTCCGATAATGTTGGAAACAGTCTGTGCGAGCGCAGCTTCCTCGTCATCGCCGGTTCCATCCTCAACACGTACAACAACAGTGACGGGTTTTGACTGGTCTGCGATGGCCTGCAGTGATGCAGCCAGCGTGCCTTTTTTACCGGCTTTCGCAATGGCGCTTTGCACATTGGTAATCAGTACCGGTTCATTGAGGGGAAATAGCGTGGCATCTGCATCGCTGGCTGTACAAACCATGCCGACGACCGCAGTCGCTACTGTGGAAATAACACGCGTACCGTCATTAATTTCGATGACCTGCGTGCCGTGGTGAAAATCACTCATCCGGTTAACTCCGTGGTTAAGGGGTGAGTATATTTTCAGGTCAGTACACAAGAGGGGGCTATTTGTACCGGCTGTCAGGTTGATGGCACAACGACAGGAAAAAGAAAAGGCGGGTAATAAACCCACCTGAATATTTAGCGTGGTATATCCGGCCAGTCAGGCGCAGATGTATCCACCCTGTTTACCAGTACCCTGTATTTTTTCCACTCGTTGAGCTGCGCTCTCTCTTCACTCGTAGCGATATCAAGCTCAACTGCATCCTGTAATGGCGCTATTTTCGTCAAAGCCATTTGCAGAAGGTTGTTTTTTGTCCCTTCCGCTTCAATAAGTCGTGCTGCAGCTTCCGCAACTTCATCTTTCACCCATGCCTTACCATCCCATTTCTGGTATTGACTCTCTGGCGAAACTGATGTGACATTTTCAGGCAACGGCCCGGGTTCGGAGATATAAACCTGATTACCGGTTGTTGTGTCATAAACCGTTTCACCTCTGTGGTCTTCATGCAGAGTCCACGTCTGTGTTTCAGCATCAAATATCGCAATATGGCTGGTCGGAATTTCAGGAGGGGCGACATCAGTACAATTAGCCGGTAATCCAGTGTGCGGCGGGATATACGCATCGCCCGCACCAATAAATTCGTTAGTATCTGAACGCAGATTGAAAATTTTAATTGTCTGCGCTTTGCTGCTCATTTTAAAAGTCATTATGCCAGCCTCACTATGTAGTTAAATGCAATGTTTCTAACCGTGGTTTCCGCATTACCATCTGCGTCCACTATAACGACGTGTCCGTGTGGACCGATGTATACGGAGTGTTCGTGCGGGCCAATCCATGTGGTATGTGCGTGATCGCCATTCCAGCTTGTTAACTGATTATTTCCGTCACGCTGAACGCGAGTTTTTCCACCGATTGAGTCACCACCATATAGTCCGCCAGCCGAATGGTTATGACCGCCTGTTGTATCGGAACTCTTCGTGCCGTAATCAAAGGATGAGGTAGCTTTCGCCCCTAAGTCGGTATCCTGCGCCCTGGCGCTGTGACTGTGCGATTTGTTACCGTCCAGTTCTTGCGACAGCACTGCACGTCCACTGACAGGCTTACCTTTGATTGTCCAGCCTCGCATGTCCGGAATAGTGCCGGATGGATATGCTATTGCCAGTAAGGGATAAACGTTCTTATCAAATGCCTGCCCCTGCATCAGGGCATAACCGGCAGGGATAGTGTCAGATGGCCACGGAAGGGGAACACCGGGCGGACACGACATCATGGGACGCCAGGTAAAACCGGAACCATTGGTTGCGTCCCAGCGCGCGCCAATCCAGGTGTTACCAATTGAGTCTGTTATCAGAACGGCGCAGCCGTCTACGCAATCGCGTTTGGCAATCACTTCCAGGAAAACATAATCGTTTACCGGCAATATTGTTGCCGGAGCTTTATTGCTGGCAAACCGGCGTGCGCCAGACGGCAGGCTGCTCAAATCATCGGCGGAGCTTACCCACATAACGGGCTGAGCACCAAGACCGATCTGGGTGTCGTCAATGGCTTTTTTGGTGGTGATAATGCGGGCGTCGTCACCTGCGGCTACAGTGTCTGGTGTGGTGCCGACATTGAGTGTAGCGCTGTTACCAAGCTGGAGGGACTGACGGGCCTGCTGGATGTTTGTCAGGTCAGCGAGGTTGCGTTCTTTGGCAAGGCGCTTGTTGGCGTTGTCCATCGCAATTTTGACCGCTTTTGGCGTGGCAGCCTGATTTTCATCATTACTGTCGGTTACACTACTTAGTTGTACAATCCCTTTACGCGTTGTGGTGGCGTCCTGAGCCGTATATTTCGCGTCAGCAAGATCATATGCTGCCTTAACAGCTTTCGGCGTCGCTGCGAGCGTTTCAGACTCGCTGTCAGTCGCGTTACTGAGCTGAGTAAACCCTTTTTCTTTAAGAGTGGCATCAGGATGACGACGGGATTTTTCATGTTCGGCGAGCCTGTCGTCGACATAATCCTGCGTCGCCATCACCATCGTTGAGTCAATGGACAGCGCCACAGACTCGACACTGCTGACAATGATGACCATGCGGCATGTCTGCGCACGCCCTGAGCCCTCAGCCAGTTCTGGCTTGTAGCTTTCGGCCATATTGGCAACAGCAATCAGCGTCCCTTCATCGTCGTAAAGGCCAAGCTCACGCATCCAGAAGCCGCCCACCTCCGGCGGAATAACCAGCTCGGCCACAATGTAATTACTGTACCGGTTGTCCTGGCTGATTTTATTCAGAGTGTGACGCCAGACCTCATTAACAAGCTGCGTCTGACCGGCATCAGGATCCGGCAGCTTTCCGCCGCCGTCACCAACAGCCATAACGTTAAGATTTATTTTCTTACCGCCCGGCATGGTGGCCGCAGCAAGCTTAGCGGCTCCGGCAGTGGTGATAACGGTTTTAAATTTCGTGCTCATTATTCCTCACTTATCCCGGGTAAACCGTAATAATATCGCCATCGCAGGACACGCCGCCGGTATACAAATAACCGGGAATGTCCTGGACAATATTCAGGCCAGTCAGATGACGACTGGCTGGTTTTGCATCCGCAATCAGTCGTTCCATTTCGAAATACATTTCTTCGGTAATGCCACTTTCAAGCACCCCGATATCAAGCCGGAATGTGCCTGGCGTGTCGCCGCTTTCCCACCATTCCGTTACATTGATGACATAGCCGAGTGGCTCCACTACCCGACGGATTGCGCCGATAGTCCCCTTGTGGCAGTGAATGAAATATGCATCACGGATAACGGCACGTTTTGTTCCCTCCGGCCAGTTCTCATTCCACCGGTCGACAGAAAACGCCCACGCCAGCCACGGCAACAAATTTTCCGGACAGGTGTCAATATTCCACAACGCGCGGATGTTGACCGGCGTCCTTTCAATCTCAGCACATGCCCTTGCGGCGGCGACTTCCAGTAGCGATGAGCCCACCGGCAATAATCGTGAGTCATTCATCAGATCCCCCGATTACAAGGCTGTAGTCAGTGCAAAAGGACGCCTGTGTATTATCGAGAACAATATCCGCGACCGGTGCCGCCAGCTCCACCCGCTGAACCCCCTCAACATGCAGGGCGGCATAAATCGCTGATTTACGGATATCGCGCCCGAGGCGGTGCTGCGCGCTGATATAGGCTTTCAGCTTTGCCTCAGCCGCCACCCTGATGGGTTCACTTTCCGGGCCGGGATAAAGATAAAGCGTGGCGTTAATCTGGTAGTTAACAATTTCGGCTGACTGTACCGTCACCCGGTCAGCGACCGGCCTGACATCTTCTGCGTTCAGGGCATTGCGCACAATTGCAAGCAGTTCCTCAGATGCGACGCCGTTGTTTTCACGTGACAACACGGAAATCGTCACACAGGCTGGCGACGGGCTGATAACTGAAATATCGCCGACACGCCCGTCAGCACTACGGCCATGATACTGGTACGCCCCGACAGGCCCCGCCACGCTCAGCCCCTCAAAAGCCTGCTGTATACGCAGACGATAATCGGCGTCGAGTTCCATTTCTGCCGGGGCGGGTGGAATGGTGGTGTCATCAGCAGGCGTGACGACAAGACGCTCAACACTGAAATTTCCCCCGATATTATCGAGGTCACTGTCTATGGCATAAGCCAGCATCACTGCGCGTGCAGCTTCATTGACACGCTGACGCCAGATAACCTCGCGGTAGGCGTTTTCCTGCAGCAATTTAACAATTGGCTCAGACTCAAGTGCGAGCGTCCGGGCGACGGCTTCCTGTTGGTCTTCGGGATAGAGCGAAATCAGCGTCGCAATGCGTTCCGCAAGGATTGTTTCATAGTCCAGTTCCTCAACCACGTCGGGAACGGGTAACTGACTCAGGTCAACGGTTGCCATAGTGATTTAACTCAGTGAAACAGTGGTTGAAACTGACGCACCGGTATCGGTACGCATCCCGGTAATATCGACATACATTTCGCCAGTGTCGCCGCGCTCAAAGCTGATGGAGATAAGCCTGATGCGTGGTTCCCATTTCTGGATCGCGGAATAGCACGCAACCATGATTTGCAGCCTGAGCGCCGGGTTTTGCGGCATGTCAATCAGCGCAGACAGGAGCGAGCCATATTCACGACGCATTACCCGCGAGCCGACCGGCGTCAGCAGAATGTCGCGCATGCTCTGGCTGATATGCTCACTGTCACTGATACCTATGCCGGTATTGCGGTTCATCCCCAGATAACGCGCTGTCATTTTGTGCCCTCCGTCCAGTTCCCGCCCCGTTGTACGCCGCCGTGACCGTGGTTATCGACCTGCACGCCGTTTGATTTCAACGTGCCACCGGTATGTTCGATGTTTCCCCGCATGGTGCCGCCTTTCTGCACCTCAAGCGTCGCCGTCGTCAGTTTGTTGGTGCATACCACCTCCGGGGTGTCGAGGGTGATACGTTCTGCCGCTTTTACCAGTACCACCGGCACGGTGGCGGTAATGGACTCCGATGCCGTCACATCGGCAGTCTTGATGCCGCTGACCGTCAGCGCACCGGTTTCCGGCTCATACTCCATAACAGCGCCGTCGGGGAACACCACATGCCACGCATCCGCCGAGGCTGACGGGGCAGGGTTATCGTCGGAGAAAATCCCCGGCAGCACGAAAGCAGTATCAAGCTCGCCACCAATTGCCAGCAGCAGCACCTGCTCACCGACCGAGGGAGCCCACCATGTCCGCGAACGACCGGCGCGGGTGGTCAGCCAGTTCAGCCATGCAGTCTGGATCCCGCCGCTTTGTACGCGGCACAGCCCCTGCGCGGTATCGACCTCAGTCACCACACCTGAGCGGATGAGGTTGCGAATTGCGCGCGCTAATTCTTGAATGCTATTTAATGTATTCATAGCGTAATGATGATGCTTACAGACATCGCGAGCAAAACTTAGCGCTTGTCTCTTTCCTTACACATCAATGTGACTTAAAAATTATAATTGACATGTTCTTATAACCACGCAAGAATTCACCTCCTTCTATCAACTCTGAATTAATAATAAAGATGAAATCAT
The DNA here is from genome assembly GCF_046552235.1 of Salmonella sp. SAL00670. Taxonomy (NCBI): domain Bacteria; kingdom Pseudomonadati; phylum Pseudomonadota; class Gammaproteobacteria; order Enterobacterales; family Enterobacteriaceae; genus Salmonella; species Salmonella sp. SAL00670. Next base: position 568,022 of record NZ_JBGDUO010000002.1, read on the forward strand.
TTATTAAATCGGCGCTACATTACTGCATTCCTTCCTCCAAGACCAAACAAGCAATGCAGAAAATGAAAAATGTGATCATGATATTTTTAATATATACAAGCATTACTGCAACAATAACTTATCTTACAAATAATTATAATCATTCCTTTTGGGGTAATTTTTTAATTAATGCAAACTCATCCATTTTAGACTTCTTAGTTTTAGGTGTGATTTTATATTACTTTGAATACCAACGACAAAATAAAGAAAGCATTAATGAGCTTCTTGAAGACTTAGGAAATCTGGCAAAACACTCGCCAATAGACTTAAAAATACAAAAAATTAAAATCATTCGGCAACTTAATAATAAAGGGGTTTATAAAATAGACGTCCCCAGAATTGATCTTGGAGATATGATAACAATAAAATATCTGACTTTCGTAAACTCTGAACTATCAGGGTTGGACATGAGCAAATCAAATATAAGGGATTGTAGCTTTACCGATTGTACAATTCAGGCTTTAAATATTAGTCACTCTAAAATCTCAAACGTAAAGTTTCTACGATGCAGAATAAAAAACATTAAAGCAACAAAATCAAAAATAGATGGTATAGTGTTTGAAGATTGTTATCTTGAAGGTGGTGACTTTTCATCTTCAGAAATGAAAAGTTGTGTATTAAAACTGTGCGACTTAAAAAATGTAAAATATGAAAACGCCACAATGAGAAATGCGAATATTATTTCAGCAAGAAATGTTAACATTCAAAGAATTATTGAGGCGAAAGATCTTGACTATTTAAACTGTGACGAGGAAGTAAAATTTAAACTAACCGAAGTCAAACCAACTATAAAGTTTTCAGCGATTGGAAATCGAGGCTAGGGAATCGAACCACTAAAGGAGAACGAAAAGCTCTCCTTGACACCAGACGCACTCTATCGAGGGACATAGAGTGCATTACCCTAAGAAAAAAGTCAAACTGGTTTCACTATAAAGGGGCCTTAATGGCTATTAACCAGAACCAAAGGCTAATATTATTAGAGACTCAATTATCTTTTCATCATCACGGCTGAAACCGAGCAACTGACGCGCCGAATATTGTACCTCCCGGCTGTGACGGTTTGGCCGGTCTTTGAGGCCATACTGATGCACCCGCGCCATGCGCTGTACCCTGCCGGTAAATTCCACCACCGCCGCACTGTCGCTGCCTTTGGCTTTCATAAAGCGGTTAGTGCGCAGTCTGGCGAACATTTCGCGCCTGATACGGCCTTTCTTACTTCGCACCGGCTGGCGCTTTCGGGCGGCATACGGGGTACCGTCAGGTGCCTGCTGTCGCCTGATGCGCTGCTGCTGACTGGCGCGCAGCTTTTTCGCAATCTCAGCCGCCATTTGCCGACGCGCCGCCGGTGACAGGCTGGCAATCAGACCGGCGAGACGCTCCTGCAGCGCGGTTAACTCACTCATCCCACTTACTCACCAGCTCGCCGTTAACGTACAGCTCGACCGGGCGCGTCACTGGCTCAGGCAGCGGTGGCTCAGGGGCATAGCTGACATGCAATGCGCCGTCGACCTCTTTGACGAGCGTGCGCTCGGTGAGTCTCAGGCTGATACTGATATCGAGCGAATCGTCGTTATTGATATCAATCATCCATGTGAATCCTTTCTCCCGCCCGTCGTCGGTGGTCATAATGTCTGGCTGATGCTCACGCAGCCATGCCTGTACCGGCACAAATATCAAATCGAGGTCGCCGGTAAAGTCAGTCACCACCACGTTAAGCACGTACACCTTTTCAAACGACAGCGAGCTCTCCAGTCGGGAATCCGTATGCCCGTTATCAGCGAACAGGCGCAGCATATCGGGGTTGTTTCGGAGCTGCGGCACGGCGTTAATCAGCGCCTTGCGCAGGCTTTTGTGCTTCTGCATCGAGTTCATCCTGACAGTGTTTGACGGTTTTGACCTGCAGCGCGCAGGCGGTCAGCGCGCCCTCAAGGCGGCGGATATCCGCGCTCAGGTCACCATTAGTTTTTGGATCACTTCCCGGCATCGGGCAAAGGCTCACCCTCGGGCATCCGCTGACCACAATCACCGGCGCTGGCGCAGGCGGCGCGGGTGTGCAGCCTGCGCACAGCATCAGGCAGAGGAGCGTTATACCAGCGGCGAAAGGCTTCATTTTCATCAAGTAACCTCGTTATCGTCTGCTCGCGGCGGTTTGCTTCTGCGCCTGCCTTTGCGAGCTGTTCGCGCAGTGCCTCCTGCGCGGATTCATTACGTCGGGCGAGCTGGCCGGCGACACTGAGCTGATTTTTCAGCATGCCAATCGTCGCCTTTTGCTCGCTCGCAACGCGGTTTGCCGTCTCAAAGGAGCGGGATAAATTGCCGTTCTCATGGCGCAACCACATCAGACCGAGCACGGCCAGCACAAGCAGCGTTATCAGGACTTTCATGCCACCACCCCGCCAGCCGTGCGCCAGACGGTAACCAGCTTTTCGAGACTGTGCTCGCGCTGGCCGTAACCGGCACCCGGCAATGACGCCCAGATATTCCGGCAACGGGAAACAGCACGCTCAATACGCCCCGCCCGGATATCGTCAATAGCACCGCGCTCCCGGATTAACTGGATCGCGAGCTTGTCCTGCGACAGTGGGCTGAAATCAGGCAATGCGAGCTGTTTTTTATAGTGCGGCCAGAACATATAAAGCTGCTGGTAACGCCCCGATGCCGTGGATTTCTCGCCACGGCGATTAAACACTTTTGCGGGTCGGCCATGTGCGAAAGGGTGGTCGCTGTAATCGGTGAAAATCTCTGGCCTGCCATCAAGGCCGGTAACAATGACATCGTAGCCACGGTTTTTCGTCAGCGGATGGTTCGCCGTTCCTTCGGAATACGCCAGCATGTCCAGAAAGGCGGCGATATTCTGGTGAGTATTAATGACCGGCATCGCCTTTCCCCTTCTGTGACTTAAAGCGGCGCTGAATGGCGATTTCCACCACCTGATAACCGGCAATACCGAGCATGGATCCAATACCGCACACGGCGGGCAGTGACATATCAGGAAACTGCACCAGAACAACACCGGCGACCATTGAGACAAAACCGCCGAGCAGCATGCGCCCGACAAACAGGCGCGGGGTGATGGGCTCACCACCTGCCAGCACTTTTCCGACCACAATCAGTGCCCCAATCACAAACAGTGACAGGACGCCTTTTTCCCCTTCTGTCATGGTTTACTCCCAAAGATTGATAGTTTCAGTTACGGGTGAAGACGGCACATCGGGCAGGTCAATTGCCGTGCCATGCGGCAGAATGACGCCCAGCTCAGACAGGCCGGGATTAGCCTGCAGCACCGTTTCAACAACGCCCTCAGTGCGCCCGTAATACCTGGCGCAAATCACGTCGAGGGTGTCGCCCTGCATCGACCTGACCTTCATCAGAGCTGGCCCACGATGCAGCGCGGTTTGTCCTGCAGACGCGCGACCGACCAGCGCATATCCCGCCACAGGTCATCAATGGTGGTTTCGACGCTGTCGGCTTTTTTGTCACCCTTGCCGGTGGCTTCAACACCGCGATAGCGCTCATACAGGGTGGCGGTTGCCATCGCCGTTACGGCGCTCAGATAGTGGAAAATACGCACATTCTCGCCATCGATTTCCTCAGCAGGCACGTCGGCCAGATGCTTAAACCCGGCGGCAGTCTGGCGCAGCCGGTAGTCGTAAAGCTCCGCATTGGTTTCCGCCATGCCGGTTCTGATGGCATGGCGCAGGCGCGCATCGGAAACCGTCTGCTCAAGCCGCATCAGCTCGCGCACGCGCTTCGGATCCACATCAGGGAAAAAGAACGTGTTTTTAATTACTGCATCGCCCGTCTCCGGTACGGGAATCACCACGCCCGGTACGTCCTGCGGTTCGTCGGGCTGGTTCAGAATCACTGTCGTCATGACAACCTCATCAGGTTGGGCGGTGGACGCCGGTCGCTGTCAGGGTCAAAACCCGCTTTGACCGGCGTGCCGCCCGGCTCGGGGAGCGTTCAGTTAACCGGCGGTTTTTACCGCCTTTGATGGACGCCCGCGCTTTGCTGCCGGTCTGGCGACAGGTTTGCGCGTACGCGGTTTAGTCGTTTTACGGGGTGGTGCCTCCGCTTTTGGCTTCAGTGCGCGTTCCAGCCGCTCAATCTCCTTGCGTACACCGGCATTGCGGTCGAGCTGCATCGCGCGCTGAAACTGCGCCAGCGCCTCGGCATTCATACCGGCATCACGCAGGGTCAGGCCTGTCACCTTATGCAGACGGGCGCGCACCATATCGGGAACGTCAGCGCCGTCGGTCAGGTCGATAGTGGTCTGCAGCCAGGAAAGGTCGACAGAATCACCGGCATCGCGCAGACGCTGCGTGGCAAGCGCCACCTCCTCAACCAGCATGTAAGGTGTTGTGCGGCGATGGTCAGAGGTGAGGCCGTATTTCAGCGCGTAGGGGGCAATTTCCAGAGCGCCAGCGATATCACCGGCATCGAGACGCCACAGCATGACGGTCATGACAATGTCATCCTGCGCACCACGACCATCAGCCAGCACACCGGCGACCCACGGCGCATAGAACGGCAGCAGCTCGCGCTTTTTCTCGGCTTTACGTTCGTTTGAACGGATGTTTTTTAACGTGCGGCGGTCATCGGCCAGCTTAACCAGCATCTGCTCATAGGCGGTTGCATGGCGCAGCGGGGCTTGCTCCCGCTGCGCGGCTTGAGAGGCCGAGACCCGCATCATGTGACGCTGTGCGGGGCTCGTCATGGTTTAGGCTCCGCTTTCCGGTGCTGCAGGTGCGGTGAAATCGCCCAGGGTGATGTTTTCCAGCAGGCACCCGGCGGCATACGCCTCGACCACATAGTCGATGTTCATCGACTCGTAGTTTTCCACGCGGTCTTTTTTCGGGTTCTCATCAATGCTTCGGCGGTGACTCTCATCCATAAAATAGATAGAGAGGTTTTCCAGAGTGGTTACCAGTACGGCATTCGCCGGGAAGTACGGCACGCGCACAGCAGGCAGGTTGCCGATGCGCTTCTGGCTGATGATGATATCTGCCGCGAGCGCCTCGCTGTTTTCCTGCGGCTTGTTCACCAGCGGGAAATATTTGTCAGCCAGCAGCTTACGACCAACAATGGCGACGAGGTTCGGGTCATCCTGATAAACCTCGTCAATCAGGTTGTTGGTGGCATCCATCACCAGTGCATCGATGTTCTCATAGTCACCATTTTTACCGACGCGAATCACTGCCGAAACGGCTTTACCGTCCGCGTCGGTGATGTTGCTCATCACGCGCGCCGGGGCTTCATTGCGGTACTTTTGCAGCCAGCCTACAGCCACATCCTGCAGCAGCGTATTTTTGGTGCGGTCCGAGGTGTCAGCGCGGGTGGTACCGTTAAAACCGGCCATGATGAGATCGAGCGCCTGACGCTTGACAATGGCGTCACGGATGCGGCGCTGGAAGTCCTGAAAACGCGCCCACAGGTCGAGGGTTTTATATTTCAGGTGGAAGTCAAAGTTAATCTGATTGCACTCGTACTTACTGGACTCAAGCGCGGTGAAGTCTGCAGTCTGTCGCTCTTTGTCGCCCGAGGTGTCAGTAGTGCTGGCGATAGTACCGGTCACACCAACGCCGATTTTCTCACCCTTCATTTCTGCGACCGGCAGAATGTTAATCGTTTTCAGAAACGCGGATGACGCCTGCACGGTGTTCATCAGCGTCTGTGTGACCGACGGTTCGACGGTAAATTTTTTGCTGACGTCATCAGTACTGATGTTGTTCAGTTCAGCAACGCGGGTCAGATAGGCATTGAACTTAAAACGGGTTTCCGGGCGCATAGTCTTTCCTGTTTGAATTAATCGGTTAGTCACTACTTCGGGCGGCGTTACCGCCCGGTTTCTGGTCTGCGACTTATCAGCAGTCGGTCAGCAGCTCATCGCCACCACCGCCGCTGGCTTTCGTGCGTCGTGGCTGGCTGAAACTTTCGGTTTTATCGAGGGTGGTTTTCAGGGCGGAAAATGCCTGGCTGGTTTCTTCAACCTTGCCGGTCAGTTCCTGTTTAAAGGTGGCAAGCGCGGTTTCCATATCGGAAATACGCTTTTCCTGCGCGGTGAGGCTGGTCTGCACATGTTCGCTGACGGTGGTCACCGCCTCATGCACATCATGCAGGCGCGCATCGTCGCTGACCTGTTTACGGCTGAAAATGGCTTTCACCTTGTCGGCCAGGCTGTTGAGCACCGTGTCGGGAACGTCTTCAAATTCCAGTTCGGCCAGCGTGGCGACTGAAAAGACATTTTCAGGACTGGCCTTAAAGCGCTGCAGCGGGTTGTGCTTCGCCTTGCGGCAGAATTCGAGGTATTCAGTACCGAGGCTCGCAGGGTCATCAGTGACCGCAAGGCCGACAAGATAGCATTTGCCGCTGTTACCAAAATTCGGCTGAATTTCCATAGAGGTATAGACCTTCTGCGCGGCTTTATTCATCGCGATAAGGTCATCGGTCGGGGTGATTCTGGCGAACAACGCCCATTTGCCATTCAGCGCAGAATCGTCGTCAATCTTTTCGGCTTTAAGCTCAACCACATCGCCATAACGTTTAAACATGCCGTCGGGCAAAAGGCCGCGAATGTGTTCAAGGTTGATACGGCAACCGTAGACGCGCGGGTCATAGGTTTCGGCCATTTCCTGAATATCGCTGGCGCTGATAATGCGCCCGTCGCAGGTATCACCCTCGACGCCGATGCGAAAGAATTTTGATACTTTTTTTGCCATTGTCAGGAGTCCTGAGGTTGGGGTTACGGGTCAACGCCAGTTTCCGGTCTCAGGACGCGCCAGACCACCAATGACGACTGGATAACCTCCCACACAACAGCACCTTAGCGAATCACTGACGGCCATTAAGTAGCCTTGCCCTGAATCCACTACGGCGAGGCATCAATGACCATTTCCACCGATACAACCTTATTGCATGACCCGCGACGACAGGCATCGCTGCTTTACTGGCAGGGCTTTTCCGTGCCACAGATTGCCGAAATGCTGCAGGTCAAGCGCCCGACCGTGCAGAGCTGGAAACAGCGCGACGGCTGGGACGGCATCGCACCGATTTCCCGTGTCGAAAGCAGCCTTGAGGCGCGCCTGATTCAGCTCATCGCCAAGCCGCAAAAGTCAGGCGGCGACTTCAAAGAGATTGACCTGCTCGGGCGGCAGATTGAGCGACTGGCGCGCGTTAACCGCTACAGCCAGACCAGCAACGAGGCCGACCTTAACCCCAACGTTGCCAACCGTAACAAGGGGGAGCGTAAGAGGCCGAAAAAGAACTTTTTCAGCGATGAGGCTGTCGCAAAGCTGGAAGAAATTTTCTTCGACCAGTCTTTCGAATACCAGTTGCAGTGGTACCGGGCAGGACTGGCGCACCGTATTCGCGATATTCTCAAATCCCGCCAGATTGGCGCGACGTTCTACTTTTCCCGCGAGGCACTGCTGCGCGCGCTCAAGACCGGCCATAACCAGATTTTTCTGTCGGCCAGTAAAACTCAGGCTTACGTGTTCCGGGAATACATCATCCAGTTTGCGCGACTGGTTGACGTCGACCTGACCGGCGACCCGATTGTCATCGGCAACAACGGCGCAAAGCTGATTTTTCTCGGCACCAATTCCAACACCGCACAGAGCCATAACGGCGACCTGTATGTCGATGAAATATTCTGGATCCCGAATTTTCAGAAGCTGCGCAAAGTCGCATCGGGCATGGCCTCGCAAAAGCATCTGCGCTCAACTTACTTTTCGACACCTTCCACGCTGGCTCACGGCGCTTACCCCTTCTGGTCTGGTGAGCTGTTCAACAAGGGGCGCGCCAGTGCCGCTGACCGCATCGAAATCGACATCAGTCACAGCGCGCTCGCCGGTGGGCTTCTTTGCGCTGACGGACAGTGGCGGCAGATTGTCACTATTGAGGACGCCCTTGCCGGTGGCTGCACCCTGTTCGACCTCGACCAGCTCAGACGCGAAAACAGTGATGAGGACTTTAAGAACCTGTTTATGTGCGAGTTTGTCGACGATAAGGCATCGGTATTCCCGTTCGAGGAGCTGCAGCGCTGCATGGTCGACGTGATGGAAACATGGGAGGACTTCGCCCCGTTCGCCGACCATCCATTCGGCTCGCGCCCGGTCTGGATTGGCTACGACCCGTCCCACACCGGCGACAGTGCCGGATGTGTCGTACTCGCGCCGCCGGTGGTTTCGGGTGGCAAGTTTCGCATGCTGGAGCGTCACCAGTGGAAAGGCATGGACTTTGCCGCACAGGCAGAAGGCATCCGCAGGCTCACTGAGAAATACAACGTCGAATACATCGGCATTGACGCAACAGGCCTCGGTCTCGGTGTATTCCAGTTGGTGCGCTCATTCTACCCGGCGGCACGCGGTATCCGTTACACGCCAGAAATGAAAACCGCAATGGTGCTTAAGGCGAAAGACACGATTCGCCGGGGCTGTCTGGAGTACGACGCCGGAGCAACCGACGTCACACAGTCGTTTATGTCCATCCGCAAAACCATGACCAGCAGCGGGCGCAGCGCCACCTATGAGGCCAGTCGCACCGAGGAGGCCAGTCACGCTGATATCGCATGGGCCACCATGCACGCCCTGTTAAACGAACCGCTTTCTGCCGGTAGCGGCATGCAGCCTAAATCTATTCTGGAGTTCAACTAATGGGTAAGCAAAAATCCCGTAAAGCCGCCGCGCAGAAAGCCCGCGCACCACAGCAACTAAAAGCCAGCGCACCGCAAAAAATGGAGGCGTTCACCTTCGGTGAGCCGGTGCCGGTGCTCGATAAGCGCGACATTCTGGATTACGTCGAGTGCATCAGTAACGGCAAATGGTACGAGCCGCCGGTCAGCTTCTCCGGGCTGGCAAAAAGCCTGCGCTCTGCAGTGCATCACAGTTCACCGATTTACGTTAAACGCAACGTGCTCGCGAGCACCTACATTCCGCACCCGCTGCTGTCCCGTCAGGATTTCAGCCGCTTTGCACTCGACTATCTGGTATTCGGTAACGCCTTTCTTGAGCAGCGCCACAGCGTCACCGGCCAGTTAATCAAACTGCTGACTTCACCGGCAAAATACACCCGACGCGGGGTCGATGATTCGGTTTTCTGGTTTGTGGAAAACTTCACTCAGCCGCATGAATTCGCACCCGATACCGTGTTCCACCTGCTGGAGCCTGATATTAATCAGGAGATTTACGGCCTGCCTGAATATCTCAGCGCACTTAATTCCGCCTGGCTGAATGAATCCGCAACGCTGTTCCGCCGCAAGTATTACCAGAACGGCGCGCACGCAGGTTACATCATGTATGTGACTGACCCGGCGCAAAGCGCGACTGACGTCGAATCGCTGCGCGATGCAATGCGTAACTCTAAAGGGCTCGGCAACTTTAAAAACCTGTTTTTCTACTCACCGAACGGGAAACCGGACGGCATAAAAATCGTGCCATTGAGCGAAGTCGCCACAAAGGATGACTTTTTCAACATCAAGAAAGCCAGCGCCGCTGACCTCATGGATGCGCACCGCGTACCGTTCCAGCTCATGGGCGGCAAGCCTGAGAATATCGGCTCAATGGGTGATGTTGAGAAGGTGGCAAAGGTCTTTGTGCGTAACGAGTTATCGCCCTTACAGGACAGATTCAGGGAGGTAAACGACTGGCTCGGCATGGAGGTCATCAGGTTCAAAGAGTACACCCTCGACAACCCGGAATAATCCCCCCTCAAGCCGCCAGTATTGGTGGCTTTTTCATACCCCGCCACCATCACGCCTCAGACGCGCCACACACGCACAACCACCCCCGACCACCAACGAACCGACAGCGACTATGAACGCGCCGTCACGACGCGCTCAGACGATAATTTTTATTATTACGCACCACCGCTGGCGCGCAATGCTTTCCCCGCCACGCCTGCCCGCTTCATAGGGCGGTTTTAATGCAGTTGCATGAACACGTCGAAACAGCACCAGTCCTGAACTAAAACAACCAATGTGAACGCTGCTTGCGCATGCAAATCCATGCATATTGTGTATGCACGATAACTGATTAGGTAATTAATTCTGTTTTTTATACCGTGACCACCCTGATTTAACTGAGTTACGTTTAGATTCTTCCTCTATGCTTTGATACTCACTCTGTAATATTGAGAGAAAGTCTTTCCGCATCTTTAACTTGTATTGTTTCATTGCTGTCTCAATGATGAAATACCCTTTTTTAAAGGATGGTCGACCTTCATATTTCAACCCTGACAATAGAAATCTCAATCTATGGTTTGACTCCATCCCAAATGCAAACTCCCACATATCGCTTATATTACATAGCGTATAAGGAATGGGCTTACCGCCCTGTTTTAGGTTGTTAATCTTTAATGGTTCCTTAACATCACTAAACTTCATATAAACATTAACAATAGTACACTTCACACCGTGTAAATTTGTCACTTTTATATTAGCCAAATCTTGCGATGAAAGCTTATCTGCTTTTTTTGCTGTAGAGGTCGTATATATAGGCGCAAAAACAACGTCAACTTTCTCTTTGCCTGACATCATCGCATAATAACTTGTAAATAATGAAACCCCCACAGCCGCGAGAGTAGCCAATCCTGACACCCACCCTCCTAGCATTGTCCAAAATGCGACCTTGTTATTATTTACACTCTCGCTCCATGCCCATTGAACTCCACCCAACACAAAACCAAATGCGAACATAAACAAGCAAAGACATATTATTAAAGCTATCCCACAATACTTCATAAAACAAATCCTTGATATAGAAAATCACAACATTTTCACACAACATCTAAGCGCAATTTAAATCATCAAGCACTCTAATTACAAACAAAACAACACACAATACATCAAAAAAACCATGTAAAACAAAAAATAGATATGCTTTAAGATCATCTTTCAATGCCACCGATACAATATCAAACTTCAGTATCGGCGGCATTAACTTCAATTGTTTAGCATCGAAACTATTTCGCCCGTTTTCACATTAACACGCGCTGCAATTGTTTGCTTCACTACACCACCATAAGCATTAGTGCCGCGAAACGTTGTTTTTACAACGGCATGCGGGTCTTTATTCAAAATCAGATGGTAGACCGTTGAAACATGCTTATAAGAGGAATCATCATTCATGCTGGCTTTTATCAGCTTCTCTAACGGGCGATAAGAGCCATCCCAACCGCTAAAATTACCCTGAAATGCGTCAAGATTGATTTTATTATTCAGGGATTGTGGATCCTTCTCGAAGTCGTTGAAACACCACCCCAACACATCACCGAGCTTTAACGCATCATCTTTCGTAAAAGTGTACTCACTCATACAGGCATAAAAAGCATCAGCAGAGCTTACCGGTACACCTTTGAAGCCAACATAGCCTTTAACGATATCGTGCCGGGTTTCTTTTGGCTCATTGCGATATTCTTTGAGAGTCTTATCTGCGTACTCAAACGTTGGCGTAGTCGGTTCCACTTTAACCTCCGGCACGTCAGTTTTTGCCACAGGCTGACTTTTTTCAGTCGGCCATAAGATTGAGCCAATAACACCCAGCGCCAGACAGCCACCGAGATAAACCGCACTGGAGCGCTTACGGTTCGGCATTCGAACCATCGACGGCTTGATTAACCCCACGATAAAAGCAATAAAGAGAGCCAGAGATAAAAATGCTATTACGGTATCCATGATTTTCCTTAGTGTGTAATCCCCATACAAAACAACCCCATGCTATCAAACATGGGGTCGAGGGTTGCACATTTTTCAGGGATTAACGCCAGCTCTCATCTTCCCACACTTCCTGAAGGATGCTATCCAGCGCTTCGCGGTCTGAATCTTTATCGAATCCCATCAGCTCGACACCGGTCATGGCTCCCTTTTTAACAGTAACGCGCGTTGAGGGGAAAACAGACTGTATTCGCCTGGTCAATTCGCATTGAAAAGCATCAATTACCGGCTGGCCGATTTTTTGGTCTTTATCCAACGTGATATTTACTTTCACCTTGCCCTCCTTTGCAAAGGTTGCATCAACAGGTGGCGCGGAAAAAACAACAGAAAAATTATTATTTTTCATTAGGTTGCCTCTTGCTATCTCCGCGATTAGATTCAATGCAATTTCACGATCTCTTTCCTTACAAGTACCTTCAGCAGTCAGACGCGCAATCATTTCGACCCGCTCAATCATAACGTGCTCGTTTAGCTCTCTATCCACACAACCTCCATTACGAGATACTGTATATACATACAGTAACACGTAATAACAAAAGGTGTGAAGAAAAAATCACAGTTAAACACACTGTATGTACATGATATGGATGAATATTAACGGTTATATTTTCGTTGCGAGTTCAGCTAAAGCCGCAACACGATTGAGGATTATCCTAGCCTTAGCCTGATACGATGGTGCTGAGGTAAATATTTCTCCCTTGGCCGTTCCTCTCAACCATTTACCGTTAAAGCAACTTTTACCACCGGCCATCAGGTGCAGGGCTTCGCCCCGGCTGATTGTGATGCCGGTAGTCAGATGTATCTCGTCGATAGTTTTCGCTATAGCTGCGTTTTGCTCATCCGTTCCGTGGATAAATTTTCGCCGTATTGCTGGCTTTTGCTTCCTGAGTCGGTTTGTCAGCTCTCGTTTTTCACGTCGACTTAGGGGTTTAGATAAATCGAGTTCCGGTGGATCGCTTTCGCTTCCCGTACAGTTATTGACAGAACTCCGAGAGGGCGCAGGAGCGCCCTTAACGTCAACGGCCAAATCAACGGCACGCTTCGGCACAATTTTCCACTGCGTGAGCCGGGTTAAAATAGGGGTGCCGGCACCGACAGCAGAATCGTACACGCCACGGATGCAGATGGTTTCCTCACCATACTGGTTAAACTCGGGGCGCGGTTCATACAGCGTGCGCACCTGCAAATCATCGCGACGGACAAACGGGCCACCCTGCGCATTAACGTAACCAGCCCAGTCACCGGCGTCAGCGGCATCATGGACGGCGGCAAACTCAACGCTCAGACCGTGCGCGGTCTCGGTATCAGCGAGACGACGCAATTCACGATAGACCGTCACAGGCGCACCGCCGATAAACTGAAACTGACGGATGTGCCAGCGCGCCGCCCATGCTGATACGGCGGGGGCTGTCTCTTTCAGCAGTTCACCGCTTTCGTCATCGGTTTCACCATCGAGAGCATAACCGTCGATGTTTTTAGAAATGTATTTCGCGACATAGCCGGTAGCACTGCCTTTCTCCGGGTCGATAGCCTCAGCATGAAAGCGGGCTTTTTTAGCCTTATCACTTTTAAGTTCGTGGTGGTCTTCCTCCCATGCATAATCGCGGATGATGAGGCGCACGCGCTCGACGTCTTCTGGCAACATGAACATAAGCATGTGCCAATGCGGCGTTCCGTCGTGATGAGGCTCGGCAACACGTATGCCGAAAATGCGAATTTCTTCCCGATGTAGCTTGGCACGAATGCGCGCCCAAAGGCCGGTTAGGTAGCTCTGCGTGTCCGACGGGCTGGCTCCGTTCCATTTGCTGTTACGGTATCCCGCTTTAGTCGTGGCATGATATTTAGACGGTGCGGTCAGGGTGTAAAACTCCCCGACGTATCCGAGTTCATTGCAGATATTTTCAAACCCACGGATGCGGGTCATCAGCTCGCAGCGGCGTATCGCAGGGTTAGCGACCGAGCCGTCAAATTTTTCAATCAGGCTGATACGGTTGCCGTCTTCATCTTCGAGATCCAGCCCCTTAAGAAACTCGCGCGTGCGGCGTTTCTGCTCGCGCCAGTCGGTCACACAGTTTTTACTCGCGTAGGCGTGTCGTTTTTTGCTGACATTGCCGACTGCGATTTGCAGATGTTCGCGCCATGCAGCCGCAATGCGACGCAGACGACCCCGCCACCACACATCGTTAAACATGCGAGCGATGGCCGGGGCGATTTCATCTTCTCCGACATATTTCTTTGTCACCCGCTCCCAATGCGGAGGGGTAACATTGAATTGCATAGAAATAAAACCGGCGCGCATGTACCAGGTGTACAGCGTTTTAAGCTCGCTAAATCCGGCGTCATCAATGTCAGCCAGTTCAGCGCGAATGAAATTCGCGATATCAGCGGCCAAAAGGTCGATATCGGCGCGTGACATGTCCGGGAGTCGGTTATATCTGGCAACCATATTGACCATGCGTGACGCCAGATATTGCATAAGTTCAGTATCAAAATGACTGCCAAAAACAGCGGCTGATACATTGCTGTTGATACCCGCGCACTCATATTTTTTTGCGACCAATTCAAGACGTGGCAATGCCCTTTTGCAGAAACTTATTAAAAAGGCATTGGCTCGTTGACTGCCCTGATTTTTCTCCAGCACAGCAGCGGTGCGATAAACATCAAAACGCACGCATTCAGGCTGGAGAGAAAGCACCTTTCTCGCATGCAGCAAAGCCGCGAGCATACGGTCGCGGCGATGTTGTTGGTCATAGGTAAGATATGGGCTGGCTATTGCCTGTTTTGGAAAATTCCATACAAAGGCATAATCAATCTCACCCGTAGCCTTTGCTGAGACAGGAGTGTCTATGACTTTATTCACTGAAGAAGATCCCACCCAACGCCGCTATGTTGATTTGATTACAGAGGTGACAGCTTTCGAAGCTACGAAAGAACCAATGAAGATCATTTCCGCATCCGACATGCTGGGCATTTGCGATGCTTTTCTTTCTGAGACTCAATGCCACATAGCAGACCGGCTACCTCTTTCAATAGCTGGTCGGCATGAGCTAGGTCGGAAAATTGAGTGGAATTGTCCACATAGCTGGAAACCACGCGAAGAATGGTCAACACATGTTCGGCACGCCTTACAAATTTTAAATCGACGTTATTTGGATACCCCAGTATCTCAACTGGATGACTGGCAGACCTGGGAAGAACTATCGACAGATATTCATGTGTCGGCTCGCTGTACTCGGCGGACTGTTGAGTTTTATCGCTCTGGAAATCCCCAGCATTTACCGATGTCGACTGAGCTTTTTGCTGTTCCCGAAGTTTTTTCAAAATTTGTAGCTTCGATTCTTTCGGGTGATATTCACCCTGTTTGGATGTGGCATGCTGACGCAGCCAAAACGCCGCGATGCCTCGATGGGCTTTATCCCAAATACACGCCGCTTTCTTAAGCTGGCTTAGTGGTCTGGTAGTCATATCGCACCCCGATAGTGTTTTAATTTAAGTTCGGCGATTTGCTGGCAGGTCACGCAAGAGGCCACGCCCGGAATCGCAATACGGCGAGCTTCCGGGATTGGTGCGTCACATTCCTCACAGAGAAAACAGGAAGGCGCAGCAATACGGCTACGCGCATTGTTGATGTAGCGCTCGCGGTCTTCCTGCTCACGCTGTTGTGCTAAATCCATTGCGTCGGCCATTAGTGCAGTTCCTGTGATTCGTTTTCAAAGCGAGTGGCTTCACGGCGCAGCAGTTCGGCAGCTTCGGTGCCACTCATACCCTCTTTGGTGATATGGATAGCCAGCGCCTCAAGGCGGATGGAAACAGCGAGCGCGCGGTCTTTACGTTCTTCTTTTTTTGCATCTGTCAGCAATACGGCCAGCGCATCGCTATCAGTGTTAAAACTACGGGTTTCGGTACTACGCATAATTGACTCTCCTGATTTCGGGCAATAAGAAGCCCGGCGGGTTTACGCCATTAAATTTCTGTTTGGGTTAATTCGGCATGGTTAGCCGTTTGGGAAATAAGCTCACTACTGCGCGAAAATGATTCATCGCTGTAATAAGCGCTTTTTTCTCATCAGTAGTCAGCTCACTTAATTCGAGCTCGTGACGAGCTGCCGGTATTTTTGCCAGAAAGAAAATAGCGGCCAAAGCGCGGTTATTTTCTTCAGATTGTGGATCCCGTTTATCCCGCATATCGTCGACAAAACGCACCACCTCTTTCCAGCTATCGCCCCAGAATCTGGCGCGAAGTTCGGCCACATGATTCAAACCGGCCAAACGTTCGCCAGCCTTTAGCGGCGCAGTTGTCGGCAAAGCTTCAATAGCCATGATTCCCCCTGCTTTTGAGTAGAGAGGCCTGCAAGTAAATCAGCCTGTGAGAGGCTCGGGTGCCAACGCTTGCCGTCCTTACCTGCGATCCAGCCGTGGCCGTAATGCATGCTGGGGCTTTGCTTAACGAGCAGAGACGCGAATGCCGGTTCACTTTTCAGCATACGCACCTCAAATCAGACCAAACGATGCGCCAATACCGCTCATGGTATCGACCACGCTCGACATAGCTGGATTACTCTGCAGACGTGCATGCAGCGCCAGAGCCGACAATGACAACATGCGAATGCCGGAGTTAACGCTTTCAATCATGTTGTGCTTACGGGCAGTGGTCAGACGCTCATCAGATACAGCACCGCTCGCCAGTTCACCGAGTTCACGCATTGCGCGCATGACGTAAGACTGCAATTTATCTTTAGCCAACTCATTAACCGGCACGCATGGCAGGCAATGAATCTGCGCCAGAAAACCATCAACGAGAGTTGAGTCTTCGGTCAGGTCAGTCAGCAGCCACAATTCAGGCGGCGTGAACTGGTGAGGCTGTTCCGGGTTGAGCTTGTTACGTAACGTTTGAACGTTCATACCTGCACGCTCGGCCAGCTTCACCATGTTGTGACGCTGCGCGAAAGCCCTGCATGCTTCGTCATAGTGGGAATGTTTGGAAACTTGGAAATCAAACATGCTGCATCCTTAAAATTCACTTAAAGTGAATATGGATTCTCAATGATGAGCTGAAAACGAGCGTGCCCCAGAGCTTTACGCAACTGCTCTTCTTTCCAACGCGCGTAATAAATTCGGATAGGGCCACCGGCTTTCTTACAGCCCTTGCGGATCACACGTTTTTCAATTGGTACACGCGGGGCATCTCCTGTAGTCCAGCGATAGGCGGTCCGCTCAGAAACACCCTCAAGTTCTGCGAACTGCTGAAGCGTGACCACGGGAGACGGGATTTTGATGATTGCGATTTCAGAAGCCATGTTGCATGATTCCCATTTTGACAATGTTTGCAATCAATGGCCTTTGTTTGCCAACTTCTGCCACAGATTGCCCGAATTAGCAACGATACTAATACTCGATTGAATATTAGTAAATACCCAAAGGAATAAATTTTGATACTTGATACTCATGTGAATAACGACGAATTACTGGATAGAATTTGTCAAGTATATGGTTTTACTCAAAAAATCCAGCTAGCCCGGCACTTCAATATTGCCGCCAGTTCCCTACAAAACCGCTACACGCGAGGCACTGTTTCTTATGATTTCGCCGTACAGTGCGCACTAGAAACCGGAGCAAGCCTGCTATGGCTTCTTACGGGGCAAGGCTCTCAATATGATGGCAAACCGTCTCCAACGGATCCGAAAACGATAGACTCCTTCACTCTGAGTGATGGGAAACTCGAAGAAAATTCACCATTGAGTATTGATGCCGGTTTTTTTAGCAAGCAAATGTCAAAAGGTATTGCTGTTCGCGCCGATGGAAAGCTGCACTTCATAGAACAAGATGCCTCACTTTCTGATGGCCTTTGGTTGGTTGATATTGAGGGGGCTACCAGCATCAGAGAATTGACGCTCCTACCCGGCAAAAAGTTACACGTTGCAGGCGGCAAAGTACCGTTTGAGTGCGGGATAGATGAGATAAAAACGATTGGCCGTGTAGTGGGTGTATACAGCGAGGTTAATTGATGACTATCCGTAAAAATCCGGCTGGCGGCTGGATTTGTGAGATCTACCCAAACGGTGCAAAAGGCAAACGTATCAGAAAGAAATTCGCTACTAAAGGCGAGGCACTGGCGTTTGAACAGTACACCGTTCAAAACCCGTGGCAGGAAGAAAGGGAAGACAGGCGCACGTTGAAAGAGCTGGTTGATTCATGGTATAGCTCTCATGGTATTACGCTGAAAGACGGCTTGAAACGCCAGTTAGCCATGCACCATGCTTTTGAGTGTATGGGAGAACCACTTGCACGCGATTTCGATGCGCAGATGTTTTCCCGCTACCGAGAAAAGCGGTTAAAGGGTGAGTATGCCCGTTCAAACAGAGTGAAAGAGGTATCACCTCGCACGCTTAATCTTGAGCTGGCCTACTACCGGGCAGTGTTCAATGAGCTAAACCGCCTCGGAGAATGGAAGGGTGAAAACCCACTGAAAAATATGCGCCCATTCCGCACAGAAGAAATGGAAATGGCCTGGCTAACTCACGACCAGATTTCGTTACTTCTCGGAGAGTGCAAACGGCATGACCACCCTGATTTAGAAACCGTGGTAAGAATCTGTCTCGCCACTGGCGCACGGTGGTCTGAGGCCGAGAGTCTGAGAAAAAGCCAGCTCGCGAAATACAAAATCACATACACCAACACGAAAGGCAGAAAAAACCGCACCGTCCCAATCAGCAAAGAGCTCTATGAGTCTCTGCCTAATGATAAAAAAGGCCAGTTGTTTAGTGATTGTTATGGCGCATTCCGATCTGCCCTGGAAAGAACAGGCATCGAACTACCGGCAGGACAACTTACCCACGTTTTGCGCCATACCTTCGCAAGTCACTTTATGATGAATGGTGGCAATATTTTGGTTTTACAGCGCGTACTAGGCCATACCGACATCAAAATGACAATGCGATATGCACATTTTGCACCTGACCATCTGGAAGATGCTGTATGATATAACCCTCTAAATAACCCATCATAAAACATGATATTAAATTAACATATAAAGGATTATTTATGTCCATAGTTACTGAAATAAATTGTACAACAGCAAAAGATTTTTTAGATAAAATTACTCCCTGGAGTAGTCCATATCAACTATCAAATTATGTTTTCCGCGGTCATGCAGAATCGACGTTCAATTTACACCCAAATATCCTTCGAAAAAAAAACAATCAAGAGCTTTTGAAGATTGCAAAAGTCTATTTAGCTAAAGGTAGACACTCAGAGGTGTTGAGTAAGATTGGTTTAACTAATCTACAGTTTTATCATTCATCTATAGAACTAACAATCCTAAGGAAATTTTATAAAACTGCTAATGAAAATGGTTTATTTGTACCGAATTCAGAATTAATGAGTTTGAGGATGGAAACAGGAAAATATATTTCTCTTGGTGTAATATTAAAACTATGTGGCCATACTACTTGGTTAAATAAAGATTCAATTGAGATTGCAGCTTTAGCACAACACTATGGTCTTCCGACGAGGTTGATTGACTGGTCCTACAATCAATATATAGCATCATTCTTTGCTTCAAATCTCATCAACAAACCAAACAAAGAGAAAAAAATATCTCTTTGGATGCTAAACTATAAACAATTAAACAATGTATTCACATCTCCTTTAACGGATGTTAGAATTTTCAGTCCTCATTATCAATGGAATGAAAATGCACGTTCGCAACGAGGACTTTTTACTTATATCGAGTCAAAACATGACAAAAATACAAGTGATTTATTAACTGATTTTTTGGAATCCTATCAAAGCACAAAGATTATAAGTACAGATTCTAAATTTGATAGCCTTTATACTGACTATAGAACATTTGATGTAGCGTTGGAAAATGCAATCAACATATATAATTCAAAAAAATCAGAGCAAAAGGAATTAGAGGACTGTTTGATTAAGATAACTTTACCTCAAAGTGAAGCAATTAAATTAAACAAGTATTTACGTGAAATAAGGATCAGTGAGTCAACTATCTTTCCTGGATATAGCGGTGTAGTCGAGGATTTGAAATCAGTATTACGGATGTAACGCTAAAAACACTGCTTTAACGATGAGTCCACTGCCCAAAATATCACCTATAAATTCACTGACTTTTTGAATGGCGATGAAATGGCGGTAGAAATGGCGAATAATGGGTAATCATTGGCAAATAGTGTCAACCTATGTCAATGATAAATAACGCAAAGTACTGATTTCCGGTTGTTCAGGTAGGAACTCATAATCGCTTGGTCGCTGGTTCAAGTCCAGCAGGGGCCACCAAATTTTAGCTTTAAAATCATATAATTAAGCCACTCTAAAGAGTGGCCTTTTTGTTTCTGACAGGGCTCACCCCATACCGCTATTTACGATGCCAATAGGCTGCCGCACGTACCAGGTGTGGATCAAACCCCTTTTCAAAGCACTGACTTAAACGTTTTACCGTTTTGCCTTCGCCAGTAATCCAGATGAAATAGTCTGATTCTGGTATTGTCAGCTGCGACAGGCGCGTTTGCATTGCCTGTTCATCGCCGCCAACAACATATTCCACAGTAATATCCGTCAAATGGGCGAGATAATCGCGATATGCCGCATCCTGAATGCTCACCAGCGCGGTTACCGCAGGGCGCGCAGGCAGACGGCTAAGCGATTCCAGACGACGACGTAGCGCAGGCATACCGGACTCATCGCAGACATAAACCTGACAGGCATAATCTTCCGGCACCACCAGCGAACCGCGCGGCCCGCCGATCGTCAGTGTATCGCCTTCACGGGCTTCCATTACCCAACGGCTGGCTACGCCGCCATCGTGGATAAAGAAATCCAGCGCCAGCTCGCGACGCGCCTCGTCATACAGCGGCGTGTAATCCCTGGAGACCGGACGAACGCCCTCCCCCCAGATAATGCCTTCCTCAGTGACTGTCGGAGGCGTAAAGCGACAGCCTGGCTCAGGGAAAAAAACTTTCGTGTGATCGTCAAAGCCCAGGGAGGTGAAACCGTCCAGCGCCTCGCCGCCAAGTACGATCCGCTGAAATCCTGCGCTAATACGTTCTACCCGCAGAACGGTCAGCTCGCGAAAACGCAGTTCATTACGAACACGCTGTGGATAGCGTGCAGATGATGTCGTCATTTTTTGCCTTCGTGAAGTAATACGATATATCTAAATTAAAATTTTAAATGATAATGATTGTTAATCAGTAAAAATGCAACTGTTTTTTGATAGTGTTCTGGCAACGAGTCGCTAACTATAACATTAGAATAAAACGTTATAAATTAATAGATTATAGCAACAAACGTTTTTGCCCTTGCTAAAACCCATCATTTAGATATAAATTAGATATATCTAAATAAGCAGGAGGCAATGATGCAAAATCAACATGAAGGGTGTTGCAAAAACCGGGATCATAAGCACGACGGCTGCTGTAAAGATCGAGAACATCAGCATGAAGGCTGCCATAGCGCGCATCAGCATGAGAACGCCAGTTGCGGCGGCGAACACCGTCACGGACACGGCTGTGGTCGTCATGGACAGGGCGGTGGTCGACGTCAGCGATTTTTTGGCCACGGGGAACTTCGGCTGGTCATTCTTGATATCCTGACCCGGGACGCCAGCCACGGCTATGAACTGATTAAAGCGATAGAAAACCTGACGGGGGGCGGCTATACGCCAAGCGCTGGTGTGATCTACCCTACGCTGGATTTTTTACAGGATCAGCAATTTATCACGATTAGCGACGAAGAAGGCGGGCGGAAAAAAATCGCGATTACCGCGAACGGCGCGCAATGGCTTGATGAAAATCGCGAACACCTGACGCATATTCAGGCGCGGCTAAAAGCCCGTTGTGTGGGCATGGAGTTACGTAAAAATCCGCAGATGAAGCGGGCGCTGGATAACTTCAAGGCCGTGCTGGATCTGCGGATAAACCACAGCGATATCAACGACGCGCAAATCAAACGCATTATCGGCGTGATTGATCGCGCGGCGCTGGAAATCGCCGAACTGGATTAAGCGGGCTGCGTGTCCTCTTCGCGGACGCGGAACACGTTAACCAGCTCTTTTAAATGTAACGCCTGTTCGTTCAGCGACGCCGCGGCGGCAACAGACTCTTCCACAAGGCAGGAGTTTTGTTGCGTGGCGGCGTCAATCAGGCCAATCGCGCTGTTAATCTGCGAAATACCGTCAGTTTGCTCACGGCTGGCCTGCCCAATCTCGCGTAATATCACATCCATCTCTTCGACGTTATCCACCATGCCATTAATCAGGGCGCTGGCTTTCTCCACCAGGTGCATCCCTTCCTGAGTCTGACTGGTTGAATCTTCAATCAAATTACGGATTTCACTGGCTGACGAGGCGCTCTTCTGCGCCAACTGGCGAACCTCTCCGGCGACAACGGCAAAACCACGTCCATGTTCGCCCGCACGCGCCGCTTCAACCGCCGCGTTCAGCGCCAGAATATTGGTCTGAAAGGCAATGGAATCAATGATATTAATGATATCCGACATACGATTTGCCGTATCGTTAATGACGCGCATTTTCTGCGTCACTTGATTCATCATCTCCCCATTGTTTTTCACTACGCTGGCGGCGCCGGCAGAGAGTTTGGTCGCTTCACTGGTATGATCGGCTGTGTTTTTAACCGTGGCGGTAATCTGTTCCATCGACGCCGCCGTTTCTTCAACCGAGCTGGCCTGTTCTTCCGTACGCGCCGCCAAATCCTGGTTACCGGCGACAATTTGCGCCGCCGCCGTGGAGATACTCTCCGAACCGTTTTGCACTTCCTGTACGATATCCAGCAGACGCGTTTTCATCGCCATTAATGCTTGCAGTAGTACGCCTGTTTCATCTTTATAGTCGGTGGTGATATGGCGAGTCAGATCGCCATCGGCAATCGCCTCGGCAAAGCGTACTGCGTCATCAAGCGGTCGGGTAATGGAACGTACGATATACCATCCCATTACGCATCCGGCAGCGATGCTTATCAGCGCCAGGGTAATTAACAGCGTCCGGTTAGTTTTAAAATCTCCTTCGACCTGCACGCCCGCGTTGTGCATCTGCGCATCCTGAACGGCGATAAGTTCCTGAACTTTGTCCTTATAGACCTTTTGCACTTGCACCGTTCTGGTCATCATCTCCTGAATGGCTGCCTGACGATTATGGCTTTGAATATCTTGCAAAATACGGAATCTGGACTCCAGGTATTGCTGGCGCGCTTCACGGATCTCGGTAATGATTTTCTGCGAAGCCGCATCGTGACGATTGCTGGAAAGCTCATCCAGTAACGCCGTAATACGCTGGCTTATTTCATCCAGCTCTTTCTGCGAACTCTGGCTCCAGCGCCCCTCTTCATCCAGTAACATGAGCTGCTGCGCGATGATGAAATCATTAAAATTATCGATTAACAGATTGGCTTTCACCGTGGTGGGATAATCATTGGTAATAATGTTCTGCATACCCGTATTAGCCCGATCAAGGCTAAACAAAGACAGAGCGGAACTCACCACCATGAGAACAATGAATAAGCCAAAGGCCATAAATAATTTTGAACGTATTTTAATGTTATGCAAAAACATATTTTCTCCCTGGGATTGCATATCCTCATACAGGAAGATTTATCGGCAATAATGTTACTAACTTTATGATATTGATCGCTTTTTATTTCGGAACATTATTAGTAAGTAATATTTATTGTTCACAGAAAGATGAACCAAAAGTGACATAAATTGGCACTAATAATGAAAGAAATACGCTAAAAGGTTAACCATTTCTTATTTATTAACTGAGTTTATACCTATTAATAGGTAGACAAGGGAGAAGGAATAAATATCACATTATTTTTAACATCACAGGCCACTGATACTCTCTATGATGGCAGGCACCGCCTTCTATCAGAGCGCATCCGCCCGGTAAGCCTGTTGCTACCGGGCGGATGTCATTACCATTGCTACCTACAAATAAACTTAATGCAGTACCGTGACCGCATCCTCCAGCCGGCTGGCACGGTGTTTTACCATTGCGGAGACTTGTGCGCTCTCTTCCACCAGCGCCGCATTTTTCTGGGTTATGCGGTTCAACTCGTCCACGGCGCGGGTCAGGCTGGAAAGCCCATCTGTCTGTTCCTGCGTCGACTGACTGATACGTGCGATAAGCAGGGTGACATTTTGCACCTGAGCTACAATGTCATCCATGGTACGGCCTGCGGCGTGAACCTGCTCGGAGCCTGACTGCACCTTTGTTGCGCTGGCGTCAATTAATTTACGAATATCGTTCGCCGCATTAGCGCTGCGGCTGGCAAGATGGCGTACCTCGCCAGCAACCACGGCAAACCCTTTCCCCTGCTCGCCCGCTCTCGCCGCTTCTACCGCCGCATTCAGCGCCAGGATATTCGTCTGAAAAGCGATATCGTTAATTAGCGTGGTGATCGTCCCGATACGTTGCGTACTGTGAGCGATATCATCCATCGTTTTAATCACCGTATCCATCGCCTCACCTCCCTGAGTCGCCGCGCTACTGGCCGCCATGGAAAGCTTATCCGCAGCGGAAGCCGTCTCGGAATTGAGCTTCACGGACTCCGCCATCTGGTTCATGGTCGTTACCGTTTCCTGAACATTCTCCACGGTCTGACGGGTGTGTTCGTTCAGATCATTGTTACCCTTCGCCAGCCTTTCACTGCCGTTTCTGACGCTGGAAACCTGACTTGATACGTCATTGATCAGCCAGCGGCACATCAAGCCAAGCTGCCCCACGGCCCTCAGCGTCAGCCCCAACTCATCGCTACGATTAAGGTGTTGTACGCTGTTGCGTTCGCCGGTCGCCACTTTCAGCGCCTGCGTCGCCACATTTTCAATGGGACGCACAATTTGCCATTCCAATAGCGCCGTACCTGCCAGCATCGCCAACGCGCCCAACAGCAACGCCTGCCATGAGGCATCCGTACCGAACAACGCCAACGCCAGCATTACGGCCATTAGCCCCATAATGCTACGCACTCGCCAGCGAACAGGCATAGCGGGCAGTTTGCCCAGCAAACCCTGACGAACCACCAGGCCTTTATGAATTCGTTTACTACACCGCCCTTCATTTAGCGCCTGATATAAAGGCTCGACGGCGGCAACCTCATCATCCGTGGCGCGGGTACGGATCGACATATATCCAGTCACACGCCCTTCACGTATCATCGGTACCGCGTTGGCCCGCACCCAATAATGGTCGCCGTTTTTACGCCGGTTTTTCACAATGCCGCTCCACGGTTCGCCCTGTTTTAGGGTGTACCACATATCTGCGAAGGCAGCTTTCGGCATATCCGGATGACGCACCAGATTATGTGGCTGCGCCAGTAACTCGTTTAACTGATAGCCGCTCACCTGGACAAAAGTGTCATTGGCGTGAGTGATATAGCTTTCCAGGTCGGTCGTAGACATCAGAGTGGTATCATCATCCAGCGGGGTATTTAGCTGGCTGACGTAGGGATGAGAAGACATGATAGCGTCCTGTGCAGGTTATCTGGATGTTAATTTTTCGCTCAGATGTTATTTCGGCGCTAATCTATTTATCTTTAGTTGTTAAAATTGCTCTGGATCGCAATTTGCGATTAATCCTTAATATTTGTACGATTTTCACCTCATCCTGCGCCTTATTTTCATTATGAAATTGTTTAGCGTGGACAACCTTTTTCTTTAAAATCTGCCCTGGCTCACCTTTTTCTCACGCTGCCGCTAACGCAACACACCGTAAACCGTAAAACAAGATCTGCTCAAAATGCATCCAATTGTTAACACATGACATTAAATGTTGTGTAAATGTGATTATTCCTGGTGTTTATCCCGATTTTCACTATGGGCTTAGACCCCCGCTAATCCCTGCAATACTTAATTCAGTATCATGTGATACACGGCCCTCTGGAGCTCATTTTGAACAGGTTACCTTCCAGCGCATCGGCTTTGGCCTGTAGCGCGCACGCACTGAATCTCATCGAGAAGCGAACGCTAAACCATGAGGAAATGAAAGCACTAAACCGAGAGGTCATTGACTACTTTAAAGAGCATGTAAATCCAGGATTTCTGGAATACCGGAAATCTGTTACCGCCGGCGGGGATTACGGAGCCGTAGAGTGGCAAGCGGGCAGTTTGAATACGCTTGTCGACACCCAGGGGCAGGAGTTTATCGACTGTCTTGGGGGGTTTGGCATCTTTAACGTGGGGCACCGTAATCCTGTTGTGGTATCCGCCGTCCAGAATCAACTCGCAAAACAACCTCTCCACAGCCAGGAGTTACTTGATCCCTTGCGGGCGATGCTGGCAAAAACGCTGGCGGCGCTGACACCGGGGAAACTCAAGTACAGCTTTTTCTGTAACAGCGGCACCGAATCCGTCGAAGCGGCGCTAAAACTGGCAAAAGCGTATCAGTCGCCGCGCGGCAAGTTTACCTTTATCGCCACCAGCGGCGCATTTCACGGCAAATCATTGGGCGCGCTCTCCGCCACGGCCAAATCCACCTTCCGCAGACCCTTTATGCCTTTACTGCCGGGCTTCCGCCATGTGCCGTTTGGCAATATTGACGCGATGAGCATGGCATTTAGCGAAGGCAAAAAAACGGGCGACGAGATAGCAGCCGTGATTCTGGAGCCTATTCAGGGTGAAGGCGGCGTGATCCTGCCGCCGCAGGGATACCTGACAGAGGTACGTAAGCTCTGTGACGAATTCGGCGCGCTGATGATTCTGGATGAAGTACAAACCGGCATGGGGCGTACCGGCAAGATGTTTGCCTGTGAGCACGAAAATGTGCAGCCTGATATTCTGTGTCTGGCGAAAGCCCTGGGCGGCGGCGTGATGCCGATTGGCGCCACCATCGCGACTGAAGAGGTGTTTTCGGTTCTGTTCGACAACCCCTTCCTGCATACCACCACTTTTGGCGGTAATCCGCTGGCTTGTGCTGCCGCGCTGGCGACCATTAACGTCCTGCTGGAGCAAAATCTCCCGGCCCAGGCGGAACAAAAAGGCGATACGCTCCTGGATGGTTTTCGACAACTTGCGCGTGAATATCCCAATCTGGTACACGAGGCGCGCGGCAAAGGTATGTTGATGGCCATTGAATTTGTCGATAACGAAACGGGCTACCGTTTTGCCAGTGAGATGTTCCGTCAACGCGTGCTGGTCGCTGGTACGCTGAATAATGCGAAAACAATTCGTATCGAGCCACCGCTCACGCTAACCATTGAACTGTGCGAACAGGTATTGAAATCAGCGCGTAATGCGCTGGCGGCGATGCAGGTGAGCGTTGAAGAGGTTTAAAAACATGCCGGATGGCGCTATGCTTATCCGGCCTGTTTTCCCCGGGTCGCGGCCTCTTTTTTGAATCCCATCACAATCACCACATTCCCCTTTTCCCTTTTACCTCGCGACGGCTACAGTAGTAACTCATCCGACCACATAACAATAATTTTACATACTGGATACGCTTATGAGCTACCCGTCGCTGTTCGCCCCGCTCGATCTGGGCTTTACTACTCTCAGAAACCGTGTGCTGATGGGATCGATGCACACGGGTCTGGAAGAACATCCTGATGGCGCCGAGCGCCTGGCGGCATTTTATGCCGAGCGCGCGCGACACGGCGTAGCGTTAATCGTCACCGGCGGTATTGCGCCCGTTCCCTCCGGGGTCGTGATGACCGGCGGCGCGATGCTGAACGATGCCAGCCAGTTAACGCCTCACCGCGTGGTGACCGATGCCGTACATGCGGAAGGCGGTAAAATCGCGCTGCAAATTCTGCACACCGGACGTTACAGCTATCAGCCGCACCTGGTCGCGCCGTCGGCAATTCAGGCGCCAATCAACCGCTTTATGCCGCATGAACTGACGCATGATGAAATCTTGCAGTTAATCGACGACTTCGCGCATTGCGCGCAACTGGCGCGGGAAGCAGGCTACGATGGCGTAGAGGTGATGGGATCAGAGGGCTATCTGATTAATGAATTTCTCACCCGGCGAACTAACCATCGCGATGACGAATGGGGCGGCGACTATGTCAGCCGTATGCGCTTCGCGGTTGAGGTAGTACGCGCGGTACGCCAGCGGGTAGGGAACGACTTTATTATTATCTATCGCCTGTCGATGCTCGATCTGGTGGAAAATGGCGGCACGTTCGACGAAACGGTACAACTGGCGCAAGCCATTGAAGCCGCAGGCGCAAGCCTAATTAATACCGGCATTGGCTGGCATGAGGCGCGAATCCCGACCATCGCCACGCCAGTACCGCGTGGCGCCTTTAGCTGGGTGACGCGGAAACTCAAAGGTCATGTGTCGGTTCCGCTGATCGCGACCAATCGCATTAACGATCCGCAGATCGCCGAGACGATCCTGACGCGCGGCGATGCCGATATGGTGTCGATGGCGCGTCCCTTCCTTGCCGATGCCGAATTCCTGACTAAAGCGCAATCCGGACGCGCAGATGAGATCAACACCTGTATCGGCTGTAATCAGGCCTGTCTGGATCGGATCTTCATTGGCAAAGTGACCTCCTGTCTGGTGAACCCGCGCGCCTGTCACGAAACCCACATGCCGATAACGCCGGCCATACGCAAAAAGAATCTGGCCGTTGTCGGCGCAGGCCCTGCGGGGCTGGCTTTCGCGATTAACGCCGCGTCGCGCGGCCATCATGTCACGCTGTTTGACGCCCAGAGTGAAATTGGCGGCCAGTTTACTATCGCCAGGCAGATCCCGGGTAAAGAGGAGTTTTACGAAACGCTGCGCTACTACCGTCGAATGATCGATGTTACTGGCGTTACGCTGAAACTGAGCCAACGGGTGAACGCAGAGGATCTTCAGCCGTTTGACGAAGCGATCCTCGCCTGTGGAATAGTACCGCGCCGCCCGCCGATAGACGGTATCGATCATCCAAAGGCATTGACCTACCTGGAGGTATTGCGCGATAAAGCGCCGGTTGGTAAACGAGTGGCGATCATCGGCTGCGGCGGGATCGGTTTTGACACGGCCATGTATCTGAGCCAGCACGGCGAATCCACCAGCCAAAATATTGCTGAATTTTGTACGGAATGGGGAATTGATACCAGCCTGCAACAGGCAGGCGGTCTGCGCCCGGAAGGCCCACGCCTGGCACGTAGTCCACGGCAAATCGTCATGCTGCAACGCAAAGCCAGCAAGCCGGGCGAAGGGTTAGGTAAAACCACCGGCTGGATCCATCGCGCGACGTTACTGGCGCGCGGCGTGAAGATGATCCCGGCAGTCAGTTACCAGAAGATCGACGACGACGGATTACATCTCTTGATCGGCGGCGAACCGCAGTTGCTGGAAGTGGATCATGTGGTGATCTGCGCCGGACAAGAACCCCGCCGCGAGCTGGCGGACCCGTTACGCGCCGCAGGTAAAACGGTACATCTTATCGGCGGATGCGATGTCGCGATGGAGCTGGATGCCCGACGGGCGATTGCCCAGGGCACCCGACTGGCGCTGGAGATTTAACGACTTTACCTGATGGCGCTGCGCTTATCGGGCTTACGCCGTCATACCGGTTTTATAGGCCGGTATGACGCTTGAGCGCCTTATCGACGGCGTCCCTGCTTCACCGCTTTCAAAATGACAAATTTATTGTTGGTTGCTATCGTCGCGCAATTACCGAAAATCTTCTTCAGCTTGTGGAAATAGTCCAGATGGCGGTTCGCCACAATATACAGTTCGCCGTTGATTTTCAGGCAGCGGCGGGCGTGATGGAACATCTCCCAGGCGATATTGTCCGTCAGCGCATGTTTCTGGTGGAACGGCGGATTGCAGAACACCGCGTTAAAACGGAACGGCTCCACGCCGGAGAGCGCGTTGTTGATCATAAATTCGCAGCGTTCGAATGCTTCCGGCAGGTTCGTTTCTACATTCAAACGGCTGGAATCTACCGCCATCGGCGATTCATCGACAAATACTACGTTCGCCTGCGGATTTTTCGCCAGTAAGCTCAGGCCAATCACCCCATTGCCGCAGCCGAGATCGACAATCTCCCCGTCGAGGTTTTCCGGCAAATGCTGCATAAAGAAGCGCGCGCCGATATCCAATCCGGTACGAGAAAACACATTCGCGTGGTTGTGAATCGTCCAGCCTGTATCTTCCAGTTTCCAGCTTAGCGTTTGCGGCGCGTCGGCCAGTTGCGGATGACTGAAGGTACAGTTAATCAGGCGCGCTTTCTTCCACGCCAGCGTCGTCGTGGTTGGGCCCAGCACTTTTTCAAACAGTTCCAGCGTAGAGGTATGAATATCACGCGCTTTCGCGCCGGCGATAATACGCGTTTGCGCCGTAACGACCTTACGCAAAGCGCGTAACTGCTGTTCCAGCAATGCCAGTGTTTTCGGTACCTTAATCAATACCACGCCCGGCGCCTGCGGGTAGTCAGCGGTACTGTCGAGAAACGTTACGCTGGACTCCGCGATGCCGTTATGGCGTAAATTCTCTCGCGTACCCAGTTCGCTTAAATACGAATCGCCAATACTGTATGGCGAATGCTCCGCCAGCGCACAGCTTAGCGCGCCAAACGTATCATTCAGGATCAGCACCGGGCCGCGAATTTCCGTCTCATCCAACTGTTGCAGCAGATACTCATCGGCCGCCTCCCACGCCAGAAGCGGGTTAACATCATCCGTTTGCGGAAAACGTTTCAGCGTCAGTGAACGGAAACCGTCGTCTACGTGGCTCATTAGGCCTCCTGAATGGTAAAATTGCGGCGTTATCCCTGAAAAGGGTGCGTGAGTATACACTTTTTATCAGCAACATGGAGCTTTGATGACCTCACTAACTTACCTTCAGGGGTATCCGGAACATCTCCTTGCCCAGGTGCGCGCCTTAATCGCCGAGCAGCGCCTGGGAGCAGTGCTGGAAAAACGTTATCCCGGCGCGCATGATTACGCTACTGACAAAGCGCTATATCACTATACTCAGGAACTGAAAAGTCAGTTTCTGCGCAATGCGCCGCCCATCAATAAAGTGATGTATGACAGCAAGATCCATGTGCTGAAAAATGCGCTGGGACTGCATACCGCTGTCTCGCGCGTTCAGGGCGGCAAGCTCAAGGCAAAGGCGGAGATCCGCGTCGCCACCGTGTTTCGCAACGCCCCGGAGCCATTCTTACGGATGATTGTGGTTCACGAACTGGCACACCTGAGAGAGAAAGATCATAACAAAGCGTTTTATCAGCTCTGCTGCCATATGGAACCGCAGTACCATCAAATGGAGTTTGATACGCGACTGTGGCTGACGCATCAGGCGCTGTCGGCACAATAAATTCTGAAAATGCCCCTTCCCCCGTATCTTTTTAACGGCGTGGGCATAAAATCGGCGCGTTCACATTTCGCTCATTGCCTGCCGCCACGTCAAGGATGACGATCTGTAGAGGGTATTTTTTATCCACCGCCAACGGAACCGCGCAACAACCATGCTCTCACAATGTGCCCGTTTTATCCGCCGCCTCTGTTTTACACGCCGGGCGTTAACAGTGGCGTGTTTTCTGCTTGTCGCAGCAGGCGTCGCGCTTTTCTATTCCAACTGGCTTATCGTCAACGCCTCACAGCATCTGACATGGAATGACATTCAGACCGTTCCCGCCCGCAACGTCGGGCTGGTGTTAGGCGCTAAACCCGGCAATCGGTATTTTACCCGGCGGATTAATACTGCCGCCGCGTTGTATCACGCCGGTAAAGTGAAGTGGCTGTTAGTCAGCGGCGACAATGGCAAAAAAGAGTACGATGAACCTTCGGCGATGCAGCAGGCGCTGATAGCGAAAGGTGTGCCGGAAACGGCCATTTTTTGTGATTATGCCGGATTCTCCACGCTGGACTCCGTAGTTCGCGCCCGGAAAGTGTTTGGCGAAAGCCGCATTACGATTATCTCGCAAGCATTCCATAATCAACGGGCGATCTGGCTGGCGCAACAATATGGCATAGACGCTATCGGCGTTAACGCGCCGGATCTGAATAAAAGGCACGGAACCTACACACGACTTCGGGAAAAGCTGGCGCGGGTTAGCGCGGTGCTGGATGCCAAAATTTTGCACCGTCAGCCTAAATATCTGGGCGCTGGCGTCACTATTGGGGCTGATAGCGCACACGGGTGCCCTTCTCGCCAGTAAAATGCCAGAGTGCGTCGCAGCGCACTGGCAAGGGCGGAAAGGCGTGCTACATTGACGAAAAATCCCTTTCTGGAGTCCGCTGACGTTTATGATACGTTTCGCTGTAATTGGGACTAACTGGATCACGCGCCAGTTTGTCGACGCCGCCCATGAAACCGGCAAATTCAGGCTCGCCGCCGTTTACTCCCGTAGTCTTGAACAGGCGCAGTCTTTCGCAAATGATTATCCCGTCGAGCATCTGTTTACCTCGCTGGAAGCGATGGCGCAAAGCGACGCGATCGAGGCGGTTTATATCGCCAGCCCGAATTCCCTGCATTTCTCCCAGACGCAGCGCTTTTTGCAGCATAAAAAACATGTCATGTGCGAAAAGCCGCTGGCTTCTAACCTGGCGGAGGTTGATGCCGCTATCGCCTGCGCGCGCGATAATCAGCGGGTACTGTTTGAAGCCTTTAAAACCGCCTGCCTGCCCAATTTCCTGCTGCTGCGGGAATCGTTGCCGAAAATCGGCAGAATGCATAAAGCATTACTAAATTACTGCCAGTACTCTTCACGTTATCAGCGCTATCTGAACGGTGAAAACCCGAATACGTTTAATCCGGCCTTCTCCAATGGTTCGATTATGGATATCGGGTATTACTGTCTGGCGTCGGCGATCGCGCTATGGGGCGAGCCGCGCAGCGTTCAGGCGTCGGCGAATTTATTGGAAAGCGGAGTAGATGCGCACGGCGTCGTGGTTATGGATTACGGCGATTTTAGCGTCACGCTACAGCATTCCAAAGTCAGCGACTCGGTACTGGCCAGTGAAATTCAGGGCGAGAGGGGATCGCTGGTCATTGAAAAGCTGTCGGAATGCCAGAAAGTGTGTTTTACGCCGCGCGGCGCGCTGATGCAGGATCTGACCCAGCCTCAGCATATTAATACCATGCTGTATGAAGCCGGGGCGTTTGCCCAGCTTATTGAAAACCATGCCGTGGAACATCCGGGGTTGTCGCTAAGTCGCGCCACGGCAAAATGGCTGACAGAAATACGCCGTCAAACCGGGGTCATCTTCCCGGCGGACGATCTGACTCATCCCCTTACTGCGTAAAATTATGTAAATCATATGTTACAGGCCATTGACTCTACGCGTGGCCTGTCATACTTTGTTACGCGCAAAGGGGAGTAACTTCATTGCCGGTCGATCGTCATTACGATGTGTGCAAAACCACATCCGGTCACCGGGCAGCCATAAAGGAATGCGTCAGCGTATTCCTTTATTGTTGTAAGTGAGACCTTGCCGAATGGCAAGGTCTATGCATAAAAGCAACGGCTAATGCCATTCGGCGTTAGCCGTTTTTTTTTTGCATAGGGAGAAATAATGAATACTGTTGGTACGCCATTATTATGGGGTGGATTCGCGGTTGTTGTGGTGATAATGCTATCCATCGACCTGTTGTTGCAGGGACGCCGTGGCGCACATGCGATGTCGATGAAACAAGCGGCAGGATGGTCAATCCTGTGGGTAACGCTCTCGCTACTGTTTAACACCGCTTTCTGGTGGTATCTGGCTGAAACGCAAGGGCGCGAAGTTGCTGACCCGCAGGCATTGGCGTTCCTTACCGGCTATCTGATTGAGAAGTCGCTGGCCGTAGATAACGTCTTTGTCTGGCTGATGCTGTTTAGCTATTTCTCCGTCCCTCCGGCTCTGCAACGCCGGGTGCTGGTGTATGGGGTTCTTGGCGCGATCGTGTTGCGTACTATCATGATTTTCGCCGGTACCTGGCTTATCACTCAGTTCGAATGGCTGCTGTATGTGTTCGGCGCCTTCCTGCTGTTTACCGGCGTAAAAATGGCGCTGGCGAAGGAAGACGAATCCGGCATTGGCGAAAAACCGATGGTGCGTTGGCTGCGCGGGCATCTGCGTATGACCGATACGATCGAGAACGAGCGCTTTTTCGTACGTAAAAACGGCCTGTTGTATGCCACGCCGCTGCTGCTGGTGCTGATTATGGTTGAGCTCAGCGATGTAATCTTCGCCGTTGACAGTATTCCGGCGATCTTTGCGGTCACCACCGACCCGTTCATCGTACTGACCTCTAACCTGTTTGCCATCTTAGGACTGCGCGCGATGTACTTCCTGCTGTCCGGCGTGGCGGAACGCTTCTCGATGCTGAAATATGGTCTGGCGGTCATTCTGGTCTTTATCGGCATTAAGATGCTGATCGTCGACTTCTACCATATTCCTATCGCGATTTCGCTGGGCGTAGTGTTTGGCATTCTGACCATTACGCTGGTGATTAACGCCTGGGTTAACCATCAGCGCGATAAGAAACTACGAGCGCAATAATCTTTTATCGGGGTAAACCTGCCCCGTCAAAAACGCCCGGCAGCGCACACCTGTCGGGCGTTTTTGTTTAACATGTCACAATACTGTTAATATAAAGTTATAAAACATGATCACAGCAAAAAATCCAGGATATTTCGCTTCCCGAACCTTCAACTTTCCTTATACTCAACCAGGCAAACACTTTGTTACATCCTGAAAGATGCGCCGTAAGAGCGTGCAGGGGATGACCAGCAACACAATACAAGGAACATGAAATGGCTACGCAACGAGCATCAGGGCTACTGCAGCGTTTAGCGCAAGGCAGTCTGGTTAAACAAATTTTAGTGGGTCTGGTACTGGGGATTTTACTGGCATGGATTTCTAAGCCTGCGGCAGAAGCGGTTGGCTTGCTTGGCACCCTGTTCGTCGGCGCCTTAAAAGCGGTCGCCCCCGTTCTGGTGCTGATGCTGGTAATGGCCTCGATCGCCAACCATCAGCACGGCCAAAAAACCAATATTCGCCCTATTCTCTTTCTTTACCTGCTAGGCACCTTTTCAGCCGCGCTGGCGGCCGTTGTGTTCAGCTTCGCCTTCCCTTCAACGCTGCATCTGTCCAGTAGCGCCCAGGATATCGTGCCGCCGTCCGGCATTGTAGAAGTCTTGCGCGGTCTGCTGATGAGCATGGTGTCGAACCCCATCGACGCGCTGCTGAACGCTAACTATATCGGGATTCTGGTGTGGGCCGTCGGTCTGGGATTTGCCCTGCGTCATGGCAATGAAACCACCAAAAACCTCGTGAACGATATGTCTAACGCCGTGACCTTTATGGTGAAACTGGTGATCCGTTTCGCGCCAGTCGGTATTTTTGGTCTGGTTTCATCAACGCTTGCAACCACCGGCTTCTCCACCCTGTGGGGCTATGCGCACCTGCTGGTCGTCTTGATTGGCTGTATGCTGCTGGTCGCGCTGGTGGTCAACCCGCTGTTGGTATTCTGGAAAATTCGTCGCAACCCTTATCCGCTGGTGTTCGCCTGCCTGCGTGAAAGCGGCGTTTATGCCTTCTTTACCCGCAGCTCTGCCGCCAATATTCCAGTGAATATGGCGCTGTGCGAAAAGCTGAATCTGGACAGGGATACTTACTCCGTTTCCATTCCGCTGGGCGCCACTATCAATATGGCCGGCGCGGCAATTACCATTACGGTTCTGACGTTGGCGGCAGTCCATACGTTAGGCGTCCCGGTGGATCTGCCTACAGCGCTGCTGCTGAGCGTGGTGGCCTCGCTGTGTGCTTGCGGCGCCTCCGGCGTGGCAGGC
Source organism: Salmonella sp. SAL00670 (assembly GCF_046552235.1). NCBI lineage: Bacteria > Pseudomonadati > Pseudomonadota > Gammaproteobacteria > Enterobacterales > Enterobacteriaceae > Salmonella > Salmonella sp. SAL00670. The sequence goes on from NZ_JBGDUO010000002.1 coordinate 603,517, forward strand.
GGTTCATTGCTGCTGATCCCGCTGGCGTGCAACATGTTTGGCATCCCGAACGATATCGCGATGCAGGTAGTAGCGGTCGGCTTTATTATCGGCGTATTGCAGGATTCGTGTGAAACGGCGCTGAACTCATCTACCGATGTTCTGTTCACTGCGGCAGCCTGCCAGGCAGAGGACGAACGTCTGGCGAATAACGCCTTGCGTAGCTAAGTGATTATCGATGCCGGATGGCGTATGCCATCCGGCGTAACGATAGATCTGAATCTCCCAATCCGTAGGCTGTGACGTAAAGCGAATTTATATCCACACGCAACATCCTCGCGTAACGTTATATGTAGATGGCGTCTGCCGCGGCGCTCGGTCAGCGTAAAGTATAAAGTGTCAGCCTGTGTAAATCCTCTCGCCACCCTCCCTTGCGATAAGCAAAATCAAAGCTCAACGACGCGTAATTTCTATAACGGACTTCGTTGACCTTTGTTACAATTAGATGCATTTTGAATTTTTGTGTGTTAGTGCTTGCTTACTTCACAACTTAACAAGGAATAGTTCAGGCCGCGAATTTGCCGTTTCCGCAACGCTGATAAAAACTCCAACTCTGTTGCGGCAGTGCAAACCTCAGATCACCGGCGTGACGTTAACCGATTCTCCAGGAATACTGAATGGAACTACTGACTCAATTGCTGAATGCCCTGTGGGCTCAGGACTTTGAAACACTGGCCAATCCTTCCATGATTGGCATGTTATATTTTGTGTTATTTATGATTTTGTTTCTGGAAAATGGGCTGCTCCCTGCCGCCTTTTTGCCTGGCGACAGCCTGTTGATCCTGGTCGGCGTGCTGATCGCCAAAGGCGCGATGGGTTTTCCACAAACCATTTTGCTGCTTACCGTCGCGGCCAGCCTGGGTTGCTGGGTGAGCTATATTCAGGGCCGCTGGCTGGGGAATACCCGCACCGTGCAAAACTGGCTCTCTCATCTCCCCGCACATTATCATCAACGCGCCCATCACCTTTTCCATAAGCACGGCCTGTCGGCATTATTGATAGGCCGTTTTATCGCGTTTGTCAGAACGCTGCTGCCCACCATTGCCGGCATATCCGGCCTGAATAACGCGCGCTTTCAGTTCTTCAACTGGATGAGCGGCTTGTTGTGGGTGCTTATCCTGACGTCGCTGGGCTATCTGCTGGGCAAAACGCCCGTCTTTATGAAGTATGAAGATCAGTTAATGTCATGCCTGATGCTGCTGCCCGTGGTGCTGCTCTTTTTTGGCCTGGCGGGTTCACTGGTCATGCTGTGGAAAAAGAAGTATGGGAGCCGGGGATAACTTATGCTTAAACCACGCATAACTGCCCGACAACTCATTTGGATCAGCGCTTTTCTACTGATGCTGACCATACTCATGATGACGTGGTCAACGCTGCGTCAGCAAGAGTCGACGCTGGCCATTCGCGCGGTTAACCAGGGCGCCAGTATGCCAGACGGCTTCTCAGTTCTGCATCATCTGGATGCGAACGGCATTCATTTTAAAAGCATTACGCCTAAAAATGACATGTTGCTCATTACCTTCGATTCCCCTGCGCAAAGCGCCGCAGCAAAAACAGTGCTTGATCAAACGTTACCACACGGTTATGTCGTCGCTCAGCAGGACGATGACAACGAAACGGTACAGTGGCTGTCCCGCTTACGGGAAAGCTCACACCGCTTTGGCTAATCTCCAGGAATCCGAATCATATCACTCACTTTGGTGATTTCATTGTTTAATGACTATGATTAATAAAGCGGTGTTTAACCCACCGCGTTATTATCGGGATCACCGCCCCGGACAACGGGTCCGAACATAAGGGAAAGTTCAGGAATGAAATACCGCATCGCTTTGGCTATCACGCTTTTTACACTTAGCGCCGGTAGCTACGCTAATTCGCTTTGTCAGGAAAAAGAGCAGGATATACAAAAGGAAATTAGCTACGCTGAAAAGCACAACAATCAGCGCCGTATTGAGGGTCTGAACAAGGCGCTCAGCGAAGTACGCGCCAATTGTACTGACAGCAAGCTGCGCGCCGAGCATCAGAAAAAGGTCGCTGAGCAAAAAGAAGAGGTAGCCGAACGCCAACGTGATTTAGCCGAGGCAAAAGCAAAAGGCGATGCGGATAAAATAGACAAACGTGAACGTAAGCTGGCCGAGGCTCAGGATGAGCTAAAAAAACTTGAGGCCAGAGACTACTAAATTAACGCCGAATGTAAATACTCACTCACCTGGAGAAAACTATGTCGAAAGATAACACTACGGAACATCTGCGCGCTGAGTTGAAATCCCTGACCGATACGCTTGAAGAAGTGCTGAGCTCTTCGGGCGAAAAGTCGAAAGAAGAGTTGAGTAAGATTCGTAGCAAAGCCGAGCGCGCGCTGAAAGAGAGCCGTTACCGCCTGGGCGAAACGGGTGATGTGATTGCCAAACAGACTCGCGTCGCCGCCGCCCGCGCCGATGATTATGTGCGCGAAAATCCCTGGACAAGCGTAGGCATTGGCGCCGCTGTCGGTCTGGTGTTGGGCGTACTGCTGACGCGTCGTTAATTATGGCGGACTCTCGACAGGCACAAGGACCAGGCAAAAGCGTACTGGGTATCGGGCAGCGGATTGTCACCATTATCGTTGAGATGGTGGAAACCCGGCTGCGACTGGCGGTAGTAGAACTGGAAGAAGAGAAAGCGAACCTCTTTCAGCTTTTGCTGATGGTAGGTCTTACCATGCTCTTCGCGGCGTTTGGCTTAATGAGCCTGATGGTTCTGGTCATCTGGGCTATCGATCCTCAGTACCGTTTGAACGCGATGATCGCTACCACAGTTGTGCTGTTAGTGCTTGCGCTAATCGGCGGCATCTGGACTTTGCGCAAAGCGCGTCAGTCCACGCTATTGCGCCATACGCGGCACGAACTGGCTAACGATCGGCAAATTCTGGAGGACGATCAGTCGTGAGCAGCAAAGGCGAACGCGAAAAACGTAAAGCGCTGCTTCTCAGTCAGATCCAGCAGCAACGGCTGGATCTGTCCGCCAGCCGTCGCGACTGGCTGGAGACCACCGGCGCGTACGATCGCGGCTGGAATACGGTGTTAAGCCTGCGCTCCTGGGCGCTGGTCGGTAGCAGCGTAATGGCCATCTGGACCATCCGTCATCCTAATATGTTGGTACGCTGGGCGAAACGCGGCCTGGGTATCTGGAGCGCCTGGCGCCTGGTAAAAACTACCCTCCGTCAACAACAGCTCCGCGGTTAATATCTTTTCTTTTATAGCATCGCGCCATCAGGTTATCGCCCGATTACCCCTGGTGGCGCGATACTTTTATGCATATCGTCTCTTTATCAATCACTCAAATTTTTTGAAAAAATTTGGCAATTTTCCTTGCTAACAATTCCTGCACGCCACGTTTATGATTCTCTCCAGCGATAACAATGATGCGCCAAACCGCGTCATTGCTCATGAAAATAGCAGCAGCCGCCGAATCGGCCCTCTGGAGAATAAAATGAAAAAATTAGAAGATGTTGGTGTACTGATAGCGCGTATTTTAATGCCAGTTCTGTTTATTACCGCAGGATGGGGAAAAATTAGCGGCTATGCGGGCACACAGCAGTATATGGAAGCGATGGGCGTACCAGGATTCCTGCTGCCGCTCACCATACTGCTTGAGTTCGGCGGCGGTCTGGCGATTCTGCTGGGGTTCCTCACCCGCACCACTGCGCTTTTCACCGCTGGTTTTACGTTGCTGACGGCATTGATCTTCCATAGCAATTTTGCAGAAGGTGTAAACTCGCTGATGTTTATGAAAAACCTGACCATTGCCGGCGGATTCTTATTACTGGCGTTAACCGGGCCTGGCGCGTTCAGCCTTGACCGTCTGCTGAATAAAAAGTGGTAAGCAATCTATACTCAATTAAAAAAGCGAGGGAATAGCGCCTCGCTTTTGTCATCTGAAGGAGAGAGACATGGGACAACTGATCGATGGCGTCTGGCACGATACCTGGTATGACACCAAATCTTCCGGGGGGAAATTTCAGCGTTCAGCGTCGGCTTTCCGCAACTGGCTTACCGCTGACGGCGCGCCCGGACCTTCCGGCGAAGGCGGATTCGCCGCAGAAAAAGATCGTTACCATCTGTACGTTTCCCTTGCCTGCCCCTGGGCGCATCGAACGCTCATTTTCCGTAAACTGAAAGGTCTGGAGCCGTTTATTCCGGTTTCCGTCGTGAATCCATTGATGCTGGAAAACGGCTGGACGTTTGATGATACTTTTCCGGCGGCCACCGGCGATACCCTCTATCAGCATGAATTTCTCTACCAGTTGTATCTGCACGCCGATCCACACTACAGCGGCCGCGTCACCGTACCGGTCTTATGGGATAAAAAAAATCATACTATCGTCAGCAACGAGTCCGCCGAAATCATTCGTATGTTTAACTCCGCCTTCGATGGGCTGGGCGCTAAAGCCGGGGATTACTATCCCCCCGCGCTGCAAAGCAAAATTGACGAGTTAAACGGCTGGATTTATGACAACGTTAATAACGGCGTTTATAAAGCAGGCTTCGCCACCAGCCAGCAAGCGTATGATGAAGCGGTAGACAAGGTATTTACTGCGCTGGCGCGCCTGGAACAGATTCTCGGACAGCACCGCTATCTGACGGGCGACCAGTTGACCGAGGCGGATATCCGCTTATGGACGACCCTGGTACGCTTTGATCCGGTTTACGTGACTCATTTCAAATGCGACAAATACCGAATCAGCGACTACCTGAATCTGTACGGTTTCCTGCGCGATATCTATCAAATACCGGGCATTGCTGAAACCGTTAATCTTGACCATATTCGTCACCACTATTTCCGTAGCCATAAAACGATTAACCCCACAGGCATCATTTCCATCGGACCGTGGCAGGATCTGCTCGAACCTCACGGGCGCGACGTACGCTTTGGCTAATTTCAGGCGTCCTTCGGGACGCCTTATTAATAAATACCACAAATATTTACCAACATTTCATTCGCGGCTATTCTTAGTTTGATTACTTTAAAAACAAGTGATTGAACCATTATTGAGGCGAAAATGGATTGGTATTTAAAGGTTTTAAAAAATTATCTGGGATTTGGCGGCCGCGCGCGACGCAAAGAGTACTGGATGTTTATTCTGGTCAATATCATCTTTACCTTTGTGTTGGGCCTGCTGGACGCCATGCTTGGCTGGCAACGCGCCGGGGGTGAAGGCGTTCTGACCACCATTTACGGCGTTCTGATCTTTTTACCGTGGTGGGCCGTGCAGTTCCGTCGTCTGCATGACACTGACCGCTCCGCATGGTGGCTACTGTTGCTACTTATCCCCATTATCGGCTGGCTTATCATCATCGCGTTCAACTGCCAGAATGGTACGCCGGGCGACAACCGCTTCGGCCCCGATCCGAAACGTTTTTCCTGATGGCGGCGCGGCGCCGCTTTTAAAGCGCCGCGCGCTATTTATTTTCCGGCGAATAGCTTAGGTATTTCCCGCAGGCACCAGGCTTTTGCCTCCCCCATACTGTCGCGCCGCCAGGCCATAATAATATCGATTTCGCTGGTCGATTCCGGGCTGACCACGCGTAGCCGCCCTTCGGCAATATCCTGTTCCACCATCGAATATGGCATGGTCGCGACGCCAAGCCCGGCCAGCAGCGCCTGACGTTTATCTTCAATCGTGCTTACCGTCAGACGTGGCTGCTTATCCAGCAGTTGCACCGTTAATACTGGCCGCTCGCGCGCGGTATCCGCTACCGCTACGCCGCGGTATTTAACCCGCGTCACTTCCGAAAGCGGCTCCGGCTCCTGATGAATAGGGTGGTCAGGCGCGGCGACATACACATTCATTAACGTATACAACTTACGGGAGTTAATTTCCGACGACGATCGAAAATGCATATCCGGGGCGATAACGATATCCGCCCGCCCCTGCTCAAGCCGCTCCCATGCGCCAGCCAGTACTTCGGTAATCAATGAAAGCTGCGTATTGGCTTTAGCGGCCAGCCGGTCGATCAGCGGAAAAAAAGCAGGCGTCGGTACCAGAGCTTCAGTGACCAGCGTCAGATGCGTTTCCCAACCGCGGGCCAACGCTTCAGCATCCGTCGTTAACTTGTCTGCCGCTTCCAGCAATACCCGCCCGCGTTCCAGCAGCATACGTCCGACATTGGTGAATTTTGTACGATGGCCGGAGCGATCGAACAGTACAACGTCCAACTCTTCTTCCAGCTTCTGCATGGTGTAACTCAGCGCGGAGGGCACCCGCCCCAACTCATCAGCCGCTGCGGCAAAACTGCCCCGGCGGTCAATGGCGTCCATCACACGCAATGCTTCAAGCGTCAGCGCTCTCTCTTTAGCCATAACGTTCTCATTCAGGAAATTTGAACATACCGGGCAGAATATCTGGCTAACAATGCAGCGTCCAGCCCCTTAACATAAAAGGAAGTAAAGAGAGGTTAATAACGATGATTACGACCCGAACCGCCAAACAATGTGGACAGGCAGACTACGGATGGCTACAGGCCCGCTATACCTTCTCCTTTGGACACTATTTCGACCCTACACTGCTGGGCTACGCGTCGTTGCGCGTACTGAACCAGGAAGTGCTGGCGCCGGGCGCCTCTTTTCAGCCTCGAACTTACCCAAAGGTGGATATTTTAAACCTGATTCTGGACGGCGAAGCGGAATACCGCGACAGCGACGGCAACCATGTACAGGCTAAAGCGGGCGAAGCGTTACTGCTCGCCGCGCAGCCGGGCATTAGCTACAGCGAACATAATCTCAGCAAAGTTAAGTCGTTAACCCGAATGCAACTGTGGCTTGACGCCTGTCCTGAACGGGAAAACGCGCTGGTACAAAAAATCCCACTCCTGGCGGCGCAACAACAGCTTCTTGCCTCTCCCGACGGTGAGCAAAACAGCTTACAACTGCGCCAACAGGTCTGGGTACATCATATTACGCTGGAGAAAGGCGAATCGCTTAATTTCCAGCTTCACGGGCCGCGCGCCTATTTGCAGTCGATTCACGGTACGTTCCACGCGATGACGCACAACGAAGAACGCGAGGCGTTAACCTGCGGAGATGGCGCATTTATTCGTGATGAACCTAACATTACGCTGGTTGCCGATACGCCGCTGCGCGCATTACTGGTAGATTTACCGGTGTAGCCAGCCAGAAAAGGAGTCGCAAGATGAGTAAAAAATCGGCGAAGAAACGTCAGCCCGTGGTAAAACCTGCCGTACAGGAGGCGATGAGCGCCACTGTGCCGCTGGGCTATGAAGAGATGCTAACCGAACTGGAAGCCATCGTGGCGGACGCCGAAGCCCGGCTGGCAGAAGAAGAGGCCGCAGCCTGAAATCATGCCGGATGGCGGCGCAAGCGCCCGCTCCGGCTGATAACAGGTAGACCCGATAAGCGCAGCGCCATCGGGCAACACGCTGCCCCGACGTCATGCCGGGGCGTGATTATTAATGCGCTTTACTGGCCATAATCTCGATGATCTGCTTGTCGGTCTGCTGCATTGAGCGACACGCCAGCGAACACAAATTCGCAATAGATTGTTCGACATTGTGCGCCACAATCCCTTCGTTTCCGGTCACCGCCGTATCATCCAACGCCATCAGTACGGCTTTCCACGCCGCCGACGCGCTGGTAGAGACTTTCATCGCGCAGCTATTCGACGCGCCATCGCAAATCATCCCGCTGACATCACCAATCATACTGCTGATAGCCATTGCGATAGTGTCGTAACGACCATCTATCAGCCACGCCATACCCGCTGCCGCGCCCATCGCCGCCGTAGTTGCCGCGCACAGCGCCGACAAACGCGGAAGCTGATGGTGAATATAGATAGCGCTCAAATGCGATAACATTAGCGCGCGCGCCAGGCGTTCGTCATCGGCGCCGACATGTTCAGCAACCACCATGACTGGCACCGTGGCGGTAATCCCCTGGTTGCCGGAGCCGGAGTTGCTCATCGCGGGCAACGTGGCGCCGCCCATTCTGGCGTCTGACGCCGCGCTGGTACGGATCAAAATCGCCGTGGAGAGATCTTTCGCCAGCAGACCGCGATCGCACTGTTTGGCCAGCGTCGAACCAATATGCAGCCCCCAGGAACCACGCAGTCCCTCCTGCGACAACGCGCCGTTTAGCCTGGCCGCATCGAGAATAAAGCGGATAGCGTCAAAGGGCACCGCATTCACAAACGCCAGGATCTCTTCCAGCGAGGTATGAGACAGCACTCCCAGTGGCGAGGTTTTTTCTTCTTCCTGCGCATTATCGGCCTGGGTAAATACCACGCCCTTGTCGGTTTCTATCCGCACAATGTTTGTATGATCGCCGACGATCGTGACACATGCCCAGCTATCGCCGCTATACACTTTCGCCCGTGAAAACAGGATATCGTTACATGGCTCCTGCAACATCACTGCAACATGTCCGGCGGCCAGCATCGCTTTTGCATCGGCAACGGCTTTAGCGGAAGCGTCTTTTAGCACCTCCAACCCGGCTTTCGCATCACCGCCCAACGCGCCAAGCGCCGCGGCGATCGGTAGCCCTACCATTCCCGTTCCTGGAACGGTAACGCCCATACCATTTTTCATCAGATTAGGCGAAACCCACGCGTCAATGCGTTCAACTGTGCCGTCAAGTTCAGCCGCCGCCGCCGCTGCCGCCAGCGCCAGTGAAATTGGCTCAGTACACCCCAGCGCCGGTTTTACTTCTTCCTGTACGGCCAGGATAAAACTTTGCCACAATGGATTTATTTTAGATTCAAACATAACAACAACCTTAATCTCAGGTATATCAAGAGAATGCCAGGAACGGAGAAACGCATAGCAGCAGACCGGTAATAATAATCAGGTACAACGAAGCGCCTTTATATTTGTGCAATGCGGGAACCTTGTAGACCAACCATGCCGGAATTAAACAGCCCACCATACCGAAGATAGGGCTACAAATAGAGGTGAAGCTCAGTACCGGCGCGTTGAGCACAATGGCGCTCCAGGCCAGCAAAATAGCGAAAATCATAATGCCGCGCTGTACCAGATTTTCCTTAATCTTCTCGGCGGGCATTTTACGGCGCAGGATATTCATCACAATGCCTTGCGTCGCTTCGCGGAATCCTAAATAAACGCCAAAGAAGGCGGTCATGACGGCAAAGATGTTCAGAATTACGCTAACCACTTTGACCCAGCCTGCGCCATCGCCGCTAATAAATTGCGCGGCGATCGCCAGGGCGGAAATATTCTGCTCGTAGGCTTTCACCGCTTCGTCATGCCCCATCGCCAGGGTGAAGGAAACCGCATAGAAAAATACGGTAACGAACAGGATGCCAAACGCAATATTCATGGCACGCAGCGCTTTATGGCGTGCGACCTCAATAGATTTTTCGCGTGAACGGTAAGAGATCACCATTGGGCTTAACGTCTGGATAAATAAAATCGAGGTCAGCGTAAATGGCAGGGTAATAATGGCGTTTTTAATCAGCAGGGCCATCGGCGGCAGCGCGCCAATGTTATACAGATGCCACATACCCACCATAGAGACGCCCAGCGCCGCCACTACCAGTAGCTTGGTCAGCACCATGCCGGTGGAGATTTTGAACAGTAATTTTTCACCGCGTGAGGAAATCGCCACCAGGATGCAGATCAGCACCAGACCATAAAACGGACTATCGGAAAGTAATCCTTCCGTTACGCCGAAAGTATGCAGATAAGAGGCGCTGTCGTTAGTAATTGCCGTAGAATAGACGAACATCCAGATGACGAGCATTACAAAGTACAGCGCGCCTAATAAAATACCCCAGTTTTTGCCCAGATAGCCGCTGATCACGCTGGGGTAGTCTTTACATTCCGGGGATTCCGCCAGCGTATTAATAAACAGCCGCTGGAACAGGTACATGGCCGGATAGCCAATAATAGAAGAGAGTAAAAAGACCCAAAGTCCCATCAGGCCAACCTGGACAGGAAGAAAAACGATCCCTGCGCCGATCGCCATCCCGATACTCATAATGACCCAACCGGTGTCGGTACTATCAAATTTGATGGCTTCACGCCATTCGCTTTCTGTCATCCCTGCCCGACGCGCCGGGGCTGATGCGTCGAGGATTACGCTGGTATTACTTGCCGATTCCATAAAATTCTCGCTCAATGTGTAGGTAGAGGTTTTTTTTATTTTTCGTGCCGCAGCAAGGCGATATGCAGAACGTGAGGTGCAGGTACTTTCTTGTAATAAGAAAATCATACGCGCACGATAAGAGAAAAACTTACCAATAAAACACCTGCATTTCTTGTGGGTTAAGAATTCTTTTCTATTTACTATTGGTTTAATGTTGTTATTTTCTCTATTTGACGCATATCACAACAAAAAAGGGCGCATGTTGGTGCGCCCTTTTCTCAGCTTCTGTCTTCTGCGTTATCCCATAGCCAGCTCACTCTGCGCCTGTCGGGCCTATCCACAAACGACTTTAATCGCCAGACCGCCGCGCGACGTCTCGCGATATTTGTCGTTCATGTCTTTACCCGTTTCGTACATGGTTTCGATTACTTTATCGAGCGAAACCCGCGGTTCAGAGGTACGGCGTAGCGCCATTCGCGCCGCATTTACCGCTTTAACGGCGTTAATCGCATTACGTTCAATACAAGGGATTTGTACCTGACCCGCCACCGGGTCACAGGTGAGGCCAAGGTTATGCTCCATCGCAATTTCCGCCGCAATACAGACCTGCGCCGGGCTACCGCCCAGCAGTTCTGTCAGCCCTGCCGCCGCCATCGAACACGCGACGCCAACCTCGCCCTGACACCCCACTTCCGCGCCGGATATCGAGGCGTTCATCTTGTACAGCATGCCAATTGCCCCCGCCGACAACAGATAACGGGCGATAGAGTTGGCATTGACCGGACGACGGAATTTGTCGTAATAGGCCAGCACCGCGGGAATAATGCCGCACGCGCCGTTGGTCGGCGCGGTGACCACTCGCCCACCCGCCGCGTTCTCTTCACTCACGGCCAGGGCGAACATGTTAATCCAGTCGATGACGTTCATCGGATCGCGGGAGAGATTATCGCTGGAGACCAGCAGACGCCGTAACGCTACCGCGCGGCGTGGAACGTTCAGCGGCCCCGGCAGCACGCCCTCAGTATTCATGCCACGTTCAATTCCGGTCGCCATCACCTGCCAGATGCGGGCAAAGCCAGCGTCAATCTGCTCTTTGCTCCGCAACGCCAGTTCATTTTGCATCATCAGGCCGGAAACCGAGAGCCCCTGCCTTTCACACAGCGTCAACAGCTCGCTGGCGGAATGAAAATCATACGGCACCGATTTTTCTACGTCGTGCGACTGACCAAAGCGTTCCTCTTCGACAATAAAGCCGCCGCCAATAGAGTAATACGTTTTGTGTAAAAGCGGCGTTTGTCCGTGCCAGGCGGTAATACGCATACCGTTTTCATGGCGCGCCAGGGTTTCAGCGTGAAAGAGAATACTGTCGGCGACGGGAAAATCCACCACATGCGCGCCACCCGCAACCGATAAACGGCTGCTGCGGGCAACCTCCTGGATAAACGCCGGAATGCTATCAATATTGACATCCTGCGGCGTATTGCCTGCCAGGCCCATAATGATGGCAGTATCGGTCGCGTGGCCTTTGCCCGTCAGCGATAGCGATCCGTAAAGATCAACCGTGATGCGCGTCGTTCGCGGCAGGTCGCCGCTGTCGATCAGCCGATCGATAAAACATTTTCCTGCATTCATTGGCCCTACGGTATGGGAGCTTGAAGGTCCAATGCCAATCTTAAAAATATCAAATGCGCTAATCATATCTCCCCCTAAGATTACCGTTCAGTGAAGATCCGTCGCGGGGCGATCCACACGATCGCCCCGTTCACGTTACATCGCCTGAGTAAAGGTGCGCGAAATAACGTCCTGTTGCTGCTCACGAGTCAGCGCATTGAAGCGCACGGCATAGCCGGAAACGCGGATCGTCAGGTTCGGGTAGTTTTCCGGATGTTCAATCGCATCCAGCAACATTTCACGGTTCATGACATTGACGTTCAGATGCTGCCCGCCTTCTACCTGTGCTTCATGATGGAAATAGCCGTCCAGCAGGCCGACAAGATTGGTTTTCCGCACCGCATCTTCTTTCCCGAGCGCCGCAGGCACAATCGAGAAGGTGTACGAAATACCGTCTTTGGCGTAGGTAAACGGCAGTTTCGCCACCGACGTCAGCGAGGCCACCGCCCCTTTGCGGTCACGACCGTGCATCGGGTTCGCCCCCGGCGCGAACGGCGTTCCGGCGCGGCGTCCATCCGGCGTATTGCCGGTCTTCTGCCCGTACACGACGTTCGAGGTGATGGTCAAAATGGACTGCGTCGGCACCGCATTGCGATACGTCGGCAACACGCTAATTTTTTGCATAAAGCGTTTCACCAGGTCGCAGGCGATGCTGTCCACGCGCTCATCGTTGTTGCCGTACTGCGGATACTCGCCTTCAATAGCGAAGTCGATGGCAAGGCCGTTTTCGTCGCGGATCGGCTTCACCTGAGCGTACCTGATGGCGGACAGGGAATCCGCCGCCACCGACAGTCCGGCGATGCCGCACGCCATCGTCCGATACACATCACGGTCGTGCAGCGCCATCAGCGAAGCTTCATAGCTGTACTTATCGTGCATGTAGTGAATGATGTTCAGCGCGCTAATGTACTGCACCGCCAGCCAGTCCATAAAATGGTCGAGACTCTCCATTACCGCGTCATAATCCAGCACCTCATCCGTTAACGGCGCGGTTTTCGGCCCGACCTGGATTTTCAGTTTCTCATCAACGCCGCCATTGATAGCGTACAGCAACGTTTTGGCAAGGTTGGCGCGCGCGCCGAAGAACTGCATCTGCTTACCGATGACCATCGGGCTGACGCAACAAGCGATGGCGTAATCGTCGCTGTTAAAGTCGGTACGCATTAAATCGTCGTTTTCATACTGCAAAGATGAGGTCACGATGGAGACCTGCGCAGCATATTTTTTGAATGCCACCGGCAACGCTTCAGACCACAGTATGGTCAGGTTCGGCTCCGGCGCTGGCCCCATCGTGTGCAGGGTATGCAGATAACGGAAGGAGTTCTTCGTCACCAGCGTGCGGCCATCGAGTCCCATCCCGCCAATAACTTCGGTGGCCCAGATCGGATCGCCGGAAAAGAGCGAATCAAATTCCGGCGTGCGCAGGAAACGCACCATGCGGATCTTCATGATGAAATGGTCGATCAGTTCCTGCGCCTGCTGCTCTGTCAGAAGGCCCGCGTTGAAATCGCGCTCAATGTAGATATCAAGGAACGAGGCGGTTCTTCCCAGCGACATTGCACCGCCATTTTGCGATTTTACCGCCGCCAGATAAGCGAAGTAGAGCCACTGTACCGCTTCCTGCGCGTTCCGCGCCGGGCGGGAGATATCGTAGCCGTATTTCGCCGCCATCTCCTGCATTTGCAGCAGCGCGCGACGATGCTCCGCCAACTCCTCACGCAGGCGAATCGTCGCCTCAAGATTCTGTCCCTGCTCCAGATTCGACTGCAGATCGGCGAATTGCAGCTCGCGTTCGCGCACCAGATAACGGATGCCATACAGCGCGACGCGACGATAATCGCCAATAATGCGCCCGCGACCATAACCATCCGGCAAACCGGTTAATACGCCGGATTTACGGCAGCGCAGCATATCCGGCGAGTAAACATCGAATACGCCCTGATTATGGGTTTTCCGCAGGTCGGTAAAGGTATATTCAAAATCGGCGTCCATTTCGCGGCCATAGGCGTGGAATGAACTTTTGATCATGTTAACGCCGCCAAACGGATGCAAAGCGCGTTTAAGCGGCTTATCTGTTTGTAAACCGACGATTTTTTCCAGCTCTTTTTCAATATATCCCGCATCGTGCGCGGTAATCGTCGTCGCGATGTTGGTATCGAAATCCACCGGCGCATGGGTCGCATTCTCGATACGTATTCCCGCCATCACCTTTTCCCACAACGCCGTGGTCGCTGGCGTCGCGTCGGCGAGAAAAGATTCATCCCCCTCATAGGGCGTATAGTTATGCTGAATAAAATCACGGACATTAATTTCTTCTTTCCAGTCCGTACCTTTAAAATCACGCCATGCTTCGGCATACAGCATATCGCTGGTATCGATATTTACCTTCATGAAAAATAATCTCTCTACAGAACAGCCGTTAAGTTATGCAAATTCTACTGGTGCTTTCACGTTGCCTAAATGAATGGCATCAAGGGCAATCATTTTCTCTTCATTCGTGGGAATAACAGCGCAAATAACCTGAGAAGGGTTAGCGGAAATAATGCGCTCGCCGTGAGAATTCGGCTGCTTATTCATTTCAACGTCTAACGTAAGCCCCAGTACGCCCAGATGGTCAATGACCAACTGGCGAATTAATACTGAATTTTCACCAATACCACCGGTAAAAATAATGCCATCCAACCGATGTAACGATGCCGCGTGTCCGGCAATATGACGGGCGATACGGTGGACAAACGTTTTTATCGCTAACCGGGCGCGCTCATGTCCTTCGTGCCAGGCTTTTTCCAGGACTCTAAGGTCGGATGACAAACCGGAGATGCCGAGCAAACCGGACTCTTTATTCACCACTCGCTCCAGATCGCTCAACGTCTGCCCGGTTTCTTTGGCTATCCACGCCATCGCGCCGAAATCAACGTCGCCGCTGCGAGTCCCCATCATCAGCCCCTCAAGCGGCGTCATCCCCATTGAGGTATCCACGCTCTGACCATTGCGTACCGCGCAGATAGACGCCCCATTGCCCAGATGCGCGATAATCAGACCCGAGTTTTTTTCATCGAGGTCAAGCAGTTCATACGCGCGCCGCGAAACATAGCGATGCGACGTACCGTGAAAGCCGTAGCGACGCACACCCAGGCTGGAAAAATACTCCCACGGCAATCCGTACAAATAGGCTTCCGGCGCCAGCGTCTGGTGGAAACTGGTATCAAATACCGCCACCTGACGCACGGCCGGGAAAAGGTGCCGCGCCGCGTCAATGCCGCTTAAATTAGCGTAATTATGCAGCGGCGCTAAAGGTGATACCCGACGAATATTATCGATAATCTCATCGGTAATAATGACGGACTGCGTAAATAGCTCTCCACCGTGCGCGATACGGTGACCAATTAATGCCACGCTATCCGTTAAATCACGTTTTTCCAGCTCAAAGGCAATGGCTTTTAACGCGTCCTCATAATTAGAGTGCGAGAGGTTTATCGGCTTATCGCCATTAATAGATAAAAAGGCGTTTTCAGTATTCATTCCATCTGCTATTCCCGCCATTAAAACATCACAGGTAGCGACATCCAGTACAGAGAATTTGATAGAAGATGATCCGCAATTAATGACCAGAACGACCGGAAATTCATTCATGTAGTGCCTCCGTCGATGTCAGCCTGCGTCCGCGCCCTGGGGCGGAACGCAGGCTAAACGTGAGGATTAGAACAATTTGTAGACAATATTCAGGATGGTCAGCAGACCAATCAGGGTGACGAACACGTTATCCAGACGACCACGGTACTTCGCCAGCGACGGCGCTTTACGAATGGCGTACATCGGCAGCAGACATAACAGCGAGGCGATAATCGGCGCGCCCATCGCTTCAATCAGGTCCAGAATGTTCGGGTTTGCGTAAGCTACGACCCAGGTAGACCCCATAATGAAGATCATGCTGATGGTGTTAAGCTTACCCATAGAGACTTTGGTTTTATCGCCTTTATAACCGAATTTCAGCACCAGGCCGTTCAGCCCTTCCAGCGTCCCCAGGTAGTGACCGAAGAAAGATTTGAAAATAGCAACCAGCGCGATGATAGACGCGCCATACTCCAGCACCGTTGCAAAAGTGGATTTTGTCCCCGACAAAGAGGCGAAATGGTTGGCCAGGTAGGAAAGTACCGGAATGTTCTGCGCTTTCGCATCCGCCATGTTCTGCGGAGAGAGCGTAAACAGGCAGCTAAAGGCGAAGAACATCACCACGGCGACCATCAGCATACTGGCGCGCGAGATGATCTGTGAACATTTACGCTCGGTAAATTCGCGGCCAAACTCTTTCTCATACTCTTCACGCTTAGACACCACGAAGGAAGAGACGATGGGCGAAAAGTTAAAGGAGAACACCATGATAGAGATGCCCAGCCACACCGTAACCAGTATGCCATCGTGCCCGGTCAGCTCGATATTACTGAGATCAACCTGATCGATAACCGCCGAGTTCCAGTAAGGAATCAGCGATAATGAGATTAGCACCAGACTGGCGATAAACGGCCATACCAGGTAACTCATCACCTTAACCATCAGATCTTTACCAAACCAGATCACAAAGGCCATCAGCAGCAGCAAGAACAGCGCCACGAAACCGCGATTCAACGCTGGCATCTGCAGCTGATTTTCCCAAAACGTCATGAACGTGTTAGTAATGGTGACCCCATAAATCCACAGCAGCGGGCAAATCGCAAAGAAGTAAAGGAACGTGATAACTACCCCGCCCGTTTTACCAAAGTGCTCTTCGACCGTTTCCGTAATATTGCCGGACGGATTAGATCCGGATAAACACAGACGCGCCAGCGCCCGGTGACAATAGAACGCAATGGGGTAAGCTAAAACCAGCATCAGCAGAATGGGGATAAGCCCGCCAAACCCGGCGCGGATAGGGAAAAACAGCACCCCGGCGCCAATGGCGGTACCAAATAAACCCAGCGTCCACGTCGTGTCCGATTTACGCCATGACGACTGTTTTGCCTGGCTGGATACAATGCTATCAGTAGTACTCATATCCTATCCTCACGAAAAGATTAAGCGTCAACTAAACCCGTAATTTGTGATACACGAGAAAGATCGATATTGCCGCCAGAAATAATACTGACCGTTTTTCTGTTCTGAATATGGCTATCTAATTTCCCACTTAATAGTGCGGCGCAAGCCAGAGCGCCAGCGCCTTCAGTAATAACCTTATTGCGCTGAATTAAAGCGATCATGCTGTTACGAATTTCATCTTCGCTAACCAGGACAATGTCATCGACTAATTCACGAACGATTTCATAGGTTAAATTACCCGGGCGGGAGACATCACAACCATCCGCCAGGGTGCCGGTCGTTCGGTGCGTGGTTATTTCGCCAGTGTAATAAGACGCCGCCATACCGTGAACATTTTCGGCCTGTACGCCGATAACTTTAATGGTCGGGTTAATCGATTTAATCGCAATGGCAATACCTGCAATTAAACCGCCGCCGCCAATAGGCACGATGACATTATCGACATCGTACAGATCTTCCATAATTTCCAGACCAATAGTGCCCTGTCCGGCAATGACTTTTGGATCGTCGTAAGGCGGAATAAAAATGCGGCCTTCGGTTTCGACAATTTCACTCACCTTAGCAATGGTGTCATTGAAGTTGTCACCGTGGAGCACCACTTCCGCCGAATAATCACAGGTGGCCGCCACTTTTGACTTTGGCGCGCCCTTCGGCATCACGACTTTGCCGTCAATACCCAGCATTGCGCAAGAAAGAGAAACGCCCTGTGCATGATTACCTGCGGAACAGGCCACGACGCCTTTACGTTTTTCCGCCTCCGTTAACGAGCTAAGTTTGTTAAAAGCGCCACGAATTTTAAATGAACCCGTACGCTGCATATTTTCAAACTTGAGAAATATTTCGCCTTTGCAACGTTCACTAAAATAGTTAGAGCGAGGCATTCCCGTTTTATATATCTTCCCCGCCAGTCTTTTTTTCGCTTCGAGGATATCTTCAATTGCAACCGGGAGATCGTATGTAATGTGCATTATAACCTCTTAACCTGGGTATTAAAAATAAGTTACCGTTGCCCACTGTTCAAAAGAAACAGGTGACGTCAATTTCGCTAAATATGTTTATTCCATATCATTCAATTTCTATTAACTGCCTGCGTCTGCATCCATTATATGATGAATATTGTTTAGCCAATTCTACTAATACTGAAGCGGCTTTTTTGATACGATAATTTTTAGACCATACCGCCGCATAACGTGCGACGGGTAACGTGTCTTTTATGGGTATCGTGATAAATTGATTAGAGCCAAAAGGCGTGGTCATATCGCAGGGAATAACAGTTAAGAAATCAGCATTGAGAACAAGATTATATATTGTGACAACGGAATCTGTTTTAACAATGTTTTCGATGCTGATGCCATTTCGTTGTAGAGTGGTGAGTAATTCGCTGTAGTAGCCCATATTCGTTTGCGGCAACACCCACTGTTCGTCCTTTAACGATTCCAGTGTGATGGTGCCGGTGCATGTTCGGGACTTGCTGGCTACCAGGACAAACTCTGATTCAAACAGCGGCTCGACATGCAGATCCTGTAGCTGCATTTCATTACTGAGCGTACCGATAGCAAAGTCCAGCCGCCCGTCGCGCAGGGCCGGCAGGAATGAAGATAGCTGGGCTTCGTACATGGATACCTGCGCTTTTGGAAAGACCTCTTTGAACTTATGAATCATATCGGACATGAAGGTAAAGCCAATCAGCGAAGGAAAGCCAAACGAGACGTCGACAACGGTATTGCACGTCATACTGTTCATCTCGTTGATCATGTTTTTCATTTCGCGGGTGATAGATTCAGACCAGGAAAGCAGTACCTGTCCCGCTTCGGTCAACGTAACGCCGGTATTTTTACGTACAATTAGCTCAACGCCAAAATAGGCCTCAACATCGCTAATGATTTTACTGACGGCGGGTTGGGTTAACCCTAACGATTTTGCGGCAGAACCGATAGAACCACTTCTAATGACTTCCTGAAAGACCACCAAATGCTGTGTTTTAGGGAGAACAAGAGTATTCATATCTACCGCTCTGAAATAACATTGTGAACGGCAGGAAGTGTAGCAAATTAAATCTTAAAGGTTATGTGCGACCACTCACAAATTAACTTACCGCAATTTTTACATGGTCTTTATTAAATAAAGAAAGCCTATTACTTCAATGAGTTACAAAAATAAAACAGCAACTTAGTCTGATTTCAATCAAAAAACAGGGTCGGGATAACGATATATTATGGCGATAACCAGTCTATTTTACCTCCTATTTTCGACATCCTATGAAGACGATATTTCAATCAATTACGGGACATTTTATCGACAATTCCAGCATTAAATTTAAAACGTAATTTCTCAAATTTAAGTATAAACCGAAGGTAAATGCGCTTAAAAACCGTTACGCGTCACATTTTTTTACCTTATTTGTTTGTAAAGAAACATTTAATAAAATTTTAACCAAAATATTTCATACATTTAATTTTCATTTACAACAAATAATTTACACCGCTTTCTTGCTGTTTTTCAGGATGTAATTTTGTGAAAGAAATCGATTGCTTTTCACTTCAACTAAAAAGAGCGCAATCCATAGCGTTTTGTGTTTCTCATCACAAAAACGAATAATATTATGTCACCACGGCTGTCAATTAATTGCCGAATGGTGACGCTGGCGTCTTCTGGAACCTCTATACCCCTCACCGGCCTGATAAGCAAAAACCCGCCAGCTTACACTGACGGGTTTTATGAAGAGGTGAAACTGACCGATAAGCCGCTTTCTTTTGGATATAGCGTCGTGGACAGTCATTCATCCTGCCGCCCTGTAAAAGCAAAAACCCGCCGAAGCGGGTTTTATGAAGAGGTGAAACTGACCGATAAGCCGGGTTCTGTCGTGGACAGTCATTCATCTAGGCCAGCAATCGCTCACTGGCTCAAGCAGCCTACCCGGGTTCAGTACGGGCCGTACCTTATGAACCCCTATTTGGCCTTGCTCCGGGTGGAGTTTACCGTGCCACGGACTGTTACCAGCCGCGCGGTGCGCTCTTACCGCACCCTTTCACCCTTACCTGATCCCACTTGCGTGGGCCATCGGCGGTTTGCTCTCTGTTGCACTGGTCGTGGGTTTCCCCCCCAGGCGTTACCTGGCACCCTGCCCTATGGAGCCCGGACTTTCCTCCCCTCCGCCCGTCTCCCCGAAAGGACGACGACGAAGCGGCGACTGTCTGGTCAGCTTCGGCGCGCAGTATAGAGGGTTCGCGCGACTTTGTCACCCTGCGCTGCGCATTCCTATCGCCAGAGCGGCAGCAACATTTCTGGATGCCCGATAAATATTGTCAAAAGCGCCCCGAAAAGCCTCCTCCAGCGTCACGATGCGCGTGAGTACGCTAAAGACAGCGTCGATGCCATAATGATGCACTATCCCTACATCGTGCGTCAGGCTGCCGGCAATGCCAATCACTGGCTTATGATATTTTTTCGCCACATTCGCGACGCCAATCGGCACTTTACCGCGAATACTTTGGCTATCAATCCGCCCTTCTCCCGTCACCACCAGCGTACAGTCGTGGATATGCTCCTCCAGGTTCAGTGCCGCCGTGACAATTTCGATCCCGCTGCGTAATTCCGCACCGAGAAAAGCCATTAACGCCGCCCCCATACCGCCTGCCGCGCCTGCGCCGGGCGCCGCCTTTACGTCGACATTCAGCGATTTTTTTATGATGTCGGCATAGTGAGCAAGATTTCTGTCCAGCTCAACAATGTTCTCTTCGGTCGCGCCTTTCTGCGGCCCAAAAATTCGTGATGCGCCGTTGTCGCCGATCAGAGGATTAGAGACATCGCAAGCGACACGAATCGCGCAGAGTTTTAAACGGGGATCGAGCTCTGAAATATCAATGCCGCTTAGACAATGAAGGCTTCCGCCACCGTAACCGATATCCGCGCCGTTTGCATCGCGCAGTTTTGCGCCTAACGCCTGCATCATCCCCGCACCGCCGTCATTTGTCGCGCTGCCGCCAATGCCGATAATGATATTGCTTGCGCCGCTTTCCAGCGCCTGCAATATCAGCTCCCCCGTTCCCCGCGAGGTAGTAATCAAAGGGTTGCGTTTTTCTGGTGGAACCAGCGCCAGTCCGCTGGCCGCCGCCATTTCAATAAACGCGGTTTTACCATCCCCGGACATTCCCCAGCAGGCTTTCACTTTTTCACCCAACGGCCCGGTCACCCATGCGGCGCGTTCAACGCCCTGCGTCGCGGCAATCATGGCTTCGACCGTTCCTTCGCCGCCATCGGCAACCGGAACAGAGACATATTGCGCATCGGGGAAAATTTCCCGAAATCCTTTTTCTATCGCCTGCGCTACCTCGGCGGCAGAAAGGCTTTCTTTATAGGAGTCGGGGGCAATTACGATTTTCATAGTGGTAGCCTGTTACTGCACAACGCCGGATGGCGTTTCACTTATCCAGCCTGAAATTCAGGCCCGGATCGCTACACGCCATCCGGGCACAACGTCGTTAGCGAGTGACTTCCACTTTCGCCAGTTTTTCGTAGTAGCACGCCAGCGCGCTATGGTCGTCATTACCGTGTCCATCCGCGCGTAACGCCTGCATCATTTCCATAACGGCGGCGGTCAGCGGGAGCTGCGCGCCAACGCCGTGGGAGGTATCCAGCGCATTCGCCAGATCTTTAATGTGCAGATCGATACGGAAACCTGGCTTAAAGTTTCGGTCCATGACCATCGGCGCTTTCGCATCCAGTACCGTGCTGCCAGCCAGACCGCCGCGAATCGCCTGATAGACCAGATCCGGGTTGACGCCCGCTTTAGTCGCCAGCGTCAGCGCTTCAGACATGGCGGCGATATTCAACGCCACGATCACCTGGTTAGCCAGTTTTGTGACGTTGCCTGCGCCGATATCGCCGGTATGCACCACGGAACCCGCCATCGCTTTCATCAGGTCGTAGTACTTGTCGAAAATGGCTTTATCGCCCCCCACCATCACCGACAGCGTGCCATCAATCGCCTTCGGCTCGCCGCCGCTGACCGGCGCATCCAACATCTCAACGCCCTTCGCCTTCAGCGCATCGCTGATTTCACGGCTTGCCAGCGGCGCGATAGAACTCATATCAATCAATACGGTTCCCGGCTTCGCGCCTTCGATGATACCGTTCTCGCCCAGCGCAACCTCTTTCACATGCGGAGAGTTAGGCAGCATCGTGATGATGACGTCACACTGTTCAGCGATCGCCTTCGCCGTAGAGGCCGTTTCCGCGCCTGCGGCAATGACGTCGGCAATCGCTTCAGGATTACGATCGGACACCACCAGCGAATACCCTGCTTTCAGTAAGTTTTTGCTCATGGGCTTACCCATGATGCCTAAGCCAATAAAGCCAACTTTCATCGTCATAGCGTTCTCTCTTTCCATACCAGGATTATTTTTTAAAGGTGTCGGCAAGCTTCTGCGTGCTGGCGCGGAATGCGCCTAAATCGCTGCCAACGGCGACAAAGGTCGCGCCCCATTCCAGATAACGGCGGGCATCCGCCTCTACCGGCGCCAGAATGCCGCACGGTTTACCGTGCGCTTTAGCGCGGGCGAAAATATGTTGAATCGTCTGCTGCACGTCAGGGTGAGAAGCATTGCCGAGATGACCCAGCGCGGCGGCCAAATCGCTTGGGCCGACAAAAATGCCATCAACGCCTTCCGTTGCGGCGATGGCATCAACATTGTCGACACCCAACTGGCTTTCGATTTGAACAATAATGGTGATGTTTTTGTTCGACTGCGCAAAGTAATCAGGCACCGTACCGAACATATTCGCGCGGTGAGAAACGGAGACGCCGCGAATGCCTTCCGGCGGGTAACGCGTCGAGGCGACGGCGCGAGCCGCTTCCTCTTGCGTTTCAACAAAGGGGATCAGGAAGTTATAAAACCCAATATCCAGCATCCGTTTGATAATGACCGGTTCATTGGTTGGCACACGTACTACAGGCGCGCTGGCGCTGCCTTTCAATGCCATTAACTGAGGAATTAAGGTGGTCACATCGTTCGGCGCATGTTCGCCATCCAGCACCAGCCAGTCAAATCCCGCCAGACCAAGAACTTCGGTGGTGATTGGGCTTGCCAGTGCAGACCAGCAGCCAATCTGCACCTGTTGCGCCGCCAGCGCCGCTTTAAACTTATTCGGGAAAATAGCGTTATTCATCGCTTATACCTTCGCTTATTTCTTTAATTCTCTACATGTGATGCCGCCACCATAACTTATAGCAACGACAATAAAATGCTTATCTGAAATCAGAATGGGTCTCCGCATTCTATTTCTAATGTGGTACACATCCTGTAGCACAATATACCGTTCTGATACCTTTATCGTCTTTTATTATTATCATGGTATTTTCAAATAACTCGTCAGATACACTGAATTCGCCATTCAGTATAAACAGCCTATGGCGGATAATCATTGTGCAAACGCTCATTAAAAAGGGATTATTTAACGCTTATTTTTGAGCATACGCCCATGATACTGGGCGCTAATGCACACATTTACGCTTTACCCGGCCTACATAAAAAATTTCATAATTTGCGGTGATCTGGATCACATTCTTATATTTATACTCCTGTCATTCTTATTTCATTATGCATGAACTTTATTTCTTATATTGAGATTTAACGATTTAACCATAACCAAAATAGATAATCCTATTTCTATCATCCAGGCTGGAGAATGTTGAACAATGGCCAATATCGAAATTCGCCAGGAATCGCCATCGGCGTTTTATATAAAAGTACATGAAACCGATAATGTCGCAATTATTGTTAATGACCACGGTCTTAAAGCCGGAACACGTTTTCCGGATGGCCTGGAACTGACTGAACATATTCCGCAAGGCCATAAAGTTGCTCTGACGGATATCCCCGCTCACGGCGAAATCATCCGTTATGGCGAAGTCATCGGTTATGCGGTACGCGACATCCCGCGCGGAAGCTGGATCGACGAGTCGCTGGTTGAACTGCCAAAAGCGCCGCCGCTGAATACGCTACCGCTGGCGACCAAAGTACCGGAACCGCTGCCGCCGCTGGAAGGCTACACGTTTGAGGGCTATCGTAACGCCGATGGCAGCGTCGGCACCAAAAATCTGCTTGGCATTACCACCAGCGTGCACTGTGTGGCGGGCGTGGTCGATTATGTGGTGAAAGTGATTGAGCGCGATCTCCTGCCCAAATACCCGAATGTCGATGGCGTTGTAGGGCTAAACCATCTGTACGGCTGCGGCGTGGCAATCAACGCGCCGGCGGCGGTCGTGCCGATTCGCACGATTCATAATATCGCGCTCAACCCCAATTTTGGCGGCGAAGTGATGGTGATTGGCCTCGGTTGCGAAAAACTGCAGCCGGAACGGCTGCTGGAAGGCACCGAGGATGTTCCCGCCATCGCCGTTGAAAGCGCCAGTATTGTGCGTTTACAGGACGAGCAGCATGTCGGCTTTAAATCAATGGTCGACGATATTTTGCGGGTCGCCGAACGCCATCTGACGAAACTGAACCAGCGCCAGCGCGAAACCTGCCCGGCCTCCGAGCTGGTCGTCGGGATGCAATGCGGCGGCAGCGATGCGTTTTCTGGCGTCACGGCAAACCCGGCGGTGGGTTATGCTTCCGATCTGCTGGTACGCTGCGGCGCGACCGTCATGTTCTCGGAGGTCACCGAAGTGCGCGATGCCATTCATCTTCTGACGCCGCGCGCCATCAACGAAGCCGTGGGTAAACGCCTGCTGGATGAAATGGCCTGGTACGATAACTACCTTGATATGGGGAAAACCGATCGCAGCGCTAACCCGTCCCCCGGCAACAAAAAAGGCGGCCTGGCGAACGTCGTGGAAAAAGCGCTGGGCTCTATCGCTAAATCGGGTAAGAGCGCCATTGTCGAAGTATTGTCGCCGGGCCAGCGCCCCACCAAACGCGGCCTGATTTACGCCGCGACGCCCGCCAGCGATTTCGTCTGCGGCACGCAGCAGGTCGCTTCCGGCATTACCGTACAGGTCTTTACCACCGGACGCGGCACGCCGTACGGGCTGATGGCGGTGCCGGTCATTAAAATGGCGACGCGTACCGAGCTGGCGAACCGCTGGTATGACTTAATGGATATCAATGCAGGCACCATCGCCACGGGTGAAGAGACAATCGAAGATGTGGGCTGGAAGCTATTTCACTTTATTCTCGATGTCGCCAGCGGCCGGAAAAAGACTTTCTCGGACCAGTGGGGCCTACATAACCAACTGGCGATATTTAACCCGGCGCCAGTGACCTGATCCAGGCGATGCCATTCTCTGACCAGGGTATAACCGCATAATCTGTAGACCGGGTAAGCGCCAGCGCTACCCGGTATTTTTTCGCCCTTAGTCTGTAGCCTGAAGTATGTCTGCCCGACATGCTTTTTTTACTCCTGACTTTCGATAACTTCCATTTTATTTCGAAACTTTCATTTATCAGATCAAAATCACAAAAAAACATTCCGAA
Source organism: Salmonella sp. SAL00670 (assembly GCF_046552235.1). NCBI lineage: Bacteria > Pseudomonadati > Pseudomonadota > Gammaproteobacteria > Enterobacterales > Enterobacteriaceae > Salmonella > Salmonella sp. SAL00670. Next base: position 628,875 of record NZ_JBGDUO010000002.1, read on the forward strand.
AGCCTATAAATTCTTTCAAAGAAAACAAACGAAAGATTTCGGAGGAAGGATGTTTATCATTTCAGGCAGAACAATGCTAAAGAAGGCGCAGCAGGAAGGCTATGCTGTGCCGGCGTTTAACATCCACAACCTGGAGACATTGCAAGTGGTGGTGGAAACCGCCGCAGAATTGCGCTCTCCGCTGATTGTCGCCGGTACGCCAGGCACCTTTAGCTACGCAGGCGTCGGTAATATCGTGGCCATCGCCGCAGAACTGGCGAAAAGCTGGAACCATCCTCTCGCGGTACATCTCGATCATCATGAAAAACTGGCCGACATCAAAATGAAAGTCGCCGCCGGGGTACGCTCGGTCATGATCGACGGGTCGCATTTCCCCTTTGCCGACAATATTGCGCTGGTGAAAAGCGTGGTTGATTACTGTCATCGCTACGATGTCAGCGTTGAAGCTGAACTTGGGCGTCTCGGCGGGCAGGAAGACGATCTTATCGTTGACGGTAAAGATGCGCTTTATACCCATCCGGAACAGGCCCGGGAATTTGTAGAAAAAACGGGTATCGACTCGTTAGCCATTGCTATCGGCACCGCTCACGGCCTCTACACCGCTGAACCAAAACTTGATTTTGAACGACTGACGGAAATTCGTCAGCGGGTTGATGTCCCCTTAGTCCTTCACGGCGCCTCTGGCCTGCCGACCCGCGATATTACCCGCGCTATTTCGCTGGGCATCTGCAAAGTTAACGTCGCGACCGAGCTTAAAATCGCCTTTTCCGGCGCGCTTAAAAACTATTTAACGCAACACGCAGAGGCCAGCGATCCCCGCCATTACATGATCCCGGCGAAAGCGGCCATGAAAGAGGTTGTACGTAAAGTGATTGCCGACTGCGGTTGTGAAGGGAAGCTCTAAAGCCCCCGGATTTAGCACGGCAAAGGGCGTTTTCATAGCTGGATCACGAAAGCCATTATTATCCTTTGCCTTCAAACCAAAAATATTATGAAGATAAACAAAAGATATCGGAGCCAGAAGTGAAAGAAATAATTTCTCGTCACAAAGCAGGGGAACAGATAGGGATCTGTTCCGTATGTTCAGCACACCCGCTGGTGATTGAATCCGCATTACGTTTTGATCTGAATAGCGGGAACAAAGTTCTGATCGAAGCGACCTCTAACCAGGTGAATCAGTTTGGCGGTTATACCGGAATGAAACCGGCTGATTTTCGTGATTTTGTTTATGGCATTGCTCAGGAAGTGGGATTTCCACGTGAGCGGTTGATTCTTGGCGGCGATCATTTAGGGCCTAACTGCTGGCAGAACGAACCGGCAGCGGCGGCAATGGAAAAGTCAGTTGAGTTAATAAAAGCGTATGTCGCCGCTGGTTTTAGCAAAATTCACCTGGACGCGTCGATGTCCTGCGCTGACGACCCGACACCGTTGGATCCGATGGTCGTTGCACGCCGTGCCGCCGTGCTTTGTAAAGCAGCAGAAGAGACCGCAAACGAAGAACAAAAATGCCATCTGACTTATGTCATCGGCACGGAAGTGCCCGTTCCTGGCGGTGAAGCCAGTACCATCGGCAGCGTTCATGTCACCCGCGAAGTCGATGCTGCCCGTACGCTGGAAACTCACCAAATCGCGTTTCGTGAATCAGGTCTGGAAGAAGCACTGTCACGCGTGATCGCCATTGTGGTGCAGCCGGGCGTTGAATTTGATCATACCCAGATTATTCATTATCAGCCGCAGGCGGCACAGGCGCTTTCCGACTGGATAAAAGAAACGCCGATGGTCTATGAAGCGCATTCGACTGATTATCAGACGCGACAGGCCTACCGTGCGCTGGTACGCGATCATTACGCCATTCTGAAGGTCGGCCCGGCGCTCACTTTCGCGCTGCGCGAAGCCATTTTCGCACTTGCGCAAATGGAAAACGAGCTGATCTCCCCGGAACAACGTAGTCGGGTACTGGAGGTCATTGATGAAGTTATGCTAAACGAACCGAGCTACTGGAAAAAATACTACCGTCCAACCTGGAGCCAGGCGATGGTCGACATCCACTTTAGTTTGTCTGACCGTATTCGCTATTACTGGCCGCACCCGCGTATTCGTCAAAGCGTAGAGAAGTTAATCGCCAATCTGAACAACGTCACATTGCCGCTGGGATTAATTAGCCAGTTTATGCCCGTACAGTTTGAACGCCTGTCTGAGGGCGTGCTCACCCCTACGCCGCATAACCTGATTATTGACAAAATTCAGGATGTTCTGCGCGCTTATCGCTTCGGTTGCACGCCGGATGTCGCCTGAATAATGGAGAATTTATGAGCCAACTATTTGTCCGAACCGGAATCACATTCGACTCGAGCCAACAGGCGCTGGCGCACATTGGCAAAGAGATGCTGGCGAAAGGCGTGGTACATGATAGTTATCCGCAGGCGCTGGTGGAACGTGAAGCGTCTTTTCCTACCGGCATTGCGCTGGAGCGTCACGCCGTCGCTATCCCTCATTGCGAGGCGGTTCATGCGAAATCACCCGCTATCTATCTGATTCGTCCAGATAAGCCGGTCATGTTTCAACAGGCGGATGATGACGAAGAGATTGCCGTTTCGTTAATCATCGCCTTAATCGTTGAAAACCCGGCGGCACAGCTAAAACTTCTGCGCCGCCTGTTTAGTGAGCTACAGAACCCAAGCACCCTCGATGCCCTGTTAAGCGCGCCGGATGCCGAACTGGCGATACGCTTTCAGGAAACCATCCTTGAGCCTGAGCAGTGCGCCCAGGTTTGATAATAAATTGATAATAATGAGGAATACCCTATGAAACGTAAAGTAATTGTGGCCTGTGGCGGTGCGGTTGCAACCTCAACGATGGCTGCGGAAGAAATTAAAGAGCTATGTGATGCCAACCATATTGAGCTCGACTTAGTGCAATGCCGGGTCACCGAAATCGAAACCTATATGGACGGCGCCGATCTTATCTGTACTACTGCCAGGGTCGATCGCGCCTTCGGCGATATTCCCGTCGTTCACGGTATGCCTTTTGTTTCCGGCGTGGGTATTGAAGCATTACAGCAAAAAATTCTGTCCATTCTCATGGGGTAACGTATGTTTAGCGAAATAATGCGTTATATCCTCGACTTAGGCCCAACGGTGATGTTGCCTCTGGTGATCATCGTGTTCTCTAAACTGCTGGGAATGAAGCTTGGGGATTGTTTTAAATCGGGTTTGCATATTGGTATCGGCTTCGTGGGTATTGGTCTGGTCATCGGCCTGATGCTGGATTCTATCGGCCCCGCGGCGAAAGCCATGGCGGAACATTTCCAAATCAATCTCCACGTTATTGACGTCGGCTGGCCGGGTTCATCGCCCATGACCTGGGCGTCACAAATCGCGCTGGTCGCGATCCCTGTCGCCATCGGGGTTAACGTCCTGATGCTGGTGACCCGCATGACCCGCGTGGTGAATGTTGATATCTGGAATATCTGGCACATGACCTTCACGGGCGCCATGCTGCATCTGGCGACCGGTTCATACTGGCTGGGGATTCTGGGCGTTGTGGTTCATGCCGCCTTTGTCTACAAACTGGGGGACTGGTTTGCCAAAGATACCCGCGACTATTTTGGCCTCGAGGGGATTGCTATCCCACACGGCTCATCCGCGTACCTGGGCCCCGTGGCGGTGCTCGTTGATACCATTATCGAGAAAATTCCGGGTCTCAATCGTATTCACTTTAGCGCAGATGATGTCCAGAAACGCTTCGGACCGTTTGGCGAGCCGGTGACTGTCGGCTTCGTGATGGGGCTGGTGATTGGTGTACTGGCAGGCTACGACGCCAAAGCCGTTCTGCAACTGGCGGTCAAAACCGCAGCGGTGATGCTGCTTATGCCACGCGTCATTAAACCTATTATGGATGGCCTAACGCCTATCGCGAAACATGCGCGTAAACGTCTACAGGCTAAATTTGGCGGGCAGGAGTTCCTGATAGGCCTTGATCCAGCGCTACTGCTCGGTCATACCTCTGTTGTCTCCGCGAGCCTGATATTCATTCCGCTGACCATCCTGATTGCCGTCTTAGTACCGGGGAACCAGGTGCTGCCGTTCGGCGACCTCGCCACCATCGGTTTCTTTATTGCGATGGCGGTCGCGGTACACCAGGGCAACCTGTTCCGCACGCTGATTTCAGGTGTCATTATTATGGGTATCACCCTGTGGATAGCCACCCAGACGATTGGCCTGCATACCCAACTGGCTGCCAATGCCGGAGCGCTAAAAGCTGGCGGACAAGTCGCCTCGCTGGATCAGGGCGGTTCCCCCATCACCTGGCTGCTGATTCAACTTTTTACCTGGCAGAATATCGTCGGCTTCGCCGTCATTGCCATTATCTATCTGGCCGGTGTACTGCTGACCTGGCGTCGCGCCCGACAGTTTGTCGCGGCTGAGAAAGCCACGGCGCTACAGCAAAGTCAAATCGCCTCTTAATTTTAGGGGAGCAATCGCTCCCCTCACCTTCCTGGAGAATGTTATGAAATCAGTGGTTATTCACGCTGAGGGAGACGTGCGCGTTGAAGAACGCCCCTTACCACAACTGCAAGCCGAGGACGATGTGTTGGTCAAGGTCGTTAGCTCAGGGCTTTGCGGGTCGGATATCCCGCGTATTTTCGCGCAGGGCGCCCATTATTATCCTATTACGTTAGGTCATGAATTCAGCGGCTACGTTGAATCCTACGGCACAGGCGTAACGGATATGCAGCCCGGCGATGCCGTCGCTTGTGTCCCGCTTCTTCCCTGCTTTCACTGTCCGCAATGCGAACGCGGTTACTTTTCTTTATGCAAACAGTATCAGTTTGTAGGATCGCGCAGCGAAGGCGGTAATGCGGAATATGTGGTGGTCAAACGGGCCAATCTTTTCCGCTTGCCGTCTGATATGCCAATTGAAGATGGCGCGTTTATCGAACCGATTACCGTGGGCTTACACGCCTTTCATCTGGCGCAGGGCTGCGAGGGGAAAAACGTAATTATCGTCGGGGCCGGGACAATTGGCCTGTTGGCCTTACAGTGCGCGCGGGAACTGGGCGCGCGAAGCGTAACGGCGATTGATATCAATCCGCAGAAACTGGAACTTGCGAAAGCGCTCGGCGCAACGCATACCTGTAATAGCCGGGAAATGACCGCCGACGACATCCAGACCGCGTTGTCCGACATTCAGTTTGATCAACTGGTTCTCGAAACGGCAGGAACTCCCCAGACCGTCTCGCTGGCTATCGATATCGCCGGGCCGCGCGCGCAACTGGCGCTGGTGGGGACGTTACATCACGATCTCACCCTGACAACGCGTACATTCGGGTTAATTTTGCGTAAAGAGCTCACGCTCCTCGGCAGTTGGATGAACTACTCCGCGCCATGGCCAGGAGAGGAATGGGAAACCGCAGCGCGCCTGTTGGCTGAAAAACGTCTTCAACTGGCCCCTCTCATTGCCCATCGCGGCGATGCGGAAAGCTTTGCAGAAGCAGTCAAAGCGCTTAATGGCGCGCCCATGCAGGGCAAAATTTTACTTCAACTTTCCTGATGGTACGAGCCAGCAACCTGCGCTGGCTCACATTTCCTTTCGAAATTTAGCGTTCACCTTTCGCAATCCTTCGTTTAAACTAGTTACAGTTAATTATCAGGCAAATCAATATGAACTCATTTGAGCGAAGAAATAAAATTGTCGACCTGATTAATACGCAAGGCAGCGTGCTGGTGATGGACCTTTCAAATACCTTTGGTATTTCTGAAGTGACTATCCGTGCTGACCTGCGTCTGCTGGAAGAGAAAGGCCTTGTCACCCGTTTTCATGGCGGCGCGGCAAAACCGGGAAGTCATCTGGCGGAAGGCGACAATCAGGAAGTCATTCTGGAAGATCGGTATCAACTCGCCAGCGATCCGAAAAAGCGGATTGCCCAGGCGGCTGCGGCAATGGTTGAAGAAGGAATGACCATCATTCTGGATAGCGGGAGCACAACATTACTGATTGCGGAAGCGCTCGCGCGAAAAAGCAATATTACGGTGATCACTAACAGCTTGCCTGCCGCTTTTACGCTATCAGAAAATAAAGATCTCACGCTGGTGGTCTGCGGCGGTACGGTACGGCATAAAACCCACTCAATGCACGGCACGATTGCGGAACGATCGCTACACGGCATCAGCGCCGATGTCATGTTTGTCGGGGCGGATGGTATTGATGCGACAAACGGTATTACCACGTTTAACGAAGGTTATTCCATTAGCGGCGTCATGGCGGCGGCGGCACACAAAGTTATCGCGGTACTGGACGCGACCAAATTTAACCGTCGCGGCTTTAACCAGGTATTGCCGATGGACAAGATCGACTGTGTGATAACCGATGACACCATCAGCAAACAGGATAAAGCGGCATTAGCGAAAACAGGCGTGGAATTAATGATCGTCTAAAAAGGAGTCGGTTATGCGTTGCTGATCGCGAGAGTAAGCCCGAAGGAAAGGTCCGGCCCGCTATCACCGCCCAATGCCCCCATCAATTTACCCACATCAATCACCTGATTGAGTATTAACGCGATGGCGATAAAAGGCGGTTCCCGGGCGCTCGCTTTTATTCTTCCTGCTGCTCCAGCGCATACTTATACAGCGCATTTTTCTTCACGCCGTGAATTTCTGCTGCCAGCGCCGCCGCTTTTTTCAGCGGCAGTTCTGCCTGTAGCAGCGCCAGCGTACGCAGCGCGTCGGCGGGCAGGTCGTCTTCTTGCGCTTTATGGCCTTCGACAATCAGCACCATTTCGCCTTTGCGACGGTTTTCATCTTCTTTAACCCACGCCAGCAGCTCGCCGACCGGCGCGCCGTGAATGGTTTCCCAGGTTTTGGTCAGCTCACGCGCCAGCACCACATAACGGGATTCTCCCAATACCGCGACGATATCTTCCAGGCTATCTAACAGGCGGTGGGTTGACTCATAAAAAATCAGCGTTCGCGGTTCCGTTTCAATGGCTCTTAGCGCATCACGGCGGCCTTTGGATTTCGCCGGTAAAAAGCCTTCATAGCAGAAACGGTCAGATGGCAGGCCAGCGGCGCTCAGGGCGGTAATCGCCGCACATGGCCCCGGTAGCGGCACCACGCGAATCCCCGCTTCACGGCAGGTACGCACCAGGTGGTAGCCCGGATCGTTAATCAGCGGCGTACCGGCGTCGGAAACCAGCGCAATGTTCTGCCCTTCTTTTAGCTTCGCGACCAGCGTTTCCGCTTTTTGTTGTTCGTTATGGTCGTGCAGCGCGAACAATCGGGCATTAATCCCAAAATGTTGCAGCAATAAACCGGTGTGACGAGTATCCTCGGCGGCAATCAGATCTACAGCCTGTAACACCTCCAACGCACGCTGGGTGATATCCGCCAGATTACCGATAGGAGTAGGTACAATAAAGAGTTGGCCCTGAGAATTATCCGCCGATTCGTTTTGTTTCATTGTGTCGTCCGTATTGCCGATTTAATATTGAGCATTGCGTAAAAAAATATCACTGGATACAGTATGGTACCCTCAACATTTTCTCGTTTGAACGCCGCGCGCGCGCTGCCTGTCGTCCTGGCTGCGCTACTTTTCGCCGGGTGCGGCACCCAGGCGCCAGATCAAAGCGCAGCCTATATGCAGGGTTCAGCGCAAGCTGACTCCGCCTTTTACCTGCATCAGATGCAGCAAAGCGCAGATGATAGCAAGACCAACTGGCAATTACTCGCCATTCATGCACTGCTGAAAGAAGGAAAAAGCCAGCAGGCCGTCGAGTTGTTCAATCAACTCCCGCAAAATCTGAACGATGCCCAGCGTCGCGAACAATCTTTATTAGCGGTAGAAATCAAACTGGCGCAAAAAGATGTCGCAGGCGCGCAGGCCTTGCTGGATAAACTAAAACCCGCCGACTTTGCGCCACATCAGCAAGCGCGTTACTGGCAGGCGCAGATCGTTGCCAGCCAGGGACGCCCGTCGCTTACCTTGTTGCGGGTGTTAATCGCCCAGGAACCGCTACTGGCGGCGAAAGATAAACAAAAAAATATCGACGCCACCTGGCAGGCGCTCTCCGCCATGACGCCGGATCAGGCCAGGACGTTAGTTATCAACGCTGATGAAAATGTGCTTCAGGGCTGGCTGGATCTGCAACGCGTCTGGTTTGACAACCGCAACGATCCAGACATGCTGAAAGCCGGGATCGCCGACTGGCAAAAACGCTACCCGCAAAATCCGGGGGCGAAAATGCTGCCGACGCAGCTCGTCAATGTACAACGTTTTAAACCAGCTTCCACCAGCAAAATCGCTCTGCTGCTGCCGCTGAACGGTCAGGCTGCCGTGTTTGGCCGTACCATCCAGCAAGGTTTCGAAGCCGCGAAAAACCTCGGCACCCAGGCGGTAGAGATGCAGCCTGCCGCCGCGCCTGACGCGCCGGTCGAACCTGGCGTGGAGGAGACGCAACCACAAATGACCAACGGCGTCGCCAGTCCGTCGCAGGCCTCGGTGAGCGATCTGACTGATGACGCTCCAGCCCAGTCCGCTACGCCAGTCAGCGCGCCACAGACTCCCCCTGCTACAGCAAGCGCGCCGGCGGATCCCTCCGCTGAATTAAAAATCTATGATACCTCTTCCCAGCCGTTGGATCAGGTGCTCGCTCAGGTTCAGCAAGACGGCGCCAGTATCGTGGTCGGGCCGCTGTTGAAAAACAATGTGGAAGCGCTGATGAAAAGCAACACGCCGCTCAACGTGCTGGCGCTCAACCAGCCGGAAACGGTACGTAGCTTCCCTAATATCTGCTATTTCGCGCTCTCTCCGGAAGATGAAGCCCGTGACGCGGCGCATCATATTTATGACCAGGGCAAGCAGTCGCCGCTGCTGTTGATCCCACGCAGCGCGCTTGGCGATCGCGTGGCGAACGCCTTCACCCAGGAGTGGCAAAAACTGGGCGGCGGCATCGTGTTACAGCAAAAATTCGGCTCCGTAGCCGAGCTGAAAATGGGCGTGAACGGCGGCGCGGGTATCGCGTTGACGGGCAGCCCGGTCGCCGCCAGCGTGCCTGCGCAGCCTGGCGTCACCATTGGCGGTCTGACCATCCCTGCGCCGCCGACCGACGCGCAAATCACCAGCGGCGGACGCGTAGACGCGGTCTATATTCTGGCTACGCCGGAAGAGATTGGCTTTATCAAACCGATGATCGCCATGCGTAACGGCACCCAGAGCGGCGCGACGCTGTATGCCAGCTCTCGCAGCGCGCAAGGCACCTCCGGCCCCGACTTCCGTCTGGAAATGGAGGGTTTGCAATACAGTGAAATTCCTATGCTGGCAGGCGGTAATATGCCGTTGATGCAGCAGGCGCTGAGCGCTGTACATAACGACTATTCTCTGGCGCGGATGTACGCCATGGGCGTGGATGCCTGGACGCTGGCGAACCACTTTTCGCAGATGCGTCAGGTGCAGGGATTTGAGATCAATGGTAATACCGGCGCATTAACCGCCAGCCCGGATTGTGTGATTAACAGGAAGTTATCATGGCTCAAATACCAGCAAGGGGAGATTGTTCCCGCCAGCTAACGCGTAAACAGGCTGGCGACGCGTGGGAAGCTGCCGCGCGTCGCTGGCTGGAAAGCAAAGGACTGCGGTTTATCGCCGCCAACGTGCGCGAGCGCGGCGGCGAAATCGATCTGATCATGCGCGACGGAAAAACGACGGTTTTTGTTGAGGTCCGCTATCGGCGCTCCGGGCTTTATGGCGGCGCGGCGGCTAGTGTGACCCGCAGCAAGCAACACAAATTATTACATACTGCCCGCTTGTGGCTCGCCCGCCAGAATGGGAGTTTTGATACTGTGGATTGTCGGTTCGATGTGTTAGCCTTCACCGGAAATGAGATTGAGTGGTTTCGGGATGCGTTTAACGACCACTCATAATTGAAGATTTTAAGGATTAGCGTGCTCGAAAGAATCAAAGTTTGCTTTACAGAAAGCATTCAAACTCAAATTGCTGCGGCGGAAGCGCTTCCGGATGCCATTTCCCGCGCCGCCATGACGCTGGTTCATTCCCTGCTTAACGGCAACAAAATCCTCTGTTGTGGAAACGGGACGTCCGCGGCCAACGCACAGCATTTTGCTGCCAGCATGATTAACCGCTTTGAAACGGAGCGACCCAGTTTACCCGCCATTGCACTAAATACCGATAATGTGGTCTTAACTGCGATCGCTAACGATCGCCTGCACGATGAAGTTTATGCAAAACAAGTCCGGGCGCTGGGACATGCAGGCGATGTTTTATTGGCGATCTCTACGCGTGGTAATAGTCGCGATATCGTAAAAGCCGTTGAAGCAGCCGTCACACGTGACATGACCATTGTGGCGCTAACCGGGTATGACGGGGGTGAGCTGGCCGGACTATTAGGGCCGCAGGATGTCGAAATTCGTATCCCTTCACACCACAGCGCGCGCATTCAGGAAATGCATATGCTGACGGTAAACTGCCTGTGCGATTTGATCGATAACACGCTTTTTCCTCACCAGGATTATTAAGGAGTACACATGAAGGCATTTTCGCCGCTCGCAGTCCTTATTTCTGCGTTGCTATTGCAAGGTTGCGTCGCCGCCGCGGTAGTGGGTACGGCAGCCGTCGGCACCAAAGCCGCAACCGACCCGCGTAGCGTGGGCACCCAGGTGGATGACGGAACGCTGGAACTGCGTGTCAGCAGCGCGCTGTCGAAAGATGAGCAAATAAAAAAAGAGACGCGCATCAATGTCACGGCTTATCAGGGCAAAGTTTTGTTAGTGGGCCAGTCGCCAAACAGCGAACTCTCCGCACGCGCTAAACAGATAGCGATGGGCGTTGAAGGCACCACCGAGGTCTATAACGAGATTCGCCAGGGTCAGCCTATCGGCCTGGGGACCGCCTCTAACGATACCTGGATCACCACGAAAGTTCGCTCACAGCTACTGACCAGCGATCAGGTAAAATCGTCAAACGTGAAAGTCACCACCGAAAATGGCGAAGTGTTCCTGCTGGGCCTGGTGACTGAACGTGAAGGTAAAGCGGCAGCGGACATCGCCAGCCGGGTGAGCGGCGTGAAACGCGTGACTACCGCCTTTACGTATATTAAGTAACCGGTGTGCCGGGTGGCGATAAAAATGTGTAAACCGCGTCGCCATCCGGTAAATCATCCGGCTTCGCTACCCCGCTTTTTCCCGCAGTTGCGATGAGGTCAGAATCGTCACGCCTTCTTGTGCTGGCGCCAGCGCTTCCGCCAGCATGGCCCGCGCCACATCCCGCGCATCAATCGATTTCCAGTTTCCTGGCAACAGCCGAAATAGCGGAGCGAAAAGCGTTTCATTCACCCGCCGCGTTGTTCTGTCGCCGAGCAGCATAGAAGGCCGGGCAATCGTCAAACGAGGCCAATTTTGCGCGATTAACGCCTCCTCCATTTCTCCTTTCACCCGATTGTAGAAAAACGGAGAGTGCGCGTTTGCTCCCATTGCGCTGACCACCAACATGTGCTGCGCGCCCAGTCGACGCCCGGTCAGCGCGGTATCAACCACCAGCGTATAATCCGCATGAATAAACGCCGCTTTACTTCCCGCTTCACGCCGGGTCGTGCCCAGGCAGCAAAAAACAATATCCACCGGGTCGGTCACCTGAGCTAACGCGTCGGTAAGCTGCGGATCGTGAGGGTTATAAACGCCGACAATATCCGTCAGCGGGCGACGCGTCGGCGCGGCGATAGCGCTCACCTGCGGCGTGTTGATTAACATTCTCAGCAGATGTCCGCCGACCAGTCCGGTCGCGCCGGTAATCAGTACCTGACTCATCCTCGCTCCTTTACAGATTTGTCCACCTTGCACTCTCGGCCCTATCGACCAGGCTTAATAGTCTACGAGGTAAGTATCCATCATTGTGGAAAATTTGCCTTACCCGACGCCACCACTGCGGAGGAAACGCATGAGTAAGAAAATTGCCGTTTTGATTACCGATGAATTTGAAGATTCAGAATTTACCTCGCCGGCAGCAGAATTCCGTCAGGCCGGCCATGAGGTCATCACCATCGAAAAAGAGGCGGGTAAAACGGTGAAAGGAAAAAAAGGCGAGGCCAGCGTCACCATTGATAAGGCTATTGATGACGTTCGTCCCGACGAGTTCGACGCCTTGCTATTGCCGGGAGGTCATTCGCCGGACTACCTGCGCGGCGACAGCCGTTTCGTGGATTTTACCCGCGATTTCGTTAACAGCGGTAAACCGGTTTTTGCCATTTGCCACGGCCCACAGTTGTTGATCAGCGCCGATGTCATTCGTGGCCGCAAACTCACGGCGGTGAAACCGATTATTATCGATGTGAAGAACGCGGGCGCGGAATTTTACGATCAGGAAGTCGTCGTCGATAAAGATCAGCTGGTGACCAGCCGCACGCCTGACGACCTGCCGGCATTTAACCGCGAGGCGCTACGCCTGCTGGGCGCGTGAGTCGCGTAACCAGTGCAGTTTTTTACCAAACCCCAGCGTGTTGTCGGTGAATTTAATTTCATCCAGCCGGATTTCCCATACCGGCGCTGGCAGCACCCTGGCGACCGGGAAGCGACGAAGGTAAGCTTTACGCGCGGCGTCGCTCTCCTGCCCCTCCAGACGGCGAATTTCCCCTTTAAACTGCACGCCGCGAATGCGCGCCACCGTTTTCGGCTGCCCATTGACCGTTCCCGCAACTGGCGCGCACGCGCCGGACATTTGCGCATGGCGGGTTTTATCATCCGTTAACAGATACAGTGCGACGTTTTGCGCATCGAACAAATAAAACGCATTGGCGCACCACAGCTCTCCCTCATGGTGTACACACCAGGTCACCACGTGTTGTTTCGCCAGCCAACGGCCAATAGCGGTAAGTGTGTCCATCTTTATTCTCGCTTATACTGGGAACCTGAAAATTATCATGCTGATGGCGACAATGACACCCTGGTATCTGTATCTGATTCGTACTGCAGACAATGCGCTTTACACCGGAATAACCACCGATGTGGCGCGTCGTTACAGGCAGCATCAAACGGGAAAAGGCGCAAAAGCATTACGGGGAAAAGGCGAGTTAACGCTGGCGTTTGCGGCGCAGGTCGGCGATCGCTCGCTGGCCCTGCGCATAGAGTATCGCATCAAACAGCTCACAAAGCGCCAGAAAGAGCGCCTTGTGACGGAACGCGAAGCGTTTGAGGCGCTGCTGTCCAGCCTGCAAACGCCGGTGCTTAAAAACGATTGAAGTGGTCGTGATACTCCACCAGCCCCGTCACGCCCTCCAGCGCATCCTCAGCCAAACGGTGTACCTGGAAAGCGCTTTCCGTACCGGGCCAACGGCAGTGAAGATCGTAATGCGCGGCCAGTTCAAAACCGAAGCGGCTATATAACGCCGGATCGCCCAGCGTCACGACGGCCGCGTAGCCGAACTCGTTGAGCGAATCCAGCCCTTCATACACTAACTGGCGCGCCAGCCCTTGCCCGCGATACTTTTCATCGACCGCCAGCGGCGCCATGCCGACCCACTGTAAATCTTCGCCCTGCACATCAACCGGACTAAAGGCGACATAGCCCACCACCTGGCCTTCATCATCCGTGGCCACCAGTCCGAGCGTCAGAAAACCATCTTCACGCAAATCGTGAACCAGCTTCGCTTCCGCATCGCTTTCGAATGAACGGCGTAACAGCGCATCAATACCAGGCGCATCAATGGGAATTTCTACTCGAATTAGCATGGTTCACCTACCGAGGTCTGTTTGGTTTCCGGCGAGTTTTTCATTCCCGCCTCAACAAAATCCGCCAGTTGCAGCAGCATAACGCGTAACGCTTTCGGCATCTGCTCCAGTTCGATGGCGTCCATCAGATTCTTCACATACAACCCTAACTCAGTATCGCCTTCAATGACCAGTCGACGCTGGAAAAAGAGCGTATCCGGATCCTGTTTACGGGCGGCGATCATTAGCAGATCGCTGGCGTCGGCGCTAAAACTGACGTCAGCATCCGCCTGCTGGCTAACGATCAGCTTTTCATTTTCAACCGTGGTATACCATTTTAAGTCGATGTCACGAACATGAATGCTTAACCAACGACCTTCGAGGAATTCCAGCTCTCCATCGGCCAGCGCCTGACGAAACTGCCAGCTCAGAACCTGTTCCAGAACCTGGCGCTTTAGCGCAAAGGGCGTCAGTTTAACCGGTACACTCATCAGAGACGGGCCAGCATGGACTAAGCGTGAACGCAGTTTATCTAACACGAGCTTTACTCCCTGTTTCAATAGTCCTGTTATTTTGCCATATCCAATAAATCACATGGCGGCGTAAATCAACAATTGGGTCTGATTTTCTACCCCATTATTGGTGTTACCAATACGCCTTTAACTGCCTTAAATCAAAAATTGTCGCAGCAAGGTTAACTAAAATCCCTGTTCGTTAACAATTTTGCGTCTCAGACGTAACCCTCAGGATAAATTATGGAGCTGCTCTGCCCTGCCGGAAATCTCCCGGCGCTGAAGGCGGCCATCGAAAACGGCGCTGACGCCGTTTATATCGGGTTAAAAGACGATACCAATGCCCGTCATTTTGCCGGCCTTAACTTTACCGAAAAAAAATTGCAGGAAGCGGTGAGTTTTGTTCACCAGCATCGCCGCAAATTACACATCGCCATTAATACTTTTGCGCATCCGGACGGCTATGCCCGCTGGCAGCGCGCCGTGGATATGGCGGCGCAGCTTGGCGCCGACGCGCTGATTCTTGCCGACCTCGCTATGCTGGAATATGCCGCAGAGCGTTACCCGCATATTGAGCGCCATGTTTCCGTTCAGGCCTCGGCAACCAACGAAGAGGCGATTCGCTTTTATCACCGCAACTTTGATGTCCACCGTGTAGTACTGCCGCGTGTACTGTCGATTCACCAGGTAAAACAACTGGCCCGCGTCACGCCGGTGCCGCTGGAGGTATTCGCGTTTGGCAGCCTGTGCATTATGGCGGAAGGTCGCTGCTATCTTTCTTCCTACCTGACGGGGGAGTCGCCCAATACCGTCGGCGCCTGCTCTCCCGCCCGCTTTGTCCGTTGGCAGCAAACGCCGCAGGGGCTGGAATCGCGCCTGAATGATGTCCTGATTGACCGTTACCAGGATGGCGAAAACGCAGGCTACCCAACGCTGTGTAAAGGCCGCTATTTAGTGGACGGCGAGCGCTATCACGCGCTGGAGGAGCCAACCAGCCTGAACACGCTGGAACTGCTGCCGGAGCTCATGGCGGCGAACATCGCTTCGGTGAAGATCGAAGGCCGCCAGCGCAGCCCGGCCTATGTCAGCCAGGTGGCGAAAGTGTGGCGCCAGGCGATCGATCGCTGCAAAGCCGCCCCGCAAAACTTCGTTCCACAGCGCGACTGGATGGAGACGCTCGGCGCGATGTCCGAAGGCACCCAAACCACGCTTGGCGCATATCACCGTAAATGGCAGTGAGAGGAGCTATGAAATATTCCTTAGGACCGGTGCTTTATTACTGGCCGAAAGAGACGCTGGAAGATTTTTATCAGCAGGCCGCAAAAAGCAGCGCTGATGTCATTTATCTGGGCGAAGCGGTGTGCAGCAAGCGTCGCGCGACCAAAGTCGGCGACTGGCTGGAAATGGCGAAATCCCTCGCCGCCAGCGGTAAGCAGGTGGTGCTCTCCACCCTGGCGCTGGTACAGGCGTCATCTGAATTAAGCGAGCTGAAACGCTATGTGGACAACGGCGATTTTCTGCTGGAAGCCAGCGATCTTGGCGTGGTGAATCTGTGCGCCGAGCGCAAACTGCCGTTTGTCGCCGGCCATGCGCTGAATTGCTACAACGCGGTCACGCTGCGCCGGTTGCTGAAAGAAGGCATGGTACGCTGGTGTATGCCGGTGGAGCTCTCCCGCGACTGGCTGGTGAATTTGCTTAATCAGTGCGATGAACTGGGCATCCGCAATCAGTTTGAAGTGGAAGTGTTGAGCTACGGGCATCTGCCGCTGGCCTACTCCGCTCGCTGCTTTACCGCCCGTTCGGAAGACCGCCCGAAAGATGAGTGCGAAACCTGCTGTATCAAGTATCCAAACGGTCGTGACGTGCTCTCGCAAGAGAATCAGCAGGTGTTTGTGCTTAACGGTATTCAGACCATGAGCGGCTATGTCTATAACCTTGGCAACGAACTGACGTCGATGCAGGGATTGGTCGATATCGTGCGGCTGTCGCCGTTGGGGACGGAGACATTTGCCATGCTTGATGCCTTTCGCGCTAACGAAAACGGCGGCGCGCCATTACCGCTTGCCGCGCATAGCGACTGTAACGGCTACTGGAAGCGGCTGGCAGGTCTGGAGCTACAGGCCTAGCCGGATGGCGGCATAAAGACCTTATCTGGCCTACAAATAGCGATCCCGTAGGCCCGATAAGCGCAGCGCTATCGGGCATTGTTTTTGCCGTCAGTCTCATAAAGCTCACTTTGTTAACAACATTCGCTAATCTTTAATGCAGTATTAAAAGATTAACCGGTAACAAAGTGAGCCGTTATGACTGACAAAACTATTCCGTTCTCGGCGCTGGATCTGGCGCCGATCCCTGAAGGAGCTTCGGCAAAAGAAGCCTTCACGCACTCGCTGGATCTCGCACGGCTGGCTGAAAAGCGCGGTTATCACCGCTACTGGCTGGCGGAACATCACAACATGACCGGTATCGCCAGCGCGGCGACCTCGGTATTGATTGGTTATCTGGCGGCCAATACCACAACATTACATCTTGGCTCCGGCGGCGTGATGCTGCCTAACCATTCACCGCTGGTGATTGCCGAGCAGTTCGGCACGCTGAATACGCTCTACCCGGGGCGTATCGACTTAGGGTTGGGACGCGCGCCGGGTAGCGATCAGCCGACGATGCGCGCGCTACGTCGCCATATGAGCGGCGATATCGATAACTTTCCACGCGATGTCGCAGAGCTGGTGGACTGGTTCGACGCTCGCGACCCTAATCCGCATGTGCGCCCGGTGCCCGGCTACGGCGAGCAGGTCCCGGTCTGGCTGCTGGGCTCCAGCTTGTATAGCGCACAGTTGGCGGCCCAGCTTGGCCTGCCGTTCGCCTTTGCTTCGCATTTCGCGCCGGATATGTTGTTCCAGGCGCTGCATCTGTACCGTACCCAGTTCAAACCTTCAGCGCGGCTGGAAAAACCGTACGCGATGGTGTGTATCAATATTATCGCCGCCGACAGCAACCGCGACGCCGAATTCCTGTTTACCTCCATGCAGCAGGCTTTCGTGAAGCTACGCCGTGGGGAAACCGGCCAACTGCCGCCGCCGATTGAGAATATGGAGACCTTCTGGTCGCCATCCGAGCAGTATGGCGTGCAGCAGGCGCTGAGTATGTCGCTGGTCGGTGATAAAGCGAAAGTCCGCCACGGGCTGGAATCCATCCTGCGGGAGACCCAGGCGGATGAAATTATGGTCAACGGGCAGATTTTCGACCACCAGGCACGCCTGCATTCGTTTGATTTGGCGATGGATGTGAAGCAGGAATTGTTGGGGTAGCGCATTGTTTTGCCCGGTGGCGCTTCGCTTACCGGGCCTACAGCATCAAGTAGGCCGGATAAGGTGCAACCGCCATCCGGCACAATAACGTTACTGGTACACCGGCAGCAAATTAAAGCTCGACAGAATATGGATAACCGCGTTGCCGACACCGAAGACCAGAATCAGGGCAATCATCGGTTTACCGCCCCAGACGCGAAATTTTGGGCTGCCGAAACGTTCGCGAGATTTACGCGCCAACAGCGCAGGCACAATGGCCGCCCAGATAGTTGCAGCTAAACCTGCATAGCCAATGGCGTACAGAAAACCGTTCGGGTACAGCAGGCCACCAATCATCGGCGGCAGGAAAGTCAGCAGCGCCGTTTTAAAACGCCCCATTGCCGAGTCATCAAAACCAAACAGATCCGCCAGATAGTCAAACAGCCCCAGCGTCACGCCAAGGAAGGAACTGGCGACCGCAAAGTTAGAGAACACCACCAGCAGCAGATCCAGGCTGCGGCTGTTCAGCACGCCGCTCAACGCCTGTACCAGCACATCAATATTGCCGCCTTTCTGCGCAATGCCGATAAATTCCGGACGCGGGATGTTGCCCATCGTCCCCAGCAGCCAGACGGAATAGAGCGCCAGCGCCAGTAACGTCCCATAAATCAGGCATTTGACGATGGTACGCGGATCTTTGCCGTAATATTTCATCAAGCTCGGTACGTTACCGTGATAACCAAAAGAGGCCAGACAAAATGGCAGCGTCATCAGCAGGTACGGCGTATATGACGCGTGGCTTTCAGCCACGTTAAACAACGTGGCAGGCTGAACGTGCCCCAACAGGCTGCCGAAGGTCAGGAAGAAGGTAATCACCTTCGCGCCCAGTACGATGGCCGTCATGCGGCTCACCGCTTTAGTACTCAACCAGACAACAAACGCCACCAGCAGCGCGAAGACAAAGCCTGCTGCTCGTGCCGGCACGTTCAGCGACATCTCAGCAAAGGTATGGTGCAGAATCGAGCCGCTCGCCGAAATGTAGGCGTAGGTCAGGATATAGAGCACAAAGGCAATAGAGATGCCGTTTACCACGTTCCAGCCTTTGCCCAACAGGTCTTTGGTGATGGTGTCGAAACTCGAACCAATGCGGTAGTTAAGGTTGGCTTCGAGAATCATCAGCCCGGAGTGCAGCATACAAAACCAGGTAAAGACCAGCGCCGCCATCGACCAGAAGAACCACGCCCCGGACATGACCACCGGCAGGGAGAACATCCCCGCGCCAATGATGGTGCCGCCGATAATCACCACGCCGCCAAGCAGCGAAGGTGACGTTTGGGTGGTGGTAAGTGTTGCCATTCAGCTCTCTCTCCAGTCATTTATAGTGTGACTATCTCTCAATACGCTGCACTGTACCAGTACACGAGTACAAAAGAAATAAAAAAAGCCCCGATTGTGACGATCGGGGCTGTATATTTTACTTTACGCTGTGAATGCGCAGGTCAGCGAGAGTTACGCATCACCGCCGAAACGACGGCGACCGGTAGAGTCATCACGACGCGGACCACGGCTTTCACGACGTTCGCCGCTGAAGCGACGACCATCACCACGACCGCCTTCACGACGTTCGCCGCTGAAATTACGACCGCCTTCACGACGCTCGCCACTGAAGCTACGACCACCGCCGCGACGTTCGCCGCCCGCGTGCGGAACAGCATCACCCAACAGCTGCATATTCATCGGCTTGTTCAGAATGCGGGTACGCGTGAAGTGCTGCAACACTTCGCCCGGCATACCTTTCGGCAGCTCGATGGTGGAGTGAGACGCGAACAGCTTAATGTTACCAATGTAACGGCTGCTGATGTCGCCTTCGTTAGCGATAGCGCCCACGATATGACGAACTTCAACGCCGTCATCACGGCCCACTTCAATGCGGTATAACTGCATATCGCCAACGTCACGACGTTCACGACGCGGACGATCTTCACGATCGCCACGCGGGCCACGGTCGTTACGATCGCGCGGACCACGGTCGTCACGGTCACGGAATTCACGCTTGGGACGCATCGGCGCATCCGGCGGCAGAATCAGCGGACGCTCGCCCTGCGCCATTTTCAGCAGTGCGGCGGCCAGCGTTTCGAGATCCAGCTCTTCGCCTTCAGCAGACGGCTGGATTTTCGCCAGCAGCGCACGGTACTGATCCAGATCGCTGCTTTCCAGTTGCTGCTGAACTTTCGCGGCGAATTTTTCCAGACGGCGTTTACCCAGCAGTTCTGCGTTCGGCAGTTCCACTTCCGGAATGGTCAGCTTCATGGTGCGTTCGATGTTGCGCAGCAGACGACGCTCGCGGTTCTCAACGAACAGCAGCGCGCGACCGGCGCGACCCGCACGACCGGTACGACCGATACGGTGAACGTAGGACTCGGAGTCCATCGGGATATCGTAGTTCACCACCAGGCTGATACGTTCAACGTCCAGACCACGTGCCGCAACATCGGTGGCGATCAGGATGTCCAGACGACCATCTTTCAGGCGTTCCAGAGTCTGCTCACGCAGCGCCTGGTTCATATCGCCATTCAACGCGGCGCTGTTGTAGCCGCTACGTTCCAGCGCTTCTGCTACTTCCAGGGTCGCGTTTTTGGTACGTACGAAGATAATCGCCGCATCAAAGTCTTCCGCTTCCAGGAAACGCACCAGCGCTTCGTTTTTACGCATACCCCAGACAGTCCAGTAGCTCTGGCTGATGTCAGGACGGGTAGTCACGCTGGACTGAATGCGCACTTCCTGCGGCTCTTTCATAAAGCGGCGGGTAATGCGACGAATCGCTTCCGGCATGGTGGCGGAGAACAGAGCGGTCTGATGACCTTCCGGGATCTGCGCCATAATAGTTTCAACGTCTTCGATGAAGCCCATACGCAGCATTTCGTCGGCTTCATCCAGCACCAGACCACTCAGTTTAGAGAGGTCGAGGGTGCCGCGTTTTAAGTGATCAAGCAGACGTCCCGGCGTACCGACAACGATCTGCGGCCCCTGACGCAGGGCGCGTAACTGCACGTCATAACGCTGACCGCCGTACAGGGCAACCACGTTTACGCCGCGCATGTGTTTAGAGAAATCCGTCATGGCTTCGGCAACCTGTACCGCCAGTTCGCGGGTTGGCGCCAGCACCAGAATCTGAGGTGCCTTCAGCTCAGGATCAAGATTGTTGAGCAGCGGTAAAGAGAACGCTGCGGTTTTGCCGCTACCGGTCTGGGCCATGCCCAGCACGTCGCGACCGCCCAGCAGATGCGGAATGCACTCTGCCTGGATTGGAGATGGTTTTTCGTAACCCAGATCGGTAAGGGCTTCAAGGATAGGAGCCTTCAGCCCCAGATCTGCAAAAGTGGTTTCGAATTCAGCCATGTAGTACGTGTGCCTCAAAATTAATGGCGGCCAGTCTACATAACTCATCATGAAATTGATCTGCAATTTTCATTGAAAAGTGTGAACCGGCTCAAAGTAGGTGTATTAACGAACAACAACGCCCTCACCCGCGAAGGTGATGGCAATCAAAAAGATTACGGGCTGATATGTTCGTCAGCTATTGCTGGTCCGATTCTGCCAGGTCATCTTGGTCCTGGCCCAGGAGCGATAATTCCAACAATGCGTATCGGTGCTCAACAAAGTTATGAACGTTGTTGGCCACCGCCAGTTTGAACAGAGCCGTGGCGCTGTCCAAATCCCCCAGACTTAGGTAATACTTACCTAAATAGAAGTTGGTTTCACTGAGATGCTCAGCGAGCGAGGTGTTATCCGTTGCGTCCGCCTTGAGCCTTTCCATCAGCGTTGCTTCGCTAATGTCGCCCAGGTAGAACTCGACAATGTTCCATCCCCATTGCTCTTTATCCGATTTTTCGAAGCGTGCTTTTAACGCTTCTTTCGCCTGCTTCTCATTAAGCTTCTGCTCAACAAGATACAGCCACAGGCTGCGGTAAGGATCATTGGGATCGTCTTGATAAAACGCCAGCAGATCATCTTGCGCTAACTTATCACGGCCGCCGTAATACAATGCGATACCGCGGTTTAAGTGCGCGTAGTTGTAAGTTGGATCAAGCTCTAGTACAGAATCAAACGCTTCATAGGCAGCATCAAAATTGCCTGCCTGCGTTAAATAAATGCCTAAGTAATTGAATACTTCAGGCATATCCGGTCTGATTGCCAGCGCTTGTGAAAAATCATTTCGCGCTAATGCCCTCAAACCAAGACTATCATACAACACTCCGCGCTCATATAAAAGCTGTGCGCGTTCGTCATCGGTTAAAGCCCGACTGGCAAGAATCTGTTCCATACGCGCCAGAATCACTTCCTGCTGTAAAGTCGGTTGCAATGGTACTGCGAGGACTTCACTTTTACGCCAGGCGGAATTACTGCATCCTGCAAGCGTAAGTGCTGTCGCAACGAAACACCAGCGCAAAAAAGGCTTCATTTCCCACTCCCGAAGACAACGATTGAATGAACGTCCTGTTCCCCGGTGGCTCAACAAGGCGTCCAGCCAGGTCTAAAGCCCTCCGCACTGCGGAGGGCAAAAGGCTACCTTACTCGGCCTGTTCGCTCGCCGGAGCTTCCGGCGCAGCCGCAGGTTGAGACTGCTCGGTTGCTTCTTTAATGCTCAGACGTACACGGCCCTGGCGGTCAACTTCCAGAACCTTAACCGGGACTTCCTGACCCATCTGCAGATAGTCGGTCACTTTCTCTACACGCTTATCCGCGATTTGAGAGATGTGAACCAGACCTTCTTTACCGCCGCCGATGGCAACAAACGCGCCAAAGTCAACGATACGGGTCACTTTACCATTGTAGATACGGCCGACTTCGATCTCTGCGGTGATCTCTTCGATACGACGGATAGCATATTTCGCTTTCTCGCCGTCGGTCGCCGCGATCTTCACAGTACCGTCATCTTCGATTTCGATGGTGGTGCCGGTCTCTTCAGTCAGCGCGCGGATCACAGAACCGCCTTTACCGATCACGTCTTTGATCTTGTCCGTGCTGATCTTGATGGTATGGATACGCGGCGCAAATTCAGAGATATCGCCGCGCGGCGCGTTGATCGCCTGTTCCATCACGCCCAGGATGTGCAGACGCGCACCTTTAGCCTGGTTCAACGCAACCTGCATGATCTCTTTGGTGATACCTTCAATTTTGATATCCATCTGCAGCGCAGAGATACCGTCGCGGGAACCCGCCACTTTGAAGTCCATATCGCCCAGGTGATCTTCGTCGCCCAGAATGTCAGACAGTACAACGTAGTTGTCGCCTTCTTTCACCAGACCCATAGCGATACCTGCTACGGCGGCTTTAATTGGCACGCCAGCGTCCATCAGCGCCAGAGAAGCGCCGCACACGGAAGCCATAGAGGAAGAACCGTTGGATTCGGTGATTTCAGACACCACGCGAACGGTGTACGGGAATTTATCCATGTCCGGCATCACTGCCAGCACGCCGCGCTTCGCCAGACGACCGTGACCAATTTCACGACGCTTCGGAGAACCGACCATGCCGGTTTCGCCTACGGAGTACGGAGGGAAGTTGTAGTGGAACAGGAAGCTGTCAGTACGCTCGCCCATCAGTTCATCAAGCACCTGCGCGTCACGGGCAGTACCCAGAGTTGCGGTAACCAGCGCCTGCGTTTCACCACGGGTAAACAGAGCGGAACCGTGAGTACGCGGCAGTACGCCAGTGCGCACGTCCAGACCACGGATCATGTCTTTTTCACGGCCATCAATACGCGGCTCGCCTGCCAGTACGCGGCTACGCACCACGTTTTTCTCGATAGCGTGCAGGATTTCGCCCAGCTCGTTAGCATCCAGAGTTTCATCTTCTGCAATAAGCTGCTCGATGGTTTCGGATTTGATTACGTCAACCTGAGCATAGCGCTCTTGTTTATCGGTGATGCGGTACGCGTCGCTCAGACGAGATTCAGCCAGCGCAGCAACACGCGCGTTCAACGCGTCGTTGACGGCTTCCGGCTGCCAGTCCCAACGCGGTTTACCGGCTTCTTTCACCAGATCGTTGATCGCCTGGATAACAACCTGCTGCTGCTCGTGACCGAATACCACCGCGCCCAGCATAGTGTCTTCGCTCAGCAGTTCAGCTTCGGATTCCACCATCAGCACAGCCGCTTCGGTACCGGCAACCACCAGGTCCAGCTTGCTTTCTTTCAGCTCGTCCTGGGTCGGGTTCAGCACGTACTGGTCATTGATGTAACCTACGCGCGCCGCGCCGATTGGGCCGTTGAACGGAATGCCGGACAGCGACAGCGCAGCGGATGCGCCGATCATCGCCACGATATCCGGGTTAACCTGCGGGTTAACGGAAACGACGGTCGCGATAACCTGCACTTCGTTAACGAATCCTTCCGGGAACAGCGGACGAACCGGGCGGTCAATCAGACGCGCGATCAGGGTTTCGCCTTCGCTTGGACGGCCTTCACGACGGAAGAAGCTGCCCGGGATACGACCAGCAGCGTAGGTTCGCTCCTGATAGTTAACGGTCAGTGGGAAGAAGTCCTGGCCTGGCTTGGCTTTTTTCTGGCCGACAACGGTAACGAATACGGCGGTGTCATCCATGCTTACCATAACAGCGGCAGTGGCCTGACGCGCCATCATGCCAGTTTCCAGCGTAACGGTATGCTGACCGTACTGGAATTTACGAACGATCGGATTAAGCAAAATAATATCCTTTCCAATTTTTGACGGCATAATACGCGCCGTCGTTAATACCCGATCTTCTGCGCATCCTCGCGACTAATGACAACCCTAACCCTGATATGGGTAAAGCCTCTCATTAGCCGCGCGAACCTCTGCAACGGAAGATCATTCATAGCAACAATACATTAGTTTCCAGCGAATTGCTGCCATCTGCTGGAAAAAAGGGGCCATGAAGGCCCCCTCTTTCTGAAACTCGAAAGAATTAGCGACGCAGACCCAGACGCTCAATCAGCGCGGTGTAGCGTGCAACATCTTTACGTTTCAGGTAGTCGAGCAGTTTACGACGCTGAGAAACCATACGCAGCAGACCACGACGGCTGTGGTGATCTTTTTTATGCTCTGCAAAGTGACCCTGCAGGTGGTTAATCTGTGCAGTCAACAGAGCAACCTGAACATCGGTAGAACCGGTGTCGTTTGCGTCACGACCGAACTCAGAAACGATTTTAGCTGTAGCTTCAGTACTTAGAGACATTTTAAAACTCCAAAGTATTTAAGAATGAGAGGACGCCGATCTCTAATTCAGCGATCCCAGTGTACGCCGCGTAAACTGTTAAATAATTTACGCGACGTTAAGCGGCGGTATTCTACTCGCAGCGCTCTCTTATCGCAAGACGAAGCGACATTACGCTGGGTACTCTACTACCAGCCGACGAGGCGCGACACGGCCTTCGTCGTCAATTTCGCCCATACCGATAAATTTATCGTCTTCACCTTCCGTCACACGAACCAGTCCCTTCAACGGCGCGCCCGTGGTACGAACCGGGTTGCCATTTTTGAAGTATACCGAAGATGTTAACGGCAGATTAACAACAGGATAGTCCGAAGCTGGACTGTCCATTGGCATCAATAATGGATCGAGCAACTGCGCCGCCGGAACGCCCTGCTGTTCCGCCTGTGCTACCAGCTCGCGCAAGTGCTCCAGCGTCACCATACGATCCACCGGATACTTGCTGACCGTCAGACGACGCAGGTAGGTTACGTGCGCGCCACAGCCCAGTTTCTCACCTAAATCATCAATAATGGTACGAATATAGGTGCCTTTGGAGCAGTGAACTTCCAGCTCCAGCTCGTTACCTTCATGGCGAATAAACAGCAGCTCATAGACGGTAATCGGGCGGGCTTCGCGCGGCACTTCGATACCCTGGCGGGCATATTCGTACAGCTTCTTGCCCTGATACTTCAGCGCCGAATACATTGAGGGAATCTGTTCGATATCCCCACGAAAGGTCTCCAGCGCGCTCGCAAGCTGCTCAGCGCTGAAAGTCACCGGACGCTCCTGCACGATTTGACCATCGGCGTCAGAGGTATCCGTGCGCTGCCCCAGACGGGCAATAACACGATAGCGTTTGTCAGAATCCAGCAGGTACTGCGAAAATTTTGTCGCTTCGCCGAGGCAAATCGGCAACATGCCGGTCGCCAGCGGGTCCAGCGCGCCGGTATGCCCGGCGCGGTTGGCATTGTAGATGCGCTTAACTTTCTGCAGCACGTCATTGCTGGACATACCCTGCGGCTTATCCAGCAGCAGAACGCCGTGAATGTCGCGGCCACGACGACGAGGACGACTCATCAGTCCTCCTTGCTGTCGTCCGGGTTCACACGACGTTCTTCGTCATGTTTCACCACGTTAGTCACCAGGTTGGACATACGCATCCCTTCCACCAGCGAGTTGTCGTAGAAGAAGGTCAGTTCCGGTACGATGCGCAGACGCATCGCTTTACCCAGCAAGCTGCGGATGAAACCAGACGCTTCCTGCAGGGCCTTAATGCCGTTTTTCACAGCCGCTTCGTCCTGATCGTTGAGGAACGTCACGAATACTTTGGCGTATGCCAGATCGCGGGACATTTCGACACCGGAGACGGTAGTCATCATGCCCAGGCGCGGGTCTTTAATTTCGCGCTGCAGGATGATTGCGATCTCTTTTTGCATCTCTTGCGCTACGCGCTGAGGGCGACCAAATTCTTTCGCCATAATAAATTCTCCAGAATAAAGACAAAAAAGGGGCCATAAGCCCCTTTTTAAATTTCTTGCCGGGTGGCGCTTCGCTTACCCGGCCTACGCCTAATCATCTTCTAAGGATTTTGGATTGCAACAAGGCGGCAAGCTCGTAAATCCCCGGGAGCATAGATAACTATGTGACCGGGGTGAGCGAGCGCAGCCAACGCCGTTGCGGCCCAAAAGACGACGAAGATTAAGCGATGGTACGTTGGATCTCGATAATTTCGAATACTTCAATCATATCGCCAACGCGAACGTCGTTGTAGTTCTTCACGCCGATACCACATTCCATGCCGTTACGGACTTCGTTAACGTCATCTTTGAAGCGGCGCAGGGATTCCAGCTCGCCTTCATAGATAACCACGTTGTCGCGCAGAACGCGGATTGGGTTATGGCGTTTAATTGTACCTTCGGTAACCATACAGCCCGCGATCGCGCCGAATTTCGGCGATTTGAACACATCGCGCACTTCAGCCAGACCGATGATCTGCTGTTTCAGTTCCGGAGACAGCATACCGCTCATAGCCGCTTTCACTTCGTCGATCAGGTTATAGATGACGGAGTAGTAACGCAGATCCAGGCTTTCAGATTCGATCACTTTACGCGCAGAAGCATCAGCACGAACGTTGAAGCCCACCAGAATCGCGTTGGACGCCGCAGCCAGGGTCGCGTCGGTTTCGGTGATACCACCTACGCCAGAACCGATGATCTTCACTTTCACTTCGTCGGTAGACAGTTTCAGCAAAGAGTCGGAGATCGCTTCCACAGAACCCTGTACGTCGGCCTTCAGGACGATGTTCACTTCGTGAACTTCGCCTTCGGTCATGTTGGCGAACATGTTCTCGAGTTTAGATTTCTGCTGACGAGCCAGTTTAACTTCACGGAATTTACCCTGACGATACAGAGCAACTTCACGCGCTTTCTTCTCGTCACGAACGACGGTCACTTCGTCACCGGCAGCCGGAACGCCGGACAGGCCGAGGATTTCCACCGGAATGGACGGACCCGCTTCCAGCACTTCCTGACCCAGTTCGTTACGCATCGCACGCACGCGGCCGTATTCGAAGCCACACAGCACGATATCGCCCTTATGCAGCGTACCTTCACGAACCAGCACGGTAGCCACCGGACCACGACCTTTATCCAGGAAGGATTCGATCACCGCACCGCTCGCCATACCTTTGCGTACCGCTTTCAGTTCCAGAACTTCGGCCTGCAGCAGGATAGCGTCCAGCAGTTCGTCGATACCGGTGCCCGCTTTCGCAGACACGTGAACGAACTGGCTCTCGCCGCCCCACTCTTCCGGCAGAATGCCGTACTGGGACAGTTCGTTCTTAACGCGATCCGGATCGGCTTCCGGCTTATCGATTTTGTTCACCGCAACCACGACCGGCACACCTGCCGCTTTCGCGTGCTGGATAGCTTCGATAGTCTGCGGCATCACGCCGTCGTCTGCCGCTACCACCAGAACCACGATATCCGTTGCCTGGGCGCCGCGAGCACGCATGGAAGTAAACGCGGCGTGACCCGGGGTGTCCAGGAAGGTGATCATCCCGTTGTCAGTTTCAACGTGGTAAGCACCGATGTGCTGGGTAATGCCGCCCGCTTCGCCAGAGGCCACTTTCGTGGAACGAATGTAGTCCAGCAGAGAGGTTTTACCGTGGTCAACGTGACCCATGATGGTCACAACCGGTGCGCGCGGTTCAGCCGCAGCGCCGGTATCACGGTCGCTCATTACCGCTTCTTCCAGTTCGTTTTCACGACGCAGGATAACTTTGTGGCCCATCTCTTCGGCAACCAGCTGTGCGGTTTCCTGGTCGATGACCTGGTTGATGGTGGCCATGGCGCCCAGCTTCATCATCGCTTTGATGACCTGAGAGCCTTTAACCGCCATCTTGTTCGCCAGTTCGCCAACGGTGATGGTTTCACCGATCACCACGTCACGGTTAACGGCCTGAGCGGGCTTCTGGAAGCCTTGCTGTAAAGAAGACCCTTTACGCTTGCCACCTTTACCGCCGCGAACCGCAGCACGCGCTTCTTCGCGATCGGCTTTGGATTCGGCATGTTTGCCTTTTTTCGCCGGACGCGCCGCTTTTGCATTACGGCCACGACCACGACCGCCTTCTACTTCACGATCGTTTTCGTCTTCGGCCTGGCGCGCGTGCTGAGAAGTGGTGACATGATAGTCACTGGTGTCTTCTACTGGCTCAGGCGTTGCGGTCCATTTGTTTTCTTCCGCCATGCGGCGAGCTTCTTCTGCTACACGACGCGCTTCTTCTTCGAGTTTGCGACGTGCTTCTTCTTCCGCTTTACGCTTCAGCTCTGCAGCTTCATTCTCACGGCGGGCTTTTTCGGCCTGGGCGGTTTTGGTCATATCGTCAGTCTGTTGATTGCTCACTTTGTCTTTTTCCGCAGCTTCACGTTTCGCTTTTTCAGCGGCTTCACGCTTAGCTTGTTCTGCGGCCTCGCGTTCAGCTTTTTGTTGCGCCTCGCGTTTGGCCTGTTCTTCTGCCTCACGACGGGCTTGCTCTTCCGCTTCACGCTGCGCCTGCTCTTCCGCGGCCAGGCGTTCAGCCTCTTGCGGATCGCGTTTCACAAAGGTGCGCTTCTTGCGGACTTCGATTTGTACCGATTTACTTTTTCCACCGGTACCTGGAATATTCAGGGTGCTGCGCGTTTTACGCTGCAGCGTCAGTTTATCGGGACCAGAAACCGCTTCGCGGTTCAGGTGCGCCAGTAAAGTCTGTTTTTCTTGTGCGGACACAGAGTCGTCAGCAGATTTCCGGATACCTGCATCAGCAAACTGCTGTACCAGGCGATCCACGGAAACCTGTCTCTCTGCGGCCAGCGCTTTTAGGGTTACATCTGTCATGCTGTTCCTTCCTGCTACAGTTTATTACGCTTCGTCGCCGAACCAGCAAATATTACGGGCAGCCATAATCAGCTCACCGGCTTTTTCGTCGGTCAACCCTTCGATATCAGCCAGATCATCAATGCCCTGGTCGGCGAGATCTTCCAGCGTACAAACACCACGAGCCGCCAGTTTGAAAGCCATATCGCGATCTAATCCTTCCAGATTCAGCAGATCGTCAGCCGGTTTGTTATCACCGAGGCTTGCTTCCTGGTCCTGCGCCAGAGTGGCCAGTGCGTTTTTAGCACGCTCGCGCAGTGCTTCAACGGTCGGCTCATCAAGGCCGTCAATTTCCAGCAGTTCTTTCATTGGCACATAGGCCAGTTCCTCGAGCGTGGAGAAACCTTCTTCTACCAGAACGGTCGCGAACTCTTCATCAATATCAAGATATTTAGTAAAGATCTCGATAGCGGCATGTGCTTCAGCCTGATGTTTAGCCTGCAAGTCATCAACGGTCATTACGTTGAGTTCCCAGCCGCTCAATTGCGAAGCCAGGCGGACGTTCTGACCATTACGTCCGATCGCCTGCGCCAGATTACCGGCTTCAACGGCGATATCCATGGTATGTTTATCTTCGTCCACCACGATAGACGCGACATCTGCCGGCGCCATCGCATTAATGACGAACTGCGCCGGGTTATCATCCCACAGCACGATATCGATACGCTCACCGCCCAGTTCGGTAGAGACCGCCTGAACGCGCGCGCCGCGCATCCCCACGCAAGCGCCGACCGGATCGATACGTTTATCGTTGGTTTTCACTGCGATTTTCGCACGAGAACCCGGATCGCGAGCCGCCGCTTTAATTTCAATCACTTCTTCGCCGATTTCCGGCACTTCGATGCGGAACAGTTCGATCAGCATTTCCGGCTTGGAACGGGTGACGAACAGCTGCGCGCCACGCGCTTCTGGACGTACAGCGTACAGAACACCGCGGATGCGGTCGCCAGGACGGAAGTTTTCGCGCGGCAGCATATCTTCACGCAGAATCACCGCTTCAGCGTTACCGGCCATCCCTTCGGATTTAATTTCCAGAGAGATATTGTCGCGGTTCACTTTCTTCACCACGCCAGTGACGATTTCGCCTTCCTGGTCGCGGAACTGATCGACAACCATCGCGCGTTCAGCTTCACGGACCTTCTGTACGATAACCTGTTTCGCAGTCTGCGTGGTGATACGGTCAAAGGTGACAGATTCAATCTGATCTTCAACATAGTCGCCGACATTCAGGCTTTCGTCTTCAAAACGCGCCGCTTCCAGCGTAATTTCCTTCGTCGGCATGGTCACTTCTTCAACGATCAACCAACGGCGGAAAGTATCAAAATCACCGCTTTTACGATCGATTTCTACACGAACATCGATCTCCTGCTCATATTTTTTCTTTGTTGCTGTCGCCAGCGCACTTTCCAGCGCTTCAAAAATTTTTTCGCGTGGCAGCGCTTTTTCGTTGGAGACGGCTTCAACAACAGCCAAAATTTCTTTGTTCATCGCGGGCTTTTCACCTCATCCAGACTGTTAAAAGTGGGGAACCAGGTTCGCCTTCTGGATATTACTCAGCGCGAACACTTCATCTTTGCCTTCGACTGTGACGGTAATCATTTCACCGTCCACCGCTTTGATAATGCCCTGCCACTTGCGACGGTTCTGTACCGCCATGCGAAGAACCAGCGCGACTTCTTCACCCTGGAAACGCGCATAATGATCGGCAGTGAACATAGGACGGTCGAGACCCGGTGACGAGACTTCAAGGTTGTAAGCCACGGAGATAGGATCTTCAACGTCCAGCACCGCGCTTACCTGGTGGCTCACATCAGCACAATCATCAACATTGATGCCATCTTCACTATCAATATAGATGCGCAGTGTGGATGTGCGACCGCGAATAAATTCGATGCCGACCAGCTCGTAGCCTAAGGCTTCAACTGGCGCTGTAATCATCTCTGTTAATTTTTGCTCTAATGTGGACAAGCCCACCCCCAAGACATAAAAAAAGGGCCTAAAGCCCAGTTATTCTGTAGTCAGATAACAAAAAACCCCGATAAATCGGGGCTTTAGATAACTGAACCCTATAACCGCAACGGCGGTCTGGTGTACCTTCCGAAAGAATTTTTTTCAAATCCAGCTACGAAGGACATAATCTTCACAGTATATTTGAAAAAGAACTCTAAGGGAAAGTGGTTGCGGGGGCCGGATTTGAACCGACGACCTTCGGGTTATGAGCCCGACGAGCTACCAGGCTGCTCCACCCCGCGCCTGAAACGTGGCAAATTCTACTCGTTTTGGGCAAAATTTGCAAATACTGCTGGGATTTGGTACCGAGGACGGGACGTAAAATCTGCGCACAGTATAGTGACCTGGCATGAGTTATGTCAACCCTATTCCCAATATGCAGATGAATGAATATCACTCTTCGTTATACTCATCCCATCTCTCCGGCTTATACACGCATTTCACAACGTTATTTCAGCAAACCTTCACTAAACGCTTCCTGTCTCTGCTAAAAGATGATTAAATGAAAACTCATTTATTTTGCATAAAAATGCACTAAAGCAGAAACCGATCTCATTATCAGTCAATCAAGCAGGGTTCTATTCTATGACGACGATTCTTAAGCATCTTCCAGCAGGTCAACGTATTGGTATCGCTTTTTCCGGCGGTCTGGACACCAGCGCCGCGCTGCTGTGGATGCGACAAAAAGGAGCTGTCCCATATGCCTATACTGCGAATCTGGGACAACCGGATGAGGATGACTATGACGCCATTCCTCGTCGCGCAATGGAGTATGGCGCAGAGAATGCTCGCCTGATTGATTGCCGCAAGCAGTTGGTTGCAGAAGGGATCGCAGCGATTCAGTGCGGCGCTTTCCATAATACGACTGGCGGACTGACCTATTTCAATACCACGCCGCTGGGCCGTGCCGTGACCGGCACGATGCTGGTCGCCGCGATGAAAGAAGACGGCGTGAATATCTGGGGCGACGGCAGTACCTATAAAGGCAACGATATTGAACGTTTCTATCGTTACGGCCTGCTGACGAATGCTGAATTACAGATTTACAAACCGTGGCTGGATACCGACTTTATCGATGAGCTGGGTGGTCGCCATGAGATGTCTGAATTTATGATTGCCTGCGGTTTCGACTATAAGATGTCAGTCGAAAAAGCCTACTCCACCGACTCCAACATGCTCGGCGCCACGCATGAAGCGAAAGATCTGGAGTTTCTTAACTCCAGCGTCAAGATCGTCAACCCGATTATGGGCGTGAAGTTCTGGGACGAGAGCGTGAAGATCCCGGCAGAAGAGGTGACCGTCCGCTTCGAGCAGGGCCACCCTGTTGCCCTGAACGGTAAAACCTTCAGCGATGATGTTGAGATGATGCTGGAAGCGAACCGCATCGGCGGCCGTCACGGCCTGGGTATGAGCGACCAAATTGAAAACCGCATCATTGAAGCAAAAAGCCGCGGTATTTATGAAGCCCCCGGAATGGCACTGCTGCACATCGCTTACGAGCGTCTGTTGACCGGTATTCACAACGAAGACACCATTGAGCAATATCACTCTCATGGTCGTCAGTTGGGCAAACTGCTGTATCAGGGCCGCTGGTTCGACTCGCAGGCGCTGATGCTGCGTGACGGCCTGCAACGTTGGGTCGCCAGCCAGATTACCGGTGAGGTCACACTCGAGTTGCGTCGCGGCAACGATTACTCCATCCTGAACACCGTGTCCGACAATCTGACCTATAAGCCAGAACGTTTGACCATGGAGAAAGGCGAGTCCGTGTTCTCACCGGACGATCGTATCGGTCAGCTGACGATGCGTAATCTGGACATTACCGATACCCGCGAGAAACTGTTCGGCTACGCGAAAGCCGGTCTGTTAACCGCCTCTTCCGCGACCGGTCTGCCGCAGGTTGAGAATCTGGAAAACAAAGGCAAATAAGCCCGCGTCGTTGATGCAACAGGCCGCGAAAGCGGCCTTTTTTGTGAATATCACCCCAGGTTGATGCAAATGGCTGATTTGCCGGTTAATCTAACTGGACAACATTTCGCACCCTGTCAAAGCATTGTGCAGCCATGTCTTTTTCAGTCATCATTATATAGTCAATGCCCCCGCCAAAATCCGGCCCAGCGACAGCCAATAATGCTGTTGTAGAATGAATTTCTTCATCCCAGCTAAAAAGCTGTCGCCACCTTGTATCATTTTGATTCAGTTCATCTTCCACACTACGTTGGAGAGGAATTGTCCACCCTCCCAGAAGATCGCCGGAATAGCAGGCATCAACTCGATACGGGTTGTCCTGTTCGTAATCACTTAACGCGTCATACCATGATTCATACGCTTTCTGCTGCGTAACGCTTAACCCCTCGCAGACTGACGAAACACTGATAACGGAAAGAGGTTCCAGGCACTCAACCTGTGTACACAATTGCCATGGTTCACGAAATTCAATCTTATTGTAAAAAGCCAGCAAGTCATCTGGCACAGCTAGCGTGCTTAATGTATCTACCTCAACATCGTGCCAGAAAACAAAGGGCTGCCGATCTTCCCAGGTAACATCGACAAAGAAGCTCAATAACCCCCGCCTGGGAAGCAGTGGATCAAACCCCGGGAGTAACGCCAGGTCACTCAAGTTTAGTTGGGCAACGAAAGCAAGCGGAAAATCAACCAACTGATTCTCTATGCGGATGTCAATTTCGGTTAATAACCGCTGCTGCACTAACCGATACTTTTCCTCGTCAAAATCTTCCGCTGGCTGCCCAAGCAGCTTACGCCCTTCATTGAGCAGCTCATAACTCATTTTCATTTCATGAACAAACCTGGCATTTCGCGTTTTTTCAGCTTTCAGCTTTAGTACGCGAGATGTGGCATTAACCGATTTTTTTCGTATAGGCCAGCTTTGTCCTAATGGCCAGTCGGGTAGACCGCCCAACCGCGATGCCCCCACCTTTACTGTTTCCATATCCCGCAGACAACGTTTAAATGCAATAGCAGCACGTGCCTGTTGCACGACTTTCTCCTGAATAGCAGAGCTCAAATTGGATTTGCGCAATTCAGCAATCAATCCAGCACGATCGAAAAATAAACTCATTAATCTCTTCCTTAGATATTCGGCTCAGTGCAAAGGAAGATTAGATAAAACTACTTGAGCAAAAGATATGGAGGGGGATAACAGATACAAGCATTTCAGATTATAGCTGAGCAACTACTGGCTTCAATGAACGAAGATGATCTCGTAATCGGTGGAGTGAACCTGACGCAGGGAGATCACCAGAGAGGACATACATGAGTATGTATGTAGGGCTATCTCAACGTATTGACGGGGCCATGCCAGGGACGCGTGTAAGCGTGCTTCAACCTCCTCTCTGAGAGCAGTTTCAACAGACGAAAAAAAAGACGCTTTTCAGCGTCTTTCTTTCGGAATATTGGTACCGAGGACGGGACTTGAACCCGTAAGCCCTATTGGGCACTACCACCTCAAGGTAGCGTGTCTACCAATTCCACCACCTCGGCACGGATACTGCTATTAGCGCGGGATATCGCTGGTCGGCTGGGCCGGTGCAGCAGGTTGAGTCTGCTCGGTCTTCGCCGGCGCGCTCAGATTCTCCCACTCGCTTCCTTTATTGGTTTTGTTGCTATTGATATTACCCAACACCAGACTGATGATGAAGAACAGCGTCGCCAATACCGCCGTCATTCGGGTCATGAAGTTACCAGAACCACTTGAACCAAATAGCGTAGCGGAAGCGCCTGCTCCGAAGGAGGCTCCCATATCAGCGCCTTTACCTTGCTGCAGCATGATCAGACCTACAAGGCCAATTGCCACAATAAGGAAAACAACTAAAAGAGCTTCGTACATAATCAACCTGTTCCTTGCGGAGTTGCCGCGTACCAATGCTTCTACCAATAAAGCGGGATTTTTACTGTTTCCCACTGAAGCGGGTGTGAATACTAACCAAAGCGAATGACCTTCGCAAGGGCAATTTAAGCGCATTGTATCAACTGCGGAAAAAAACAGCAAAAGCGTTGTTTTTTGCGGGCCGTAAGGCGGCAACCGCCGCCTTTTTAGTCACTTAAACGCTTAAACGGCTTTTACCGCATCCGCGATACGATGGGCGAATGCCGTAACCTGCGCTTCATCCTCGCCTTCCACCATCACGCGAATCAGCGGTTCGGTACCGGATTTACGTAGCAGTACCCGCCCACGATTGCCGAGTGTGGCTTCTACGTCCGCCGTTACCGCTTTCACCGCTTCATTTTCCAGCGGATCGCCGCTACCGGCGGTGTAACGCACGTTAACCAGAATCTGCGGGAACATTTTCATACCGCTGCACAGATCGTGCAGACTCATATGATTACGCACCATTGCCGCCAGAACTTGTAGCCCCGCTACAATACCGTCGCCAGTGGTCGTTTTATCCAACAGAATAACGTGACCAGAGTTTTCCGCGCCGATGCGCCAGCCTTTTTCCTGCAATTTTTCCAGCACGTAGCGGTCGCCCACTTTCGCCCGGGCAAACGGAATGCCAAGCTGCTTGAGCGCCAGCTCCAGCCCCATATTGCTCATCAGCGTTCCCACCGCGCCGCCGCGCAGTTGCCCCTGGCGCAGCCCTTCGCGCGCGATGATATACATAATCTGATCGCCATCGACTTTATTGCCTTCATGGTCAACCATGATGACCCGGTCGCCGTCGCCGTCAAGCGCGATGCCGAGGTCCGCCTTCTCCGCCAACACGCGCGCCTGCAACGCGCGCACGTCGGTCGCGCCCACTTCTTCGTTAATGTTGACGCCGTTTGGCTCACAGCCAATAGCGATAACGGTCGCGCCCAGCTCGCGCAGCACATTCGGCGCGATATGGTAGGTAGCGCCGTTGGCGCAATCCACAACCACTTTCAGGCCATTGAGGCTCAGTTCGTTCGGGAAGGTGCCTTTACAGAACTCAATATAGCGTCCGGCGGCATCGACGATGCGGCTCGCTTTCCCCAGCTCGGCGGAGTCTACGCAGGTGATCTCTTTTTCCATTTCGGCTTCGATGGCTTCTTCCACATCGTCAGGCAGTTTCGTACCGTCGATAGAGAAGAATTTAATGCCGTTATCATAGAACGGGTTATGCGAAGCCGAGATAACGATACCCGCCTCCGCGCGGAAAGTCCGCGTCAGATAGGCGACGGCTGGCGTTGGCATAGGTCCGGTAAACGAGGCCGACAGTCCCGCAGCGGCAAGGCCCGCCTCCAGCGCGGACTCCAGCATATAGCCGGAAATACGCGTATCTTTACCGATAATGATTTTACGCGAGCCATGACGCGCCAGCACTTTTCCGGCAGCCCAACCCAGTTTAAGCACGAAATCAGGTGTAATGGGGGCATTGCCTACACGTCCGCGAATCCCATCGGTACCGAAATATTTACGATTACTCATAGCGTTTGTTTCCCTTTGCAGACAGAGTGGCTTCCACCACCCGCATCGCCTCTACGGTTTCTTTGACGTCATGGACGCGAATGATCTGCGCGCCCTGCATCGCGGCAATTACCGCGCACGCAAGGCTGCCGTTCAGACGGTCTGATGGTCCCACGTTAAGTAACTGACCAACCATCGTTTTACGTGACATGCCCACCAGCAGCGGCAGGTTAAAATGATGAAACTCACCCAGTCGCGCCAGTAAGGTATAATTGTGAGAGAGATTTTTACCGAAACCGAATCCTGGGTCGAGCAACAATTTCTCTTTTGCGATGCCGGCCTTCTCACAACGTGCTATTTGCTCAATAAAGTAGCGATTCACCTCGGCAAAGACATCGTCATATTTCGGCGCCTCCTGCATGGTTTTGGGGTTGCCCTGCATGTGCATAAGACTGACCGGCAAGCCGGTTTCCGCTGCCGCTTCCAACGCGCCGGGCTCGGAGAGCGAACGGACATCATTGATAATATGCGCGCCCGCCCTTGCCGCTTCACGGATCACCTCGGGTTTAGAGGTATCCACAGAAATCCACACTTCAAAACGTTGCGCGATTGCTTCCAGTACCGGAATAACGCGATCCAGCTCTTCTTCCACGCTCACTTCTGCCGCGCCTGGTCGCGTTGATTCCCCCCCCACATCAATAATTGTCGCCCCGGCATTCACCATTAAATTCGCATGTTTCACCGCCTCAATCAGCGTGTTATGCGCACCGCCGTCGGAGAACGAATCCGGCGTTACGTTCAGGATACCCATAACATGCGGATGAGTGAGATCGAGCGTGGCGCCCTGAGCGAAGAGTTTCATGGTCAAAATCCCTGTTTTATTTATGGTGAGTTAAAAAAGAAAAACCCCGGGGCAAGCCCCAGGGTTTCGGTGAGCGCTAAACATAATGTTGTACAACAAACGCTTATTTGTCGCCCAGCTGCTCTGACATCGTGTTGCCCGGGTTCGGCGTGCGTGGTTCATCAACCGGACGCGGCGCCTGAGGCGTACCATTGCTGTCAGAGTTATTGGTGCCGTTTGGATCTTCCCAGCCCGCAGGCGGACGCACTTCACGACGCGCCATCAGGTCATCAATCTGCGGCGCATCGATGGTTTCATATTTCATCAGCGCATCTTTCATCGCGTGCAGAATATCCATATTGTCAGTCAGGATCTGACGAGCGCGATTGTAGTTACGTTCAATCAGCGCTTTCACTTCCTGGTCGATGATACGCGCAGTTTCATCAGACATATGTTTCGCTTTTGCGACGCTACGGCCGAGGAACACTTCGCCCTCTTCTTCCGCATACAGCAACGGACCGAGTTTCTCCGAGAAGCCCCACTGGGTGACCATGTTACGCGCCAGGTTAGTCGCGACTTTAATGTCGTTCGACGCGCCGGTGGAAACATGCTCAACGCCGTAGATAATCTCTTCCGCCAGACGGCCGCCGTACAGCGTGCTGATTTGGCTTTCCAGCTTCTGACGGCTGGCGCTGATCGCGTCGCCTTCAGGCAGGAAGAAGGTCACGCCCAGCGCACGACCACGCGGGATAATCGTCACTTTGTGCACCGGATCGTGTTCCGGCACCAGGCGACCGATAATCGCGTGGCCCGCTTCGTGGTACGCGGTCGACTCTTTCTGCGCTTCCGTCATCACCATGGAGCGACGTTCGGCGCCCATCATGATTTTGTCTTTCGCTTTCTCGAACTCAACCATCGACACTACGCGTTTGTTGCCGCGTGCGGCAAACAGCGCCGCTTCGTTGACCAGGTTCGCCAGGTCCGCACCGGAGAAGCCCGGCGTGCCGCGTGCAATGATCGCCGCATCAATATCCGTCGCTAACGGTACGCGACGCATATGCACCTTCAGAATCTGCTCACGACCGCGAACATCTGGCAGGCCTACCACCACCTGACGGTCAAAACGGCCTGGACGCAGCAGCGCCGGGTCAAGGACGTCCGGACGGTTAGTTGCGGCGATAACGATGATACCTTCGTTACCTTCGAAGCCGTCCATCTCAACCAGCATCTGGTTCAACGTCTGCTCACGTTCATCGTGACCACCGCCCAGACCTGCGCCACGCTGGCGACCTACGGCGTCGATTTCATCGATGAAGATAATGCACGGCGCCGCTTTCTTGGCCTGTTCGAACATGTCACGCACACGAGACGCGCCGACACCGACGAACATTTCCACAAAGTCAGAACCGGAAATCGTAAAGAATGGCACCTTCGCTTCACCCGCAATGGCTTTTGCCAGCAGGGTTTTACCGGTACCCGGCGGGCCGACCATCAGGACGCCTTTCGGAATTTTACCGCCCAGCTTCTGGAAACGGCTCGGTTCACGCAGGTATTCGACCAGTTCCGCCACTTCTTCTTTCGCTTCGTCACAACCTGCGACGTCAGCAAACGTGGTTTTGATCTGATCTTCCGTCAGCATACGCGCCTTGCTCTTACCGAACGACATGGCGCCTTTGCCACCGCCGCCCTGCATCTGACGCATGAAGAAGATCCAGACGCCGATCAGCAACAGCATCGGGAACCAGGAAATGAAGATAGAAGCCAGCAGGCTTGGCTCTTCAGGTGGTTCGCCAACAACCTTGACGTTTTTAGTCAGCAGGTTATCAAGCAGCTTCGGATCATTAATCGGAATGTAAGTCGTGTAACGGTTACTATCTTTCTTGGTAACGTTGATCTCACGTCCGTTGATACGCGCTTCGCGAACCTGGTCCTGATTGACCTCTTGCAGGAAGGTAGAGTAATCCACCTTACGGCCATTAGACTCGCTGGGCCCAAAGCTCTGGAATACTGACATCAGCACAACGGCAATGACCAGCCAGAGTATTAGGTTTTTCGCCATGTCACTCAAGGGATTAACCTCTTATTACAACTGTGTTAAAAACAGCGTCAGGATACTCTATATCCAGTTTCTTTCAAACCTTACGTCTGAAATCTGCCGGTTATCACTTTCGCCCGGTCGCTACAATGTACACTTCACGCGAACGCGCACGCGAAGAGTCCGGCTTACGAACTTTAACCTTCGTAAACAGGGAGCGAATTTCCCTTAGATACTCATCGAAACCTTCGCCCTGGAACACCTTCACTACAAAACTTCCGCCTGGCGCCAGCACATCGCGGCACATCTCTAACGCCAGCTCCACCAGATACATGGCGCGGGGGATATCCACCGCCGGTGTTCCGCTCATGTTTGGTGCCATATCCGACATGACAACTTGTACTTTACTGTCACCCACGCGTTCCAGTAACGCTTTCATGACAAGTTCATCACGAAAATCGCCCTGAAGAAAGTCCACACCAACGATAGGATCCATAGGTAAAAGATCACAAGCGATGATGCGGCCTTTGCCGCCAATCTGCGTGACCACATACTGTGACCAGCCTCCTGGCGCAGCGCCGAGATCGACTACCGTCATTCCCGGCTTAAAAAGTTTGTCACTTTGCTGTATTTCATCAAGTTTAAACCAGGCACGGGAGCGTAGCCCCTTTTTCTGCGCCTGTTGAACATATTTATCGCTAAAGTGTTCCTGAAGCCAGCGGCTTGAGCTGGCAGAACGCTTTTTACCTGTCATTTAACTTTCCCGTCGGGGCAGTTCATCGTAGCCAATGGCGTAAATTTCTACACGCCTATTTGGCGATATAAGGGAGATGGCGGTAGAATGACCCGTTTTC
Organism: Salmonella sp. SAL00670; assembly: GCF_046552235.1. Lineage (NCBI taxonomy): Bacteria > Pseudomonadati > Pseudomonadota > Gammaproteobacteria > Enterobacterales > Enterobacteriaceae > Salmonella > Salmonella sp. SAL00670. Next base: position 669,167 of record NZ_JBGDUO010000002.1, read on the forward strand.
AATCCCAACGTAAGCAAAAATATACGATGAATCTGAGTACTAAACAAAAACAGCACCTAAAAGGTCTGGCACATCCGCTCAAGCCTGTTGTTATGCTTGGCAATAATGGTTTGACCGAAGGGGTACTGGCCGAGATTGAACAAGCGTTAGAGCACCATGAACTTATCAAGGTGAAAATCGCCTCGGAAGATCGCGAAACAAAAACCTTGATCGTGGACGCTATCGTGCGCGAAACCGGCGCCTGTAACGTACAGGTCATCGGTAAAACGCTGGTGCTGTATCGCCCAACTAAAGAGCGTAAAATCTCGCTGCCGCGTTAAGGATATCCTAAAGTCGAACACAAAATCTGTGTAAAACGAGGGGTTTTCCACGAGCAGGAGAGCAAAATGCCACGCTCTCTCCGTTGATAAAAGGCCGCTATGCGGCCTTTTTCCTTTCTTTACAATACACCAACAATTTGCGTATTGAGTACTGCTTAAAGGTATTCCACTTTAAGCACTTCGTATTCCACATCGCCGCCAGGCGTTTTGATCACCACGACGTCATCCTGCTCTTTGCCGATCAGACCGCGAGCGATTGGCGAGTTTACCGAAATGAGATTTTGCTTAAAATCCGCCTCATCATCGCCAACAATGCGGTAGGTCTGCTCTTCGTCGGTGTCCAGGTTCAGCACCGTGACGGTAGCGCCGAAAATCACGCGACCATTGTTCGGCATTTTAGTGACATCAATCACCTGCGCATTCGACAGTTTTGCTTCGATATCTTTAATGCGCCCTTCGCAGAAACCCTGCTGTTCGCGTGCAGCATGATACTCCGCGTTTTCTTTTAAATCGCCATGTTCGCGCGCTTCGGCGATAGCGGCGATGATTTCAGGACGGCGCACAGATTTCAGAAAATCCAGCTCTTCGCGCAGTTTTTCGGCTCCGCGTAAGGTCATCGGAATAGCTTGCATTTGTTATACCTCTTGAACATTCCTGTAGGGGGCAATGAACTCTACCCCGGCTGCTAAGCCAGCCCCGGCATATGCCATACCAGGGTCAGAAGCAAAAAAACACCAACCCGGGCGCGCAGTCCCAGGTCAGCTACAATTTCCTCTTTGATAACCATTTTACCCTGGAGTTCCCTATGGGTCATCGTTTACTTTTTAGGGCGTTGCGCCGTAGTATGACGGCTTGTTTCCAGGGTGTTAGCGCGAGATTATGCGATTTTCCAGATTTATCATCGGATTGACCACCAGTATAGCGTTCAGCGTTCAGGCCGCGAATATTGACGAATACATCAAACAGCTTCCGGCCGGCGCCAACCTCGCGCTGATGGTGCAAAAGATTGGCGCGCCCGCGCCGGCTATTGATTATCATAGTCAGCAGATGGCGCTTCCCGCCAGTACCCAAAAGGTGATTACCGCGCTGGCGGCGCTGATTCAACTCGGCCCGGATTTCCGTTTTACGACCACGCTGGAGACTAAAGGCAACGTCGATAACGGCATCCTGAAAGGTGACGTAATTGCGCGCTTCGGTGGCGATCCAACGCTAAGACGTCAGGATATTCGCAATATGGTCGCGACGCTGAAAAAGTCAGGCGTCACGCAAATCGACGGCAATGTGCTTATCGACACGTCGATTTTCGCCAGCCACGATAAAGCGCCAGGCTGGCCGTGGAACGACCTGACGCAGTGTTTCAGCGCGCCTCCCGCCGCCGCCATTGTTGACCGCAACTGTTTTTCTGTGTCGCTTTATAGCGCGCAAAAACCAAACGATTTAGCCTTTATTCGCGTGGCCTCTTATTATCCGGTAACGATGTTCAGCCAGGTACGGACTCTACCGCGCGGTTCGGCAGACGCGCAGTATTGCGAGCTGGATGTTGTGCCTGGCGATTTGAACCGTTATACGCTTACCGGCTGTTTACCACAGCGCGCCGACCCGCTGCCGCTGGCCTTTGCTATTCAGGACGGCGCCAGCTACGCGGGCGCGATCCTCAAGCAGGAACTGAAAGAGGCCGGGATAACTTACCGCGGCACGCTGCTGCGCCAGACGCAGGTTAACGAGCCCGGAACGATCGTCGCCAGTAAACAGTCGGCGCCACTGCACGATCTGCTTAAGATTATGCTGAAAAAGTCAGACAACATGATCGCCGATACTGTTTTTCGGATGATTGGTCATGTCAGGTTTAACGTGCCTGGCACCTGGCGGGCGGGATCGGATGCCGTTCGCCAGATTCTGCGCCAACAGGCGGGAATTGATATCGGCAATACCATTATTGCCGACGGTTCCGGTCTTTCTCGCCATAATCTGATCGCTCCCGCCACGATGATGCAGGTGCTGCAATATATCGCCCAACATGATAACGAGCTGAACTTTATCTCTATGCTGCCGCTGGCGGGCTATGATGGTTCATTACAATACCGCGCCGGGCTGCATCAGGCGGGCGTAGACGGTAAGGTTTCAGCGAAAACCGGGTCACTGCAGGGCGTGTATAATCTGGCGGGCTTTATTACCACCGCAAGCGGGCAACGGATGGCATTTGTACAGTATTTGTCCGGCTACGCGGTTCCACCTGCCGATCAGCGTAATCGACGTATTCCGCTGGTACGCTTCGAGAGTCGATTGTACAAGGATATTTATCAGAATAACTGAGTGCATTATTGCCGGATGGCGGCGCTAACGCGTCTTATCCGGCCTACAACGAACATAATAAAACGGGCCGCAAATGCGGCCCGTTGGCTTTTATAGGCCGGATAAGCGTAAGCGCCATCCGGCTACGAGATTAACGTTTGTAGATGAACTCGACGCCTTCTTCGTCGTCTTCATCCCAGTCGTCATCCCAGTCATCGTCTGCGTCTTCTTCCACTTCAGCCAACTGCTGACGATGATAATCGTCCCACATGAACTCGACTTTTTCCGGCTGTTTTGCTTCTTCAGCCTGCGCGATCGGATTCTCGATGATAAAGGTCATCACATCCCAGCAGAGATCTTTCACCCCTAGCTGGCTGGCGGCGGAAATCAGATAGTATTTCCCTTCCCAGCCCAACGCTTCGGCGATCGCTTTCGCTTTCTCTTCCGCTTCGGTTTTATCCATCAGATCGATCTTGTTGAACACTAACCAGCGCGGTTTAGCCGCCAGATCCTGGCTGTATTTTTCCAGTTCGCCAATAATGATACGGGCGTTTTCCACCGGATCGGAACCGTCGATCGGATCGATATCAATGAGGTGCAGCAGTACGCGGCAACGTTCGAGGTGCTTCAGGAAGCGAATCCCCAGGCCCGCGCCTTCCGCCGCGCCTTCGATCAACCCCGGAATGTCGGCCACCACAAAACTCTTTTCGCTGTCCATACGTACCACGCCCAGGCTCGGCACCAGCGTGGTAAACGGATAGTCCGCGACTTTCGGTTTTGCTGCCGATACCGCGCGAATGAACGTTGATTTACCGGCGTTTGGCATCCCCAGCATCCCGACATCCGCCAGCAGCATCAGTTCCAGCAGCAGGTCGCGCTTATCGCCCGGCGTACCATTGGTTTTCTGGCGCGGCGTACGGTTAACCGAGGATTTAAAACGGGTATTGCCTAACCCATGCCAGCCGCCCTTCGCGACCAACAGACGCTGACCGTGTTTGGTCATGTCGCCCATCGTTTCACCGGTTCCCTGGTCGATAACGCGCGTACCGACCGGCACTTTGATGGTCACGTCTTTACCGCGTTTACCGGTACAGTCGCGGCTCGCGCCATTCTGACCACGTTCAGCGCGGAACGATTTTTCAAAGCGGTAATCGATCAGCGTATTCAGGTTTTCATCGGCTTCCATCCAGACGTCGCCGCCGTCGCCGCCATCACCGCCGTCCGGGCCGCCTTTCGGGATATATTTTTCGCGGCGGAAGCTCACACAGCCATTACCGCCATCGCCTGCAACGACCAGAATCGATGCTTCATCAACAAACTTCATTTTATTCTCCGTAAATCATTCGCCTGAGCGGGGTTGCGAAACCACCGTTTCATGCTTGCGTAAACCGCCCCAAATACGATGACCAATGGCGGAATACATCGCGCCCGCAACCACGACAAACGCACCGAGATAACCTAAAAGGTTTAACATCGGTCTGGCGAAGAAATCGGGCCAGGCCATAGATAAAAGATCTGAAAACAGCAGGGTAAATAGCGGTGTAAGCGTGATTATCGCGCTCACCTGCGCCGCCTGCCAACGCGCCATCGCTTCCGCCAGGGCGCCATATCCTACCAGCGTATTTAGCCCGCAGAAAATCAAACAGGCGAGCTGCCAGTCGCTCAGTTGCGCTATCACCATCGGTTTTGCCAGCGGCAAGAGCGCTATCGTACATAAAGTGTACAGTAAAAACAGGATCTGCTGCGAGGCCAGACGTCGCAATAATACTTTTTGCGCCACGCCATAGCTCACCCACACCATCGCCGCGCCTACGCCAAAAATAACGCCCCAGGTGTAGTCGGTCAGTCGGGTAAAAATCTCGATCAGACTGGTGTTAAAAAACATCACCAGCCCGCTCAATAACATCAGCGCGCCAATCACCTGCGTACCGCGCATCTTTTCTTTCAGAATAAAGACGCTGGCGACCATCATGCCAACCGGCGAGAGCTGGCCGATAACCTGCGACGCGGTTGGGCTTAAATATTGCAGGGAAGAACTGAACAAAATGAAATTACCGAACAGTCCGCAGGTCGCTATCGCCAATAACACCAACCAACGCGGCTTACGAAAAATACGCAGCGGCGGCAGCTTTCTTTTTACTGCCAGTATCGCCCCGAGGCCAATACTGGCCATTAAGAAGCGGTAGAAGACAATGGTTGAAGGCTCCATCACCTCCAGCACTTGCTTCATTGCTATTGGCAACGCTCCCCAGCACATCGCGGTAGTGAGCGCTAAAAGAATGCCAATGCCTGCCTGCTGCTTCATGCCGTGTTCCCTGCAAAGACCCGTTAACGGCATTCGCACAGCCACACGGGTATATTTTAGTCGGCCATCGAATGTAAAAAGCCCCGCAACAGGTGCGGGGCTTTCATCCGTTACCGGACCACAAAAAACTTACTCAGCAACGATGCTGATGTATTTACGGTTTTTCGGGCCTTTAACTTCGAATTTCACTTTACCGTCTGCTTTAGCAAACAGAGTGTGGTCACGACCGCAACCAACGTTGGTGCCAGCGTGGAATTTAGTACCACGTTGACGAACGATGATGCTGCCTGCCAGAACTGCTTCACCGCCAAAGCGTTTTACGCCCAGACGTTTAGCTTCAGAATCGCGACCGTTACGAGTCGAGCCGCCAGCCTTTTTATGTGCCATTTAATCTGCTCCCCTAATCTTAAGCGCTGATGCCGGTAATTTTCACATCAGTGAACCACTGACGATGGCCCTGCTGCTTACGGTAGTGTTTACGGCGACGAAACTTAACGATTTTAACTTTCTCGCCACGACCGTGGGCAACAACTTCAGCTTTGATTACGCCGCCATCAACGAAAGGAACGCCGATTTTGACTTCTTCACCGTTTGCGATCATCAGAACTTCAGCGAACTCGATAGTTTCGCCAGTTGCGATGTCCAGCTTTTCCAGGCGAACGGTCTGACCTTCGCTTACTCGGTGTTGTTTACCACCACTTTGGAAAACCGCGTACATAAAAAACTCCGCTTCCGCGCACACCTTTCAATGATTCAGAGCGCGCTATAAATATTCACAATAGGGCGCGAATATTACGCAAATTGCACGGCTTTGACAAGTGCTACCATCAATACATGAAGAAAAAAAACACAACGCATACGGTAACGTTTATCTGCGGCGTTTTTTCAGTACAATCAGGGTATATTTCTAACCATAAACCCTACGTTACCTCATTCAGACATGGGATAATCGGGGCGATAAGCCCGGCTTTTGCGATGAATTTAGAAAAAATCAACGAGTTAACCGCGCAAGATATGGCGGGTGTCAATGCGACAATCCTTGAACAGCTTAATTCCGACGTTCAACTGATTAATCAGCTAGGATATTACATTATTAGCGGCGGCGGAAAACGCATTCGTCCGATGATTGCCGTTCTTGCCGCGCGCGCGGTGGGTTATCAGGGTAACGCGCACGTGACTATCGCCGCTCTGATCGAGTTTATCCACACGGCGACGCTGCTACATGATGATGTGGTGGATGAATCCGATATGCGTCGCGGCAAAGCGACGGCAAATGCCGCTTTCGGTAATGCCGCCAGCGTGTTGGTCGGCGACTTTATCTATACCCGCGCCTTCCAGATGATGACCAGCCTCGGCTCGTTAAAAGTGCTGGAAGTGATGTCGGAAGCGGTCAACGTGATTGCAGAAGGCGAAGTGCTGCAATTGATGAACGTGAATGACCCGGACATTACCGAAGAAAATTACATGCGGGTGATTTACAGTAAAACGGCCCGTCTGTTCGAAGCTGCCGCCCAGTGCTCCGGTATTCTCGCTGGTTGTACGCCTGAGCAAGAGAAAGGGTTGCAGGACTATGGTCGCTACCTTGGTACGGCTTTCCAGCTCATTGACGATCTGCTGGATTACAGTGCCGACGGCGAGCATCTCGGTAAAAATGTGGGTGATGACCTCAATGAGGGCAAACCTACCTTACCGTTGCTTCACGCCATGCGCCACGGTACGCCAGAACAGTCAGCGATGATCCGTACCGCTATTGAACAAGGTAATGGCCGTCATCTTCTGGAACCGGTTCTGGAAGCGATGACCACCTGCGGCTCGCTGGAATGGACGCGTCAGCGAGCGGAAGAAGAAGCCGACAAAGCGATATCCGCGTTGCAGATATTGCCGGATACCCCATGGCGTGAGGCGCTAATCGGTCTCGCACACATCGCGGTGCAGCGCGATCGTTAATGCCGTTCTCTTATCCCGCGTACTGCGCGGGATATCCCATTAAGTTCTAATAAACTCCAGATACCCTATCGCCTGTTTTTCACATACTCATCCAGGATTTCCCCTGGCATATTCTGAATATTGCCGCCACTTACATGAACTTTTTAGAACATTCCTTCACGAAGCGTTATAGTATCGAACGTCGTCGGGTTGTTAAAACCGTAAGTGATTAATCTAAGGAGTGATGGATGTATGGAAAGCAAGCTTATTGACTGGCATCCGGCCGATATCATTGCCGGACTACGTAAAAAAGGGACTTCAATGGCCGCTGAGTCACGTCGGAATGGATTGAGTTCATCCACGCTGGCCAATGCATTAACGCGCCCATGGCCGAAAGGAGAGTTGATTATCGCGAAAGCATTGGGAACGGAACCCTGGGTTATTTGGCCATCGCGTTATCACGATCCGCGCACGCATGAGTTTATCGACAGAACGCGGCTTATGAGAGCGCGTAATAAAAACAAACAGAATGTAGAGTAAGTGCCTGTAAAACAACCCCCGCATCGCGTTCGCGGGGGTTGTTCAGCGTACAGAAGGTTATTCGCCTTTCACGCGTTCAATATTCGCGCCTAGCGCGCGCAGTTTGTCTTCGATGCGCTCATAACCGCGATCGATGTGATAAATGCGATCCACAATCGTCGTGCCTTCCGCAATACAGCCCGCCAGCACCAGGCTCGCAGATGCCCGCAGATCTGTCGCCATGACCTGGGCGCCAGAGAGCGTTTCTACGCCATGGCATATGACGGTATTGCTTTCAATTTCCGCACGCGCGCCCATGCGGCTGAGTTCAGGCACGTGCATAAAGCGGTTTTCAAAGACGGTTTCAGTGATAAAGCCCGTCCCTTCCGCCACCAGGTTCAGCAACGTGAACTGCGCCTGCATATCGGTCGGGAATGCCGGGTGCGGCGCGGTACGGACATTGACCGCCTTCGGTCGTTTGCCGTGCATGTCCAGACTAATCCAGTCCTCGCCCACTTCGATATCCGCGCCAGCATCGCGCAGTTTCGCCAGTACCGCGTCCAGAGTGTCCGGTTGCGCGTTACGGCAGAGGATTTTGCCGCGAGAGATCGCTGCCGCCACCAGGAAAGTCCCCGTTTCGATACGATCCGGCAGCACACGATAAACGCCGCCGCCCAGACGCTCTACACCCTCGATCGTAATACGATCGGTGCCCTGCCCGGCGATCTTCGCCCCCAGCGTAACCAGGAAGTTAGCGGTGTCGACAATTTCCGGCTCGCGCGCGGCGTTTTCAATGATGGTCGTCCCTTCCGCCAGCGTAGCGGCGCACATAATGGTGACGGTCGCGCCGACGCTGACCTTATCCATCACGATATGCGCCCCTTTAAGACGCCCTTCTACGGAGGCCTTTACGTAGCCCTCTTCCAGCTTGATGGTCGCACCCAGTTGTTCCAGACCGGTAATATGCAGATCAACCGGACGCGCGCCGATAGTACAGCCCCCCGGCAGAGAGACTTGTCCCTGACCAAAACGGGCAACCAGCGGCCCCAGCGCCCATATCGAGGCGCGCATGGTCTTAACCAGATCATAAGGCGCGCAGAACACGTTCACCTGGCTGGCGTCAATGTGTACCGATCCATTGCGTTCCACTTTCGCGCCTAATTGGCTCAGGAGCTTCATCGACGTATCCACGTCTTTCAGTTTTGGAACGTTTTGGATCTCTACCGGTTCTTCTGCCAGCAGAGCGGCGAACAGGATCGGCAGCGCGGCGTTTTTGGCGCCGGAAATTGTGACTTCGCCCTGGAGCGTCGTTGGCCCCTGTACACGAAATTTATCCATTATTGTATTCTCAGTTAAGCATTCATCTCCGCTACCGGCAGGTTACCCGTAGCTTAAAATCCGTTAAGTTTACGATCGCGCGCCCATTCCGCCGGGGTATATGCTTTGATCGATACGGCATGGATACGGTTGTCCGCAATGTACTCCATTAGCGGCCCATAGACCGTTTGCTGTTTCTTGACCCGGCTCATGCCGTCAAACATCTCGCCCACGGCAATAACCTGAAAGTGACTGCCATCGCCGGAGACGTGGACTTCCTGGAGGGAGAGGGCATTCATCAGCACACTCTGAATTTCATGATTTTCCATGGGTTCTTTATTCGTCAAATAGTGAAAACAGCCCAACATCTTAGAGCAAAGTCGCGCCGTCTTAAATAAGCAAAAGATTACGCTGATAAATCAGCGCGGTAAAAGTGCCGGATGGTGCTGCTAACGCAACTTATCCGGCCTACGGGGATCATGCGAAGTGTAGGCCGGATAAACCATCCGGCATTCATTACATACGGGGAAGTACGTCTTCGGGCAAGTTATATAATTGCGCCAGCGCGTAAACCTTGTCGTTAACGCCAGACAGCGACACGGCATTGCCCTGCTTTTTTGCCTGGTTCACAAGGTGCGCCAGCAGCGCCAGTCCCCCCGTATCTACCCTGGAGATCTGGCTCAGGTCGATACGGGTAACGCCATTCATCGCTTCTACGCGCGCGTCCCATAGCGGCGCCAACACGTCCTGATCCAGCTCTCCCGCCAGCACCAGAGTGTCCGCCTCACGCGTCCAGGTGAGTTGCGGCGTCATTACTGTTTCTCGTCCAAAGTAATTTTCTGTTGAGAGATAGATTTCAGTTGTGCGGTCAGGCCGTCGATGCCTTTAGTACGCAGCAGGTCGCTCCACTCATTTTGCTTGGTGGTGATCATGCTGACGCCTTCCGCAATCATGTCATACGCCTGCCAGTTGCCGGTCTGGGTGTTTTTTCGCCACTGGAAATCCAGGCGTACCGGCGGACGACCGTTGGGATCGATAATCGTTACACGGATAGGCACAATGGTCGCATCGCCCAGCGGTTGCTCAGGCGCTATCTGGTAAGTCTGACCGTGGTACATCGCCAGCGCCTGACCGTATGCCTGTTTCAGGTATTCGCGAAACGCTGCAAAATAGGCTTCACGCTGCGCCGGGGTCGCCTCTTTGTAGTAGCGGCCCAACACCAGCGCGCCGGCATATTTTACCTGCACGTACGGCAGAAGTTCCTGATCAACAACGTCTCGCAGGTAATCCGGATTGGCACGAATTTTCGGCTGTTCGTTTTTCAGGCGATCAAAAGTTTTCTGCGCCGCCTCGTTCATCAGTTTATAAGGATTGCTCTGATCCGCTGCCGTTGCTGCGCTTAATGGCGCAATGACCAGCAGGGCCACCATCATCAGTCGTTTAAACATGCCTCAATTCTCCTGAGATTATTTCGTTTCGCCCGCGGGCGTTGTGGCTTCAGTATGACCTTCCGTTGCGGCTGGCGCATCGCCAGAATTCTTATTGTCGTCGCCTTTGCTGTTATAAAGGAACTGGCCAATCATATCTTCCAGCACCATTGCAGACTTGGTGTCCTGAATCGTACTCCCATCTTTGAGGATAGACGTTCCCAGCTCAGGATCTTCAAAACCGACGTTTAATGCCAGATATTGCTCCCCCAGCAGTCCGGAAGTTCGAATACTCAACGAGCTGGTATCGGGAATATGGTTATAACGCTCTTCGATGTCGAGCGTTACGCGCGGCAGGTATGTTTTCGGATCAAGCGAGATATCTTCAACCCGCCCGACAACCACCCCGCCGATGCGTACCGGGGAACGCACTTTCAGACCGCCGATGTTATCGAAGGTCGCATAAACCTTATAGGTCGGCTCCGTGCGCATAGAGGTCACATTTGCCGCCTTCAGGCAAACAAACAGCGCCGCCAGCAACGCTACCAGCAAAAAAACGCCTACCCAAATTTCATTTTTTTTCGTTTGCATGAACTCAATTCCCAAACATCAGTGCGGTCAGCACAAAATCCAGCCCCAGAACGGCCAACGATGCGTGAACCACGGTACGCGTCGTTGCCCGGCTAATCCCGGCAGAAGTCGGTATTGCGTCATAACCGTTGAATAACGCAATCCATGTTACCGTAATGGCGAACACCACGCTCTTTATCAGACAGTTCACCAGGTCCATACGCCAGTCGACGGCATTCTGCATCGCGGACCAGAAGAACCCGGCGTCGATTCCCTTCCAGCTTACGCCGACCAGCGAGCCGCCCCAGATACCGACCGCCACAAAGATAATGGTCAGTAGCGGCAATGAAATCACGCCCGCCCAAAAGCGCGGCGAAATCACCCGGCGCAATGGATCGACCGCCATCATCTCCATACTGGAGAGCTGCTCCGTCGCCCGCATCAGGCCGATTTCCGCCGTCAACGCCGACCCGGCCCGCCCGGCAAACAGCAACGCCGCGACCACCGGCCCCAGCTCGCGCAGCAGCGAAAGCGCCACTAACATGCCAAGACTGGTCTCCGCGCTGTAAGTGGTCAGAACCAGATAGCCTTGCAGCCCCAGCACCATACCGATGAATACGCCGGAGACAATAATGATAAGCATTGACAAGACGCCCACATTATAAAGCTGGCGCACCAGCAGCGGCGCATGTTTGCGAAACTCCGGCTTACCGATAATCGCATTGAATAACATTAACCCGGCGCGCCCGAACGTCCTGACGGTTTTGATCCCGCTGTGTCCGAGTGCTGCCAGCGCATTTAACAGCATGAGTGGCTTAACTCCCTGTTTCGAGTAAATCAAGGTGATAGTCGCCCGCCGGATAGCGGAACGGAACCGGCCCGTCGGCAATGCCGTCAAGGAACTGACGCACGCGCGGGTCCGTATTCTCCTGCAACGCCTGAGCGCTACCGTGAGCGACGATTTTTTTGTCCGCCATGATCCAGGCGTGATCAGCAATACTGAGCACCTCTGGCACATCATGCGAGACCACCACGCAGGTCACGCCCAGCGCGCTGTTCAATTCTGAAATCAGCTTCACCAGAACGCCCATGGTAATCGGGTCCTGGCCGACAAACGGCTCATCGAACATGATGAGATCCGGTTCCAGAGCGATGGCGCGCGCCAACGCGGCGCGGCGCGCCATCCCACCGGAGAGCTCGGAAGGCATCAGTTTTGCCGCGCCGCGCAGCCCGACAGCTTCCAGTTTCATCATCACGACGCTTTTTAGCAGCGGCGCGGGTAAATTGGTGTGCTCCCGTAGCGGATAGGCCACATTGTCAAACACGTTCATGTCGGTAAACAGCGCTCCCGACTGAAACAGCATACTCATACGTTTGCGGACGGTGTAGAGCCGCGAACGGGACATGGCCGGCACATTCTCGCCATCAAATAAGATCTCGCCCTTATCCGGCGGGATCTGTCCGCCAATCAGGCGCAACAGCGTGGTTTTACCGATGCCCGACGGCCCCATGATCGCCGTGATCTTCCCGCGCGGCACCGTCAGGGAAATATTATCGAAAATGCAGCGTTCGCCACGGGAAAAGCTGACGTCGCGCATATCGACTAAATTGGCCGCAGACTGACCCATTGATTCATCCTTCGTATTGCCTTGTTGAGGTAACCATGGCGCTGAATTTAACCATGGGTTCGACATAATTACAGAATATTAACTGACAGGGTTAGCGAAAGCTGGCATTCGTTTTACTTTTTAGCCGCATAAAGTCAAAATTAGGACTTCGTTACGGCTTCCAGATATCCCTTCCAGGGGACCGGCGAGTATACCTGAAGAAAGGACTTTAGATGCTTTTAGCGATGGCGCTACTCATAATTGGTTTGCTTCTGGTGGCCTACGGCGCCGATCGTCTGGTGTTTGCGGCCTCTATTTTATGCCGTACATTCGGTATTCCCCCGCTGATCATCGGGATGACGGTTGTGAGTATCGGCACCTCGCTGCCGGAAATTATTGTGTCGGCCGCCGCATCGCTACACGGTCAGCTCGATTTGGCCGTCGGCGCGGCGCTCGGTTCTAACATCACCAATATTTTGCTGATCTTAGGGCTGGCGGCGCTGGTTCGTCCATTTACCGTGCATTCCGATGTTCTACGTCGCGAATTGCCGTTAATGTTATTTGTTAGCGTGGTAGCCGGTTCCGTACTGCATGACGGACAGTTAAGCCGCAGTGATGGTATCTTTCTCCTGCTTCTGGCTGTGCTATGGCTGTTATTCATTGTTAAAATCGCGCGTCTGGCCGAACGCCAGGGGAATGACAGCCTCACCCGCGAACAACTGGCGGAGCTGCCGCGCGAAGGCGGGCTCCCCGTCGCGTTCTTATGGCTGGGCATTGCGCTGGTCATCATGCCGATGGCGACGCGCATGGTAATCGATAACGCTACGGTGCTGGCGAACTATTTCGCCATGAGTGAATTAACGCTCGGTCTGACAGTCATCGCCGTCGGCACCAGTCTGCCAGAGCTGGCGACGGCGATTGCCGGCGTGCGAAAAGGCGAAAATGATATTGCCGTTGGTAATCTCATTGGCGCCAATATTTTTAATCTCGCTATCGTGCTGGGACTGCCTGCGCTGATCGCGCCGGGGGAGATCAATCCGCTGGCGTTTGGGCGTGATTATAGCGTGATGTTGCTGGTTAGCGTGGTTTTCGCTTTACTTTGCTGGCGGCATCCGCGTCAGATTGGTCGGGGCGCAGGTATACTGCTGACCGGCGGGTTTATCGTATGGCTGGCGATGCTCTATTGGCTATCGCCACTTCTTGTTGGATAACTGGAAACGGATTATGTCGCATTTAGCGTTGCAACCGGGGTTTGACTTTCAGCAGGCAGGCAAAGAGGTCCTGGAAATTGAACGTGAAGGCCTGGCGGAGCTTGATCAATATATCAACCAGCATTTCACGCTGGCCTGTGAAAAAATGTTCAACTGCACCGGAAAAGTGGTGGTCATGGGGATGGGAAAATCCGGTCATATCGGACGGAAAATGGCCGCCACGTTCGCCAGTACCGGCACCTCTTCCTTTTTTGTACATCCGGGCGAAGCCGCGCACGGCGATTTGGGGATGGTTACGCCGCAGGATGTGGTTATCGCTATCTCCAACTCCGGCGAATCCAGCGAGATCGCGGCGCTAATACCGGTACTTAAACGTCTGCACGTGCCGTTAATTTGCATTACCGGGCGACCGGAAAGCAGCATGGCGCGTGCGGCAGATGTGCATCTGTGTGTTAAAGTGCCCAAAGAAGCGTGTCCGTTAGGACTGGCGCCTACCAGTAGTACCACCGCAACGCTGGTGATGGGCGACGCGCTCGCTGTGGCGTTGTTAAAAGCGCGCGGCTTTACCGCCGAGGATTTCGCTCTGTCGCATCCTGGCGGCGCGCTGGGACGTAAGCTACTGCTGCGCGTAAGCGATATTATGCATACTGGCGATGAGATCCCGCATGTTAATAAACATGCCACCCTGCGTGATGCGCTGTTAGAAATTACGCGTAAAAATCTCGGTATGACCGTCATTTGCGATGAATCCATGAAGATCGACGGTATCTTCACCGACGGCGATTTACGTCGCGTATTCGATATGGGCGGCGATATGCGCCAGTTGGGGATCGCCGAGGTGATGACGCCAGGGGGCATTCGCGTGCGTCCCGGTATTCTCGCTGTCGATGCGCTGAATTTAATGCAGTCCCGCCATATCACCTCCGTACTGGTTGCTGATGGCGACCAGTTACTCGGTGTGTTACATATGCATGATCTCCTGCGTGCAGGCGTCGTGTAGAAACTCAAGGATAATTAACGATGAGTAAAGCAGGTGCGTCGCTTGCGACCTGTTATGGCCCCGTCAGCCCCCATGTCATGACCAAAGCGGAGAATATCCGCCTGCTCATCCTGGACGTGGATGGCGTATTGTCTGACGGCCTGATTTATATGGGCAATAACGGCGAAGAGCTGAAGGCTTTCAACGTTCGTGACGGCTATGGTATTCGCTGTGCTTTGACCTCCAATATCGAGGTTGCCATTATTACCGGACGAAAGGCTAAACTTGTAGAAGATCGCTGCGCCACGCTGGGGATTGTCCATCTTTATCAGGGACAGTCGAATAAGTTGATCGCCTTTAGCGATCTGCTGGAAAAACTGGCCATTGCGCCGGAAAATGTTGCCTATGTCGGCGATGATCTGATTGACTGGCCAGTGATGGAAAAAGTGGGGTTAAGCGTTGCCGTTGCGGATGCGCATCCACTGCTGATCCCCCGCGCTGACTATGTGACGCACATTGCCGGCGGGCGCGGCGCGGTACGTGAGGTGTGCGATTTGCTGCTGCTGGCGCAGGGCAAGCTGGATGAGGCCAAAGGGCAATCGATATGAGTAAAACCAGACGTTGGGTTATCATTCTACTGTCGCTGGCCATTCTGGTACTGATTGGTATCAATCTGGCGGATAAAGACGATCCTGCTGCCGTGATGGTCAACAGCAACGATCCCACGTATAAAAGCGAGCATACGGATACCGTCGTGTACAGTCCGGAAGGCGCGTTGAGCTATCGTCTGATCGCGCAGCACGTTGAATATTTTTCCGATCAGGCGGTCTCATGGTTTACGCAACCGGTATTAACCACCTTTGATAAGGATAAAGTGCCGACATGGTCGATCAAGGCCGATAAAGCCAAATTGACTAACGATCGGATGCTCTATCTGTATGGCCATGTTGAAGTCAACGCCCTGGTGCCTGACGCTCAATTACGCAGAATTACCACCGATAACGCGCAGATTAATCTGGTGACGCAGGATGTTACCTCGAACGATCTGGTGACGTTATACGGCACAACATTTAACTCCAGCGGACTGAAAATGCGCGGTAACTTACGCAGCAAGAACGCCGAGCTGATTGAAAAGGTTAGAACCTCTTATGAAATTCAAAACAAACAAACTCAGCCTTAATCTTATGCTTGCCGGCTCGCTGCTGGCCGCCAGCATTCCGGCTTTCGCCGTCACGGGCGATACCGAACAGCCTATTCATATTGACTCGGATCAACAGTCGCTGGATATGCAAGGCAACGTCGTGACCTTTACGGGCAACGTGGTGATGACCCAGGGCACGATTAAGATCAACGCCGATAAAGTCGTGGTTACCCGCCCTGGCGGCGAACAGGGGAAAGAGGTGATCGACGGTTACGGCAATCCGGCCACCTTCTACCAGATGCAGGACAACGGTAAGCCGGTGAAAGGCCACGCTTCCCATATGCACTACGAGCTGGCGAAAGATTTTGTGGTGCTGACCGGCAACGCTTATCTGGAGCAGCTTGACAGCAACATTACCGGCGACAAAATCACCTACCTGGTGAAAGAGCAGAAAATGCAGGCCTTCAGCGAGAAAGGCAAACGCGTCACCACCGTTCTGGTGCCGTCGCAGTTGCAAGACAAAAACAAAGGCCAGACTCCGGCGCAAAAGAAGAGTAACTAATTCGTTATGGCAACATTAACTGCAAAGAATCTGGCGAAGGCCTATAAAGGCCGTCGCGTAGTGGAAGATGTCAGTCTGACCGTTAACTCCGGGGAGATTGTCGGGCTGCTCGGTCCAAACGGCGCGGGTAAAACCACCACCTTTTATATGGTCGTCGGTATCGTGCCGCGTGACGCAGGCAATATCATCATCGATGATGAAGATATCAGTCTGCTGCCGCTGCACGCGCGCGCGCGCCGCGGTATCGGCTATTTGCCGCAGGAAGCCTCTATTTTCCGCCGTCTCAGCGTATTTGATAACCTGATGGCGGTACTGCAAATTCGTGACGATTTGACCGCAGAACAGCGAGAAGACCGCGCCAACGAGCTGATGGAAGAGTTTCATATCGAGCATCTGCGCGACAGCATGGGACAGGCGCTGTCCGGTGGTGAACGCCGTCGTGTAGAAATAGCCCGCGCGTTGGCCGCTAATCCCAAATTTATCCTGCTGGATGAACCCTTTGCCGGCGTTGACCCGATTTCCGTTATCGACATCAAACGCATTATCGAGCATCTGCGCGATAGCGGGCTCGGCGTGCTGATCACCGATCATAACGTCCGTGAGACGCTGGCAGTCTGTGAACGCGCCTATATCGTGAGCCAGGGCCACCTTATTGCCCACGGTACGCCGACAGAAATCCTGCAAGACGAACACGTTAAGCGTGTATATCTTGGGGAAGACTTCAGACTCTGATAGGGTAGAGGGCTATGCTGCTCTAGCGGGAGAAAACGACTCTGAATATGAAGCAAGGTTTGCAACTCAGGCTTAGCCAACAACTGGCAATGACGCCTCAGCTACAACAGGCCATCCGTCTGTTGCAGTTGTCTACGCTGGAACTTCAGCAGGAACTCCAGCAAGCGCTGGAAAATAACCCGCTGCTTGAGCAAACCGATCTTCATGACGAAATCGACACCCAGCAACCTCAGGATAACGATCCTCTCGATACCGCCGACGCGCTCGAACAAAAAGAGATGCCGGAAGAGCTGCCGCTTGACGCCAGTTGGGATGAAATTTACACCGCCGGGACGCCGTCCGGCCCCAGCGGCGATTATATCGACGATGAGCTGCCCGTCTATCAGGGCGAAACGACGCAGTCGTTGCAGGATTATCTGATGTGGCAGGTTGAGCTAACGCCCTTCTCGGACACCGATCGCGCTATTGCGACATCCATTGTCGACGCGGTAGATGATACCGGCTATCTCACCGTATCCCTGGACGAAATTCGCGAAAGCATGGGCGATGTAGAGGTGGATCTCGATGAGGTTGAAGCCGTTCTGAAGCGCATTCAGCGTTTTGATCCGGTAGGCGTCGCGGCAAAAGATCTTCGCGACTGTCTGCTGATCCAGCTTTCACAATTCGACAAATCCACGCCGTGGCTGGAAGAGGCGCGGCTCATTATCTGCGATCATCTTGATCTGCTGGCCAACCACGATTTCCGCACGTTGATGCGCGTTACCCGACTAAAAGAAGAGGTGCTGAAAGAGGCGGTAAACCTGATTCAGTCGCTCGATCCCAGACCCGGTCAATCGATCCAGACCGGCGAGCCGGAGTACGTTATCCCGGATGTGCTGGTACGCAAGCATAACGGTCGCTGGACGGTGGAGCTTAATAGCGACAGTATTCCCCGTTTACAGATTAACCAGCACTATGCCGCCATGTGCAATAGCGCGCGCAACGATGCCGACAGCCAGTTCATCCGCAGTAATTTACAGGATGCGAAATGGCTGATAAAAAGCCTTGAAAGCCGTAACGACACGCTGCTGCGCGTCAGTCGCTGCATCGTCGAGCAACAGCAAGCCTTTTTTGAACAGGGCGAAGAATATATGAAACCGATGGTACTGGCGGATATCGCCCAGGCCGTCGAGATGCACGAATCCACCATATCCCGCGTGACCACGCAGAAGTATCTGCACAGCCCGCGCGGTATTTTTGAGCTCAAATATTTCTTTTCCAGCCACGTCAATACCGAAGGCGGAGGCGAAGCCTCTTCCACCGCGATTCGCGCGCTGGTGAAGAAGTTAATTGCGGCGGAAAACCCCGCGAAACCACTGAGCGACAGCAAGTTAACCTCTCTGCTGTCAGAACAAGGTATCATGGTGGCACGCCGCACTGTTGCGAAGTACCGAGAGTCTTTATCCATTCCGCCGTCAAACCAACGCAAACAGCTGGTTTGACCCAACCGATAAGGAAGACACTATGCAGCTCAATATCACCGGACATAATGTCGAAATTACTGAAGCCCTGCGTGAATTTGTGACGACAAAATTCGCCAAACTTGAACAGTATTTTGAGCGGATTAATCAGGTATACGTGGTGTTGAAAGTGGAGAAGGTCACGCATATCTCGGATGCGACGCTACACGTTAACGGCGGCGAAATTCACGCCAGCGCGGAAGGCCAGGATATGTATGCCGCCATTGACGGCTTGATTGATAAACTGGCAAGGCAGTTAACCAGGCATAAAGATAAACTGAAACAACACTAATTGTCCGGGCAGTTAGCCAGTGCAGGACGGCCTGTTGTGTGACACAACGGGCCATTTGTACAGTTAGCGCTCCGAACCTGGCCATCAACCTGACAGGACAGGTTCTTAGGTGAAATTATGATAAATAACGATACGACTCTACAACTGAGCAGTGTACTTAACCAGGAGTGTACGCGTAGCGGCGTTCATTGTCAGAGTAAGAAACGCGCGCTGGAAATCATCAGCGAACTGGCGGCAAAACAGCTCAGTTTACCTCCTCAGGTCGTGTTTGAAGCCATTCTGACACGCGAAAAAATGGGCAGTACCGGTATTGGTAATGGTATCGCCATCCCGCACGGGAAACTGGAAGAAGATACCTTACGCGCCGTCGGCGTGTTCGTTCAGCTCGAAACCCCGATCGCGTTCGACGCCATCGATAACCAGCCGGTCGATCTCCTCTTCGCCCTGCTGGTGCCCGCCGATCAAACTAAAACGCATCTGCACACGCTGTCGCTGGTGGCGAAACGTCTGGCGGATAAAACGATCTGCCGCCGCCTGCGCGCGGCGCTGAATGATGAAGAGCTGTATCAAATCATTACTGACACCGAAGGTGAGCAGAATGAGGCATAACAACTCAATGGCATTTATTTCTGTCGTTGTGAGGAGAAACGGTACATGGTACTGATGATCGTCAGCGGGCGTTCCGGATCAGGTAAATCTGTCGCTCTGCGCGCGCTGGAAGATATGGGATTTTACTGCGTGGATAACCTCCCCGTCGTGCTGTTGCCCGATCTGGCGCGAACGCTGGCCGATCGCCAGATTTCCGCCGCCGTCAGCATTGATGTGCGCAATATGCCTGAATCACCTGAGATTTTTGAACAGGCGATGAATAATCTGCCTGGCGCTTTCTCGCCGCAATTGCTGTTTCTTGATGCCGACCGCAATACCTTGATTCGCCGCTACAGCGACACGCGCCGTTTGCATCCGCTTTCCAGCAAAAATCTTTCTTTAGAGAGTGCGATCGATAAAGAGAGTGACTTGCTGGAGCCGTTACGCTCACGTGCGGATCTGATCGTCGACACTTCAGAAATGTCCGTCCATGAGCTGGCGGAGATGCTGCGTACCCGGCTGTTGGGCAAACGCGAGCGCGAACTGACGATGGTATTTGAGTCCTTCGGCTTTAAACATGGTATCCCGATTGATGCGGACTATGTGTTTGATGTCCGCTTTCTGCCCAACCCGCACTGGGATCCAAAACTGCGCCCCATGACCGGGCTTGATAAGCCGGTAGCCGCGTTTCTTGACCGACACACAGAAGTTCACAATTTTATCTATCAGACTCGCAGCTATCTTGAGCTATGGTTACCGATGCTGGAGACCAACAACCGCAGCTACCTTACCGTCGCTATCGGTTGTACCGGCGGGAAACACCGTTCGGTGTATATTGCAGAACAGCTGGCAGACTACTTCCGCTCGCGCGGTAAAAATGTCCAGTCTCGCCATCGCACGCTGGAAAAACGCAAAACATGACCGTAAAGCAAACTGTTGAAGTCACCAATAAGCTGGGCATGCATGCCCGGCCTGCCATGAAGCTTTTCGAACTGATGCAGGGTTTTGACGCCGAGGTGCTATTACGCAATGACGAAGGCACCGAAGCGGAAGCAAACAGCGTCATCGCGCTGTTAATGCTCGACTCCGCCAAAGGGCGTCAGATTGAAATTGAAGCCACCGGCCCGCAAGAAGTTGAAGCGCTGGCGGCGGTTATCGCGCTGTTCAATTCCGGCTTTGACGAAGACTAAACCTCCCCCTCTATACCCTATTTCCCCCAACGCCGTCCCGGTATTTGATGACAGTCACCCCAAAACCGGGCGTGTTACGCCTGCCTGCCTCTTGTCCCGCAGCCCCACCCTTTCGTAAGATTTGTACATTTCGTGCGCTTTACCTATGCATAAAAACATTAAGAAAACCTTAAAAAATTTCGTTTAGGTTTTGTTTAAGTTCTTTGTCCATACTAAATTTATGTGAATAAATTTTTCCAGGACTTGCCATGATCCTCTTATCGAAACAGACTCCGCTGGGCGCCGGTCGACATCGTAAATGCTATACGCATCCGGATAATGCCCGGCGTTGCATAAAAGTCATTTACAACCGTGACCACGGCGGTGATAAAGAGATTCGGCGTGAACTGAGCTACTATGCGCATCTGTCCCGCTACCTGACAGACTGGAGCGCTATCCCCCGTTATTACGGCACGGTAGAAACCGATTGCGGCACTGGCTATGTCTACGACATGATTACCGATTTCAACGGCGCGCCCTCTATTACCCTGACCGAGTTCGCCGCGCAATGTCGTTATGAAGAGGATGTCGCTGTCCTGCGGCGGCTACTGAAAAAACTGAAACGCTACCTGCTGGATAACCATATTGTGACGATGTCGCTGAAGCCGCAAAACATCCTGTGCCAGCGTATCAGCGAGTCAGAAGTGGTTCCGGTGGTTTGCGACAATCTGGGGGAAAGTACCTTTATCCCGCTGGCAACCTGGTCAACATGGTGCTGTGAACGCAAACTGGAGAGAGTGTGGCAGCGGTTTATCGCCCAGCCTGCGCTGGCCGTTGCCCTGGAGAGGGACGCGCAGCCAAAAGACAAGAAACGGCTGGCGCTTACTTCTCACGAAGCTTAATGGCCTGTGCTTATCAGGCCCGGACGACACAGATCGCAGGCCGGATAAGGCGTTCGCGCCGCCATTCGACAAAATTAATTAAGCTGGTTGCGCGTCATAAAAGATTCCCCACCCAGTTGGCGCATCTGGCGCATAATCCACGCCTGCCGGCTACGCACATAGCCGGAAGGCGCATTCGCCTTATAGCGAATCGGGTTAGGCAGCACAGCCGCCAGTAACGCGGCTTCAGACAGACTCAAGCGACTGGCAGGTTTATGAAAATACCGTTGTGCCGCAGCCTCCACGCCGAAAATACCATCGCCAAACTCCGCGATATTCAGATAAACCGTGAGGATGCGCTTTTTGCTCCAGACAGTTTCAATGCCCAGCGTTAGCCCGGCCTCCAGACCTTTGCGCACCCAACTGCGTCCATCCCATAAAAAGAGATTTTTCGCCGTTTGCTGCGAAAGCGTAGAGGCGCCGCGAATACGGCTCTCATTCCGCTCATTATGCGCCAGCGCTTTTTCAATCGCCGGAACATCAAAGCCCCAGTGCTCAGGGAACTTCTGGTCTTCCGCCGCAATTACCGCCAGCCCCATCCACGGCGAGATATCCGCCATACTGACCCAGTCAGAATGCGCCACATAACCGAACTCTCCGCCGAGCCAGGCGCTAATCTGCCGTTCCGCCATCACCGCCGAAAAAGGCACCGGAACCACGCTAAACAGCGCAATGCCGCCGCCCCAAAAGACGGCGAGCGCAGCAAGGATACGTAAAAGTAGACGGCGCAAAAACGTTAACGGCGCGATGCGTCGTTTGCTCATTCCGCCAGAACCAGCACGCGCGACACTAATTTATCAATGCCGCTTGCCGCCTGGGCGATATCCTGCGCCAGCATATAGGCAGGGCTGGTCACGACCTTGTTATCCTCGTCCACAACGATATCATCAACCGGGCAAGGTACGTGTTCGGCGCCCATCTCTTCAAGTACTTCAGCGGTATCAATATCCGTCCCTATTGTCAGACGTAGCGGGAAGTCAAAGATTTTCGGCAACATTGCGGGCGCGATACAGATGAATCCCAGCGGCTTGCCGGACTGGTGCATGGCCTTCGCCAGCGCGACGACATCGCTATCCACCCGGCATTCGCTCCCCTGGCTGGCGAAATTACTCAGGTTCTTCGCCGCGCCGAAACCACCAGGCACAATGAGCGCATCCAGCTCCTCTGGCTGAGCCTGGGACAGGGGACGAATATCGCCCCGCGTAATACGCGCCGCCTCAATCAGGACGTTACGCGTTTCCGCCATCGCTTCGCCGGTCAGGTGATTAATAACATCCGCTTGTGGTTTATCCGGCGCGAAGCAGACAGCCTGCGCGCCGCTGCGGGCAATGGCCAACAGCGTCAGAACGGCCTCATGAATTTCGGCGCCGTCATAGACGCCGCATCCGCTGAGCACTACGCCAATTTTTTTCATGGTGAACATCCTCCTGCAACCGACTCAAGCCCATTAATAATTTTGATTAAAATGCTACGCTTCACACATTTAAATGATTCATGTAACAAATCATTTAGGATTTGCTATCTTAACTGCGTGCGGCCTGAAAACAGGACTGCGCCTTTGACATCATCATAATAAGCACGGCGCAGCCACGATTTCCCTGGTGTTGGCGCAGTATTCGCGCACCCCGGTCAAACCGGGGTCATTTTTTTTCCGCGTTTGCCACCCAAGCTTTCAGCACCGCGACATCGTGCTGCCACTCCTGCTTCATCTCTTCAATCCATTCCGCGACGTTATCTTCCCAGGCGGGAAGATCCGGCGACTGGATTTGCTGGCCAAGCTGTTGCAGATGACGCAGCCCTACCGAACCGGCGGCGCCTTTAATCTTATGCCCTTCCTCAACGACGCCTTTTTTGTCACGCGCCGTCAGATTGGACTCCAGCACGCTTAAATAGCCAGGCATCATTTTTTCAAACACCGCGAGACCGTCGGTGATCAATTTAGGCCCAACCAACTCGATGTATTGTTCCAGCATCGGGATATCCAGCAGCGCTTGCGCTTTATCGCTCTCTTCAGGCGTCACGGTACTCTCCTCTTTATCGGTGGCATCCCAGAATTTTTTAATCATCGCGGTTAAGGCCGGCACCGACAGCGGCTTACTCAGCACATCGTCCATACCAGCGTCCAGATACTCTTTTTTATCTTTCAGAACGTTAGCCGTAAGCGCTACCAGCGGCGGTAAATCTTCCCGCGTGTGGCGACGGGTCAGTTCTCTGGCAATATCCAGCCCCGTCATATCCGGTAGCTGAATATCCAGTAAGACCAGGTCATATTCGCCCGGCGCGAACATCTCCAGCGCCGCCTTGCCGGTCATCGCGACATCCACGCTGTTACCCAGTTTTTCCAGTACCGAACGCGCCACGATCACGTTCAGTTCAATATCTTCGACCAGCAGAACATGCAGCGCGGGCAGGGGCATGTCATCTTCATCAAAGGCGTCCTCCACCTCTTCCGCCACCGCTGGCGCATGAACCGTTAGCGTAAAGGTCGATCCTTTGCCCGGCAGACTGGAAACGGTAATATCGCCGCCCATATTTTTCGCCAGCCGACGGGAGACCGCCAGCCCGATACCGGTACCCGTTGCCGGTTTGCCGCCGTTACTGTCTTTCACCTGATAATACATGGCGAAAATTTTATCCTGCTCATCCTGCGGAATGCCGATCCCGGAATCTTCCACTTCAAAGTGCAGCATGTCGCCTTCATCATAGCGCGCCCGCACCGTCACCTGGCCCTGCTGAGTAAACTTCACCGCATTGCTGATCAAATTCCATAAAATCTGGCGCAGACGCGTTCCGTCGGTAATGACTTTGTGCGGCAGCGGCAGCGTCGGCTCAAGCACAAAACGTAGCCCTTTTTGCTGCGCCTGCAAACCGGAAAGGTTTTCCAGATCGGCCATAAAGCTGGTGAAATCAACCGGTTGGTTATCAAGCTGAACCTTACGCCGCTCCATCTTATCCATATCAATGATATCATTGAAAATATTGCCTAACGTCACGGCGGAGACATGGATTGTCTTAAGGTATTTTTCCTGTTCGGCGGTAAGATCGGTATCCAGCAGGATGCGGCTTAAACCGACGATGCCGTTAAGCGGGGTGCGCAGCTCATGACTGATGGTAGAGATAAATGTGGTCTTGTCGCGGCTGGCGCGTTCCAGCGCGTCCTGATAACGCTTACGTTCGGTAATATCACGACCAAATCCCATCAGGCCATGACGTTTACCGACACGGTCGTAATAAGGCACTTTACGAATTTCAAAGCAGGCCTTTCGTCCGTCCGGGTAATCCAGCCACTGTTCGTAGGTCAGGGAGACGTTATGGCGGAATACTTTTTCATCGGTTTCAATGACTTTCTCCGCCGCTTCGGGAGAGTACACATCTTCCGGCTTCAAATGCACCAGCTGTTTTTCGCTCTTGCCGGTTAGCAATTCCATTGCGCGGTTACAGCCGGAAAATTCTTTATCCTCATTACGATAAAAAACCAAATCCGGCGAGGCGTCCAGAAAGGAGCGCAGAAAAGAGGATTGCTGTTCTAGCTGGATTTGCGCTTCTTCACGCTCTTTAATTTCTACTTTTAGCTGTTCAAATGTCTCTTGCAGCTCCGCTTCCGCTTTTTCGCGATCGGCAATTTCCTGATTAAGCTGGGCAATATTGTCCTTCAACTGTACGTTAAGCTTGAGATCGCGCTCGCGCATCTCCTCCAGCTTTTGCACCAGACGCGACAGTCGCTGCCTTGACTCTTCCAGTTGTTCAACAACAACGGATAAGAAATAGACCGCCCAGGGCGTAATTAACAGGCCAAAAAAGATGGAACGAATAACGTCGATACTTTCAACCTGACCATGCAGCACCATGGTCACCGCCATCTGCACGACAATCGCCAGCACCACCAATGCCAACGCCAGGAGCATGGAAAAGCGCACCAGACCCAATTTCATCATCAGGTCGACATAGTATTGCGCCAGCATACGAATTTGCTTCATAGAGGATTCCTTCACCACAACTTCGCACATAATACCCAATTATGGGAACCGCGTTGAATATTGTGCGAAATATGCGTAGCGCCCCTCATCACGCTACGCTACAGGTGGTATCCAGGGACGGGCCAGCGCAGAGCCCTGTACGCCATGCTCATTCAGGTATTTGTCCAGCTCAACCATCCCCGTCCAGCGATTCTCGCACCACAGCGGGGCAAGCAGCGTCGGACGGCGAGCGCTGGCTGAAATTCGGTGATAAATCACCTCCGGCGGCGTATGACGAATCATCTCACCTGCCGTTAGCGTGTAGTCGTCCAGTTCGATGCCGTTCAGCCGCCCCGCTTCCCAGGCTTTGGCCATCGTACTGCCTTTCACAATATGCAGCGGATGCAGTTTAATACCGTCAACGCCCGTCTCCACCACACGCTCCATGGTTTGCAGGCATTCTGCCTGCCCTTCTCCCGGCAGCCCCACAATCAGATGCGCACACACTTTCAGCCCGCGCTCCCGGGCAATCCGGGTGGTACGCTGATAGCAGGCGAAGTCATGCCCGCGGTTAATTCGGTGCAGGGTTTTATCGTGCGCGGTTTGCAATCCCAGTTCCAGCCACACCTCGTAGCCTTGATCTTTATATTCACACAGTAAATCTACTACTGCCTGCGGGACGCAATCCGGACGCGTACCGACGCATAACCCGACGATACTGGCCTGGCTGACCGCCTGTTGATACATGGAACGCAGCACCTGCACTTCCGCAAAGGTGCTGGTGTAGGCCTGGAAATAGGCCAGATAGCGTTTAGCGCGGTTCACCAGATGCGCCTGATGCGCAAGCTGCTCGGCAATCGAATGATGCTGCTGCGCCTCATCGGCAAAAGAGGCGACATTACAGAAGGTGCAACCGCCACGCCCGATGGTGCCGTCGCGATTAGGGCAGCTAAAACCGCCATGAAGCGTCAGCTTATGAACCTTTTGCCCATACCGACGTAAAAGATCCCCACCAAACATATTGACTAATTTCTGTAACTGCATAATCTGATAGACCGCCTCTTAAAAAGAGGCCAAAGCCTGCCATTTTTAGTCTCCTTTGGCGATGACTTGGATCAATCGTCCCGGAAGGCTTTTATCCGTTGCATAATCAAGCAAAATAAACGACATTTCATTCATAATCCCGTTGATGATTTTTCCTGATATTCCCCTCTTTTTTCAGCGTCTGCTGGGTCATCGATAAAAACAGTAGCATTCAATACTGCTCACGCTTAAAACAGCATAAAATGCCAAGATTTTTGAAAAAGAAAGGTCAGATAACGTCTGGCGAGCGGCTCTTATAGTGAGACAGATCACAGGCTTTCTGCCGCTCCGTATTAGCAGCCCCTCTATAAAAAACCTTTTAATTTCAATATATTCAAAAAGTTATCTGTGCTACAGCACACTTTTGCATAAATCAGTTTGCCATTTGACCTGGGTGTGGATTCCCGATAAGTTGGGGATCCGCTGGAAGCTTTCTGGATGAGCCGTCTGCTCATCATATTTATGCAGTAATTGAGATTCCCTCTTAACCGTATTTACCAATGCGCAAAGGACACAAAGAGGGCGAATGCGAGGTAAGCGTATGATGCGCCAGCCCCGTCGCCATGCTCTTGCTGTGCCCGCGCGCCGTCGGTTGGGAGAGCGTCCCGTAGAGCCTGGGGAGGTTCACTGATATGTTGTACGATAAATCCCTTGAGAAGGATAACTGTGGTTTCGGCCTGATCGCCCACATAGAAGGCGAACCTAGCCACAAGGTAGTGCGTACCGCCATACACGCGCTGGCCCGGATGCAGCACCGTGGCGCGATCCTTGCCGACGGTAAAACCGGCGACGGTTGCGGCTTGCTGTTACAAAAACCTGACCGTTTCTTTCGCATCGTGGCCGAAGAGCGCGGCTGGCGCTTAGCCAAAAACTACGCCGTCGGGATGATCTTTTTGAATAAAGATCCTGAACTGGCCGCCGCGTCACGCCATATTGTCGAAGAAGAATTACAGCAGGAAACCCTGTCGATTGTCGGCTGGCGCGATGTGCCAACCAATGAAGGCGTGCTCGGTGAAATCGCCCTCTCCTCTCTGCCGCGTATTGAGCAGATTTTTGTCAACGCTCCGGCAGGCTGGCGTCCGCGTGATATGGAGCGCCGTCTGTTTATCGCCCGCCGACGCATTGAAAAACGTCTGCAGGACGACAAAGATTTCTACGTATGCAGCCTGTCGAACCTGGTCAACATTTATAAAGGTCTATGTATGCCGGCGGATCTGCCGCGCTTCTACCTGGATCTTGCGGATCTGCGTCTGGAATCGGCCATCTGCCTGTTCCACCAGCGCTTTTCCACTAACACCGTGCCGCGTTGGCCGCTGGCGCAGCCGTTCCGCTACCTGGCGCATAACGGCGAGATTAACACCATCACCGGCAACCGCCAGTGGGCGCGCGCCCGTACCTATAAATTCCAGACGCCGCTGATCCCGGATTTACAGTCCGCTGCGCCGTTTGTTAACGAAACCGGTTCGGATTCCAGCTCGCTGGACAACATGCTGGAACTGCTGCTGGCAGGCGGGATGGACATCATCCGCGCCATGCGCCTGTTGGTGCCGCCCGCCTGGCAGAACAACCCCGATATGGACCAGGATCTGCGCGCCTTCTTTGACTTTAACTCCATGCATATGGAGCCGTGGGACGGTCCGGCAGGCATCGTGATGTCCGACGGGCGCTTCGCCGCCTGTAACCTTGACCGTAACGGCCTGCGCCCGGCACGCTATGTCATTACCAAAGATAAGCTGATCACCTGCGCCTCCGAAGTCGGTATCTGGGACTATCAGCCGGATGAAGTGGTCGAGAAAGGCCGCGTCGGCCCAGGCGAGCTGATGGTGATCGACACCCGCGGCGGACGTATTCTGCATTCCGCGGAAACCGATGACGACCTGAAAAGCCGCCATCCATATAAAGAGTGGATGGAGAAAAACGTCCGCCGCCTGGTGCCGTTTGAAGAGCTGCCTGATGAAGAAGTCGGTAGCCGCGAACTGGACGATGACCTGCTCGCCAGCTATCAAAAACAGTTTAACTACAGCGCCGAAGAGCTGGACTCGGTTATCCGCGTTTTGGGCGAAAACGGCCAGGAAGCCGTCGGTTCAATGGGCGACGATACCCCCTTTGCCGTGCTCTCCAGCCAGCCGCGTATTATTTACGACTACTTCCGCCAGCAGTTCGCGCAGGTCACTAACCCGCCTATCGACCCGCTGCGTGAAGCGCACGTCATGTCGCTCGCCACCAGCATCGGTCGCGAAATGAACGTCTTCTGCGAAGCGGAAGGTCAGGCCCATCGCCTGAGTTTTAAATCGCCAATTCTGCTGTACTCCGATTTCAAACAGCTCACCACCATGAAAGAGGAGCATTATCGCGCTGACCGTCTGGATATCACCTTCGACGTGACCGAAACCACACTGAACGCGACGGTTAAGGCGCTGTGCGATAAAGCGGAACAGATGGTGCGCAACGGCACCGTGCTGCTGGTCCTCTCGGATCGCAATATCGGTAAGAATCGCCTGCCGGTCCCCGCGCCGATGGCGGTGGGCGCGGTGCAGACTCGTCTGGTCGATCAAAGCCTGCGCTGCGACGCCAACATCATCGTAGAAACCGGAAGCGCCCGCGATCCGCATCACTTTGCGGTACTGCTCGGCTTTGGCGCAACGGCCATCTATCCGTACCTGGCCTACGAAACGCTGGGGCGTCTGATTGATACCCAGGCCATCGCTAAAAACTACCGTACCGTGATGCAGAACTACCGTAACGGCATCAACAAGGGGCTGTACAAGATTATGTCCAAAATGGGCATTTCGACCATTGCCTCTTACCGCTGCTCCAAACTGTTTGAAGCGGTCGGGCTGCACGATGATGTGGTAAACCTGTGCTTCCAGGGCGTGGTCAGCCGTATCGGCGGCGCGAGCTTTGATGACTTCCAGCAGGATCTGCTGAATCTCTCCAAACGCGCCTGGCTGGCGCGCAAACCCATTAGCCCGGGCGGCCTGCTGAAGTACGTCCACGGCGGCGAATATCACGCCTATAACCCGGATGTCGTGCGTACCCTGCAACAGGCGGTACAGAGCGGCGAGTACAGCGATTATCAGGAATACGCCAAACTGGTCAATGAGCGTCCGGCGGCAACGCTGCGCGATCTGCTGGCGATACATCCAGACGGCGAGGCGGTGACTATCGACGAGGTTGAGCCCGCCAGTGAGCTGTTTAAACGCTTTGATACCGCAGCCATGTCTATCGGCGCATTAAGTCCGGAAGCGCACGAAGCGCTGGCGGAAGCGATGAACAGCCTCGGCGGCAACTCCAACTCCGGCGAAGGCGGCGAAGACCCGGCGCGCTACGGAACCAATAAAGTGTCGCGAATCAAACAGGTGGCCTCTGGTCGCTTTGGCGTGACGCCGGCCTACCTCGTGAATGCCGATGTGATTCAGATTAAAGTCGCTCAGGGCGCGAAACCGGGCGAAGGCGGTCAGTTGCCGGGGGATAAAGTCACTCCGTATATCGCTAAACTGCGCTATTCAGTGCCGGGCGTGACGCTGATCTCCCCGCCGCCGCACCACGATATCTACTCTATCGAGGACTTAGCGCAGCTCATTTTCGACCTCAAACAGGTCAACCCGAAGGCGATGATCTCCGTGAAGCTGGTGTCCGAACCGGGCGTCGGCACCATCGCGACCGGCGTGGCGAAAGCCTATGCGGATCTGATCACCATCGCTGGCTACGACGGCGGTACCGGCGCCAGCCCGCTCTCTTCGGTGAAATATGCGGGCTGTCCGTGGGAACTCGGACTTGTTGAAACCCAGCAGGCGCTGGTCGCCAACGGTCTGCGTCACAAGATTCGTCTGCAGGTGGACGGCGGTCTGAAAACCGGCGTCGATATCATTAAAGCGGCAATTCTCGGTGCGGAAAGTTTCGGCTTCGGCACCGGCCCGATGGTGGCGCTGGGCTGTAAATACCTGCGCATTTGCCATCTGAACAACTGCGCAACCGGCGTGGCGACGCAGGATGAAAAACTGCGTAAGAACCACTATCACGGCCTGCCGTTCAAAGTAACCAACTACTTTGAATTTATCGCCCGCGAAGTGCGCGAGCTGATGGCTTCGCTTGGCGTGACCCGCCTGGTGGATTTGATTGGCCGCACCGACCTGCTGAAAGAGCTGGAGGGCTTCACCGCTAAACAGCAGAAGCTGGCGCTGTCTCGTCTACTGGAAACCGCTGAACCTCATCCGGGTAAAGCGCTGTACTGCACCGAAAATAACCCGCCGTTTGATAACGGCGTGCTGAATGCGCAACTGTTGCAGCAGGCGAAACCGTTTGTCGATGCGCGCCAGAGCAAAACCTTCTGGTTCGACATCCGCAACACCGATCGTTCCGTCGGCGCGTCGCTTTCCGGCTACATCGCACAGACCCACGGCGATCAGGGGCTGGCTTCCGATCCGATTAAAGCACACTTCAGCGGTACCGCAGGCCAGAGCTTTGGCGTGTGGAACGCGGGCGGCGTAGAGTTATATCTGACTGGCGATGCCAACGACTATGTCGGTAAAGGTATGGCAGGCGGTTTGATCGCCATCAGACCGCCGGTAGGTTCCGCCTTCCTCAGTCATAAAGCCAGCATCATCGGCAACACCTGCCTGTATGGAGCGACCGGTGGCCGTCTGTACGCGGCGGGGCGCGCGGGCGAACGTTTCGGCGTGCGTAACTCCGGGGCGATTACCGTAGTAGAGGGCATCGGCGACAACGGCTGTGAATACATGACCGGCGGCATCGTCTGCGTGCTGGGTAAAACCGGCGTTAACTTCGGCGCGGGGATGACCGGCGGCTTCGCCTATGTGCTGGACGAAGATGGCGAATTCCGTAAACGCGTGAACCCGGAACTGGTAGAAGTACTGGACGTTGATTCGCTGGCTATCCACGAAGAGCATCTGCGCGGTCTGATCACCGAGCACGTGCAGCATACTGGTTCGCAACGCGGCGAAGAGATCCTGTCCAGGTGGTCAAGCTTCTCAACCCAATTCGCGTTAGTTAAGCCCAAGTCCAGCGATGTCAAAGCCCTGTTGGGCCACCGTAGTCGTAGTGCGGCAGAATTGCGCGTGCAGGCGCAGTAAGGAATTGAAATGAGCCAGAATGTTTATCAATTTATCGACCTGCAGCGCGTTGATCCGCCGAAGAAACCGCTGAAGATCCGTAAGATCGAGTTTGTTGAAATCTACGAACCGTTTTCTGAAGGTCAGGCGAAAGCCCAGGCGGATCGCTGTTTGTCCTGCGGTAACCCCTACTGCGAGTGGAAATGTCCGGTACATAACTACATCCCGAACTGGCTGAAACTGGCTAACGAAGGGCGTATTTTTGAGGCGGCTGAGCTATCGCACCAGACCAACACCCTGCCGGAAGTGTGTGGCCGCGTCTGCCCGCAGGACCGCCTGTGCGAAGGCTCCTGTACGCTGCACGATGAGTTCGGCGCAGTGACCATCGGTAACATTGAGCGCTATATCAACGATAAAGCGTTTGAGATGGGCTGGCGCCCGGATATGACCGGCGTACGCCAGACGGACAAACGGGTAGCGATAATCGGCGCAGGTCCGGCAGGGCTGGCGTGCGCCGACGTGCTGACCCGCAACGGCGTGAAGGCGGTGGTCTTTGATCGCCATCCGGAAATCGGTGGTCTGCTGACCTTCGGTATCCCGGCCTTCAAGCTGGAGAAAGAAGTCATGACCCGCCGCCGTGAGATCTTCACCGGCATGGGTATTGAGTTCAAACTTAATACCGAAGTGGGTCGTGATGTACAGCTTGAAGATCTGCTGAAAGATTACGATGCGGTATTCCTTGGCGTCGGCACCTATCATTCGATGCGCGGCGGGCTGGAAAATGAAGATGCGGACGGGGTTTTCGACGCTCTGCCGTTCCTGATCGCCAATACGAAGCAGATCATGGGGTTTGGCGAAACCAGCGACGAACCATATGTCAGCATGGAAGGCAAACGCGTGGTGGTGCTGGGCGGCGGCGATACCGCAATGGACTGCGTACGCACTTCCATACGCCAGGGCGCAACGCACGTAACCTGTGCTTATCGTCGTGATGAAGAGAACATGCCGGGTTCCAGACGCGAAGTGAAGAACGCGCGCGAGGAAGGTGTCGAATTTCAGTTTAACGTTCAACCGCTGGGCATTGAAGTCAATGCCAACGGCAAAGTGAGCGGCGTAAAAATGGTGCGCACTGAAATGGGCGAACCGGATGCCAAAGGCCGTCGGCGGGCGGAGATCGTCGCCGGTTCCGAGCATGTGGTTCCGGCTGATGCGGTGGTGATGGCGTTTGGTTTTCGTCCACACAGCATGGAATGGCTGGCGAAACACAGCGTGGAACTGGACTCGCAGGGACGAATTATCGCGCCGGAACGCTGCGATAATGCTTTCCAGACCAGCAACCCGAAAATCTTCGCCGGTGGCGACATCGTGCGCGGTTCCGATCTGGTGGTGACGGCGATTGCCGAAGGCCGTAAGGCGGCTGACGGGATTATGAACTACCTCGAAGTGTAACCCTTCCGGCTCCCCGCTTACTGCCTTGGCTGATGGCTGGGGAGCCGATATTCCTCTCCTCAATATCTCTCCTGCCGATTCTGGAAACCCGCTCGTAAATCGAGATGTAATGCCATGTAAAATCCGTTCATGGATTGATTCGTTTACGCCTGAAGCGTATTGATAGCGTTCTAATTTCACAATGAAACTATCACGTAAGGGATGACATGACGAATCCAACTTTAGCGCCACAGTCTGATGAATATCAGCAAATTCATGACGGTATTATTCGTCTGGTCGATACGGCACGTACCGAGACCGTGCGCAGCATCAATGCCATTATGACTGCCACCTACTGGGAAATTGGCCGACGCATTGTCGAATTTGAACAGGGAGGAGAAGCGCGAGCGGCCTATGGCACCCAGCTTATCGAACGATTATCGGTAGATTTAAGTCAGCGCTATAAGCGCGGTTTTTCCACCAGAAACCTATGGCAAATTCGTACATTTTATCTTTGTTTTCAACATATTGAAATTCCGCAGACACTGTCTGCGGAATCTTCAAATCTCATACCGCTCGCCAAAACATTCCCACTCCCCTGGTCGGCGTATGTCCGCCTCTTGTCGGTAAAAAATCCCGATGCCCGCACTTTTTACGAGAAAGAGACGCTACGTAACGGCTAGTCAGTTAGGCAGCTCGACAGGCAAATCGCCACTCAATTTTACGAACGAACGCTACTGTCCCACGACAAATCCGCCATGTTGCAGCAGCCTGCACCCGCCGAGCCAAACGTTTTGCCGGAGCAAGCCATACGCGACCCGTTCATTCTGGAATTTCTTAACCTGAAGGACGAGTATTCCGAATCAGATCTCGAAGACGCGCTGCTCAGCCACCTGATGGACTTTATGCTGGAGCTCGGTGACGATTTTGCTTTTGTTGGCCGCCAACGCCGACTACGCATAGACGATAGCTGGTTCCGCGTCGATCTGCTGTTCTTCCATCGTCGCTTGCGCTGCCTGTTGCTCGTTGACCTGAAGGTAGGCAAATTCGGTTATGCGGATGCCGGGCAGATGAATATGTACCTGAACTATGCCAAAGAGCACTGGACAATGCCCGGAGAAAACCCGCCAGTCGGCCTGGTTTTGTGCGCAGGGAAAGGCGCGGGGGAAGCGCATTACGCGCTGACTGGCCTGCCAAACACCATCATGGCGAGCGAGTACAAAGTGCAGTTGCCCGACGAAAAATTACTCACAGACGAACTTATTCGTTCGCAAACCATGCTGGAAACTCAACTCACACGCGGTGGTTCACTGACAACGGAGAAAAACTAACGAATCATTAATTCCATGAATAATTATCAAAAAAATATCACACGAAAACGTTTGCTTTATTCTGAGAACTGTATATTATGCGGCGGATTTTTTGGGCAAAATTCATGGAGGCGTTGTGTCGCAGGACAACAATTATAGCCAGGGCCCCGTCCCTCTGGCGGCGCGGAAGGGCGTGATTCCACTGACGTTTGTCATGTTGGGTTTAACGTTTTTTTCCGCCAGTATGTGGACCGGAGGGACACTCGGCACCGGTCTTTCTTATAATGATTTCTTCCTCGCAGTTCTCTTCGGTAATCTCCTCCTCGGTATCTACACTGCATTTCTTGGTTACATCGGCGCAAAAACCGGACTCTCCACTCACCTCCTTGCACGTTACTCCTTTGGCGTTAAAGGCTCATGGCTTCCCTCGCTACTGCTAGGCGGTACTCAAGTGGGCTGGTTTGGCGTTGGCGTAGCGATGTTCGCTATTCCGGTCAGTAAAGCGACGGGCATTGATGCCAATATCCTGATTGCCGTTTCGGGTCTACTGATGACCCTGACCATTTTTTTCGGCATCTCGGCGCTGACCATTTTGTCTATCGTTGCCGTACCCGCGATCGTTATTCTGGGCAGCTACTCCGTCTGGCTGGCGGTCAGCGGCGTGGGTGGGCTGGAGCATTTAAAAACGATAGTGCCGCAGACGCCGCTGGATTTTTCCAGCGCGCTGGCGCTGGTGGTGGGCTCGTTTGTCAGCGCCGGTACATTGACCGCCGACTTCGTCCGCTTCGGGCGTCATGCCAAAAGCGCCGTACTGATTGCGATGGTCGCTTTTTTCCTCGGCAACTCGCTGATGTTTATCTTTGGCGCGGCAGGCGCTGCCGCCGTCGGTCAGGCGGATATCTCTGACGTGATGATAGCGCAGGGGCTGCTGCTGCCCGCGATTGTGGTGCTTGGCCTGAATATCTGGACCACCAACGATAACGCGCTGTACGCATCGGGTCTGGGCTTCGCCAATATTACCGGTCTTTCCAGCCGTACGCTGTCGGTGGTGAACGGGATTATCGGTACCGTGTGCGCGCTGTGGCTTTACAATAATTTTGTCGGCTGGCTGACGTTCCTGTCATCTGCCATCCCACCGATTGGCGGAGTGATTATTGCCGACTATCTGTTGAACCGTCGCCGCTATGCCGACTTCAACACCGTGCGCTTTATTCCCGTTAACTGGATTGCTATTCTTTCCGTCGCGCTGGGCATCGCCGCCGGACATTATGTTCCTGGTATTGTGCCCGTCAACGCCGTACTCGGCGGCGTCTTCAGCTATATCCTGCTGAATCCACTTTTCAACCGCAGCCTTGCTAAATCACCAGAGGTCAGCCATGCAGAACAATAACATCACTATTCGTCAGACGCGTCTGCAGGGACACGAAGGATTATGGCAGATTACGATTGAAAACGGGCGCTTTAGCCGGATTGAGCCTCAGGAAGCCGCATCGTTACCGCAGGGCGAAGTGCTTGATGCCGAAGGCGGTCTGGCTATTCCACCGTTTGTTGAGCCACATATCCACCTGGATACCACGCAAACGGCGGGTGAACCGAGCTGGAACCAGTCCGGCACACTGTTTGAAGGGATTGAGCGCTGGGCAGAACGTAAAGCAATGCTCACGCATGAAGATGTGAAAGCGCGCGCGATGCAGACCCTGAAATGGCAGATGGCTAACGGCATCCAGTACGTTCGTACTCACGTTGACGTTTCAGATCCTACGCTCACCGCGCTGAAAGCCATGCTGGAAGTGAAGCAAGAGGTTGCGCCGTGGGTAGACCTACAAATCGTCGCCTTTCCGCAAGAAGGTATTCTGTCTTATCCCAACGGTGAAGCGCTGTTAGAGGAAGCCGTGCGTTTGGGCGCTGACGTTATTGGCGCCATTCCGCACTTTGAGTTCACGCGGGAATATGGCGTTGAATCGCTGCACAAAATCTTTGCACTGGCGCAGAAATACGATCGCTTGATCGATGTGCACTGCGACGAAATTGATGACGAGCAGTCTCGCTTTGTCGAAACGGTCGCGGCGCTGGCGCATCGTGATGGCATGGGGGCGCGCGTGACCGCCAGCCACACCACGGCTATGCACTCGTACAACGGCGCGTATGCGTCACGCCTGTTCCGCCTGTTGAAAATGTCGGGGATTAACTTCGTCGCCAACCCGCTGGTGAATATTCATCTGCAAGGGCGGTTTGACACTTACCCGAAACGTCGTGGCGTCACGCGAGTGAAAGAGATGCTGGAAGCGGGGATCAACGTCTGCTTTGGCCATGATGACGTCTTCGACCCGTGGTATCCATTAGGCACAGCAAATATGCTGCAGGTGTTGTATATGGGGTTACACGTTTGCCAGTTGATGGGGTATGGGCAAATCAACGACGGGTTAAATCTGATCACTACCCACAGCGCAAAAACCCTGCATTTACAGGACTACGGTCTGAGCGTCGGCAATGCCGCGAATCTGGTTATCTTACCCGCTGAGAATGGATTCGATGCGGTACGTCGCCAGACGCCTGCCCGTTACTCGATTCGCCACGGGCGGGTTATTGCCGAGACGGTGCCGAGCCAGACGACGCTGCACCTGACCCAGCCGGAAGCCGTGACGTTTAAGCGTTAACCCGTCATACCCGCGCTCTCCGGCACATTCACCACGCAGCCCCGTAAGGGGCTGCGTTCGGAAGACTGCTCCGGCAAGAGATTCAGGCCGCCAGCAGACTGGCGCGTACTTTCACTACCACTTTTTTGATGTCATCTGGCTCACCCACTGCACATCCCGGTTTATGCGGTTCTCCCGGCATAAACACAGCAAACATCCCCGCTTGCAGCGTAATAGTCTGCTCGTCGACAATTTGACTACAAAGCTGGTAATCCTCTTCAACGTGCATCTCCTCGCACTGGCGAGCGGCACCGGACATCCCAAACGCAATACGCTCGACGCCGGTTAGTAGTAGCTGAATATCAATGTATTGTTCATGCAATTCCGCTTTCTTCTCGGCCGGCATTTGCGTCGTTAACTGCATTACATTCATAAAGACATTGTCGCCCTGCAATTCATAGCGCCCCGGCGCTTTCTCCTGCGGCCTTGCCGCCAGCGCGAGAGTCAAGGCATCCAACAATCGCGGATGCAACCCGCAAGAAGGCAACGACTGTACTTCCCCCATCATCATAATGTGTCTCCTTGAGCTAACAACGCAGCGCCTAATAATCCTGCGTCATGCCGATAGCGAGCGGCGCTCAGCGCCACGTGATAAGGCGCAGGCTCTTGCATCAAAAACGCGCGAACCTGCTCCAGGTATCCCTCAGCTAACCCTACGCTGCCGCCAATGACCACACACTGGCAGTCGGTAGTCGCTTTCACATCGGCGATCATTCGCGCTATTACCTGCGCGGATTGGCTTACCAGATGTCGCGCCTGCTGATGACCTTCGCCAGCGCGAATAAATAGGGTTTTGGCGTCGCATCCCGCCAGATCGTCCCGCGCCGCCGCGGCCATCCCTCGTCCAGAGGCGATGGCCTCTACGCAGCCAACGCGTCCACAGCCGCATACGGGCCCGTGTGGGTCCGCCAGGGTGTGTCCCAGGTGCCCGGCCAGACCGCCTTTTCCGGTAAGGAGCTTGCCGTCGCAGACAACGCCGCCGCCAACGCCGGTTGAAACGGTGATAAATACCATATCGCGGATATCATCAGGGAGCGCGTGATACTCCGCCCAGGCCGCCGCCTGCGCGTCGTTCACCGCCAGCGTCGGCAGGCCAGCGATCGTTTCCAGTGTTTGTACTAACGGAAAGTGTAGCAAGCCGCCCAGATTATGGGGGTTTAGCGCCAGCAGCATCCCTTCCTGAATGATCCCGGTAGAAGCTATCGCTACCTGACGCGCCTCTGCCCGTAGTGGTTCAACCAGCGCCTTTAATGCTTCACGTAACGCATCCGGCGTTTTGCTCGCGGGGGTCGGTAGCTCGCGACGCTGGCTAATGCGCAAGTTTTTGTCGATGAGCGCGGCGGCAAGTTTAGTCCCGCCAATATCAATTGCTAACGTAGTCATGACGCCGCCTTTTTTAATGCGTCGTTATACCATCCACAGATATGTTCCAGACGGGTAATGGCGGACCCCACCGTCACCGCCCATGCGCCATAGCGGATCGCCTCCGCTGCCAGTGCTGGCGAGTTATAGCGCCCTTCGGCTATTACCCGGCATCCGGCGTCATGCAACGCTTTGACTAAGGGCAGATCGGGTTCCTCCGGCGTATCGGGGGTGGTGTAGCCGGACATTGTCGTGCCGATAATGTCCGCGCCCAACCGTTGACAGGCGAGACCATCGTCCACGGATGAGCAGTCGGCCATCGCCAGTAGATGGTGGTGATGAATGCGCGCCAACAACGCCTCAACGGCTACCGGCCGTTGCCGAGCGGTTCCATCAACGGCGATAATAGCTGCTCCGGCCTGTGCCAGCGCATCTACATCGTCGAGAAAAGGGGTAATGCGCACTGGAGACTCATCCAGATCGCGTTTGATAATGCCGATAATGGGTACCGAAACGAGCGAGCGGGTCATACGCAGGTTGTCTATGCCTTCAATACGCACCGCAACCGCGCCCGCCTGTTCCGCCGCCAACGCCATTGCCGCTACAATCTCCGGCTTATCCAGCGGACTGCCCGGAACGGGCTGGCAGGAGACAATCAGGCCGCCAGAAGCGGCAATATTTTTATCCAGTTGTTCAAGTAACGACATACTACTCCCTTACAAATATTGCCCGGTTTAAAACCGGGCAAGCGGATTAACTTTTCGTTTTTACAAAGGCACCTTTACCACTGCCAAGCGGTACGGCTCCGCTGAACGGTTTGTCGTCGATAGCATCGTGGGTACGTAACGCTTCCGGACGTAGCCAACGCTGTACGCGAGACGGCATATCAAGCCCAATAAGCAGGATCACGACAAACGTCAGGCTGAAAGAGAGCGATGCCAGCGCAGTGCCCAGATCCAGACGTTGAGCGATCAGCGCTCCCAGGATCGGTGCCAGCGCGCCGCCGAGCGCGCCGACGTTATAAGTAAAGCCCAGCCCCGCCGCGCGCTGATCGGTATCGAAGTAACCGCCGATCAGTTTCGGTAGAATCCCGGCAATCCCCTGCCCCAACATCTGTTGGAAAAACAGTAGCAGACCCAGAACCCAGACGTTTGTGCCGCCAATCGCAAAGACCGGAATAATGAGGATTTGCGAGGCCAGCAGGCTACAGACATATGCTTTACGCGTTCCCAGCCAGTCGCCAAGAAAACCGCCTACGCAGCAACCAACCGCCGCGCCAAATCCGCTAAAGAACAGGACATTCGCCACCGTATGCGGATCGTAGGCCAGCTCGGTTTTCAGATAAGTGGGTAACAGCGCCTGAATCGGCCAGGAATAGAGGAAAGCAAACAGTACCACCAGCATCAGCATGACGCCAGTGGGCCAGCGTTTACCGCTGCTCTGCACCATAAAGCTGATAAAGATAACCGCGCACAGTAGTCCCAGCCCCGCCACAATCGCAGCATTTTGTAGGTTACCGGCAAAACAGAACCACAGCGCAGCGGCGGCGGCGAAAGTCATTAAAATGTTGATGATGCGATGCTCGCCCCGATAAAGAATGTCGACCATCGTGCGTACCGGCGCTTTACCCGCGTGTTTCTCTTTCCAGTCTTCCGCTTCCGGAATGTTTTTCCGCAGCCAGAGAGCGAAGATAATTGGCAAAATGCCAATGAAAAACAGCGCGCGCCAGCCCCAGACAGGCACCACCAGGCTGTACACCTGCGCGGCAACGACCGCGCCGACGGAGAAGCCGGAAATCAGAAAACCGCTGGCTTTATTGCGTAAATGTTTTGGCCAGCTTTCAATCACATAGGTCGCGCTGGAACCATATTCGCCCGCCATGCCCATACCAATCACCAGTCGGGCGATGAACATGGTGGTGTAACCGGGCGCAAACCCGCATGCCAGGGTTCCCACCGAAAACAGAATGATGCTGCTGACCATCGCCAGACGACGCCCATAGCGATCGCCCATCGCGCCCAGTAATAACCCGCCGAACCAGCGAGAGATAAAAGCCGCAGAAATCAGGCTTGCCGCCTGTACCGTCGTCAGCCCAAATTCGCTTTGTACCTCAGTCAGTACAAGAGCAATCAACACAAAATCAAAACCATCAAGCAGATATCCCAGCCAGGCAGCGGAAAATGCCCGCCACTGCGCCCGGTTGAGATGGCGATACCACGGGATGTTTTGGGTAGAAGTACTCATTTTACTCTCCCGACGATTTTTGTTGTCGTTATGCCGAATGGCGGCTCCGCCTTATCCGGCCTACTGTTCACACTGTTGTAGGCCGGGCAAGCGTAGCGCCCCCGGCATTATGCTGTTACGCCTTTTCTTCCATCAGTTGTTGAGCCAGCGCCTTGAGCGCCGGCAGGTATTTTTCATCAACAGGCGCAAACGGTTTACGACACAGCGGCACCGATAGCACGTCCATATAATGCAGGACCGTTTTCAGGCCGCGGAATACGCCGGTTTTAATCAGTAAATCAATAACCTTATTGCACTCGGTTTGCAGACGCTGCGCTTTCGCCACATCGCCCTCACGCAATGCCTGAACAATCCCCTGATAACGCCAGCCCATAATGTTGTATGTGCTGCCGATACCGCCGTCCGCGCCCGCCAGCAGACCGGAAGCGAAGATTTCGTCATAACCGTTGTACAGCACCAGATCCGGATGCGCGCGGCGGATCTGCTCCATCTGGAAGAGATCGCCGGAGGTTTGCTTCAGCGCGCTCACGCCCGGTAATGTCACCAGCGTATTGATCTGATCGAGGGTAAGTTTTACGCCGCTTAACGCCGGAATGTTGTATACCACCATCGGCAATCCATCTGCGGAATCAATGATTGCCCGATAATGGTCACAGTGCTCTTCAAAACTGAAAGGGTAATAAAAAGGCGTCACCGCAGAGACCGCATCAAAACCGTAACGCTTTGCGGCGCTGGCAAGCTGCTGGCTTTCTGCGGTGCTTACTGTCCCGACATGGGCGATCAACGTGATTTTTCCCTTCGCCTCTTCGGCGACAATCTCCAGTACCTGCTCTCTTTCAGCAAGGCTCTGTACAAATGCTTCCCCGGTGGAACCGCCAACGTACAGCCCGTCGATACCCTGCCCGATGTTAAAACGCACCAGACGGCGCAGGCTTTCGCTATCCAGTTGCTGCTGATGATCAAATGGGGTCAACAACGCCGCCATTACGCCTTGCAATGCTTTTGCCATACCTACCTCTACGGATGATGAATATATTAACTACCTACCTTTATACCTGTTATACCAGATCAAATAAGCAGCAAATAATACAGAACGCTTATAGTGCGATCTGCTTCACTAAACCGGGATCGGAGGTGCGATCGCTACCGCATTTTTTGACTTTTTTTACCGAGTGCGTGCCAGGTAGCGGAAACGCTATTGAGGTGGGTTTGCAGAGCGCGATCCGCTTTATCGGGATCTCGCTGGCGAATGGCATCAACAATCACAATATGCTGTTGATAACTCACGTTATTATGTTCATGCAGCTCACGATCGGGAACGCTTGGGCGAGCGGCGATTAGCCAGTCCAGCAGAGCAACATGAATAGCCATAAAGATCGGATTGCCGGGAATTTCAGCCAGCACCCGGTGAAACTCGACATCCGAACGAATAAACAGCGCGTTGTCATCCAGCGACTGGCTATTAATTTCCAGCGCTTTCGCTAACAACGCGATCTGCTCGTCGGTGGCATGTTCCGCCGCATAGCGTACCAGGCTGGATTCAAAGAAAAGCCGTAGCTGTTCAAAGTGAGCGATGCCGCCAGGATGAGTAAGAAAATCTTTCGCCATACCCGACAGTTCACTGATGATGGTATCAGCAGAGGGGCGCGAGACGCGGGCGCGTTCGCCGTTATTGATTTGCACCAGACCTTTACGCTTCAGCGCAGCTAACGCTTCACGCACGGAGGGACGTCCCACATTGAAGAAGGCCATTAATTCACGTTCAGACGGTAGCTGTTCTCCCTCGCCAAACTCATGACGGCGGATCATCTGCTCCAGCTCTTCCTCAACCATTTCAGACAGTTTTTTACGCGCCAGCGGGCGGCGGCGCAAACTACGCCCGAGGGATGTCGGAGAATCTTCTGCTTGCGAATCAAAAGCGTTCATAACGTCCATTCATGAGTGGTCGGTGGCAAATAATAGCAAGCTTATCGTAACACAGCTTTAAAAGCAGGGTGAACCCGAGAGGAGACCAAACAAAACAGGCCCTTCAGGGCCTGTTGATTATTTTACTACACGCAGCGCCGGACGTCCGCCACGCGGCGGAGGCGGCTCGTCATCAGGACTACTGTCGTCATCGTGGTCGGGCTTATCACCATCAATGACGGACATCACGGTCTCGCTTTCCGCGCCTGCGGTATTGTCATCATCATTTAAGCTGACAACGTCTTCATCATAGGCGGCTTCAGGCTCAAACATGGTGCCTGCGCCATTTTCACGGGCGTAAATCGCCAGCACCGCAGCCAAAGGCACAGAAACCTGACGGGGAACGCCGCCGAAGCGCGCATTAAAACGCACTTCATCATTAGACAGCTCCAGATTACCTACCGCTCGCGGCGCAATATTGAGGACGATTTGCCCATCGCGCGCATATTCCATAGGGACATGCACGCCAGGCAGCATCACATCCACCACCAGATGCGGGGTCAACTGGTTATCCAGCAACCACTCGTAGAAAGCACGCAACAGATAAGGACGACGCGGCGTCAACTGTGACAAATCCATACAGGTTAACCCCGACCGAGGCGCATTTCACGTTCAGCTTCGGTTAAAGAAGCCAGGAAAGAATCACGTTCAAAGACGCGGGTCATATAGCCTTTCAGCTCTTTCGCCCCTGCGCCGCTGAATTCAATACCCAACTGCGGTAAACGCCACAAGAGAGGCGCCAGGTAGCAATCAACCAGGCTGAATTCGTCGCTCAGGAAATACGGTTTCTGACCAAATACCGGCGCAATCGCCAGCAGCTCTTCACGCAGTTGTTTACGCGCAGAGTCGGCCTCGGAAGCAGACCCGTTTACGATGACGTTCATCAGCGTATACCAGTCTTTTTCAATACGGTGCATGTACAGACGGCTTTCACCGCGCGCGACCGGATAAACCGGCATCAGCGGCGGATGAGGGAAACGCTCATCCAGATATTCCATAATGATGCGAGATTCCCACAGGGTCAGCTCACGATCCACCAGTGTCGGAACGCTTTGATTCGGGTTGAGGTCAATCAGATCCTGAGGTGGATTGTCCTTTTCCACATGTTCGATCTCAAAACTAACACCCTTTTCAGCCAACACAATGCGGACCTGATGGCTATAGATGTCAGTAGGACCAGAAAACAGCGTCATTACCGAACGTTTGTTGGCAGCGACAGCCATGAAAACCTCCAGGTATATTCAGAATTTTTACTGCTACCAGCCACAATGTGACCAGCCAGATGTTATGTCACCCAGGGCGAAAAAAGCCATCATTGCTCAGAAACGAGACAAAAAATGAACATTCCCCGCTATTTGGGCAGAAAATTGGATGATAGTTTACCAGATTTTGTGACCTTTGTGGTGAGTCGATTCTGGAAATGAGGAAAAAGAGATATTCCTGGTCTGAAATGCTCGCCCCACCTGAGATATTGTCTTTCGCCTGTTATGCCTGTACTACCGGTGCGCCCCAGCCATCAAAACTGCCGCCATGTTTTTCAGCC
The DNA here is from genome assembly GCF_046552235.1 of Salmonella sp. SAL00670. NCBI lineage: Bacteria > Pseudomonadati > Pseudomonadota > Gammaproteobacteria > Enterobacterales > Enterobacteriaceae > Salmonella > Salmonella sp. SAL00670. The sequence continues at coordinate 713,223 of NZ_JBGDUO010000002.1, forward strand.
AGATCGGTAAGCTGGCAAGTGATTTCTGTCATATGCCATTGTTGCGGAGCATCGGTGCTGATAAAAGACGCCATAAACCCCTGTTGCGGGTCATTCATTCGAATACTGACCAGCGTTATGCCATACGGTAATGCAGCAATATCTTGCGCCAGGTCGCGCGCTGCGACCTCTGTAGGCAATGTCGCATAATAATCAATAGCGCGCGGAAGCGTCAGATCATCACCTTGTTCCTGTAATCCCCGGCACACACGGGAATCGTGTATCCAGTTCCAGTCGTATCGGGTTGGATACAAGAACTGGCGGTAAAAGTTTCCTTTATCATTGTGACTCTCTCTATAACTAAAAGAGATTTCCGGGCCACCAGCGAGCAATTTATCCAGCGTCTTTTCCCAGTTAAGATCCTCTTCCGACATGAACACAAAATCGCGCCAGCCTTGTTGGGTAACCACACCCACCAGCCAGATCGGAAACGTCTTCCCCTTTTCATCAAGCCAGTCCTCTATACGATTTAAACGCTGTGTTTCATCGGGCTGCGGTAAACCATTTTCATAACAGTTGGTGTAATGAACACGTAAGAACCCGGTATGGATAAGGCGATCAAATTTTTCATCCTGAATGGCGCCGATATCCACACGTATCCCCGTAACATGGTCATCCACCGTTGTTATAAAGAATTCCCATTTATTCGACAGCATTAACGACTCTTTCTTAGTAAACAATGCGTTAAAAAATCCCACTGCGACTTCCTTTTCTCTGAGCGTGCATGAAAGATGAATAAGATGAGAATAATGCTAAAGATAGGGAGGAAAAGAGACTGGATTCGGACTTTAGCCATAAAAAAACCCGCCGAAGCGGGTTTTTTCGCTAACAGTTGTCTGCCGAAGCAGAACCCCATTAACGTTTGGAGAACTGCGGACGACGACGTGCTTTACGCAGGCCGACTTTCTTACGTTCAACCTGACGAGCGTCACGAGTAACGAAGCCAGCTTTACGCAGTTCGCCACGCAGGGACTCGTCGTACTCCATCAGAGCGCGGGTGATACCGTGACGGATCGCACCAGCCTGACCAGAGATACCACCACCTTTAACAGTGATGTACAGATCCAGTTTCTCAACCATGTCGACCAGTTCCAGCGGCTGACGAACTACCATGCGGGCAGTTTCACGACCGAAGTACTGTTCCAGAGAACGTTGGTTGATAACGATTTTACCGTTGCCCGGTTTGATGAAAACGCGAGCTGCGGAACTTTTGCGGCGACCAGTGCCGTAGTATTGATTTTCAGCCATTGCCTATAATCCCGATTAGATGTCAAGAACTTGCGGTTGCTGTGCCGCGTGGTTGTGCTCGTTGCCCGCGTAAACTTTCAGTTTACGGAACATAGCACGACCCAGCGGGCCTTTTGGCAGCATGCCTTTAACCGCGATTTCAATCACACGCTCAGGACGGCGGGCAATCATCTCTTCAAAGGTCGCTTGTTTGATACCACCGATGTGGCCGGTGTGGTGATAGTACACTTTGTCAGTACGCTTGTTGCCGGTTACAGCAACTTTGTCAGCGTTCAGAACGATGATGTAATCACCAGTATCTACGTGCGGAGTGTATTCCGCTTTGTGCTTACCGCGCAGGCGACGAGCCAGTTCAGTAGCCAGACGGCCCAGAGTTTTACCGGTCGCGTCAACAACATACCAGTCGCGTTTTACGGTTTCTGGTTTAGCTGTAAAAGTTTTCATTAAAAGCTTACCCAAATAAATAAGTTACACGTTGGTGAACACCCAAACGTTTTAAATAGTTGAGGTTCACACGACAAAGTCCGGTAAACCTACCCCCTCGGATATGTTTGGCCGGCACAGAGAAAGTTTGGGAAAAAACTCTCTTGTAACGTGGGGTCGCAGGATTATAGAGAAGTCCAGGTCAAAGATCGACCCCTTTTTGCGATTTGCCGCGGGTTTTGTTCAGGCCTGGTTCACCCTCGGTCGGGGAGGTTGCACAGATATAATACCGCATAATGCCGGGGCGCTGCGCTTGTCCGGCTTACGGCATATGCTCCCGCTTGAGGTACTCCGCACTCTGCATCTCTTGCAGGCGTGACAGACAGCGCTGAAATTCAAACTTGAGCCGTTCCCCCTGATAAATTTCATATAACGGTGCGGCGGCGCTGACCACCAGCTTAACGTGGCGCTCGTAAAACTCATCCACCAGCGCAATAAAGCGGCGCGCTTCGTTCTCCATCAGCGGCGTCATGACCGGCACGTCAAACAGCAGAACCGTGTGAAATAACCTTGAGAGCGCAATGTAATCATGCTGGCTGCGGGCCTCGACGCACAGCGTAGCGAAAGAGACCGCTAGCGTTTGGTTTTCAACGCCCAGGGTGGATAAAGAGCGATGATTGATTTCCAGCGTCGGAGCGTGCTCGCGCGCGGCCCCCGCTAACGCCAGCCACAGTTTATCCATTTGCCGCCGGGTTTCATCATTAAGCGGCGTTAGCCATAAATGGGCCTGCGTCAGCGTCCGCAGCCGGTAATCGACGCCGGCGTCCACATTCATAATGTCGCAGTGCTGTTTAATGGCATCGATAGCCGGCAGGAAGCGGGCGCGTTGCAAACCGTTGCGGTAGAGTTCATCCGGCGGAATATTGGAGGTCGCGACCAGCGTAATGCCGCGTGCAAACAGCGCTTTCATTAAACCGCCCAGCAGCATGGCGTCGGTAATATCGGTGACGAAAAACTCATCGAAACACAGTACGTCCGTCTCGGTTTTAAACCGATCGGCAATAATGTCTAACGGATCGATCTGTCCCTGTAGCGCGGTAAGTTCTTCATGCACGCGCAGCATAAACCGATGAAAATGCAGGCGTAATTTTCGCTCACCCGGCAGGCTGTGGTAGAAGAGATCCATGAGCCAGGTTTTGCCGCGACCCACGCCCCCCCACATATACAGCCCGCGAACCGGTATTTGCGCGTCCGGTTCGTTTTTGCCTAATAATTTCCCCAGTCGCGCTATCAGTCCGCCGGGTGGCGTAGCCGACGATTTTTTCGCGGTGAGCGCCTGATAAAGGGTTTCCAGACGGTCGACCGCCTCTTTCTGTACGTCGTCAGGCTGATGGGTGCCTTCGTTGAGTGCCTGGAGATAACGCGATGTAGGGGAAAGGCTTTGCATAATGTTATTGTTATTCCTTGAAAATCGATGTGCCGTCGTTCACGGCTGACGAAAAAAAGGCCGTTCTACACTACGCGATATGCTGTCGGGATTCCACTTCTACGGAATTAGCGGTTATAGTGGCATAATCAGGCGCGGGCATGGAGCCTGGAGCCAACACCCTACGGAAACATAAGACAACGGGAGATGTTCATGACCTGGGAATATGCGCTAATTGGATTAGTCGTCGGTATCATCATTGGTGCCGTGGCCATGCGTTTTGGTAATCGTAAGTTACGTCAACAGCAGGCATTGCAGTACGAACTGGAAAAAAACAAAGCTGAGCTGGAAGAGTACCGTGAAGAGCTGGTTAGCCACTTTGCCCGCAGCGCGGAACTGCTGGATACCATGGCGCATGATTACCGCCAGCTGTATCAGCATATGGCGAAAAGCTCCAGCAGCCTGCTGCCGGAAATGTCTGCGGAGTCGAATCCGTTCCGTAACCGTCTGGCGGAGTCTGAGGCGAGCAACGATCAGGCGCCAGTACAAATGCCACGTGATTATTCTGAAGGCGCGTCTGGCCTGTTACGTAGCGGCGCAAAGCGCGATTAATCGCACGCCGTTAAGAAATTTATCGGGCGCATCGCTTGCGCCCTCTCTCTATCTTTCCTGTCCCAGCTATTATCATTGTTACCAGGCTGAAAATTCAATAACATCAATCTGTTTTGAATTGTCTATCCGTTCATTCAAGGTACGAGAGCAGCATCCATGAAAAAACACACCCAGCTGTTAAGTGCATTAGCGTTAAGTGTCGGGTTAACTCTTTCGGCGCCGTTTCCAGCCCTTGCATCGATACCAGGCCAGGTGCCAGGCCAGGCGACGCTGCCAAGCCTTGCCCCTATGCTGGAGAAAGTGCTGCCTGCTGTCGTCAGCGTAAAAGTCGAGGGAACCGCCGCCCAGAGCCAAAAAGTGCCGGAGGAGTTTAAAAAATTCTTTGGCGAGGATCTGCCAGACCAGCCGTCCCAGCCGTTTGAAGGACTCGGTTCGGGGGTGATTATTGATGCCGCGAAAGGCTATGTATTAACCAATAATCATGTGATTAATCAGGCACAGAAGATCAGTATTCAACTGAATGACGGACGCGAATTCGACGCGAAGCTGATCGGCGGCGACGACCAGAGCGATATCGCTCTGTTACAAATTCAGAATCCCAGCAAGTTAACGCAAATTGCCATCGCCGATTCCGACAAACTCCGCGTCGGCGATTTCGCCGTGGCAGTCGGTAATCCGTTTGGCCTTGGGCAAACCGCCACCTCCGGGATTATTTCAGCGCTGGGACGCAGCGGGCTTAATCTGGAAGGGCTTGAGAACTTTATTCAAACCGATGCCTCTATTAACCGCGGCAACTCCGGCGGCGCGCTGCTTAACCTGAACGGCGAGCTGATCGGGATTAATACCGCGATCCTCGCGCCAGGGGGCGGGAGCATCGGCATTGGCTTTGCTATTCCTTCCAATATGGCGCAGACGCTGGCGCAGCAGTTGATTCAGTTCGGCGAAATCAAACGCGGATTGCTGGGAATTAAAGGCACTGAAATGACCGCTGATATCGCTAAGGCATTCAAACTGAACGTTCAGCGTGGCGCTTTTGTCAGCGAGGTTTTACCCAATTCAGGTTCGGCGAAGGCCGGGGTGAAATCCGGAGACGTGATTATCAGTCTTAACGGTAAGCCGCTGAATAGCTTTGCCGAACTGCGTTCACGTATCGCCACCACCGAACCGGGTACGAAAGTGAAGCTGGGCCTGCTGCGCGATGGTAAGCCGCTGGAGGTGGAAGTCACGCTGGATTCCAATACCTCTTCTTCCGCCAGCGCCGAAATGATCGCCCCGGCGTTGCAAGGCGCGACGTTGAGCGACGGCCAGCTGAAAGACGGGACGAAAGGCGTTAAGGTTGATAGCGTCGAAAAAAGCAGTCCTGCCGCGCAGGCCGGTTTGCAAAAAGATGATGTTATCATCGGCGTTAATCGCGATCGCATCAGTTCTATCGCCGAAATGCGCAAAGTGATGGCGGCAAAACCGTCCATCATTGCTCTTCAGGTAGTACGCGGCAACGAGAACATTTATCTATTGCTGCGCTAATCCTGTCTTAAACCGGGCATCAGCCTGCGATGTGATGTCCGGTTAACTCATGGTATGCTGCTGCCGTTCCCTTTTTTAACGACGCCTCCATCATGTTTGTGAAGCTCTTACGTTCGGTCACAATAGGTTTAATTGTCGGCGCTATTCTGTTGGCCGTGATGCCTTCTTTGCGCAAAATTAATCCTATCGCCGTCCCGCAATTCGACAGTACCGATGAGACGCCAGCCAGTTATAATTTTGCGGTTCGCCGCGCCGCGCCTGCCGTCGTCAACGTCTATAACCGCAGTATGAACAGTACCGCGCATAATCAACTGGAGATCCGCACGCTGGGTTCCGGCGTGATCATGGATCAACGCGGTTATATTATTACCAACAAGCACGTGATTAACGATGCCGATCAGATTATCGTCGCGCTACAGGATGGCCGCGTCTTTGAAGCGCTACTGGTTGGCTCCGATTCGCTTACCGACCTGGCGGTGCTGAAGATCAACGCCACTGGCGGGCTGCCTACCATCCCGATTAATACAAAGCGTACACCGCATATTGGCGACGTCGTACTGGCTATCGGCAACCCATATAATCTGGGACAGACCATCACCCAGGGAATCATCAGCGCAACGGGTCGTATCGGCCTGAACCCGACGGGGCGACAGAATTTTCTCCAGACCGACGCCTCGATTAACCACGGTAATTCCGGCGGCGCGCTGGTCAACTCGTTAGGCGAACTGATGGGGATCAACACCCTCTCTTTTGATAAGAGTAACGATGGCGAAACGCCGGAAGGCCTTGGTTTTGCGATTCCCTTCCAGCTAGCCACGAAAATTATGGATAAGCTTATCCGCGACGGTCGCGTGATTCGCGGCTATATCGGTATTGGCGGACGAGAAATCGCGCCGCTGCACGCGCAGCAGGGTAGCGGCATGGACCCGATTCAGGGCATTGTCGTTAATGAAGTGACGCCAAACGGCCCCGCCGCGCTTGCCGGTATTCAGGTTAATGATTTGATTATTTCGGTCAATAATAAACCCGCTGTGTCCGCGCTGGAGACGATGGATCAGGTGGCGGAAATCCGCCCGGGCTCCGTCATTCCGGTCGTGGTAATGCGGGATGATAAGCAGCTCACGTTCCAGGTGACGGTGCAGGAATACCCGGCGTCGAACTAAAACGACGCGGCTTTTGCCTGCGTCGTTCGACGGCTAGTCAATAAAGACTGGCCCTGCCGGAAAATGCGCCAGGAAACTCGTGAAGATCAGCAGAGCGGGGAGACTTTTCTCCCCGACGGCTTCTTCACGCAGCGCCTTATCGAGTGCCAATAAGCCAGACTCGCCCCCTTCCCCCAGAATGCCGCCCATCCAGAGCAGTCGTTGCGCCTGTTGACGCGCATACTGCGATGCGCTTTTCCAGGCAACCAGATGCAGCAACGTTTGTAACAGCAGGATCCGAGACGCGTGACCATCGCGTTGTAATCGCCTGAATACGGGTAATGCAATACTACGTACCGTCGAGAAACCGCTCGCCGCCTCCCCCTCAATCGGCGATAAACCAACAGCCGCCTGTTTGACGAAATCGCATAACTGATTGTGTGTTAATGGCCGCTCGCCTGCGCTCATATACCCTGCGGCAAAACAGAGTAACCCGATACCCTGAGCCCAATCGGTTGATGGCAGAATCCCCTGCGGAACATTCGGTGCCGACGTCTGTGCGGCACAAAGCCCCTCGTCGTAACACTGTGCAAAACGTTGCTCATATATTGCTGAGTTGACGCCAGACCACGGCAGTAAATGCAGCGCTGGCTCAAGCTCAGTTATCTGATTCACCGTCTCAACAACATAACGCAAGATGGTTTCTCTGGATGGCATGGATGTACCTTGCCGAAACGCAACCATTTCACTCATTACTGTGTCCTCATTTTGCGGGAGCAGAATCACTGCTCCCGATTAGATTGGATTACATCGCCAGCACGTACTTCAGCATCACGCCCGCCGCAATGGCCGAGCCAATCACCCCCGCCACGTTCGGGCCCATCGCGTGCATCAGCAGGAAGTTCTGCGGGTCCGATTCCAGCCCCACCTTGTTCGATACGCGTGCCGCCATCGGCACTGCCGACACGCCGGCGGAGCCAATCAGCGGGTTGATTTTGTTCTTACTGCACAGGTTCAGCAG